>JAJVIO010000081.1 GCA_022071975.1 Planctomycetota bacterium
CACGCCGGCCCGCTCCGCAAATTCGTCCACGCGGCTGCCGGCCGGGCCGCGCAGCGCGAACTCCGCGATGGCGGCCTGCAGGATCGAGCCCATGGTGCGGACCGCGTCCCGTTTACGCCCTGTATTCTGTCGAGCCACTAGACCTCCTGGGACGGCACCTTCTTCTGGCGATCGGCCTTCACGACGGTGAGCAGTCGCTCAAGCTCTTCGCGCATTTCGGTCGGGGTCTGCTGGCGTTCCTCGGGTCGCTTGGCAAGCGCCTTGGCGACCACCGGCCAGATTTCAGGGTGCAGGTTGGGAACGCGGTCGTTGAGGTTTGGCGGCGGTTTTTCGTTGATGGCCTCAACGAACTTCCAGACACCGACTTCATCGAAGGGCGGCTGGCCGCACAGGCACTCGTAAAGGGTGGCACCCAGGCTGTAGATGTCCGCGCGGTGGTCCACGTCGCGGGTGTTCTCCACCTGCTCGGGGCTCATGTAGTGCAGGGTGCCGATGCCTTCGCCCGTCTTGGTGATGTTGATGCTGACGTATTTCTTCAGTTCCTTGGCCAGGCCGAGGTCGGTGATCTTCACCTCGCCCTCGCGGCTGATCAGGATGTTCTCGGGCTTGATGTCGCGGTGGATGATGCGCTGGCTGAACGCGAACTCGAGCGCCTTGGCCACCTGGATGCCGATCTTGAGCGTGCCCTCGGCGCTGAGCCGGCCCTTTTCGTCCAGGATTTCCTGCAGGCTTGAGCCGTTGATGTGCTCCATCGAGATGAAGTAGGTGCCGTCCACCTCGCCGATCTCGTAGACCTGCATGATGTTCGGGTGGTTCAGCTTGCTGCCCGTCTTGAACTCTTTCAGGAAGCGCTGCAGGTTTTCCTGGTCAACGGTTTCGCCGCGCTTCAGCACCTTCAGGGCCACGATTTCGCCGTTGCGCTCGTCGCGCGCCTTGTACACCAGCGCCATGCCGCCTTCGCCGATCACGCTCAGCACCTTGTAGTGCTTGAGGGTCTTGCCGATCAGGCTGTTTTCGGCCGTGTAGGTGCCGTCCACGTCGGGCCGGTTCTGGACCACGAACTCGCGGATCATCTCGCGCGTGTGTGCGCTGTCGGCCTCTTCCAGGTACTCCAGCGTGACGCGGTCGAGGGTGATCACGTCGCCGTGGACCAGCTTGGCCTTTTCAATGCGCAACCCGTTGAGCAGTGTGCCGTTGCTGCTGCCGTTGTCGTGCAGCCAGTAGGCGCCGTCGGACCTTTCGATACGGCAGTGCTCGCGCGAGACGGAGTCCACGCGCAACACCAGGTCGCAGCTGCTGCGCCTGCCGATGGTCACGCTGCCCTCGTCGGGAAGCTCTTTTTCGATGCCGGCGTCGATGCCGTCGACAATGCGGACTTTGGCTTTCGCCATCCGGGCAGCTCCAGGGTGCTTACAGACTTTGAGCGACTGACACTACCAACTGGCATTAAAGAATCAAAACGCGTTTCGCGCACCACCCCGCTTGCTTGTGGCAGGGGGGGAAGTTGCTAGTATCCCGCGCCCGCCCCCGGGGGGCGGCACGGGCAGGCCCGTGGTTCATGGCTCGGAAGGTCAAGACATGCAGATTACCGTAGAAAATGCCGGCGGTTGCAAACGCATCATCCTGGCGGAAATTCCCGCCGAGGTCGTCACCTCGAAGCTCAATGAAGGCTTCCGTGACATCAACAAGCAGGTGCAGTTCCCCGGCTTCCGCAAGGGCAAGGCCCCGCGCAACGTGCTGGAGAAGCGCTTCGGCAAGGAAGTCGCCGATGACGTGCGCCAGACCCTGGCCGACGACGCCGTCAAGACGGCCGTGGACGAGCACGCCCTCAAGCTGCTGGGGCAGGTAGAGGTGGTCGAGGTGGGCGAACTCAAGACCGGCAACCCGGTCACGCTCAAGCTCGAGGCCGAGGTCTACCCCGAATTCGAGCTGCCCGAGTACAAGGGCCTGGAGCTGCAGCGCCCGGCCGTGAAGGTCGAAGAACACGAGATTCACGCCCAGCTGCGCGGCGCGCAGATGAACAAGGGCGAGCTGAAGTCGGTGGAAAGCGCCAGCGAAAAGGGCCAGTTCATCCGCGCCAACGTGAAGGTCACCGTTGGCGACGAACAGGTCTTCTCGCAGGACCGCGGCCTGCTGGAAGTCGGTTTCGGCTGGGTCGCCGGCCTGAAGCCCGCCAAGGCCGAGGAGCAGCTGGTCGGCCTGAAAACCGGCGACACCAAGGAAATGAAGGCCAAGCTGCCCGAAGATTTCGGGCGCGAAGACCTGCGCGGCAAGGAAGGCGTCATCCACCTCGAGGTGGGGGACGTGCTGGCCTACGAGGGCCCGGCTCTTGAGGAACTCGCCAAGGAGAACGGATTCGAGAGCATCGACGCCTGGCGCGAAGAAATCCGGGGCCAGCTGATGTCGGCCAAGGAAGCGGAACTGGACCGCGCCATGGAAGAGAAGGCCCTGCTTCAGGTGGCCGAGAAGACCACCATGGACCTGCCTGAAAAATTCAGCCAGCGCAAGGCCGCCGAGCTGGTGCAGCAGCAGGCCTACCGCATGTACCAGCAGGGCGCCGCGGAAGAGAGCATCCGCGAGTTCCTGCAGGCCAACCGCGACAAGGGCGTGGACGAAGTGAAGAGCATGCTGAAGCGCGCCTTCGTGACCGACGCCATCGCCCGCAAGGAGCGGCTGGTGGTCACCGAGGATGAAATCCAGCGCGAAATGAACCGCCTGGCTGAAATGGTGGGCCGCACCCCCGACGAGGTGTACGCCCAGTTCCAGCAGAACGGAACTCTTTCCGGTATGCGGGAAGAACTGAAGACCTCAAAGGTATTAAAGCTGCTGCGCCAGAAGGCGAAGTACGTGTAATCAGGAGGCAGGAAGCAGGAGACAGGAGGCAGGAAAGGCAAACGCCTTTTGCAGTTCCCGCCTCCTGCCGCCTGCCTCCTGCCGCCTTCAAGGTGAACTGAACATTCCAGAGTGAAGGTGTCCCATGGGTTACCCGCTTCCATTCGTGATCGAGAAGACCAGCCGCGGCGAACGCAGCTACGACATCTACTCGCGCCTGCTTGAAGACCGCATCGTGTTCATCCAGGGGCCGATCCATGAGTTGATGGCCAACGCGGTCGTCGCCCAGCTGCTTTTCCTGCAGAAGGAAGCCAAGAACCAGGACATCCAGATGTTCATCAACAGCCCCGGCGGCGACGTCAACGCCGGGCTGGCGATCTACGACACCATGCGGTACGTGTCGTGCGACATCAGCACCGTCTGCATCGGCCAGGCTGCCAGCATGGGCGCGATCCTGCTCAGCGCCGGCACCAAAGGCAAGCGCCACGCCCTTCCCAGCGCGCGGGTGATGATACACCAGCCCTGGGGCGGCGCGGGCGGTACCGCCGGCGACATCAGCATCCAGACCAAGGAAATCCTGCGCCTCAAGAAGTACCTCAACCAGATCCTCGTTGAGGCCACCGGCAAGAAGCTGGCGCAGGTCGAAAAGGACACCGACAAGGACTACTTCCTGTCCGCCGCCGAGTCCAAAGAGTACGGCCTGATCGACGACGTGATCGAGCACGCCCCCGGCAAGTAGCGCACAGTCGGTATGGCTCTGATGACATCGCCGCGCTTCGGCGGTGAGGATCTATCTATTCCATGGCAGTGATCGGCGGTTTACCGCGGCATGCGCCTTGCAGTGGCACGCGCTGACGCGGCAGTTTGTTACGTTGTATTTCAGGTAAAGAATGGAACAATGCAAAAATGATCTTGCCCCCCCCAAACATCGAGTAAAATCAGTTTCCCTGGTAGCCAGAATGAATAGACAACTGGAGGAAACGATGAAGAAGGTGATTCTGTTGGGCGGCCTGCTGGCCCTGTTTTTGTGTTGTGCTGTGATTCCCGCCAACGCAAAGGATGATAAGGGAAAGGATGCTGAAGGTCAGGAGTCGTCAGATGCTTGGACGAAAGTCCATGAGGGGATCGCAGAAGCAAAACCCCACTGGAAAAACCGCAAGAAGGTAAAGGTGGCTTTCAAGGAGAAAAAAAACGAAGGCCTCCGCATCAAGATAACCCGGATCAAGTATCACAAAGACCCGCTACCTGCGGGGCAGACCAATCCCGTCACCGTGGGTCTGAGCGGTGACGGACCGGACCAGGCTTCCAGGGCCGATCTTCCCAGTGACATCGATTGGAAACAGGACGTAGAGATTGAAACTACGCTCTATAACGGCGCCGATGACCAGACGTCACCGGTAGGACGGGTCGAATACAACTTCAAGTGGCTCGACGCAGGTGGCGAAGAAGTCGTGGCACTGGAACTTGGCGGTGACGCGGTGGTGGCAATCGACGAAGAAGAGAATCCGGTAACAGTGTTCGACATCGCCCAAGAACAGTTGAGCCTGGACTCAAGCGACTTCGAAACACCGGACCTGGTTCTCTGGTGCCATGACCCGATCAATTCGGGTGAGTTGCGGTTCTGCCCGGTGGGTGAGTTCCGCTTTACGTCGCTGCCTGACAGCGAGAACATCTACGTTTTCGACGGGCACGGAAACGACCTGAGCGCAAGCGTCGAGGTGGACTCCATGCAACTGACGGCGCGTGGCGACCTGTCGTTCGCGCTGGCCGTCACCGGCACCACGCCGCCCTTGGGCATCATCGTCCGCGGCGTCGAGGTAACGCTGGATGAAAACGCCGACGAAAACTCCAAGCACGGCTACACCGTGGGCGGCAGCGCCGTGCACCACCTGCAGTCCGAAGTCTGCCTGATCGCAAACGGCGACACATTGCTCGACAACTGGCAGGTGATGGCGTGGGCTCCGGCATACGGTTGGGGCTACGCGACCGCGGAAATCGAGGGCAGCGAGGACCCGGTCGTCATCGGCGCGACGACGGCGGTGGTGAGCGGGAACGAAAACTCAGGCTACATTGAATCGATCGTGATTGAAGCCGCGTCAGCTGGTGCGATCAAAAACGGTAAGCTGATTCTCCGAGGCGTTTCGGGTGTGGTGTTCGATCCGGACGAAAACGCCAGGCTGTATCTGCTCAATGCCGCCACAGGCGAAGACCTGTATGACGAGAACATCGAGGCGTCGATATCGTCGAACAGCTACGGCGACCTGGTCGTGAACTTCACCAACATTGAGACATACTGCGCCAGCGTCCGTGTAACCCTTGTACTGACGGCCGTGCAGGTAAGTTACTCGGCGCCGCTGAGCTATGGCATGGCCTACGATCTGGTCAGCTTCGGTCCGGCGCTGCGCGCTCCTCTGCGCCGTGCGACGCCCTTCATTGAGGGGCTGCCGGAAGCGGGGGGGCTGTCGGACGAACCGATTGAAGTCACCGGCTGGACGGCCATCGGTTCGTAACAACCGCGCGCTCGTGATCAGCCAGGGGCTGGCATTCAGCAGGGGGTGGAGGCGCTTGACGCACCCATCCCCTTACCGTTCTCACTTGCTGGCCAATATTGCTCAACGGTGACCAACCCGGCGGCCGATAATCCTGTCAGGACTGCGCGACTTGCGCGGGCTGGCCCGGATGTCGCAGGGTTTGCTAACATGCAGGTCGCGGTGAGTGCCGCGCGGTTCGACAGCAGGGAGCAAGCATGGCCAAGTCAGGCGATTCGACACGGGCACGCGACGTGGAACGTTGCAGCTTCTGCGGCAAATCGCGGCGCCAGGTGGACAGCCTGATCGCCGGCCCGCCCGGCATCTACATCTGCAACGAGTGCATCACCCTCTGCAACAGCATCCTGGTCGCCGAAAAGACCAACGCCAAGGGCAGCCTCGACGGCCTGTCCCTCAACACGCTGCCCACCCCCGCCGAGCTCAAGGCCATGCTCGATGAGCACGTGGTGGGGCAGGACCACGCCAAGAAGGTGCTGACCGTAGCCGTCCACAACCACTACAAGCGCCTGCTGCAACGCGACGACGACGACGGCGTCGAACTCGAGAAATCCAACATCCTGCTGCTCGGGCCCACCGGCAGCGGCAAGACGCTGCTTGCCCGCACCCTGGCCGACATCCTGCACGTGCCGTTCGCCATCGGCGACGCCACCACGCTCACCGAGGCCGGCTACGTGGGCGAAGACGTCGAGAACCTGCTGCTCAAGCTGCTGCAGGCCGCCGACTTCGACGTGCCGCGCGCGGAAATGGGCATCATCTTCGTGGACGAGATCGACAAGATCCACAGCACCAGCAACAACGTCAGCATCACCCGCGACGTCAGCGGCCAGGGAGTACAGCAGAGCCTGCTGAAGATGCTGGAGGGCACCGTCGCCAACGTGCCGCCCCAGGGCGGCCGTAAACACCCGGAGCAGCCCTACATCCAGTTCAACACCGAGAACGTGCTGTTCATCGTGGGCGGCGCCTTTGTCGGCATCGAGGACATGATCAAGTCGCGGCTGGGCGGCACCACCATGCGCATCGCGGCCAAACGCGAAACCGTGGCATCCGGCGGTCCCATTGATCTGCAGGAAGTAGGCGAACGCAACCTGTTGCGCGCGCAGGTCGAGCCCGAAGACCTGGTGAAGTACGGCATGATCCCCGAATTCGTCGGGCGCCTGCCGGTGATCAGCTCGCTGGACGAGCTCGACGAAGCGGCCCTGATCAACGTGCTGACAGAGCCCCGCAACGCGATCACCAAGCAGTTCCAGAAGCTGTTCCGCATGCAGAACCAGGAGCTGCTGTTCACCCGCGAAGGGCTGGTTGCCATCGCGCGCCAGGCCATCAAACGCAAGAGCGGCGCTCGCGGCCTGCGCGGCATCGTGGAAAAGATCATGCTGGAGGCGCAGTTTGAGCTGCCAGGCATCAAGGAGCCGCGCCGTTACACGGTCGATGAGGCCGTGGTCAGCGGAGGCATCCCCCTGCACAAGAACTTCGTGAAGCAGGCAGCCGCAAGGCCCGAAGAGGGCGAGCACGCCGCCGCGTAGAGCTAATCAGGCGTTCGCAGACCGCGGTGCACCAGCTCGTAGTCGTATTCGTCGAAGAACGACGTGCCCTTGATGCGCGCACGCGCAATCGCGGTACGCGTGGCTTCCAGGTTTCGCAGCTCGCGCTCCATGGCCTCGCGCTCGGCGGGCGAACCGGCCTCGGTGCTGCGCTGCTTGACCAGTGCCGCCAGCTGGTCCAGTGAATCGCTGTCTCGGCCGGAAAGGCCTTCCACAACGCCGGCGTACCACAGCGAAATCACCTGGTAATCTTCGTTCAGGTGGCCCATTGCCTCGGTGCGTTTGAGGGTGCGCTCGCGCAGCTCCTGCAGGCGCGAGGGCGCCACGTTGCTCACGCGCGCGCGGTCAAACTCGGTCAGGCTGTAAGTGGCCAGCCCGCTGACGACGTCTTCGCGCACCGGCTGCACCAGCAGCACGGACGCCAGCAGAGTGACAAGGATGCCGGCCGCCAGGCCGCGCCACAGCTCGGCACGGAAGATTTTCTGCACTTCCGGGTGGGCCTTGGCCAGCATGATCTCACGCACCCGCTGCGACAGAGAGAAGTGCCGCCAGCCGCGTTTCTCCATGGCGACCGGGTTGTCCATGCCCAGCTTCAGGAACACCTGCGAGATCAGCTCAGGGCTGGTGGTGCGGGCAGCAAAGTCATCGGCCTGGCGCTCGAAGCGGCGGCTGACGTAGCCGAACACCCAGTAGGCGTACAGCACCAGCGCCGCCATGCCCAGGTACTCGTAATTCGGGCCGGGCAGAAGCAGGTGCAGGCCCTGCATCACGCCCAGCATCACCACGGTGAACGACACGATGAACCCGAGCAGCCACCACAGGTGCCGGTGCTTCACGTGGCCCATCTCGTGGGCGAACACCGCCACCAGCTCGTCCTCGTTCAGCCGCTTCAGCAGCGCGTCGGTGATGAACACGTAGCGGAACGGCGGCAAAAGCCCGATCACGAACGCCGTGGCGAACATGCGCGAGCCTGTGCGCCACACCAGGATCTGGCTGACGCGCAGCTTGTGGTCGCGCGCGTAGGTTTCCAGCCTGCGGCGCAAGCGCCCTTCGGGAAGCGGCCCGCCGGGCAGGATCATGCGCACGGCCACCGGCACGAAGAACGACAGCACTACCACCAGCGCCATCTGCATCGCGATCTCGAGGAAGGCGAATGAAGAGCGCAGGTCCTCCAGCATCGGCACGAAGGTCAGCAGCGCCCACCACGCCGCGTAGATCAGAGCGATCGGCATGACAGTCAGCAGATTGGCCCGCGCCTGGAAGCCTACGAAGCGCCAGGGTCGCCAGTCGCTGCCGCGCACACGGCGCTCGATGCGGTACTGGCCCACCCAGCTCGCAGCCAGCATGGCGAAGTACGGCAGCAGTTGCGGCAGCAGGTCCAGGTGAAGGGGGACGCCCCACACCCTCGCCACGAAGTCGGACCAGCCGAACACGAATACGACCATGGCGAACAGCGCCATGATCAGCGCGTCCACGCCGAGCCGGAACAGCGGCAGGCGGCGCAGCAGCAATTCCCGTTCACGGTAAAGCTGCGGCCGGATCTCGGGCGGCGCGTCCGGCGGCGTGGCGGCCAGGCGCAGCTTGATCATCTGGAAACGCTCAATCAGGTGCGATGCTACGCTGTAGTGGAATGCCAGCACCGCCAGCGTGGCGCCCACCGCCGCGGCGACGCTCTCCCAGCCCACGAGCATGCCGCTGCCGTGCCCCAACTGGGCGAGCATCAGTGCAAGCAGGATTCCCACAATGTTGAACACGTCACACCCCTGTCGTCGCCATTGTAACGTCGGCAGTGCGGCGTGACTTCCCGCTGTCTATTGCGGTTGCGGCCTTTGTGGCCGGTGCTAAGTTCACCGCCTGGTTCCGAGGGCAACGCCGTGGCGATGCAGCGCAAAGTGGACCCCAGGGTCGAGCTGGGGGATGCCCGCCTCGATGGAAGTGATTTTGACGGCTGGGCAGGAGAACAGCCACGAACGAAAAAGGCAGCCATGACCGAGTTGAAGGTTGCAGTCATCCCGGGTGACGGGATCGGCCCCGAAATCACCGAAGCCGCTGTGGCGGTGATGCAGGCGGCCGCGAAGAAGTTCGGCCTGACCCTCAAGCACGACAGCGCGCCCGCTGCGGCTGCCGCCGTGGACCAGGGCCTGCCGCCCCTGCCCGACCACACCCTGAAGCTGTGCCAGCAGTCGGACGCGATCCTGTGCGGGCCCTTCGGCGACCCGCGCTGGGACAACGCGCCGCCCAGCGAGCGGCCGGAACGCGCCAAGCTGACGCTGCGCAAGACCTTCGACCTGTACGCCAACCTGCGCCCGGTAAAGCCCGTGCCGGCGCTGATTGCAGCCAGCCCCCTGAAGCGCGAGCTGATCGAGGGCACGGACATCCTGATCGTGCGCGAGCTGACCGGCGGCCTGTATTTCAGCGAGCCGCGCGGCTACTTCGAAGACGCGCAAGGCCGTTACGGCGTGAACACCATGAAGTACCACGCCTGGGAAGTCGAGCGCATCGGCAAGGTGGCCTTCGAGGCCGCGCAGCTGCGCCGCAAGCGCGTGCACAGCGCCGACAAGGCCAACGCCCTTGAGGTGATGCAGCTGTGGCGCGAGACCATCCAGAAGCTGCACGACAGCAGCTACAGCGAGGTCGAGCTGAAGCACATCTTCATCGACAACTGCTGCATGCAGCTGGTCAGCCGGCCCAAGGATTTCGACGTGATCGTGGCCGGTAACATGTTCGGCGACATCCTCAGCGACATCGGCGCGCAGCTGACCGGCAGCCTCGGCATGCTGCCCAGCGCCAGCCTCGGCAAGGGCGTGCCGCTGTTCGAGCCCGTGCACGGCAGCGCCCCGGACATCACCGGCACCGGCAAGGCCAACCCGCTGGCCATGATCCTCACGGCCGGCATGATGTTCACACACGCGGCCAAGCGCCCCGATATTGGCGAGGCAATCGACAACGCGGTGGCCAAGGCGCTCGAGAAAGGCCTGCGCACGGCCGACATAGCCCGGGGCGAAGGCGTCAAAGTAGTAGGCTGCAAAGAAATGGGCGAAGCCGTGCTGGCGGAGTTGGAGTAAAAAAACGGCGTTGGACGGCCTGAAGCCCCATTTTGAATTTCGCATTTTGAATTTTGAATTGAGCCCATGGCCAACCTGTACGCCATCATTCTTGCGGGCGGCGCTTCTTCGCGCTTCTGGCCTCTGTCAGGCGACGCGCACCCAAAGTACCTGCTGAAGCCGGACGGTGACTCCACATTGCTGGAACTGGCCTGGCAACGCGCCCGCCTGTGCACCGAGGCCGCCCGCATCCTGGTGGTTACATCCGGCGCGCAGGCCCACCTGGTGCGCGAGGCCCTGCCCGAACTCGAGGCCGCCAACCTGTGCGTTGAGCCCGCCCGCCGCGACACCGCCGCGGCCGTCACCCTCGGCTGCAAGCGCGTGCACGCGCTGGACCCGCAGGCCGACGTGCTGGTGCTGCCGGCCGACACGCTGCTTGAGCCCGCGGACGCACTGGGCAACGGCGTGAAGGCCGCGCGCGCGCGGGACGGCTACCGTGAAGCGATTCACGTGTTCGGCGTGAAGCCGGCATGGGCGCATCCGGGCTTCGGCTACATCCAGCCCGGCGAGCTGCTCGGCGACGGCGTGCACAAGGTGCGAGGCTTCAAGGAGAAGCCGGGTGAAGCGCAGGCCGCAGCGATGATCGGACAGGGCTGCCTGTGGAACATCGGCTGTTTCCTGTTCGCGCTGCCCACCTACGAGCGAGAGTTGCACCAGCACCTGCCCCAGCACAGCAGCCGCCTGAAACCGGCCGAGCCCAAGGCCGTCAGCGAACAGGACTATGCCGATTTACAGAGCATCAGCATCGACTTCGGCCTGATCGAGAAGGCCGGCAACCTGCGCGTGGCGGCCCTGCAGGCCGAGTTCGACGACGTAGGCACCTGGGACGCTCTGCTGGACAGGCTGGAAAAATCCGGCCGCACGCCCGAGCAGGCCATCAGCGTGGCAGGGCAGAACAATTACGCCGCCGGCGAAGCCGCTCAGGTGGCGGTGGTGGGGGAGTCGAACCTGCTGGTAGTGATCAGCGAAGGCAAGGTGCTGGTCCTGAAACGCGGCCACGGCCAAGAAGTGAAAAAGATTCCGCAATGAAAAGCGAACTGGAACCGCGAAGAGCCGCAAAGGACCGCGAAGTAGCTTGTGAGTCTGGCAGTTCTCCGTGGTCCTTCGTGGCCCTTCGTGGTTAACCCGCAGTTGGTGGCGAGAGGCGAATGGCGCGTTGGCTGGGAGTGGACTTTGGCAGCAAGTACGTCGGCGTGGCTGTCGGCGATGAGGCCATTGCCATGCCGCTCAAGGTGCTGGACGCCAAGCCCGACGAGAAGCTGCTCTCCGCGCTGAAAAAGCTGGCCGCCAGCGAAGAGGCCGCCGGCTTCGTGGTGGGCCTGCCCGTCAACATGGACGGCAGCGAAGGCAAGGCCGCCAAGCTCTGCCGCGAGTTCGGAGCGCGCCTGGCCGCGCACAGCAAACTGCCCGTGGAGTACGCCGACGAGCGGCTCAGCAGCTGGGAGGCCGAGGGCATGCTGATCGAGGGCGGCCTGAAACCCTCCGAGCGCAAACAGCGCGTGCACGCGGTGGCCGCCAAGCTGATCCTGGAGGCATTTTTCAACGCCCGCAAAGCCGCAAATGAAGCGGGTTCCGAGCCATCCGGGGAACAGGCGAAGGAATAAGCCCGTTTGACAGTTCTTTAAGATGGTGCTTATCATCCCCCGCCCATGAACCAGCCCGAGAACATTAAAGAGGAAGGCGCTGCGCAGGAATCGGCCGAGAAGGCCGGGAAGAAGCCTGCGAAGAAGGCCGCTAAAAAGCCTGCAAAGAAGGCCGCCGGCAAGGCGTCCAAGGCCAAGCGCAAGAAGAAGGCCGGCGCCAAGTCCGGCGCGCGGCGCGGCAAGCCGCTGGTGATCGTGGAGTCGCCGGCCAAGGCCAAGACCATCAACCGCTACCTCGGCGATGGCTACATCGTGAAGGCCAGCGTCGGCCACGTGCGCGACCTGCCCAAGTCGAAACTCGGCATCGACGTCGACAAGGACTTCGAGCCCCAGTACCTCACGATCCGCGGCAAGAAGGACATCATCAAGGAACTCAAGTCCGCGGCCGACAAAGCCAAGACCGTCTACCTCGCGCCCGACCCTGACCGCGAGGGCGAAGCCATCGCCTGGCACCTGAAAGAGGCCCTGGGCCTAGACGACGAGCGCGCCAAGCGCGTGACGTTCAATGAAATCACAAAGAAGGCCATCCAGCACGCTTTCGAGCACCCGCGTGAAATCGCGGAAAACCTGGTCAATGCCCAGCAGGCCCGCCGCATGCTGGACCGCCTGGTGGGCTATAAGCTCAGCCCGCTGCTCTGGAAGAAAGTGTTCCGCGGCCTCAGCGCCGGGCGCGTGCAGAGCGTGGCCCTGCGCCTGATTGTCGAGCGCGAACGCGAGATCATGGCCTTTACGCCCGAGGAATACTGGACCGTAACGGCCTTCCTCGGCAAGCAGCGGCTCGATGAACAGGGCCAGGAGGCACTGGCGAAATTCCTGGCCGCCTACCACGGCGTCAGCCGCGAGGAGGAAGCCACCGAGAAGCCCGAGGGCGAATCTGAAGAGGAAGACGATTCCGCCGAGCCCGAGATCGCAGCGCCGGTCGAAAAGCCCCGGCTGCCCGAGGGCGTGTTCCACGCCGACCTCAAGCAGTACAAGGGCGAGAAGCCGGCATTGGCCAGCCAGGCCGACGTGGACGCCCTGCTGGCGGACATCAGCGGCAAGCCCTTCGCGGTCAGCAAGATCGAAAAGAAGGAACGCCGCGACCGCCCGCGCCCGCCCTTCATCACCAGCACCCTGCAACAGGCGGCCAGCACGCGCCTGGGCTTCGGGGCGCGTAAGACCATGCAGCTCGCGCAGCGGCTGTATGAAGGCATCGAGATCGGCGAAGACGGCCCCACCGGCTTGATCACTTACATGCGCACGGACAGCTTCCACCTGTCCGATTTCGCCGTCAGCGACGCGCGCGAAATGATCCAGCGCGAGTTCGGCGAGCGCTACCTGCCCGAGAAGGGCAACTTCTTCAAGAGCAGCAAGCGCGCCCAGGCCGCCCACGAGGCGATCCGCCCGACCAGCGTGGCCCGCACACCCGACGCCGTGGCGCGCTTCCTGGACCGCGACCAGCTGCGGCTCTACACCCTGATCTGGGAGCGCTTCGTGGCCTGCCAGATGAACCCGGCCGTCTACGAGGTCACCACCATCGACATCACGGCCGGCGACGCGCTGTTCCGTACCAGCGGCAAGCGCCTGCTGTTCGACGGCCACGCGCGCATCACCGGCGTGAAGTTGGACAAGGACGAGCAGCTGATGCCCAAGCTGGAAGAGGGCGAAAGGCTGACCGACCACCGCGTGCAGCCCGACCAGCACTTCACCCAGCCGCCGCCGCGCTACACGGAAGCCAGCCTGGTCAAGACGCTGGAAAAGGAGGGCATCGGCCGGCCCAGCACCTACGCCAGCATCATCGGCACGATCCAGGACCGTTTCTACGTGCGCAGCGACAAGCGTCGGCTGTTCGCCACCGAGCTGGGCATGCTGGTGAACGACATGCTGGTGGGCAACTTCCAGCGCATCATGCAGACCGACTTCACCAGCAAAATGGAGGCGCAGCTCGACAAGATCGAAGACGGCGAGCTGGAGTGGGTCGAGGTGCTGCGCAACTTCTACGCCATCTTCGCCGAAGAGCTGGCTGAGGCCGAGCAGAAGATCGAGAAGGTGAAGGGCAAGCTCGCGCTGGATGAAGAGGGCAAGCCCCTGCCCTGCCCGATCTGCGGCAGCGAGATGATGGAACGCTGGAGCCGCTTCGGAAAATTCTACGGCTGCACCAAATTCCCTGAGTGCAAGGGCACGGTGCCGCTCAACCGCGACGGCAAGATCCTGCGGGTGAAGAAGGAAGATCTGGAGTGCCCGGAGTGCGGCAAGGAAATGGTGGTGCGCATGAGCCGCCGCGGGCCGTTCCTGGGCTGCAGCACCTTCCCGGCCTGCCGCGGCACGCGCAGCCTGGAGAGCGAGAAATCGCTGCGCCAGCTGAAGACCGAGGCCGAGTTCGCGGGCCTGACCTGCGACCAGTGCGGCAAGCCCATGAACGTGAAGTTCTTCCGTGGACGGCCGTTCATCGGCTGCAGCGGCTACCCGGACTGCAAAAACACCTACAACCCGACCAAGGCGCGCGAGGCGATCGAGGCGGGCACGCTCAAGCGCGACGAGCAGAAGGTGAAGGAAGCCGAGGAGCGCTACGAGCGCATCAAGGCCGAGCGCGAGGAAGAAGAGAAGGCCGACAAGGAACGCGCGACCGGCAAGACCGGGGCCGAAGAAGCCAGCGACGAGCCCAGTGAAGAGTACGTGTAGGGGATTCAGGTTTGTGGATTCAGGGTTCTGGACTGTGGATGCACGATTCAGGATGCAGGGTTCAGGATCGGGGATTTTGGAGTATGCATTCTTGAATGTGAACAGGCCCGGAAGGGCTGTCCGAAGTGAGCCCCGCAGGGGCGCAAGCACTTAGCCCCGGGCGTAAGCCCGGGGTTTCTCGTGACGGCGCCCCCAAGCCCCGCAGGGGCGACAGAAAAACGAAACCTGGGACACGGGAGCGACGTTACAGTATTGACAAGTCAAGTCTTGACGTGTAAAGTCAAGTCAGGAGCAGAACAATGAAGACGTGGACCCTGTATCTCACACTGACCGGCTCGGGCCTCGGCCTGGGTGGAGGTGATGGTACGGGGTAGTCGCGGCTGCACGAGTTCACAGGCCCGCTGCCCCACGGCAGCGGGCCTTTTTCTTTGACAACTGGTGCGTTCAGGGGGCGCGGTCGCGCGCGCCTCCGCAAAACTCAAAGCTCCGTAGACCAACAAGGGAGGAGTCGCCTGATTCAGAATCAGGACAGTGTGGGTTCGAATCCCACCGGAGCTACCAGCCTCCGCGCCTTCACGCCAGTGAAGGCGCGGAGGCTGTCCGCCGAAGCCTTGGCGAAGGCGGACTCATGCATGTCCGCCAGCTACGGCCGGCGGGCCAAATCGAGCGTTGTTCCCGCAGGCGGTCCGTAAAACCGCTGCCGACAAGAATGCGGGCGGACGGCGAATGGTTCGACTCCATCAACGCTCACCAGACTTCGCCAAGGCTTCGTCTGGCAAGCCAGATGATCAGCTGCGCAAAGAGATTAACCGGCGACGCGCAAGCGGCGCCTTCACACCGGGGTAGCCCAATGGGGCAGGAGGCACACGGTTGAGATCCGTGGTAGATCGCTTCGCGATGATTGGCCGGCCCAGAAGTATACTTCTGGACCAGCCAATGGTTCGAATCCCGCTCCCGGTACCACTGCAGCGCCATTGCGCTCACGGAGGGTAGCGCCCGAAGGCGGGCAACCGGTCCCGAAAACCGGGCCGTCGTAACAGACGGGGGTTCGATTCCTCTACCTTCCGCCAGATTCACAGGGATGTTCAGGCGCGCAGACGCGCGCCTGACCCCGGCCTTTCGGCCGGGGCTCTAACGCTTGCCCAGCTTTGCCAGCTCTTCGAGGCACAGGGCGGGCTTGTTGGTGATGATTCGGTTGACGCCCCACTCGGCCAGGCGCTGCATTTCCGTCTTGTCATCCACCGTGTACACCGCGCAGGACTTGCCGCCGCTCTGGATCACGTCCAACCGCCCTTCGGTAAGCGCCGCAGCGCTGGTGTTCAGGCCGTTGAACTCGAACAGGAACAGCCAGCGGTAATAGCCCTCCCAATCGCCTGCCGTCTTGCCGCCGCCCAATAACTCGACTTTCAGCTCCGGCGCTTCGATCGCTGTCACGCCGCATACCACCGGCGAGAAAGACTGCAGCACCACGAACTTCTGTTTGCCGGCCGCGCGGATATCGGCGATCACGGCCCGCGCCAGCGCTGCGTCAGGGCTGTCAGCCACCGCGGCTAAAAACTCGCGGTCAATGTCTTCATCGCGGCTGAGCTTGCCTGCGGCGATGCGCTCCAGCAGGTCCTTGAGGTTGCCCTGGTTGAGGGGCTTCACCTCGACGAAGCAGCCGCAGTCGCCATCAGCCAACTCCAGCGCGGCCTTCAGTGTGGGCACGCGCTCGCCGGCGTACCCGGCGTCCTTCCAAGTGCCCGCGTCCAGGGCCTGCAGTTGCTCCAGCGTGAGCTCGGCGACTTTGCCTTTGCCGTTGGTGGTGCGGTCGACGGTTTCATCGTGCATCACCACGACTTCGCCGCCCTTGCACTGCCGGCAGTCGAGCTCGAACCAGTCAGCGCCCTGCTCACGCGCGAGCCGAAACGCGGCCAGGGTGTTTTCCGGCGCGTCGTTGCTGGCGCCCCGGTGGGCGACTACCTCGATGCGCGTACTTGTCGGCTTGTCTTCCATGTTCGCGCCCAGGGCCGCGGCCAGGACGATCACGACCGCCACGGCCGCGCGTATTGCTGTATGCATTGGCGTCTACTTGCCCCAGGGCAGCTTCGGAATCTCGATGGGCGGTACCTTCGGCTCCTCGGGCGGCTTGAATTTGCCTTCCGCGATGTCCTTGGCCACCTTCAGGCCGTCTTTCTGGAAGGCCGGGAACTCGGCCGCGTACTTTTCGGCCAGTTTGGTGAAGTCTTTGCCGAAGTCAGCGATGCCCACGTTGTTGCCGAGCTGCTTGACCAGGTGGGTTTCCGTGGGGGCCACCAGCGCGGGCGCGTACTCGCCCTTGTCATTGAACAGCCGCAGGCGCATTGGCATGCCGTTCGGCCCGTAGCTTGCCTGCAGCTTGTTCCAGGCAAACGTGAAGTAGTCGGCCGGGATGCCCAGCACGGTGTTCACGCCGTCTTTCTTGGCCGCGTAGCCGTTCTTCAGCACCACGGCGAGGGTCATGCCCTTGAGGTCATTGCTGCCGCTGTCAGGGCCGTCGATCCTGCGCACCTTGCCGTCAGGCTCGATGCTGCTGGGCGTGATGGTCGCCGTGTCATCCAGCTTGAAGGGCAGGTTGAAGTTCTGGTTCAGTTGCGCGCCGCTGTAACGCAGGGTGCCCACAACGCCGTCAAGCAGGCCGCGCGTTCCGGGCTGTTTCAGTGCCGGCGAGAAGTTACTGGCGGCATCCAGCAGCGCCCAGTCAAGCGCCACGCCGGCCGGCCCCTGCGCCTGCACGAAAGTGTTGAAGGCCGTGCAGAATTCCTTGGCCGGCACACCCAGGATGGTGTTCTGGCCGGGCTTGGGTGCGACCGTGAAGTTGGCAGCGCGAAGGCGCAGGCGCAGGTTGCCAAGGTCGCCGCTGTCGGCGCCCGGGCTTTCAAAGGTGCGGGCCTTGCCCTGGGTGTCAACGCTCTCGCACTTGATCACGGTGTCAGGCGAGATCGTGAGCGGCAGGTTGAAGCGCGAATTCAGCTGCGCGCCGGTGTACTGCAGCGTGCCTGCCATGGCATCAATCAGCCCACGCGTGCCGGGCGCCAGCAGTTTCGGCGCGAAGGCACCGCCGGCATCCAGTATGCCCCAATCAAACGCCAGGCCGCCCGGGCCCTGCGCCGCGACGAAGTTGTTGAAGGCCTCGCAGAAATCCGCGGCCGGCAGACCCAGGATGTTCGGCTCGCCTGGCTTTGGCGCGACCTTGAAGTTGGCCGCGCGCAGGCGGATGCGGAGGTTGCCCAGGTCGTCGCTGTCGGCGCCGGGGCTGCTGAGTGTGCGCACGCTGCCGTCGGCATCAACACTTTCGCACTTGATCTGCGCCTCCGGCGAAATCGTGAACGGCAGCTTGAACTGCGCGTTCATCTGCAGCCCGCTGTAGCTCAACACGCCGGCCAGGGCGTCCACCAGGCCGCGCGCACCGGGGCTTTCGAGCGCGGGGCTGAACGCGCCCTCGGCGTTCATCAGGCGTGTGCGCAGGCTTAGGCCCTCAGGCCCGAGCGTGCCCATGAAGGCGTTGAAGGCGCGGCAGAAGTCGCCCGCCGGCAAGCCGATGATTGAATCCTGGCCTGGCTTGGGCGAAATGTTCACGTCGCGCAGGTTCAGGTTCACGCGCAAGTCGTTCAGGTCGTGGCGCGCTTCGCCGTCGAGGCTCAGCTTCGGGTCGCGCTGGCTGCCGTCAGCGTTGACACTGGCGAGGCCGAACGTCGCGTTGCTGCTGACGTTGAAGGGCAGCTCGACCATCGAGCTGATTTCCGGCGCGGTAAGGCTGAGGGCGTTGATCACTGCGTCCACGAAGGCGCGAAGGCCCGGCTTCTCGAGGTCCAGCGCGATCTTTTCCTTGCTTCCTTCAAAGCCCACGATCACGTCCAGGCCGCCCATGCCGTCGATCACCCGGTTCAGGCCGCGCACCATGAAGGTGCCCGGCAGGCCGGCCAGGTCTCCTTCGGGGTCGGCAAACGCCAGCCCCTTCACCTGCAGACGCAAGTGCACCCTGATGCCGTCGTGCCAGCTAAGGGCGCTTTCGGGCGTGGCGTAGTTGCCGCCTGCATCGCAGGTCCCGAAGCTGATGGTGGCCTTCTCGTTGGCCAGCGGCAGCGGAGAGCCGCCCGCAAGGTCCAGCATCGGCTGCAGCGGGAAGTCTTCCACCTGCACGCTGATGCCGCTGGGCAGAAACGCCGCGCCCGTCGTGTCCTTGGAAAACCCGCCGAACCAGATGGCGAAGCTGGCCTTGGCCGCAGTGGCAAAGCCCGGCGGCTGGATCGCGCCCGCAAGCTGCAAACGCGTACGGCCGGAGAACTCGCCGTGGCCGGAAGCGAAGTGCGCCACCGAAAGCCGCGCGTCGGTGAGAGTGCCGCCGAATACCTTGGTGTCCACCAGGCTTGAGATGTCCAGCGACTTGATCCCCGCGGCGCCATCCACCTGCTCCAGCTTGATCAGCTCGTCGGGGTCGAAGCGCAGGGTCAGGCCCAGTTCCACGCGGCGCTCGGCCTGGCCGTTGAGGTTGCCGGCCGCCTTGAATTTCATGGGCAGGCGGTAGGCGACCGGGTCGCTGGTGACGGACTCAGCGGCAAGCTCCAGGTCGGTGACCTTGTGGGCGAACTTGCTGCCGTCTTCAGTGCCCCAGGTGACGGCCAGCTCGTTCAGCGAGGCGTGTTTCACGACCACGGTCGGTTTGGCTTCGTCGCGGGCGAGGGCCTCGTCCACGAACCAGGCGCGGGCTGCGGGCCCGGGCTCGAAGGGCGACTCTTTGGCTTCGGCAGGTGGTTCTTCCGGGAGGGGTTCCTGCTTCTCTTCGGTGTACTCGCGCAGTTTCTCGAGCCAGTCGCGCAGGTCTTTGACCTCTTCGCTCTGCAGGATCTCTTTGGCTTTCTCGAGGTAATCGTTCAGTTGCGGTTGGTTGGTGTCGGTGGGGACGTCGCTGGGGGGCTGCTCCGTGGGGGCCTTCCAGGGTTCCTGCAGGCGGATGGTGGTGGCGGAGATGTCATTCACCACCAGGCGGCGCTCCAGCAGCGCCCAGAACTCGAGGTCCAGCTTCGCTTCGCCCAGGTACGCAACTTCGTGCTCCGTGCCGTCGGGCAGGGCCTGCCAGGCGCGCAGATTTTCGATGCGCAGCTGCGGTCCGAAGATGCTGAAGCGCACCTTGGCGACCTCGGCCTCGCCGTGCTCGCCTGCGTAGGTTTTCGCCTGCGCAACCAGTTGATCGGCCAGGATGTCGTCGATCATAAACCAGTAGGCCAGCGCCGCCGCGCCAAGCAGCAGCGGCAGTGTCACGGCCGCCTTCAGGCGCAGCGGGCCCGCGCGTTTCGGCGCATCGGGCACGACCTCGGCGGCGACTGCGGCCGCCAGCTGTTCAGCTTCCGATGAAGACATACTTGAGTCCCTTGAACAGCCACACCTTGGACAGCCACTTCAGCAGCTTCGAGTTCTTCCAGCGTTTCTCGAGGGCCGGCTTGAACCGAGCCCACAGGAAGGTGGTGCCGATGAACAGCGGCAGGCACAGCATCAGCCACAGGGCGATCGCGCCCGCCACGTCGTGGTAGTCCAGGCGCAGCCAGCTCAAGACGGGCGATTGCGCCGCGGCGATCAACGGCCCCCGCGGGGCCAGCTCAAGCGCCCAGGCGCCGACCGGGCGGATCAACGGAAGCTGCAGGGCCCAGGCCAGCAGGCGGAACAGGCCAAACGAGAACATGGCGCTGCCGAAATGGACATTGACCAGGATCAAGGCGACGAAAACGCACAGCATGGCCAGGCCCGGTGGCAGCAGGCCGGCGAGTGCGCCCAGCGTAAAGCCGAGACCGACCTGCCAAGGCCGTACATCCGCGTTGAGCGTTTTGTACAGCCACCTGGTGAACTGGATGATGGTGATCCACACGGCAGGGCCTCCGGCGGGGAGGAAATGGTACCTGCAGGGGGCGTAAGAACAACCGGAACCGGTGATTGGAATTCCCGCTGATCACCCATTGCGGTGGAAAAAGCTGTTGCTATCTTCTTCGCTCCAATTTTGGCGCGGGGCGCCGGCGTAGCTCAATGGCAGAGCACTGGTTTTGTAAACCAGCGGTTGCGAGTTCGAATCTCGCCGCCGGCTCCAGCCTAAGGCACGTGAAACGGCCCTGCGTTTTGAAAACAGAAGACCGGCAGGCGTGGCGAATGGGCCGACGCTTGGAAACCGGGCGGATACCCAAGCGGTCAAAGGGGCCTGACTGTAAATCAGGTGACTTCGGTCTTCGCTGGTTCGAATCCAGCTCCGCCCACCAGACTTCGCGGCCGTGAAAACGGACGCACGTCTGTCCGACGAAGCCTTGGCGAAGGTGGTGCCGTCAGAAAGGACGGGCCGCTACGTCTGGCAGGCCAGACTTCGCAGGAGCGAAGCCCTGGCGAAGTCGGACAGGCTGATTGACAACTTGCGGGCGTAGCTCAATGGCTAGAGCATCTGCCTTCCAAGCAGACGGTTGTGGGTTCGAGTCCCATCGCCCGCTCCAGCATGAAGGCCGGGGAAACCCGGCATGGGGCGCCGAAGTAAAGGCGCCGGACAGGGGAAACGCTGCCCTAGCTCAGGGGTAGAGCACTTCCTTGGTAAGGAAGAGGTCGTGGGTTCAAATCCCATGGGCAGCTCCACCCTTCGGGAACTCCGGTCAGCCGGGGCTCCCGAAGGAAAGATTGCGCGGGAAACCGCGGCCGGTTGGCTGCCCCTTGCGGGCGCCGAAAGTAGAGGCAGAAGAGTTGAGGAAGAAAAACTTCTTGCACGACCCGTGGTGGGAACGTGGGAGTTTTCAGGACCGCCCTTTCATCCAGGGCAAATAGGGTAAAGGTAAATCGCTATGGCGCGGGAAGTCTTCGAACGCACCAAGCCGCACGTCAACGTCGGCACAATCGGACACATCGACCACGGCAAATCGACCTTGACGGCCGCATTGGTGGCGTACTGCGCCTCCAAGGGCCTGTCCAAGGCCAAGAGCTACGCGGAAATCACCAAGGGCGGCACGGTGCGTGACGCCAACAAGACGGTGACCATCGCCGCGGCGCACGTGGAGTACGAGTCGGCCGGGCGCCACTACGCGCACGTCGACTGCCCGGGCCACGCGGACTTCATCAAGAACATGATCACCGGCGCGGCCCAGATGGACGGCGCGATCCTGGTGGTCGCCGCCGACACCGGCCCCATGCCCCAGACCCGCGAGCACGTTCTGCTCGCGCGCCAGGTGAACGTGCCGGCGCTGGTGGTCTTCCTGAACAAGGTTGACCTGGTCGACGACGAAGAGCTGCTGGAGCTCGTTGAGCTTGAGATCCGCGAGCTGCTTAACAAGTACGAGTTCCCCGGCGACACCATCAAGATCATCCGCGGTAACGCCAAGGCTGCTCTTGAGAACCCCGGCGACGCCGCCGCCACCGCGTGCATCCAGAAGCTGCTGGACGCGATCGACAGCGACATCCCCGAGCCCGTGCGCGAGGTTGACAAGCCCCTGCTGCTGGCCGTGGAAGACGTCTTCTCGATCTCCGGCCGCGGCACCGTGGCCACCGGCCGTATCGAGCGCGGCAAGGTGACGGTCGGCGACAACGTCGAGATCGTCGGCCTGCAGGAAGCCCCGATGAAGACCACCATCACCGGCGTTGAGATGTTCCAGAAGCAGCTCAACGAAGGTCTGGCGGGCGACAACGTTGGCGTGCTGCTGCGCGGCGTGGAAAAGAACCAGATCGAACGCGGCATGGTGATCTGCGCCCCGGGCAGCATCAAGCCGCACACCGAGTTCGAGTGCCAGTGCTACATCCTGAGCAAGGATGAAGGCGGCCGTCACACGCCGTTCTTCAGCGGCTACCGTCCGCAGTTCTACTTCCGCACCACCGACGTGACCGGCGCCTGTGAGCTGATGGGCGGCGCCGAGATGGTGATGCCTGGCGACACGGTCAAGCTCAGCGTCAAGCTCGGCAAGCCGATCGCCATGGAAGAGGGCGCCAAGTTCGCCATCCGTGAGGGTGGCCGCACGGTGGGCGCCGGCAACGTGACGAAGGTGATCAAGTAAGGGAAGCAGCCAACGGGATTCGGCGGCGGGCGGACAGCCCGCCGCCGGTTCCATCCCGAAAAGGAAGCAGCAATGGCCGGCGACAATCGCGAGTACGTGTTCCTGGAATGCACCGAGACGGGCGTGCGGCACTACCGCACCCAGAAGCGCGTGAAGGGACAGGGCATCAAGAAGCTGGAGCTGAAGAAGTACAACTCCAAGCTGCGCAAGCACACGCTGCACAAGGAAAAGAAGAAGTAGTTCAGGAAGAAGGAGGCAGGAAGCAGGCGGCAGGTGAACCCTCGCCCCTGAAACCTGAACCCCGATACCTGGGATACGGCGGTAGCTCAACTGGCAGAGCAGCGGTTTCCAAAACCGCAGGTTGGGGGTTCGATTCCCTCCCGCCGTGCCAGACTAAAACAGGCAGGGCCAAACCATGGCGATGTTCGAAAGCTACAGACGGGGTGCAGGCCGCAGGGTGCGGACGTTCGCGACGTTCCTGCTGCTGGCGCTGCTCGCATGGCTCAGCTATGCCCTGCTGCAGTACGGCAACACACGCCTTGACCGTCTGCTGGGTTTTGAAGAACCGGTGTTCGCCAAGCAGTTGATCGCGGGCGCGGGCACGCTGACGGAGTGGGTAACGCCGAGCGTGTTCATCGCGGTGGGAGTGTTCGTGGTGGGGCTGTTCCTGCTGCGCGGATTCCTGAACCGCCCGCGCTTTGCGGACCTGCTGATCGAGACCGAGGCGGAACTCAAGCGTGTGCGCTGGGCGCCGCGCAAGGAAACGAACCGCGCCACCGTGGTGGTGCTGTACTTCGTGTTCTGGTTCGCGCTGCTGATGTTCGTGTACGACCTCACCTTCTCGATGGGCACGGAAATGCTTCAGGGCAGGCCGTGGAACCAGGCGGGGTGGGGGCGTCTGGTATCGATGGTTCTGAGACTCGACGACAGCGGGAGCTAGCCATCACAGACGAGAGACAGAAGGACGCCGGTCCCATGAAGATGTGGTACGTACTCCGCGTGCAGAGCTCGCGCGAGGAAAAAATCAAGGAGAACCTGGAGAAGCGCGTGAAGGCGCGCGGTCTCGAGGGCCTCTTTGACCGCATGGTGATCCCCACCGAGACGGTGCAGGAGATCAAGGGCGGCAAGAAGCGCGAGCGCAAGCGCAAGGTTTACCCGGGCTACCTGTACCTCGAGGTGGAGACCGAAGAGGACAACGCGGAGGGCGCGGAGCATCGCTGGAAGATCAACGGCGACGCCTACCACCTGATCCGCGAGACGCCCGGCGTCGGCGACTTTGTGGGTGACCGCAACCAGCCGGTTCCCATGAGCACCGAGGACGTAAGCAAGATCCTGCGCATCTCCGAGCCCAAGGAAGAGGGCGAAGAGAAGGTAGTGAAGATCGAGTTCGCCAAGGGCGACGCGGTCAAGATCAAGGACGGACCCTTCGACGGCTTCGAAGGCAACGTCGAGGAAGTGGACCCCGAGAAGGGACGCATCCAGGTGATCGTGACCATCTTCGGCCGCGCCACGCCGGTCGAACTCGAGTACTGGCAAGTCGAGAAGGTGTAGGGTCTGGCTCCTTTTTTGTGGAGCGCAGCGGAACAAAAAGGTGCCTGACCCTCTATCAAGGCCCTTGGCAGGTCCAGCAGGTGTAACAGAAGAGGGGCCAGAGGTCGGAGGTCAGAGGCCAGGGAAGATTGAAGGACGGTAGCGGTTTTCCCTGACCTCTGAACTCTGACCTCCAGCCTCTGAGCGGAGCGAAACATGGCAAAAGAACTGATGGCGAAGGTGAAGCTGCAGTGCAAGGGTGGCCAGGCGACCCCGGCCCCGCCAGTGGGCCCGGCCCTTGGCCAGCACGGCGTGAACATCGCCGACTTTGTGAAGCGCTTCAACGACCGCACCCGCGACAAGATGGGCGTTGTGGTACCCGTTGAAATCAGCATCTTCAAGGACCGCAGCTTTGAATTCGTCCTGAAGAACCCGCCCGCCAGCGTGCTGATCAAGACCGAGCTGAAGCTGCAGTCCGGCAGCAAGACCCCCGGCCGCGAATCGGCCGGCAAGATCACCCAGGCGCAGCTCGAGAAGATCGCCAAGGACAAGATGAGCGACCTGAACGCGGGCAGCCTCGAGGCCGCCAAGCGTTTGATCGCCGGCACCGCCCGCAGCATGGGCATCCAGCTGGCTGACTAGGAATGAATACCCGGCCCCGCGTGCGGGCCGGACGCAGGGAGTGCCCGGCGGGCTGTCGGCCGGGTGCTGCAGGGCAGGAGACAGCCAGGCGAAGTTCCACACTGCCAGGAGGGAGAATGGCGAAGAAATTCAGAAGCAAGAAGTACCGGGAGGCCGCCAAGAAGATTGGCGAAGGCAAGCGCTATCCGGCCGTGGAGGCCGTGGCACTGCTGGCGAGTTTCCCGAAGGCGAAGTTCGACGAGACGGTCAACCTGGCCGTGAAGTTGAACGTCGATCCGCGCCAGGCGGACCAGAACCTGCGCGGGGCGATCTCGCTGCCCAACGGCACCGGCAAGCAGGCGCGCGTGATTGCGTTCTGTGAAGGCGAACTGGCCGAGCAGGCCAAGGCCGCGGGCGCCATTGAGGCCGGCGGCGCCGAGCTGGCGAAGAAGGTTGAGGAGGGTTGGCTTGATTTCGACAAGGCCGTCGCCCACCCCAGCCAGATGCGCCACGTCGGCAAGCTGGGCAAGGTGCTGGGTCCCAAGGGCCTGATGCCGACGCCCAAGGCCGGCACGGTGACCGAAGACATCGTCGGCGCGGTGCGCGAGTTCGCGGCGGGTAAGCTGGAGTTCCGGACGGATGCGGGCGGCAACATTCACCTGCCGCTTGGCAAGCGCAGCTTCGACAACAAGAAGCTGGTCGAGAACTTCGAGCATGTAATTTCGCACCTGAAGACGCTGCGCCCGCAGGCGGTCAAGGGCAACTACATTCAGAAGGTCAGCCTGTCGGGAACCATGACGCCGGGCGTCCTTGTGGCCGTGGAGCAGTAGGAGAGGATCATGCCGAACGTATTGAATGAACTGCTGGTAGAGCAGTACCGGCGCGACCTCAGCGACGTGGACAACGTCGTGGCCATCGACTACAGCGGGCTGAACAGCGAGAAGATGGCGCAGTTCCGCACGGAGTTGCGCAAGGCCAGCCTGACCATGGAAGTCGTGAAGAACCGCATCGCGGTTCAGGCTCTCAAGGAAGGTGGCCTGAAGCCGCTGATCGAGTCGGAGCACTCCGGCACGGTGTTCTCGGGTTCAACGGCACTGCTGTTCGGGGGCGAAGGGGCGATCGACGCCGCGAAGTTCGCCACCAACTGGCTGAAGTCGAACGACAAGACCATCAAGCTGAAGGGCGGCCAGATGGGCCGCGACGTGCTGAGCCCCGACGGCGTGAAACAGATCTCCACGCTGCCGGGCAAGAAGGAACTGCTGTCCCAGATGGGCGGCGGCTTCCTGGCGCTTCCGCAGAAACTGGCCGGCACCATGCAGGCCGGCTACGCGCAAGTGCTGTACGCCTTCAACGCGCTGGCTGAAAAACTGGAAAAACAGGGGGCCTAGGCCCGGGTGTGGGGCGAAAGCCCCCTTTTGAAAACAACCACGGGAGCCAAAGCTCCCTCTGACGTAGAGGTAGAACAATGACTGCAGTAGCTGAAAAGGTTCAGAAGGTCCTGGACGAGGTTTCCACCTGGAACCTCCTTGAAGTTCGCGACTTCGTCAAGGCGTTCGAAGAGAAGTTCGACGTCAAGGCGCAGGCCGCCGCTGTCGCCGTCGCGGCCCCGGCCGGCGGTGGTGGCGCCGCCCCCGCGGCAGCCGAGCAGACCGAGTTCGCGGTGATGCTGGACGGTCTGAAGGACCCCGCCCAGAAGATCCCCGTCATCAAGGTCGTGCGCGAGCTGACGGGCCTGGGCCTGGCCGAGGCCAAGAAGCTGGTCGAGGAAGCGCCCAAGCCGGTGAAGGAAGGCGTGCCCAAGGCCGAAGCCGAGACCATGAAGAAGAAGCTCGACGACGCCGGTGCCAAGGCTTCGCTGAAGTAAGTTCTTCCGCGCGGGCGGGATCCGGCGACGGGTCCCGCCCCGCGGAATCTTGCGCCGCAGCCGGGCGTTCAAACCGGCTGGACAATCGACGATGGGTTCGCCCGCAATCAGACGGGAGAGCCGGAGGGCCGTGGGGACGGTCGCCGGGCTCCGGGAACGCGGGCGGCAAAGTGCAAGGCGGCGCTCCATGCCGCGCAGGGCACCTGGTTCCCCGCCAGGGAGCCCCTTTTGCGTTTGGCCAATGGTCGTGGCACCGCAGTCCGCACGCCCGTTGACCGCCTGAATATCGAATCGGCGCAGCAGCGCCGCTAACCGAGGGACACGCATGTCAATCCAGCAGGACACCACACCGATCCGTCGCTTCGGCCGAAGCCTCGGGCAGGTCGAGCTGCCGAACCTTGTGCAGCTGCAGACGGCTTCTTACGCCCGCTTCCTGCAGGCGGACGTGCCGCAGTCGCGGCGCGAAGAGGTCGGCTTGCAGTCGCTGGTCAACGAGATCTTCCCGATCTTCAGCTACGACCAGACCATGAGCCTGGAGTTCATGAGCTACGAGCTCGGTGAACCCCGCTACACGCCCGACGAGTGCCGCGGCCTGAAGCTGACCTACGGCGCGCCGCTGGTCGTGAAGATGCGCCTGAACCGCGACGGCGAGTCGGTGGACGAAGACGTGTATCTCGGTGAGCTGCCCCTGATGATCGGCGGCGGCGAGTTCATCATCAACGGCGCCGAGCGCGTGATCGTGAACCAGCTGCACCGCAGCCCGGGCGTGGACTTCGGCTTCGAGCTCAGCCCCGACAACCGCCGCATGCACACCTGCTGGGTGATCCCCGAGCGCGGCAGCTGGATCGAGCTGGCGGTGACCAAGAAGGACACCCTCAGCATCCGCATCGACCAGTCCGGCAAGTTCAGCGCGATGACATTCTTCCGCGCCATGAGCCCGGACCTCAGCAGCTCTGAGGCCATCATCCGCCAGTTCTACGACACCACCAAGGTCAAGATCGCCGGCGGCAAGGCCGCCAAGGCGCTCGCCAACCGCTACGCCGTGGGCGACGTGGTCGACCCGGAAACCGGTGAAATCCTGGTGGAAGGTGCCAGCCTGATCAGCGCCGACCTGGCCAAGGTGATCGCCGCGAACAAGAACATCAAGGACGTCGAGGTTATCAAGGAAGTCACCGACCCGCTGATCCTAAACAGCCTTCAGGAAGACCCGACCACCGACCAGGACGAGGCCCTTGAGCGCATCTACCTGCGCCTGCGCCCCGGCAACCCGGTCAACAAGGAGAAGGCCTCGGCCCTCTTCAACGAGAAGTTCTACGACGAGAACCGCTACCGCCTGGGCCGCGTCGGGCGCTTCCGCCTGAACCGCAAGTTCGGCGTCGAGATCGACGAGAACCAGCAGAGCCTGCTGCCCGACGACGTCAAGAACGCCGTTGACTACATCCTGTCGCTGCGCCGTCCCGGCAGCGGGGCCACCGTGGACGACATCGACCACCTGGGCAACCGCCGCGTCAAGACCATCGACGAGCTGGTGTGCGACGAGCTGCGCAAGGGCTTCCTCAAGCTCAAGAAGAACGTCCAGGAGCGCATGAACCTGGAAGA
>JAJVIO010000063.1:0-11144 GCA_022071975.1 Planctomycetota bacterium
CTCGGCCGCCTCTTCGAAGACGGTATTGGGATCGAGCTGGCTTTCTTCTTCCTTCAGCAGCGACTTGATCAGGCTGCCGGCGCGCTCCTCAAGTGTCGGGCTGCGCGGCACGTCGGCCTGCACGCCTTCGATCTTGTTGAGGCGGCTGATCAGCATCTCGCGGATCTGGCCGTTGCTGGTGTCGTTCCGCACAGGCATCACTACCACGCGCTGCTCGCCTTCTTCGCGCACTTTTTTCGTGTAGTTCTCGGCAATCTGGTCGAGGGCGTGCACCACGGCCTGGTTCTGGAGTTCCTTAAGATCGTCCGGGCCCTTCACGAACCACACCCACGCGAAGTAGCCCACCAGCGCCAGTGCCGCCAGGCCCAGGCCCGCCGAGAAGACTTTCCAGCCGGGGATGTTATCGAGCAATGCCAATGGCGCCTCGCGCTGCCTGGAACGGCCTGATTGTGCCTACACGGATCAGGAATCGGAAGACTTGGCGTCGTTACGATCCGTCCGCTTGTTTGTAGCGACAAACGGCTTTTCCGCTTCGGCCGCCAGTTCCTCTTCGGACTTTTTCACGGTGAGGATTACCAGTTTCTCGGTGCGGCGGTCGGCGCGCACGGGTTTGCCCGCCGAGGCGAACAGCGAGTCAATGCGCCGTCCGATCTGCGAGGCGATCTCGTCGCGTGCCTTGCCCGGCTCGCTGGTTTCGTACTCGCCGCGCAGGTCGGCCACGGCGCGGATTTCCTCCAGCAGGCTCCGCAACTGGTTCTCCATGCGCTCGAACTCGCGCTGACGCTTGATCAGGTAGGCTTCGCTGTCGTTCAGCTTTTCTCGAAGGGCTTCCGCTTCGGACAGGGCCTGCTGCAGCGCGGATTCGTCGTTGATGACTTGGCCGCGCTCTTTCTCGATCAGCGCCTGCAGTTCGACGCGCTCGGCCTGGCGAGCTTTCTCGGCCTGCTCGAGAGTTTCCATCAGCGCCTGGCGTTCGAGGTCGGCGTTGGCGGCACGCGCCTGGGCAAGCTGAAGGCGCTCTTCCAGCTTGAGACGCCGCTCCTCGGCCAGCTCACGCTGTGCCTCGGCCTCTTCGCGCTGCTCGGCCAGCTGTTGCTCAAGCTCGATGACGCGGGCGCGCTGTTCGGCCTTGCGAGCACCGCCTGCGTCCGCCGAGTTCCGGAAGGCGTCGAACTCCGCCCGCAGCTTCTCAAGCTCGGCCTGGCGTGCCGCACCCTCGCGAGCGAGCCCCTCAGCTTCGCTGCGCCGGGCTGCTGCTTCGTCACGGGCGGATTTCAGCTCCGCGCGCAGGCTGTCGGCGCGGGCGCTGGCTTCCGCGCTGACGGACCGCAATTGCTCGGCCTGTTCCTGCATTTCGCGGTTGCCGCGCGCTGACTCGTCCGCCTGCTTTTCCGCCCTGGACAAGCGTTGGCGCAGGTCCTGCAGTTCGGCGCGAAGCTCGTTCACCTCGTCGTTGCGCTCGCGCAGGTCGTTGCGCAGCGCAAGACTCTCGCTGGAGACCGAGGCGGTTCTCCCCTTCTGCTCTTCGAACTGCTCTTTCAGCCGCTGGAGTTCCAGGCGGGCGGACTCGGCGGCGTCGCGGGCCTCGTCAACGTCGCCCTTGGCGTCCAGCATTTTGCTTTGCGCGTGGCTGAGGTCGCGGCGCAGGCGCTCGTTCTCGCGCTCCAGCCCGGCGATGCGCGCGTCCTGCTCGTCGGCGAGGGTTTCCGTTTCCGCCAACTGGCCGGAGATGGAGTCAACGGTGCGCTTCTGCGCCTCGATGCGTTCGTGGGCGCGCTTGAGCTCATACTCCTTGTCATCGAGCTGGCCCGCCAGCTGGTCAGCGCGCAACTGCGCGTCAGCCAGTTGTTCCTGGGTTGCGGCCAGGCGCTCTTCGCTCTCGGTGAGGATCGCCTCAAACTCGCTGTTGCGCCCGACGTCAGACTCCAAGGCCTCGATGGTAGCCTCGGCCTGCAGTACGCGCTCTTCGCTGCGCGACAGCTCTTCGCGCATCTCGTTGAGCATCGCCTCAAGCTCATCCACCCGCGCCTGCAGTTCTGCGGCCTGCCCGGCGGCGGTTTCCGCGTCGCCCTGCACTTCCTCAAGGCGGCGTGAAAGAGCGCTCAGGGTGCTGGCGGCCTCGGCACGATCGCCGACCGCGAACTCCAACTGCTCGATCAGCTCTTCCTGCGAGCTTTCCGTCTCGGTGGTGGTTTCCAGCGCGGCGAGCAGCTCTTTGGCCAGGCGGTCGCGCTCGGCGCGCAAAGCGGCGATCTCGCTGCGCGCCTCCTGCAGCTCGGAGGCGCGGGCCGACTCCATGCGTTCCATGCGGGCGCGCACGTCGGCCAGCGTCACTTCAAGCGCGTGGCGGGCCTCTTCGATCGCCCGTGAACGCGTGCTGTAGGTCTGCTCGCTGTTTTCCAGCAGGTCTTCGAGCTCGTGTCGTTCCGCGTCCACCTGCTGCAGGCGCTTGCTCGCGCGGCCGGCAAGCGAGCGGTACTGGTCGATCTCCGACTGCAGGCGTTGCAGCAGGCCGCCGTCCACACCGTGACCATTGCCGTTGGTCGGGCTCGGCAGCTTAAGCGCTTCCAGGTCTTCCATCACTTCCGGCAGAGGCGCGCTCCAGTCGATGCGTGCGTCATCGAGGCCACCCAGCCCTTTTGCCAGCTTCTCGAGGCGGTCGGTCCAGCCGGTCTCGCCCATCTGCTCGAGGTTGTCCGACAGCCGGCGCCGCGCCGCCGCGGCGTCCCTCGCCAGCAGCTCCAGGTAGCGAGCGATGAAATCCATCAGGCGCATTGTGACACCGGAAAGTTCATCCTGCGCCTCCGCAAGTTCGTCGTCGGCCTCCACCAGCTGGTTGCGCAAAGCGCCGCCGCCCTGCTCTTCCATGGCGGTGCGCACGGTTGCCACGCGACGGCGCGCGGCCACGTGGCGCGAAAGCGCCGCCAGGAACAAAGCGGCGAGTGCGGTTATCTGCTTGAGGCTCTGGTTCTGGCGATAGCGCCAGAGGCTGGCGGCGAGGTGGAAAACAGCATCGGGGTGAGGCCGGAAGCCGGTCAGGCCGTACGACTCGATGCAGTGGGCGTGAAGTCGTCCGGGCGAGTCCTGAAAATGCTCGAACTCGATGACGGGAAGGTCAAGGATCGCCTGCTCGGGCATCAGTGGATCTCACAGCCTGCCCGTACAGGATAGCTGATTTCACGGTACTTCACGAGACGCCATTAGATTTCGTCAACGTAGCCGCGCTTGCGGGACAGGATGTCGTACAGGGTGCGCAACGCGTTGTTTTCGATCTGGCGGATGCGCTCGCGGGTAAGCCCCAGGGCGTCGCCGATTTCGGAGAGCGTCATGGGGTGGTCCACACCCATGCCGTAGCGCATGCGCAGGATCTTGGCCTCGCGCTCGCTGATTGCGTTCAGCATTTCCTCAAGCATCGCGACCTCGTTGGCTGACATGGCCTGCTCGGCGGGGTCGGGGCTGTTGTGGTCGGCGATGATGTCCGTCAGGCTGGCTTCGCCGTCAGCGCCGCGGAAATCGGTGGACTGGGTCGTTGAGTTCAGGGCCGCCCGCATCATGTCGAGCTGCTCGTCACTGAGGCCGATTTCCTTGGCGATCACGCGCGTGTCGCTGGGTTTGCCGCCGTTTTTTGCCGCCATCTCGGCGGCCTTCTGCTTGAACTGGCTGATCAGCTCGACCATGTAGCTGGGAATGCGCACGGTCTTGCTCGAGCTCACCAGCGCGCGGCGGATCGACTGCTTGATCCAGTGCACGCCGTAGGTGCTGAAGCGGTTGCCCTGGTCCGGGTCGAATTTCTCGATGCCGCGCATCAGGCCGATGTTGCCCTCTGCGATCAGGTCCATGAACGGCAGGCCGCGGTTCAGGAACTCTTTGGCCACGCTGACCACCAGGCGCAGGTTGGCCTTGATCATGCGCTCGCGCGCTTCCTTGTCGCCCTGCTGGATGCGCCGCGCGAGCTCAAGCTCTTCGGCGGCCGTAAGGAGCGGCGTCTCGCGGATCTCCTTCAGGTACTGCTGGAAGTTCGCGTCCTGGATGCGGGGCATGCCGCCGGCTCCGTTCTGGTCCGCTGATTTAACGTGAATGCCGCCGCAATAACAAGCGGCGGCGGGCCGCGTACTCAAGTTTGCATTGCGGCTTGACGATAAGCGCACGGGGTTCCTCGTGCGCATTGCAGGCAAGGTAAAACAGAAAGCTTCCCTGCTGCGCGCGCTGCCGATGGGCGTGATCGTGCCTGCGTTGCTGTTGTGCGCGTGCGGCATCGCCTTCATCTACTCCGCCACCACCGACTTTGAGATGGTCGCCGAGGGCGTGGCGCGCCCGGGTGGCCAGCACTTCCGCCAGCTCGGCTTCACGATTGCCGGCGTGCTGTTGATGCTGTTCGTCGCCTTGCTGCCGCCGCGCTGGTTATCCACCCACTGGTACGCATGGATGGTGCTCGGCGTGGCGTTGCTCGGCTCGGTGCTTGTGTTCGGTCGCACGGTGAATGGCGCCAAGAGCTGGATCATGATCGGCTCGTTCGGCCTGCAGCCCTCGGAGTTGTGCAAGCCGCTGCTGGTGGTCGCCCTGGCCGGCTACCTGCGCTACCACAAGAGCATCGACAGCCTGCGAGCCTTCGTGTTCTGTCTCGTGATCGCGGGCGCCTTCCTGGTGCCGATCATGATGCAGCCGGACCTCGGCACCACCATGGTTTTCATCCCGGTGGTGGCGGCGATGATCTGGGTGGCGGGCGGCAATCGCATCTACCTGGGCTCGATGGCGATGGTTGGCATCTCGGTGATCCCGGCCGCGTTCCTGTTCGGCGTGCTGAAAGAGCACCAGATGAAGCGCATCGAGATCTACCTCAGCGGCCTGAGCGGCGAAGTAGCCGACCGCACGGGCGACGGTTACCAGATTCTGCAGTCCATGACTGCGATCGGCAGCGGCGGTTTCAGCGGCGAGGGATTCGGCGCCGGCTCGCAGAGCCAGCTGGCATTTCTGCCGGAGCGGCATAACGACTTCATCTTTGCCGTGATCGCCCAGGAGACAGGGCTGCTGGGCGTGTGCGCCTTCGTGGCGATCCTGTTCTTCATGGTGACGCGCATCCTGCGCGTGGCCGACAAGACACGCGACCCGTTCTCGCGGCTGGTGGTGATCGGCGTGGCCGCGATGTTCTTTGCCCAGGCCTCGATCAACATCGGGGTGGTGAGCGGCATGCTGCCGGTGACGGGCATTACGCTGCCTCTGGTGAGCTACGGCGGATCCAGCCTGCTGTCGGGCTTCGCGGCGCTGGGGCTGGTGTGCAACATCGCCATGCAGCCGGTGCGCGTGATGGGCAAGGCCACGTCCTGGGCGGATCACCGCACGAACGGGCCCTTCAGCCTGTCGTTGTCGAAGCCGTCGATCAGCCAGCGGCGGCCGTCCTGGATGAAGCGCACCTCGAGCGTTTCGGGCGTGAAGCCTTCCGGCAATTTCTCTTTGGGATAGATGGTGACCACGATCCTGGCCAGGTTTGGCCCCTCGGCGCGGTCCCAGGAGTCCTTGTACCTGATCGTGTAGCTGGGCTTGCTTACCTCGATGAAGCGGTCATGCACCAGCTTGTCCAGCTCTTGCATGTGGCGTGTGGCAAACTCGCGCACGACGGCCGGGTGCAGAGCCAGGGCCGCGTTCAGCTCTTTGCGCTGGCGGTCGAACTCCTCCTGGCTGGTCGGTTCGCGCAGGGACGCTTCCGGGTAGAGCGCGCGGTACACCATCTGCGGGCTTAGCACGTACAGGAACGACTGGTGGTCGCCGCGGCGGGCCACGTTGATGGCGTCCCAGAACGCCCCGTCAGGCTCGATGGCGGGGGCGTTCAGCGCCGGACGCTGCGTGGTCGAGCTGCCGATCGTGCACGAGGCCAGCAGCAGCGCGAGAATAAGAAGCGTCAGCCTGCGAGTCATGGCTCATCCCGACGATCTTCCAACTGCTTACGCACCTTGCGCATGGCTGACAAGAGCGAGTCCGCGTCTTCCGGCTTCGCAGATGGCTGCGCCTTCTCGCGCGCTGCGGCCGGAGGCGGCGCGTAAGCCGGCGGCGGTGGGGGAGGAGCGTACACCGGAGGCGGCGCGTAGTGGCCGGACTGGACCGGCGCGACGGGTTTGTTGCGTTCCGCCAGCTGCCTGCGCACGCGCTCGAAGGCGGCGCTGGCGGTCAGGGCGCGCTCAGCGTCTTCCTTGCGGCGGCGCTGCTCGCTGGCGCGGCGGCGCCACACGCTGGGGAATCGTCGCGCGCCTATGGCCAGGAACAGGCCGATCACTGCCGTCCACAACAGCCCCTGCCAGGGCCACACGGTGCGATAACCGCCTTCTACGGGGGCGTTCAGAATCTCTCGTGGCCCGGCGATCAGCCCGCCGCCGGTGGCCTCGGAAAGCGCTCCCAGTGTGGAGCTGTCGGCGGGTCGCGCCATCAGCTCTTCCAGCGGCACGAAGATCTGGTTCTCGCGCGCCGCCAGCCGCTCTTCACCGCCTGCAGGCCGCTCGCGCACGTAGGCTGAGTAGCCGCCCGATCCGCTGCGCGTAAGCTGCACGCGGTAGGTGCCAGACCCAACCGGCAACGCGGCAGCCGGGGTGGAGCTGCCATCGGCGCCGGACACCTCGGCGATCGGGTTCACGAGCTCGCGTGGGTGGCCGGCCTCGTCGAAGAAGCTGAGGGTGAGCACCGGGCCCGTGCGGTTGATCGACCATTCGGTCTCCACGCCCTCGATGCGCTCAGGCTCGGGCAGCAGGCGCCTGATCCAGCGCTGCCACAGCTCGTCGTAGGTATCCCAGCCCAGCCAGCGGTCGGCCCAGCGGTCGCGGGCGTCGCTGGTGAAGGCGAGCGCCTTGCCCAGCTCGATGTTCCAGGTCGCCAGCAGCGGGCGCTCTTTGTCTTCATCGGCCCACAGCCAGACGTGCGCCTCCGGTCGCGCGGTGGCAGCGACATAGCCGAGCAGCGGCGGCGCGGGTTCTTTCTCAAAAACAACGCCGTCCGTGAGCGAGCCCGGCAGGCCGTGCCAGGGGCGGAATTCTTCTTCGCGGATGAAGTTGCCGGCCGCGAGCGCCGCTTCGCGCGAAAACACGGCGGGCAGGTCCGCGGCGTCCTTGACCAGGAAGTAGCGCCCGCCGCCGACCTGCGCCAGGTTGCGCAGGAAGCCCTCATCGGGGCCTTCCCCGAGGCAGATGGTGCTGAAGGTGACCTGCTCGTCCTGGTGAATCTTCTCGACGGAATCGAGCACGCCTTCCTGCCGCTCGGTGTCCTGGCCGTCGCTGAACAGCACGACGTGCTTGCTGGATGCCTTGGAGAGCCGCAGTGCGTCCACGGCTTCGCGGATGGCGACATCTGTGTAGATGCCGCCGCCGCCGACCTGGTTGGTGCGGGCCATGTTCGCGGCGGCGCTTTTGTCCTTCAGCGGGGCGAAGGGCACCACCCAGTCCGGCTCGGTGTCCACGGCGAGCATGCCGAAGTAGCTGTTGGGCGGCACCAGCCGGATCGATCGCGCGCAGCCCTCGTTGGCGAGCTCCATCTTGGTGAAGTTGCCGACCATGGCGCCCATGGAGCCGCTCTTGTCCAGGGCCACCACCAGGGCGGGAATCTGCTTGCGACCTTTCTCGACCACGTCGCAGGTCACGGGCAGCACTCTCTCGACGGCTGTCTCGTAGTAGCCGCCGGGCGCGAAGCTGCGCGGGCCGCCGATCATGGCCAGGCCGCCGCCGTTGCGCACGAAACGCTCGATCATGGCGAGTTGCGTACCGCTGACGGAGGTAGCCGGCACATTGGAGAGAATCAGCACCTGGTACTTCGAGAGCTCGATCATCTCGGAGGGCAGGATGTCAGGCCCGCCCGCGGTGACCTGCAGGCCGATGCGCTGAAGAGCGCGCTGCAGCGCGGGCTCTTTGCTGTCGTCGCCGTGCAGCAGCAGGATGCGCGATGCGCCGGGGCCGCGCACGGACAACTTCAGCGAATCGTTGCGGGTGAACGTGTTCTGCTCGGCCGCGATAGACACCTCGACAACGTAAGCTGGCAAACGCTCGGCGGGCCGCAGCAGCATGCGCACCGGGTTGCGCCCCACGCCGACGCGCAGGCGCCCCTGCGCGTCCAGCCGGTCGCATTCAACCGCATCAACGGGCTTGCCGTTAAGCTTGATCTGGGGCACGACGGTTTGCTCAACGGTGCTGAACACGACGAGGTCAACAGCAAGCACCTGCTCATCGTTGCCGACCAGCCGGGCGCCGAAGTCTGCCACGGCTGTTTCCGGCAGCGGCTCGGAATCGACGGGCAGGCTGAAGACGCGAACGCCGGTGTCGCGGGCTTCGCGCACGACATCACCGCCGTAACGGGCGCTGCTGTCGTAGCCGTCGCTCAGCAGCAGCGCGAAGGGCGCGGTGCCGGGCACACTCTGCTGCGCCGCCAGCTCAAGCGCCGGGCCGATCCAGGTCTCGTCACTCGGTTCCCAGTCCGGCAGTTCGTAGTCACGTCGTAGTTCGCGAGCGGGCACCGGTTTGAGAAGCACGCTTGCCGATTCGTCAAACAGGATCACGCCCACGTAGTCTTCAGCAGGCAGCGAGTTGGACAGATCCTGCAGCACTGTGCCCAGCATGCGTTCGCCGGCGGTGCCCACCGAGAGCGAACGGTCAACCAGCACCCAGACAGTGCGCCGCTCGCTGGAGACCTGCCAGAACAGCCCGGCCGCGCACAACAGCAGCGCGCTGACAGCAGCGGCCAGGCCCGCGCCGCCCACCGCGCGACGCAGCGTCGGCAGCGGCGTTGAGGTGCCTTGCAACACCCACACTACAAGCGCCACGGCCGGGACGGCCGCCAGCAGAAACCAAGGATGTTCCAGGAGGAAGTCCGGCAACCTGCGCTCACTCCTGCTTGTCGGGAGCGGGTTGGTAGGGGCGCTGGCCCTCGTCCAGGCGGCGCGCCGCGAGCTTGCAGTAATCCAGCACGGCCTGGAAGCGGCGCTCGCCGGCAAGGGGCTTGAAGTGCGAGTCCACCAGCGTGAGCACCATCGCGGTGCCTGACGACTCCATGGATTCCTCGAGCGCGTGCAGGGCGGCGCCTTCTTCCTTCAGGTGCATCAGCATGCGCGCCCTGAGGTAGTGGGCCTGGGACACGGTGGAGCTCAGCGCCGAGCCGGCCTGCTTGAGATGCTCGTTCAGGCGCTCCAGCGCTGCCTCGTACTCTCCCAGCGCGACAAACTGGATAGCCGCCACGCGCACGTGCAGGCCCAGAGTCTGGTTGGCCTGCATCCAGCGTGAGCCGGACTCCATGTCGTTGATGACCTTGTCAACCAGCGCTGTCTTGCCCTGTTGCGCGAAGAAGATCGCGAGCGCGAGCGTTACGGGCGAGCGGTTGGCGTTGCCCCAGTAGTAGATGTCGGTGTTGCTTTCGACCTCCGCCAGCTCACCGGCTTCTTTCAACAGGCGCTCGGGGTGACGCTTTGCCAGGGCCGCGATGGCCAACCCGCCGTAGTCGGTGAACGGCACGTCGTAGCTGGTCATGCCCCAGTAGTAGTAGCGCGTGCCGTTGATGTCTTCGCGGATGTCCGCCAGGGAGTCCCGCAGCATGCGGAACATCAGCTCGTCCAGTTCCTGACTCACAGAGTAGAGCTCAAGGAAGCGGTCTTCGAAATCGAGCTGGAAGGGGTTGATCGCGGTATCGCGCTGGCAGCAGTAGTAGATGTGGTCTTTCAGCAGCCGCTCGATTACTTCTTTGCGGGTGCGGGCATCTACCTGCGAGGCCGGCAGCCCCTCCACGGCGGGCAACGCGTCGCGGCCGAAGGTGCGAAGCGCGTCCATGGCAGCCTGGGCGACGTCCGGGTCGAGATCGCCGATGTACTTGACGATCAGGCGGATGTCCTCGGGCTTCTTCTCCTGCTGGATGCGCTCGAGCGCCGTGATCAGCTGCACGGCCCCAGCGCCCTGATCCAGCAGCTTGCGGTAATGCGCCAGCAACCGCGCGTCGTCGAGTTTGAGGGCTGCTATCTCGCGCTCGTAGGCGGTGGGAGCGTCAAGTGCGGCAAGGTCGTCGTCGGATTGGGCGGCCAGGGCGGCCGGAAACAGCAGGCTAATCAGCCACAACAAGGCGATCAGCGACGGCAGGCGGCGCGGCATCCTGGAACCAGTCGCGGAACGTCTCGGAGACGCGGACGTTGTCCAGGTCGCCGTCCTCGAGCATCCAGGCGAAGTCCTTGTAGCCATGGCTGACCGCTTCCTTCAGGCTTGCCAGCGCCTTCGTCAACTTGAACTGCAGGCTCTGGGCGCAGGCCAGATTATAGAACACCGCCGCCAGGTATGAAGTCAAAGACGTACGGTTCCGGCCTTCGGCTTCGCGCAGCATCTGCTGGGCGTTATCCACAGCCGCGGCCCACTCTTTCTCCGCCCCCTCCAGGTCGCCGGCGCGCAGCATCAGGTGCGCGATTTCGTTCTGGGCGATCAGGTCCGGGCGTGTGGCCGCACGCATGTTTACGTTCGAGCGCATCTGCTGCACCCGGTCAATTTGCGAACGCAGGCCCTCGATGCGCGCCTTCAGCAGCGTGTCATCGCCGAAGCGCGCCAGCGTGAGCTCGATCTCCGTGCGAACCTGCTCCAGGTCTACCAGGTTCAGGAGTTCCGGGGCGGGGCTCTGTGTCAGCAGAGACTCGTAGCTCTGCATCAGCAGCCCCTGCAGCAGCTCGGTGGGCTCGCTGCCTGCCAGCGCCCGCGCGGCCGCGGCACGCACGTTCACGATCACTTCCAGGCCGGCGTGGAACGCCGAGCGTTCAAAGCGACGGATTCGCGCCAGCACTTCTTCGTCCATTTCCAGCCGGTGCTGGTACAGCAGCGCCGGGCTAAGCGCGCCGGCAGAAGCCTGCAGCTTTCGCCAAGGTGGCTCAAAGGCGCGCTCGGGACGAACAGCGCGCTCGACCATCCGCAGTGACGCGAGGTCCAGAGCCTCGCCGAATTCCGGATCGGCGTTCATGGCGGCCAGAAGTTCGCGGTCAAGGCGCAGGGGATCGAACTTGCGCAGCTCTTCGAACTGGCCGAAGAACTTGCCGGGCATCAGGTGCGCCTCAAGCAGCACCAGTGAGATGTCGAGGCGGATGCGGAAGGTCTGGAACTCCTGCCATGCCGCGAGTTGGCCAGTGGTGAAACTGTCTACCTCGGGCTGTAGGG
>JAJVIO010000063.1:11154-26782 GCA_022071975.1 Planctomycetota bacterium
GTAGGGATTCAAAAGGCAACTCCAGCAGGTAGCTTCGCGCCTGGGCGTGCAGGTCCTCGTTCTCGTCGCCCAACGCCTCGGCGCCTTGCTGCAACAGCGATGCATCACCGCGAAGACGCGCGACCTCAAGCAAGCCTTCACGTTCCTGGGCACCGGCGATCTTGTAGGCCAGGCGCAAGTCCGCCCCGATGTCACCTTCAATGGCAACCAGTCGGGTTGTTGCGGCAATCCGCTCAGCAGCAACCGGGGAGGCGAGCTCCTGCAGTTCACGTTTGACTTGGTCGCGCTGGGCAAACAGCGGCGCGGCCGCAAACACGGAGAGGAGTGCAGAAACTGTCAGAAATCGGGAGGCCGCGTACGACATTTTGTAAACTCCGAGCAGGCCCGTTTGGAACCTGCTGACCGCTCCCCGACCGTATATTAACGGCCTTTGCGGGGTGGGAAGTCCAGAGAATTCCCAGATGAAGGGCTTTCAGCGGTGCTCGAGTCGGAAAATGGCTTGTCAGGCGGCTTATAGGCAGTTGAGCGTCAATCTGGTCCTGAGGACAGACTTCACCCTTTATATGTTTCGGAAAACCCAGAAGGATAAATTCAGACATTCCATAAGAATGTGTAAATGATCAATTGTTGGCTACTTGTGCAACCTTAGCTGATATCTGTCACAAACTGCACACCCATCCGCCTGCGTAGGGAACGTGCTACTCAGCTGAAAAAACGAACGGGAGCCCCACTGCCTTCCCGGGGCCCCCTGTGAGTGTGCCCGGCTACTTGAGCGCATCCAGGGCTGACTTCACCAGTTCATGGTCGGCAGCGCGAGCGCGCACCAGCAGGCGGTTAGCGCCCGGCGCTACGCTTACCATCACGTCGCGGTGACCGTCGCTGCGCACACTGTAACCGCCATCCAGTCGTTGCACCGTGGTGGCGGGCACCTCGAACAGGTCGTTGAGCACTCGGGCGGCGTCCGTTGCTTTCACAGCGGCCGGCAACTCGTAGGCCTTGACCTGCATGCCGTCGCTGCCGGAAGCGCCGCTCTCAATCTTGACGATCAGGCGTTCCAGGTTGCGCATCTGTGCGACCCGCCCCGTGGCAGTCAGCATGTCGTCTTCGACGCCGATCTGCAGGCCGGCACGCACGTAGTGCTGCAACGCGCGCGAGAGGCTGCGGGGGCTAGCCTGCAAGCCTACGCGCACGAGCGTCACCCACTCGGAATCCGGCAAGCCCGCCAGTTCCTCGGACTCCACCACGCGCGCGTAGCCAACCGCGTCTTCAAGCCGCACCACGCGTACCTTGGCGCCGCTATGACCGACCAGGGTGAGCTGGCCGCCTTCAATCAGTTCGGATACGAAGTCGCCCAGTTCTGCGTTCGGGACCAACAGGCCGTCGTCGGGGCCCACGTAAGGTACCGAGTTCCTGGCGATGCCGGCGGCCGCGCTGTCATAGCTGACGCGCTTGCCCGTGGCGGACGAGTAGCCGGCAATCAGCTCCTCGATTCGAACGCTGCCGCGGCCGGTGACTCGCCAGGCTTTCTGGCCGTTCACTTCGACGACATCGAAGGGGATCTGCGACTTGCTGCCGCCAAAGGGAAAGCGCGGCATTGGCTCCGGCTTGGGTGCTTCCTGGGCCGCGGAAATGGCAAACACGGCGGCAACAACCAGCAGTGCGGCGAACAGACGGCTCATGGGGGCCTCCTTGGGTTGGCGTACGCGTGTTTGAACGCGCGGGCGTCTCCGCTGTTGGCCGATAATGCAACGGGCCCGCCTTGGCGGGCCCGCTTTGTGCAGGATGCTTGGACTATCCCACGGCGGCCATGGCTTCCTTGATGGCTTTGCCAAGGTCGGCCGGGCTGTCGGCCACAGTGATGCCGGCCGCGCGAAGGGCCTTGATCTTGTCCTCGGCCGTGCCTTTGCCACCGCTGATGATGGCGCCGGCGTGACCCATGCGCTTGCCCGGGGGCGCGGTGCGACCGGCGATGAAGGCGGCCACCGGCTTGTGCATGTTCTCGGCGACCCATTGCGCGGCCTTTTCCTCGGCGTTGCCGCCGATCTCGCCGATCATGATCACCGCGTCGGTGTTGGGGTCGTTGTTGAAGGCGTACAGGCAGTCGATGAAGTTGGTGCCGTTCACGGGGTCGCCGCCGATACCCACGCAGGTGCTCTGGCCCAGGCCCATGTTGGTCACCTGATGCACGGCCTCGTAGGTGAGCGTACCGCTGCGGCTGACGATACCGATGCGGCCGGGGCGGTGGATGTGGCCGGGCATGATGCCGATCTTGCATTCGCCGGGGGTGATGATGCCGGGGCAGTTGGGGCCGATCAGCCTTGAGCGCGGATAGCGTTCCTCGAGGATGGCCTTCACGCGCACCATGTCCATGACCGGGATGCCCTCGGTGATGCAGCAGATCAGCCGGACACCGGCGTCCGCGGCCTCAAGGATGGCGTCTGCCGCCAGCGCGGGCGGCACGAACACCATGCTGGCGTCTACACCGACCTCATGCACAGCCTCGGCCACGGTGTTGAAGATGGGAACTTTCGCCTCGGAGCCGTCGGGGCGCTTGATCACCTGGCCGGCGGGGTCTTTGTCGAACACCTGTCCGCCCTTGCCCGGTGTGACGCCCGCGACGAAATTGGTGCCGTACTCGATGCAGCGCGCCGAGTGAAAGGCGCCGTGACGGCCGGTGATGCCCTGGCAAATGACCCGCGTGGCTTTGGTAACGAAGATCGACATGGCAATTCCCAAGAGGTTAGCGACGCGGGTTTCTACCGGATGCGGCCCGCCGGGGCAAGTTAGGCCTTGGCCTTCACGAACTTCTTGCGGGCCTTTTCCGCGGCCTTGCTGATCTTGGGCCAGTTCTGGGCGGCGTGGATCATTGAGTAGAAAGCGAACTCGTCACGTTCCTTTTCGGGAGCGATCTGGTTGCGCAGGCGCGAAAGGGCCTCGAGTCCTTCGTACTCCGGCTCGATCAGGCCCTCGGCCAGTGCCACGCGCCAGATGATGGCAAACGGCCCGCGCTCAGCGTCGTCCCAGGCGCATGAGCACACGTTGGTGGCATTTTTCTCGGTGATCAGCTTGGGATCGAGCGGCATGGGCTGGTCCATGATGCGGACCATGTCCACGAAGCCGGGTACTTCCGGGTGATCGGGCAGGCCGGATTCGCGGGTGACCGCTTCGTCGGCGTCTTCGTCGTCATCGTCGATGGTCTCGGGCTTTTCGCCGGGGATCGGCTCGGGCACCACTTCGGGCACCACCATCAGGTCGAAGTACAGGTTGGTCTTGGTGAACTTGCTGAACACGTCGCGCAGGAAGCGGCGCAGGGCGTAAGCCTTCTGTTCGGCGTTGGGCGTACCGGCCTCTTCCAGGACCTCGCGGACTTCTGCCACGGGGCTGACGCGAATCTCGTTCCAGTCCACGAAGCGCGCGCGCAGGGCCGCTTCGGCCTTGTCGGCGCCGGCCGTTGTGTTGTTGCGCAGCAGGATGGTGTAACAGAGGTGCGATACGGGGCTGCGGTTGTCCTTCTCCAGCAGCTTGGCGTAGTCCTTCTTCCACTTCTGTAGCGCCTTGCGGGCCTTGGTCTGAAGTTCGCGAATTGTTGCCATGGCAGCGTCCTATTCGTTCTCGGCGGGGGTCCGGTCGGCCACCTGCTCGTTCCATTTCTTCCAGCGTGAGACTGTATCCAGTTGATCCGACGATGGGAGCCAGGGATTGTACCCAAAGGGCTTATCGTTCGGCGTCAGCTTCCCGTGCAGGTCCAGCAGCAGCGCGATCACGTCAGCGCGGATCTCGCTCGGCACCGGGCTGGTCCACTCATCAAGGCTGATGTACTCGTCCTTGTCGCGGTCCAACCGGCCGAATTCCTCAGTGGTTCCCTTGAACTCGCGCGCGCTCAGGCGCTCGTCGCGATCCAGGTCCGCGCCCGTGAACTCGGCGCGGGTGCCGGCATCGAGGTACCCCAGCAGGATGCCTCGCTGGCTCTTGTCCAGCTCGCCGGGGTTGTCGCTGAAGCGACGGACCACGGCCCAGCGTACGCGACGCTCAGGGTCGCCAATGGCGGTCAGAAACACCGTGCGCTGGGCGCCCGGCCCGTGAACCTGCAGCGCGCGTGCGGCCTGCACGCGCACGGCGGGATCTTCATGGCGCAGACACTCGGCCAGCGCCTCGCGGGCGGCATCGGCCTGCGCGGCCTCAAGCTCAGAGAAGTCGGTCGATGCAATGAAGCGCAGGGCCTCGATCAGCTGGCGCGGGCCTGTTTTTGCCTCGGCCAGAAATGCGGCGCCGGCCATGATCCCGTCGGCGCCGGCCTGCTTCAGCCGATTGTCGGCCTGGATGCGCTCAAGCGGGATCTCAGAGGAAAGCTGCAGCACGTCTTCCTTGAGCCTGGGGTCAGGCGGATCGTCGGGTGTCTTGCGTTGCGCGTTTACGGGGCCGCGCGGGGTCGGCGCCAGGCGCACGCCGGACTCTTCCATGACCTCTTCGCGTTCCTGGTCGCGGGTCGGCGGCTCAATGCAGCCGCCGAGCAGCAGGGCGAACACGCCGATCAGGATGAAGCGGAAAGCTGCTTGCGCGTCGCGAGGGCGGTGGCCTTGTTGATGCCGTGCTTGCGCAGCAGCGTCCAGACCGTGTTTGAGGGCTGTGCGCCCTTGCCCAGCCAGTACTCCACGCGCTCCTTCTTGAACACGAACTTGTTCTCGTCGTTGTTCGCGAGGTTCGGGTTGTAGGTACCCAGCACCTCGATGAAGCGACCGTCGCGCGGACTCTTCGCGTCCGCGGCCACGATGCGGAAAGTGTGGTAGTGCTTGCGTCCCGTACGCGTGAGACGAATCTTGACCATTCCTGAAGCCTCCAGCGCCCTGCGTGCTCATGTCTTGCCCGCCCGCGCGTGACATTAAAGCCAGCAACCTGCGAAACGGGCGCGAAAGGGTAGCCGGGAGATCGACCGGTTGCAAGGGGCCGGTGGGGGGACGTTCTGGACCGTTTTTCGGGGGCTCGGGAGCGTTCAGGTCCATCATTTCCGGTTCTGGATCGCGAGGCACGCCCCGCCCGGGCGGGAACTGTGCGGAATCCAACGCGGTTTCAGGGTTTCCAGTCTTTCGGAAGACGGTTCTTCGGCGCATTAGTGCTGCCAAGCTCGAACAACTGCTCGAACTCCTCGTTTCGGCCGGCCAGCGCGTCAAGGTTTTCGGCTTCCGGTTTGCGGGATTGGATGGTGCCATCCAGAAGGCCGCGCAGGATGTTGGAAGCCTTGCCGACTTCACTGATCTCCATGCCCGTGAGCCCCGGCAGGTTGCTGAACAGCAGCTTCACGTCGATCACACCGCCGCCCTGGCCTTTCAGGCCGGCCAGGATTTCACGGGCGCGGCTGAATGCCTCACACAGGCTGTCCACTTCTTCCAGGTCGCAGCCGGACTGGAAAGCCACTTCCCGCCTGCGCAGATCTTCCATGCGCTCCGGGTGCGAGCGCTCTTCGGCCTTCATCACACCGGAGATCCGCTCCAGCCTCTGGATGTGTTCTTCGATGTCGTGCTCGAGTTCGTGGATGAAATCCTCGAGCGTGCCCGGGTCAAGCTTCAGCCTTGCGCTCTCCAGCGCCTGCCGGACCTGGTCGTCCAGTTGCATCTGGCGCAGCTCTTTCATCGAGCTGATCAACACATCCAGGTTGAATTCTTCCGAGTTCACCGACGTCTCCCGTTGGTGCGCACAGTATAGCCAACCTCGCGCGCCTTGTGTCCACCTATCCAATCAAACGATTGCTCCGCGATCCATGTTTCACAACCGCCTCACATTCCTTGCGCAAACGCAATCGGCCGGAAGCCCGAAGGCCCCCGGCCGACCGCTGCCCAGACTGCGCGTTACTTGCTGTTCAAGCGCCGGTGACGGTAGTAGGTCTCCAGCGTCAGGGCGTTGATGGCAGTGGAGTAGACGCGTCCGCCCGCTGAGCCCCATGCGTCAACGGGGTCCCAGCTGCCGTGTTCATCCAGCGCTTCGGGGCTGACCAGGCCGGCGGCCCGGTCCTTGGCGCTGAAGCCGCGCTGGTTGTCGATCAGCGTCTTGGACATGGCTTTTTCCCACTGGTCCCAGGCGCTGCCGCCAACCTGGTACATGGCCAGGCTGGCGTAGTACCAGTAGTAGTAATCCAGCTTCTCGTGTTTCCACTCGGGCAGGTAGCCCTTCTCGGTGCAGACTTTGGCCATGGAGCGGATGTCCGGAGACTGCAGGTTGCGCTCGCCCATGAACAGCATGCTCATGATGTAGATGGCATCCATCGAGGGCTGGTTTTCATAGACGCCCGAGGCAGAGCGCAGCCGCGAGCAGTTGCTGCCCGGCGTGTCGTAGCCGCACTTGGGGTAGCCGCCCACATCGACGGTGGCCATTTCGAACCACTCTCCCGCGTCGCTGTAGCACTTGCTGGCGTCGAAATGGATGCCGGCAAGCTCGCAGGTGTGCAGGGTCAGCACCATCCAGCCGGTCACCGAGGTGTCGTTGATGCCCGGCTGCACGCCGTAGCGCCAGCCCAGGCCCGGGTTCTGCGCCTTCAGGATGAACTCGACCGCGCGCTCCACGATGGGGCCGAGCACCGAGTCGCCGGACAGGCCGTAGAGCTCAGCCATTGCCATGGTGGCGATGGCGTGGTTGTAGATGAAATGGTCGTCTTCCTTGGCGCCGAAACAGCCGTCGTTGTCCTGCACCTTGCGCATCCAGATCACGGCCTGGCGCAGGGTACGGGCGTACTTCGAGGTCTTGTGATCATAGCCCGGGCCGCTGAAAGCCAGCATGGCCAGGCCGGTGAGGCCCACGTCGCAGGTGGCTTCCCAGCCGGTGTCGCCGCCGGCCACGCCGACATTGACGAAGTCGATGTTGTAGGTGTGCTTGGCGCCTGTGCGGGTCGAGTCTTCACCGAAGGTGGTGGCGCTCCAGTAGCCTTCGCGATTCTGGTGGTCTGCCAGCCACTGCAGAGCGTTGCCGGTGACCACGCTTTGGGGCTGGCCGGTCAGGCCGCCCGGGCGCAACTTACGCATGCCGCCGTCGCCGCCATGGCCGCCTCCGCCGCCCGCGCCGCCACCCAGGCCGGTAGCCGAGGTAGTGGATTCCTTGTTGGGGAGGGGCGATTCGTTGTCCGACGGGTTGTCGTTGGGGTTTTCGGCCAGGTCCTTGTTGGGCGAGTCGCTGGGGTCCTCGGCGTGCGTGTCGTCCTCGAACTGCACGCGCTGGTCTTCCACGGGCTGCGTTTCGACCGGCGTGCGATCTTCCCATTCCACCTGCTTCTCCGGCGGCTGGATGGGCTCGGGCGGCTGGGGAATCATCTCGCTGCTGGCCTGCAGCGTCTCCACCTTCAGCCGCTCCGCCGTCGCGGGCATCACGAACCATGCCACCATCAGCAGGATCGCGTGCACAGCCAGCGCCACCGCCACCCAGGGCACGCTCGCGGCCGCGCCCAGGTTTTCTTCGGGAGGATGTTCTGAATCCAGGTAACTCGCATCGGCCTGTTCAACCAGGCCCTCTTGGCTTGCCATGGCAGTTCCTTGAATCCTCGGAACCGACCCCGGGAAGGGTTATTACCCTGGCACCACTAATGAACGAGAGATCCGAAGGAAGGTTCAGAACTTGGATAAGCCGTGTAACCCCAGGCGGGCGAGAGCGACTACTCGGCCCAGAGCTTCTTGAACTCACTGAGGCTGGGCTCGGCCGAGGTGCCAGCGTTCAACTCGTGCCGACGTTCTGACAGCGCCTGGTAAATCGATTTGCGGGCGCGGTTGACGCCGCCCAGGGGGCGGTGTTCCGGCCTGCAGCGCCACGGGTTGAAGGAAAGCTGTTCGCAAAAGGACATCAGCTCAGGCGTATCAGGCCTTTGCCGGGGTATGCGCAACGTGGCCAGCTTGCGCCAGGGTGAACGCTGGGCGTCCCACTCGCGGGTCGGGTCCTCAACCGGCATGGAAGCGGGATCGTTCCGCAGCTGTACCATGAAGTCGAAGGCGGCCTCGCCGGCGGCAAGTTGCCGAGTCAGTGTCAGGCGCAGCTTGTCGGCCGAGTTCGGCGTATCAAACGGCTTCAGTAGCGCCTCGTGCGGCTGCACTGCCCACTTCACAGCGTGTGGGCCAAGACAATAGGGCGTTGTGCTCCAGTACCGGATCGCGAGCGGCGAGTCAGGATGCTTCGCGATCATCGCCAGCATGATCGACAACTCGTGCGGGTGCTTGTGCAGGTGGGTCAGGTAGACGTGTCCCATCTCGGCCAGGAAGCGCGGCAGGAAGAACGCCAGCTTGGGCAGCACCGATTGCTTGGCGCCGAGTAACGCCTCGAACAGCGCCACGTAGCCCGCCACGTCGGCCGCGAAAAACACCGGGTGGTCGATCAGCACGAAGTCGTGGGTGTCGCCTTCGCCCAGCAGCTTTTCGCCCGGGACATCAAACAGCTTCAGGGCCATGCCATGGGCGTCGCCCTTGCGATCGTCGAATGCCGCTCCGTTGCTGAAGCGGATGACTGTCGGGTAGCTGCCCGGCCGCGCGAACAAGCCGTGGCGCAGCTCGGCATCGAGGTCGGGCTCGACCACGAACTCGGCATGCACGCAGCCGTGATGCTTGGGGTGTTGCCCGCGCCGCACCGGCCGCGTGCTTGCATCGAGCAACGCCAGGTTCTGTTCAACCAGCCGCGCAATCAACGCGTCTTCACCCGGCGGAATCTCTTCGTGGTCTGGAGTTTCCATGGCCCGAGCGTATCTGTTTGGCCCGCAAACGGGTGACTCATTTTGAGCCGTGGCCTTTCCTGTTCCGAGGACGTTTCCCGCGGCAGAGGCTGTTGCCGCTGCGGCGACGGTACAGGCTATTCCTCTTCGCGCAGCCTTTCGACGGCCTTGGCGGCCTCGTTCAGCTTGTCGCCGAATTCGGCATGGCCGGCCGCTTCGAGGCGTTCGAACTCCGGGTGGCCGCGGATGGGGGCTTCCACGGCGTCGTCGCCGAGCGCATCTTTCAGTTGCCCGGCCATGGCGGCGATCAGCCCGTTGTACTGGCGCAGCTTGGCGCGCAGCCTGTCTTCACTGCGGGTTTCCCAGTACTCGCCTTCGTCGCTTACTTCAACGGGAATGCCGAGCCGCTTGGCCTCATCGAGCACCATTATGATACGCAGATGCGCGGCCATGAAGTTGGGCTCGCCGCCTTCTTCGGGCATGGAGGCGTATTGGGTTTTGCAGAAGGTCATCCAGCTCAGGCCGCTGGCCTCGGTGGGCAGGTCACGGCCGCGCCAGCGCCAGGTGGCGGGGTACTCGCCGAAGCCGAAGAAGGCGGGCTCGGTGCCGGGATCGGTGGTGAAGAAGCAGATCGACCAGGCGGGCTCGAGCAGGTCGCCGGTGGATTCGCGGATGCTGTCGACTTCGTACTCGTGATGGGTGGTCCAGTGCGAACGCAGTCGCAGGAAAACCTCGTCGTCGTCGGCGGGCTCTTGCGACCAGTCGATCTCGACAGGCTCAAAGCAGTTTTCGAAGCCGAGTGCCGAGGCGAACTCGTACAGCCGCTGGATCTTCTCGCGCGCTTCATCGCGCGTGAAGTCTGTCTTCCAGTTCCAGTGAATGGTCAGCCCCATCACTCCTCCTCTTCACGGCCGCGCTTCCATTCTTCGCCTTCCTCGTGTTGCTCGAGCAGGCGGCGGATCGAGGGGTGCGGCCCCTGCGCCATGATTTCGGCGCCCTTGGCTTCAAGCTGTTCGAACTGCGGGTGGGTTAACAGAGGCATGTCGCGAGCCAGATCCGGCTCCTCACCCAGGTGGTCCTTCAGGTAGCCGATAGAGTGGGCGGTGATCGCGGCCGAGCGTTCAAGCTCTTCGCGCAGCAGTTCAACGTTGGTGGTTTCCCAGTACTTACCCTGGTCCCAGACGTCGAGCGTAAGCCCAAGTTTCTCGACATCCTCCAGGAACTTCAGCGCCGTGGTGTGCTGCTGCAGGAAATTGTCGAAGCCGCCGAAACCGGGCAGGAAAGCGTTCATGGTTTCGCACTTGCATTGCCAGGCCATTTTGCCGTCGAGGTTGGTGGAAACTTCCTCCACGCTGAACTCGCGCTCGACTTTCACCTTGTCGACGTGTTCCGCCAGGCCGGCCGTGACGGGATCGCAGCCGTTGAGCTGGGCGATGAAATAGCAGGCCCAGACCGGCTCGATCAGGGACATGTGGACGTCGGGGTCGTCCTCGTGTTTCACGAACCAGCGCCCCGGCCAGCGGCGCATGACGGCCTCGAATTCTTCGTCGGTCATGCGGGGGCGATCCGGGTCGGCCTCGCGCTCCGGGTCGCGGAGTTGTTGGGGACCCCATTCCTCTTCAATGATGTCGCTGACCTTGACGAAGGGCAGCTTCAACGCGGCGTCACGCATGGCCTCAACCAGCTTTCGCGCGCCGGCGCGGTCAACGGCATGGGTCCACGAATAGACGATCTGCAACGGCATGCGTGCAGACTACTTCCCGTGGCGGCGTTTGCCTCGTGGTTTTCGGCCGCGGTAGGGGTTGTTGCGCTTTCGGGTTGTGGCCGGGCCGGAGCCTATGCCGGCTGGCCTTGCAGGGTTGTCGTCGTCCCGGTCCTGCTCAATGCCCGGTTTCACCAATGCTTCGGATTTGGTGAACTGCATCAGTGCGCGCAGGCGGCGCTCCTCGCGCAAGTTGAAGCTTGTTCTCGTTACTCTACTTCAACTGGAACAGGCGATCTGCCTCGATGGTGAAGCCCGGCAGCAATGCTGACTCGGCCGTTTGCCCTTCTTTTGCCGTAGAGTGATCGACGTAGTGTTTGCCGCGAAGCGACTTCACCGTGATCAACTTCCGGATTGGATCGACGATCCAGTACTCGCTGACGCCGGCCTTGGCGTACGCGAGTGACTTGTCGTCGTAATCCCGCTCGCGCGCCTCCTTGCCTTGGCTGACAACCTCAAACAGTACGTCCGCACCCGTCCAAAAGTTCTCTCCCACGCGAGGGTCTGCCTTGTCGAGCATGCAGAGGACATCAGGCTCCCGATACTTTCCGTCTGCGACCTTCACCGGCAGGGGTGCGAACAGTACGAGTGCAGCGGTGCCCTTAAGGTGTTCCTGCAGAAGTTGAACCAGCAGCAGGACGATTTGCTGGTGCGTCATGGTGGGAAAGGTCAGGAACTCCAGGACGCCGTCCGTGTACTCGATCAAGATGCCTTCATCGAGCCTCAGGTACTCCTCCTCGGTCCACTTGCCCTGGACTGGGTAGTGACGCAACAGTTCCCACACGGGCTCACCCGGCTTGCTGGGTCTGAACTTCGACTCTTCGAGGACTTTGCCCATCACTGTTCTCCCCCGCACATTCTAAGCCAGTTGGGCCTATTGCAAAGCGGATAACCTAGCGGCGTTTGCCTCGTGGTTTTCGGCCGCGGTAGGGGTTGTTGCGTTTTCGGGTTGTCGCCGGGCCGGAGCCTATGCCGGCTGGCCTTGCAGGGTTGTCGTCGTCCCAGTCTTCTTCTTGGCCGGGCCTTACCAGCGCGTCGGGGTGCGTGCCGATCAGGTCTTTGCGGCCGGCTTCCCTTAGCGCCTTGCGCACGCGGCCGTGGAACTCGGGGCGTGTGAACTGCATCAGCGCGCGCTGGCGGCGCTTTTCGCGCATGGTGGTGGGGGTGTAGACGAACTCGCCGGTTTCGGGGTCGTGGCCGCTGTAGAACATCGCAGTGGCGGGGGTCATCGGTGTGGGGATGAAGTCCTGTACCTGCTCGGGACTCCAGTTGTTCTTCTTGAAGTACTCGGCCAGGCGGATCTGCTCGTCCATGGTGCAGCCCGGGTGGCTGCTTACGAAGTAGGCCACCAGGTATTGCTCTTTGCCCACGCGTTTGCTGGCCTCAACGAAACGCCGCTTGAACTCTTCATACTTGTGCAGTCCGGGCTTGCGCATGCGGGTCAGCACGTCGTCGCTGAGGTGCTCGGGCGCGACCTTCAGGTGGCCGCTGGTGTGGTGCGCGGCCAGGTTCTCGATGTAGGCGTCGCCGATGCCCCGGGTGGCCTTGTCGTCGATCAGCATGTCGTGGCGGATGCCGCTGGCGATGAAGGCCTTCTTCACGCCGGGCACGGCCCTGACTCGCTTCAGCACGTCGATTTGTTTGTCGAGGTGGAGGCGCAGGGCCGGGCAGGGGTCGGGCAGCAGGCAGTCGCGGTCTTTGCAGGCGCCCAGGGTCTGCTGCACGCTGCAGTAGTTGCCGTACATGTTCGCCGTCGGGCCGCCCACGTCACTGATGTAGCCTTTGAAGCTGGGCATGTGGGTGATGGCCTCGGCCTCCTTCACGATGCTTTCGGCCGAGCGCGACTGGATGGTACGCCCCTGGTGCATCCAGATCGCGCAGAAGGTGCATGAACCCATGCAGCCGCGGTGGGTGACGATGCTGTGCTGGGTGGTCAGCCAGGCCGGCACGCCGCCCAAGGCCTCGTAATCCGGATGGGGCAGGCGCGTGTAGGGCAGGTCGTACCAGCGGTCAAGTTCTTCTTCCGTTTGCAGGCGCGCCGGCGGCAGCTGGATCACGCTCAGCTTGCCGGTGCGCTGCACCACCGGACGGCCGCGCACGGGGTCCTGCTGGTCGAAGATCTTCTTGAAGGCGACGGCGTAGTTGCGGCGGTAGGCGGGCACCTGCGCGGGGGATTCGGTCTGGTGCTCCTGGACGCGATCGGGAGGCGCGACTTTGGATTTTGGATTGTGGATTCTGGATTGAACAGAAGTTGCGGTTGCTCCTGCCTCCTGCGTCCCGCCTCCTGCCTCCTGAATCGGCGGCAACAGCTCCTCGTGATCCAGGGTGTGAACCGGCTTGCCGAAGCGTTCGACGTACTCTGGCGAATCCAGAAACGCCGCGTCTTTCTTGACGAAGGCCGTTCCGCGCACGTCGGTAATCTGCGAGAGCGGCTCGCCGCGGTTGAGCCTGTGTGCCAGCTCAACGATCTGCGTCTCGCCCATGCCGAACACCAGCATGTCCGCGTTGCTGTCAAGCAGCACGCTGCGGCGCACCTTGTCGTCCCAGTAATCGTAGTGGCTGAAGCGCCGCTGGCTGGCCTCGATGCCGCCCACGATGATCGGCGTTTTGCCGAACGCGCGGCGGATCATGTTGCAGTACACGATGGTCGCGCGCACCGGCCGTTTGCCTGGCTTGCCGCCCGGGGTGTAGGGGTCGTCGCTGCGCGGCAGCTTGTGCGCCGTATACGCGTTGAGGTTGCTGTCCAGGTTGCCGGCCGAAACCAGGAACGCCAGGCGCGGCTTGCCCAGGGCCTTGAAGGCTTCCGGGTTGGTGTAGTCGGGCTGCGACAGGATGCCGACCTTGAAGCCGGCCCATTCCAGCACACGGCCGATCACGGCGTTGGCGAAGCTGGGGTGGTCCACGTAGGCGTCGCCGGTGACCAGTACGAAGTCGCACTGCTCCCAGCCGCGGGCAGCCATGTCGGAGCGGGAAACGGGGAGGAACGAAGCGCGTGTTGCAGCGGCATGCGGCGTGGGGCGTGGGGCGTGAGTTGCAGTTCCTGCCTCCTGCCTCCCACCTCCTGCCTCCTGATAGTACTCCGCCGCGAGCTTCGCCGCGTACTCCTGGGCCGCGGCGGCCTTGGCTTGCAGGTCGGTCTCGCTTGCGCTGCCGAAGCGGCCCTGGGTGCGCAGGAAGCGCTGGATGGCGTCTTCGTCAGCGCTGGCCAGGGGCTCGCCCTTGCCGGCCTGCAGGCGCTCGCGCTCGGCCTTCAGCCAGGCACGGTTGAGCTCAGCCTGCTGGGCGCGTTTGCCCTCGGGCACGGCGTGGCCTTCGGGCGTGACCCTGCCGGTCAGCAGGTCAACCTTGTCAACGTGTCCGCCGCGCTCGAAGCGGTCGAGAATCTCGCCGGGGCGCTTGCGGTAGGCATCTTCGGAGTGGTCGCCTGCCGCGGGTTGCAGCCTGGCATGCAGGCGGTGTTCGCCTTCTGGCTTACTCATCTCAGTCCTTTCCGGACGTCTGTAGCGCAGCAGCCGGCATTGCCGACTCGCGCTGGACCCAACCTCGCCATACGGACAACGAGCGAAGTCACTGGCCGGAAAGTGTATGGCTAAACCCGCTTAGCGCAACTAGACGGCGGGATGTATAACCCGCGCCGTCTGTTACACTCACCGGTCATCGTTTTTCAGGACCACGCATGTTCGACAACATCTCCAGCCGCTTCACTGACCTTTGGCGCAAGCTTTCGGGCTCGGACAAGATCACCGAGGAAAACGTCACTGAGGCCGTGCGCGCCATCCGCACCGCGCTGCTTGAGGCCGACGTAAGCCTGAAAGTTGCCAAGAATTTCACCGAAAGCGTGCGTGAGAAGGCTCTGGGCGCGGAGGTGCTGCAGGGCGTGCGCCCCGGCGAGCAGTTCGTCAAGATCGTCCACGACGAACTGATCCGCATGATGCAGGAACCCGGCACAGTTGACGAGCAGGGCCGCGCCAAGATCAAGTTCCGCAGCGACCGGCCCACCGTGATCCTGATGGCCGGCCTGCAGGGCGCGGGCAAAACCACCACTTGCGGCAAACTCGCCCTCTACCTGAAGCAGAAATACAAGAAGAACCCCATGCTGGTGGCGGCGGACCTTCAGCGTCCCGCGGCCGTGGACCAGCTCGAAGTCGTGGGCAAGGGCATCGGCATCCCGGTGTTTGCCGACCGCAAGGCCACGCCGCCCGAGGTGTGTGAACGCGCGGTGGCCGAGGCCAAGAAGAAGGGCCACGATGTGGTCATTCTCGACACCGCCGGCCGCCTGCACGTTGACGACTCCCTGATGAAGGAAGTGCAGGAAGTCGCCAAGCGCGCCCAGCCCGACGAAGTCTTCTTCGTTTGCGACGGCATGACCGGCCAGGATGCCGTGAAGTCGGCCAAGGCTTTCGACGAAAAGTTGCCGCTGACTGGCGCGATCCTCACCAAGCTGGACGGCGACAGCCGCGGCGGCGCGGTGATGACCGTGCGCGTCATTACCGGCAAGCCGATCCGCTTCATCGGCGTCAGCGAAAAAATGGACGGCCTGGAAGTGTTCCATGCCGACCGCATCGCCGGCCGCATCCTGGGCATGGGCGACGTGGTCAGCCTGGTGGAGAAGGCCCAGAGTGCGATCGACGAAAACCAGGCGCTGGAGCTTGAACAGAAGCTGCTGGAGGACGAGTTCACGCTGGAAGATTTCCTGCAGCAGATCAAGGCCATCCGCAAGATGGGTCCTATGCAGGACCTGCTGAAGATGATCCCCGGCGCGAGCGAGCTGCCGCTGGACCAGGTCAACGAGCGCGGCCTTGACCACGTTGAGGCGCTGATCCTTTCCATGACGCCCAAGGAGCGGCGCCTGCCAGAGCAGCTGAACATGTCGCGCAAACGGCGCATTTCGGCGGGCTCCGGCCGCAGCCTGGATGAACTGAACCGGCTGCTGAAGAGCTTCGACCAGATGCGCGAGATGGTGCAGGGGCTCAAGAGCCAGGGCCTGATGGGCAAGGCGGCGGCCTGGAAGCTGGGGCGCGACAAGAAGAAAGCTGCCAAGCAGCAGATGAAGGCGCTGAAGTCTTCCAAGAAGCGGGCCAAGGCCAACGTGCGCCGGGCTGCCTCGGACATGGCCGACTTCCGCAAGCAGTTCGGCATTGACTAGCAGGCCGTTGAGAAAGTCGCCGTTGGCGCCTTCCTCAACGGAAAGC
>JAJVIO010000090.1 GCA_022071975.1 Planctomycetota bacterium
CCGACGGGGCGCTGGTTTGTAGCCACGGGTGAAGCCAGGCCGGCGCAGTCGGCCGAGCGAAACCCGTGGAAAGCAGTAAAGCAGTGTCCCGCCCCAAAGGGGCGGAGGAAGCCGCCGCCCGCAGCCCCGCCCGCAGCCCCGCCCGCAGCCGCACCCGCAGCCGCAGTCGCGCCCCGACGGGGCGCCGGTTTGTAGCCACGGGTGAAGCCAGGCCGGCGCAGCCGGCCGAGCGAAACCCGTGGACCGCAGGAAAGCAGTGTCCCGCCCCAAAGGGGCGGAGGAAGCCGCCGCCCGCAGCCCCGCCCGCAGCCGCACCCGCAGTCGCGCCCCGAAGGGGCGCTGGTTTGTAGCCGCGGGTGAAGCCAGGCTGGCGCAGTCGGCCGAGCGAAACCCGTGGAAAGCAGGAAAGCAGTGTCCCGCCCCAAAGGGGCGGAGGAAGCCGCCGCCCGCAGCCCCGCCCGCAGCCGCACCCGCAGTCGCGCCCCGACGGGGCGCTGGTTTGTAGCCACGGGTGAAGCCAGGCCGGCGCAGTCGGCCGAGCGAAACCCGTGGAAAGCAGTAAAGCAGTGTCCCGCCCCAAAGGGGCGGAGGAATCCGCCGCGCCAGGCAGCCGCCGAAAAGGGGTCAGGCTCGCGTCGCAGCCTTTGCGAAGGCGGGTGCCTGACCCCTTTAGCGGTTCAGTAAAGGCGGGTGCCTACCCCCGCTTTGTCGGCACCACAGGGCTAGTCAGCCAAGCCAATCACCGACGCCAAACCAACCCCGCACAAAAGGCCCAGTCAGCAAAGCCGCCACACAGGCCTCAAAACACGCGATTTATAGGAGCCTGACCCCTTTAGCAGTTCTGACCCCTTTAGCGGTTCGCGAATACAAAGGCGTGCTGGCATACAACGGTTATCTCATCCACATAGACCGCAAGGTGCGATAGATAGCTAGTGCGCGCCCCAACCATTCACCCAGCTTTTACCACATGAAGGGGCCTGACCCCTTCTGGCGCAGGCCCTCAGTCCCCAACCGCGTTCCCTGCGATGACGGCGTCGCGAATCTGGGCTGCCAGGTCGCCCAATGCTCCTGGCGAATGCGGCAGCATGATTGTGTTCGTGTGGCCATTCTGGCCCAGTTCCTTCAGCGTGTCGAAGTACTGGGTTAGCAGGATCAGGTTCAGTACTTCCTGCGCTGAGGCGCCTTTGACGGATTGCTGGAACTCGCCCACGCTTTCGCGCAGGCCCTCCACGATTGCGCGCCTTTGATCAGCGATACCTTTACCCTGCAGCGCCTTGCTTTGAGACTCAGCTTCGGCCTGCTTGACCTTCAGGATGCGCTCGGCCTCGCCCTTCTCGGTGGCTGCCACGCGCAGGCGCTGAGCCGCGTTGATCTCGTTCATGGCGTCCTTGACCTTGTGATCGGGCTCGATGTCCGTCACCAAGGCCTTCAGGATGCCATAGCCGAAGTCCGCCATAACCTGGCTGAGTTCCGCCTTCACGGCATCGGCGATCTCGTCCTTCTTGTCAAACACCGAGTCCAGGGTCATGCGTGGCACCCGAGCGCGCACCACATCAAACACGAAGGCCGTAATCTGAGTGTCGTGGCTGTCAAGCCGATAAAAGGCGTCGTAGACACGCTCGGGCAGCACGAAGTACTGGACCGACACCACAATCGTGGCAAACACGTTGTCTTCCGTCTTGGTTTCCACGCGTACGTTCAGTTGCCTCACTCGCAGCGAAACCCGTCCGCTGAGACGGTCCATGACAGGCGTCATGAAGTGCAGACCTGGCTCCAGCAGGCGGACGAACTTGCCCCACCGCTGCAACACGCCCACTTCCTGCTGTTGCACGATTACAAGAGACGCCTTGGCCAGCGCCAGCACATAGAGCAGTAGCAGCCCGCCCATCGCTGCGCCAGCAGGCCAGAACACGGCGGCCCCGATGATGACGCCAACCGCAAGCAGCAGCGCGATGACGCTCAAGATGATCCACACGGTGCCAGATGAAATCGTCATGCCACCCTCCATTTTCCGGGATGCCATTGCACATCCCGGACAAGCCGGCAGCTATTAGAAGACCTGCCTGTTTTTGTAGCAAGCCCAGAGGACCGGGGTGTGCACTGCGTCGCGGCAAACCGCGCACATAGCGGATTGCACACTCACGCGGACATGAGCCTGCACACGCCAGCCCTCCCGACTCCGCCGAGCACCTCCGCCAGAGATACGTTGCTCAAGAGACAACGTCGGCCAGGCGCAGGCTGGCAGTCCGGCGGTACCGCAACTGTGCGGAGGGTCTGGATTCCTTGCAGACAAACTTGCTACAGTGAAAAACGGTCGAGGGGGCACGGGTTCGAACCGCGTGCCCCGCAAGCGCCGCCTCCGTGGACGGACATGGCACTTGGGGCCGAGTCTGAGAGACTCGGGAGCGAACCAGATCGCTCTTGCCCCCTCGATCAATCTCTTCGAACTATTGCTTCCATTCACTTTCAGGTTGTTGCCGCGAAATCGTGCTGTTACATGTGCATAAGCTGGCAGTAGCCCGGATTCAAGGCTGCGTGCCCTGCTGCAGTGGTTTAACAACTAGGTTTAAACACCAGTAGCTATTAATGCGACCTGTCCGGAAGTCAGCAACGCTTTGGCGAAGGTCGCCAGACCCGGCTGCAAAGCGGATCGGGACGGGGACCGTGCGGCGGACAACATTGGGAAAAGAGGGCAGGGGCTGACAGCCGGAAAACTTGTGGGCACCGGGATTGTTGGCTGAGGCAGAATGAATTCGCCATCTCCACTGCCAGTCGGAATTTATTGCTGGCGCTCCGCATTGGCTGGATTCGCTGAAAGCCTACCGCCTCAACGAAGCTGCACCCCCAGCCCTTGCGGGCTGGGCTTGGAATTGCGGACGGGACGTCCGCGTTCCCGGCCTACATCACCGCGACGTGGTGTTTGAAATCGAACAGGTCGGGGACGTTTTCTATGGCTTCCATTAGCCTTGGGCCGTACCTGGCGTAGGCTGCTAACACTGTCATTACCCTTTCCTGCGGCTTGTCTTCTGGGAAGTAGCGGTTCAATAGCGCCTGCATCTCCGGGCCGCCTTCGCTGATACTCAGCGGGTCGTACTTCACCCTTGTCATTACGTCGCCGGCCGTGCGCAGCATTCTTTGCTCGAACTTCTGCAGCTCGCCATCGAGCGGCCGGGCGAGCCCGCCCAGATTCTCGCGCAGGTCGCCGAGCGCGCGTTTCACGCCGGCCTGGGCTTCCTCGTAAACTATGCCCGCTTCCTTCTGCCGCCATTTCAGGCGCTTCCGGAACGCCACCACCTTGTCGAACTGGCGCGCGTCCGCGGCGTCCACCAGTGTCATCGACAAACGCGGGAACAGCGCCGGCATGAACACCTGCGACGCCCGGTGCAGACCCTTCAACAGCCCGTGATACGCGATTTCCGCCTGCCCCCCCACGTACGCGACCGTCGGGAAAATCGCGTTCTGGATCAACGGCCGTAACAGCACGTTGGGCGTAAACGCCCCGGGCTCGGCGCGCAGCTGCTGCAGCAGGGCGGTCATGGAGGTGGATTCATCGGAGCCCTCAACCACCAACCGCTTGCCCTCGCAGGTGACGTGACGGCGCTCGCCCTTGACCGTGAGGAACAGGTTCAGGTGGTTGGTGACCGGCACACCCGCGGGCATGCCCAGGGTTTCCAGGCGCTCGGCCACGCGTTGCAGGCCCTGGCGGCGCTCTTCGCGTTTCTCGATCTCGAGGGCGTGCAGGCGCTTCCATGCCGGGTGCTCCGTGAGCGCCTTGGGCTCGATCACGATCAGGCCGCGCGGGCCCAGCAGTTCCAGCATCAGGCGCGTGAACGCCGCGCCGAACGTGCGGCCGGCGCCGTCGCGCAGCAGCAGGGCGGCGCGGTCGGCGAACGGCCCGTCGCCCAGGGCCGAGACGGCGGCCTGCCAGGCGGAGTCGTCGGGGCCGGGCAGCTGGATGTCGCGCACGTGGCGCTTGCCGGCCGGGATGTCGAAGCGGAACTTGCGCAGGTCTCCGGCGGCGTCCACGCTGCGCAGGCGGTTGACTTCCTCGATGTCGCTGTCGTCGGAGGCGTTCCAGAACACAGGCACGCAGGGCTGGCCCGAGGCGGACTCCACTTCAGCAGCCAGGCGCACGGCGGTGTGGGCCTTGTACAGGGCGAGCAAAGGCCCGCCGCCGAGGCCGGCCTGCTGGCCGGTGACGACGCAGACGGCCTGTGGGTCGGCGAGGCGCTCGATGTTGTCCAGCGCCGCGCGGGGTGTGGGGTGTTTGGCGGCGTAGTCGCGCAGGGCTTCCACGGTGGCGGGGCGGTCGAAGCGGGCGCGCCAGGTGCGGTTGATCAGGCGGCTGGCGAGCGCCGCCAGCAGGTCGGCGCGGCGGTAGTCGGCGGCGTAGAAGGCCTCCACGCGCGGGAAGTCGGTGACGTAGCGCCGGCCGAGTTCGTTGGATGAGTCGATTGGGGGCTCGCTGGGCATGAGGCCGATGATCGGAGATGAGGCGCGAATGATCAATGGAGCGAGGGGAACAGGTTGTAGGTTTTAGGTGGTAGGTTGTAGGGCTTGGGGCTTGGGGCTTAGGACAAGCACTGCCGCCCCTGGCCGACGTAGCCTTGGCGGAGTCGGCTGCCGCCTTTAGCGCCGTCGCTGCCTCTGCTACAACCCCGCCATGAATGACGCCGCCGCATCCGCGACACCCCCCGGCTCTGTTGAGCTTTCGGTGGTGATCCCGGCCTACAATGAGGCCGCGCGTTTGCCCGCTTTCCTGGATTCCGTGCTGGCCTATTGCCGCGAACACTGCCCGGGCGCGGAAACCATCGTGGTGGACGACGGCAGCAGCGACGACACCGCGAAACTGGCGTCACGGCCGGGCGTGCGTGTGGTCTCGCACCTGCGCAACGCGGGCAAGGGTGCTGCCGTGCGCACGGGCATGCTGGCGGCGCGGGGGCGGCTGCGGCTGTTCGCGGACGCCGACGGGGCGACGGCCATGGACGAGCTGGCAAGCCTGCGCGAGGCCGTGAAGAACGGCGCTGACATCGCAATCGCCAGCCGCGAGGGCGAGGGCAAACGGGTTGAGGCCAGCGCGCTGCGGCGCTTTCTCGGGCGCTGGTTCAACCGCGCCGTGCGCATGGGCAGCGTGAAGGGCATCCGCGACACGCAATGCGGGTTCAAACTGTTCGCCACGCCGGCGGCGCTGGCGTTGTTCAGCATCGCGCAGGAGGACGGCTTCGCGTTCGATGTCGAGCTGCTGTTGATCGCGCAGCGGCGCGGGTTGAAGATTGCCGAGGTGCCGGTGAACTGGACGGAAATGCCCGGCAGCAAGGTAAGCCTGCTGCGCGACGGCTGGCGCATGCTGAAGGCCGTGCGCCGCATCAAGAAGCGCTGGAAACGCGGCGAGTACGAGCGCGCGCAGGCACGGGTGACGGCGAGTAGAGAAGCAACTGCCGTTTAGCCACGGATGACACGGATTGACATGGAGGTTGTGCTCCGTGATTCTCCGTGTTTTCCGTGGCTCAACCCGATGGATCCCGCCGAATACGATCGCATGGCCCACGTCGAGGAACGCCACTGGTGGTTCCGGGCTCGGCTTGCGGTGGTGCGTACTTTCCTGAGCCGCTACGTGCCGCCGGGGCGCGGGCTCGATTGCAGCTGCGGCACCGGCCTTACGCTGAAAGAGCTGCCCCAGTGGGTACAGATCGGCGCCGACCTGCACGGCCTGGCATTAAAACACACGCGGGCGCGCGGCCTCGAACGGCTGATACAGGCCGACCTGCGGCACTTGCCATTGGCCGACAACAGCCTCGACCTGGTGACTTCGCTGGACACGCTTGAGCACATCGAGCAGGACACCGAGGCGCTGGCCGAGATTTTCCGCGTGCTGAAACCGGGCGGCCACGGCTTGTTCACAGTGCCGGCGCACCCGTGGATGTTTTCGGCCCATGATCGCGCATTGCACCACGTGCGGCGCTACCGGCGCGGAGAGTTCAGGCAGAAGGTGGAGCAGGCCGGTTTCACCGTGCGCAAGTTCCGCTACATCAACGTGAACCTGTTCCCGCTCGTGGCGGCCGTGAGGCTGGTCAGCAAAGATACGGGAGAGGCGAAAAGCGACACGCAAAGCGTGCCGGCCGGCCCGCTGAACTGGGCGCTGTACGCGGCATTTGCGAGTGAGCGGTTCCTGCTGCCCTGGCTGCCCAGTCTGTGGGGCGTAAGCCTGCTGTGCCTGGCGCGGAAGGGGACTTAAGCGGGAGGCAGGAGGCAGGAGGCGGGAGGTTGGAGGCAGCCGACTTCGCCAAGGCTACGTCGGCGAAGGGCGGCGGTAGATGCCGACGCCCCAAGCCCCTACAACCTACAACCTACAACCTACAACCTAAAACCTGTCTCCACCCCCACTTACGAAAATCGCCCAAATACCCGACTGGCCCTGAACCATTGCTGTTTACGAACGTTCGTAAGCAGACACTGGGCGAGTTAACTTAAGGGTGCATGTAGGCACCCGTTAGGCCATTTGGAGGGGATATGGCCCGTAGCCGCTTGATCCAATTCCTGCAGCTGGCGCTTGCCCTGGTGATCCTGGTCGCCGCGGCGCCCGCGCTTTCGGGGCAGGATGACGACGACTACATCAAGGAACTGCGCAAAAAAAAGGCGCGCGAAAAGGCCATCGCCGAGGGCAAAGACCCGGACGCCGTTGAGCCCACCAGCACCGAGCCCGCCAAGCCCAAGCTGCCCCCCACCGCGGCCGGCTGGGTCAGCACCATCCAGCGCAAGTGGGACTCCGACAAGGCAGAAGAGCAGCAGCTGGTGCGCGAGGCCGTGGACGCGCTCAAGGGCGCAATCGGCACTGACGAAGAGCTTGCCAAAAAGGTCGCCGAAGACTTCGAGGGCTTCAAGGAAAAAGAAGCCGAGCGCGCCGTGGAAGGCGCGATCAGCGGCTCCGGCGTCAGCGTAGAGCGCCTGCGCGCCGTGCTGGAATCGAATCGCCCGGCCGCGTTGAAAGCGATCATGGACCCTGCCTACACCGAAGCCGACGGCTGCAAGAAGCAGCCCGAGGTTGACGCCGCCTGCGCGCCGCTGTTCGGCGTGTGGCGCGACCCGGTGGGCTACGCGGCGCAGCACTACGGGCTGGACCTCAAGACGCCGGCCGACAAGCTTGAAAAGCTGGCGCTGCTGCTGGGCGAAATCGTGCCGGGCCTCGAGAAATGGCCGGAAGGCGCGACAGCCGAGTCGCTGATGCGCGCGCGGGGCGCCGAGAAGCTGAACGTGAAAGAGAAAGAGTACAGCGCGAACTCCGGCATCCTGGCCGCCAATGAAAAGCTGGAAGGCGGCACACTCACCGAAGAAGACAAGCGCCACGTGCGCGTGCTGAACGACTACCGCATGATGCTCGGCAAAGGCGCGCTCAGCATCAACCTCACGCTGTGCAAGGCCTGCACCGGCCACAGCAAGTACATGAACAAGATCAAGCAACTGGCCCACAACATTGACGGCCACCCTGACGGGCGCACACCGCAGGATCGCGCCAAGCGCGCGGGCTTCGGCGGCTCGGTGGCTGAGAACTGCCTGGTGGGCGCCGGCGACGGCGATGCCGCGGTGTGGCAGTGGTACAACGCCGCGGAGCACCATCGCAACATGATCGGCAACCACTCGATCATCGGCGTGGGCCATGACGGCTTGTACTGGACGCAGAACTTTTCCGGCGGCGCCAAGGGCGCTCGCCGGTAGACAACGCGGCACGGGAACCGCGAAACCGGGGCTGGGCTGAAGGTGCGAAGTCGCCACCTGAGGCGAAGAGGAGAAGGTTGATGACACGAATCCTGTGGACGAAGACGCTGCTGGCAGCGGCCCTGTGCGGCGCGCTGTTCTGCGTTTCCACCAGTACGGTTGCGCAGAACGCGGACGAGGCCGTGCGCATCGCCGGCAAGAAGATCGGCGACAAGAACCCCGACGTACGCGCCCAGGCCGTGGCCGACCTGGCCCGCGCCAACAACAAGGGCGGCGCCACGGCGATCATGCAGTGCCTGGCCACCGAGGACGACGGGCCCGCCGGCTACGCGATGGCCGAGTCCGTGCGCTCGCTGACCTCTGAGGAAGCGCTTGAGGTCGTCGAGAAGAGCGTGCTGAAGTGGACCAAGCCGGAAAACCTGTTCGGCGCTTACTGGACGTTCCTGGGCCTCGCCGCCCAGAACACCGAGCGCGCCAACAGCATCCTGCGCAAGGCCATCGACGAAACCAAGGATGACGAGATCTACCTGCGCTCCGCGGCCATCGAGGCAATGGCGGAGGCCGGCCGTACAGACATGGCCGACCTGCTGCTGAAGGTGCTGAAGACCTACGACCCGGAATGGGACGAGAAGTCGCCGATCATCGTGCTGACCAGCATCCAGGCCGCGCCCAAGATGGTAACCGGCGGCGACACCAAGCTGCGCAACGACGTGGTGCTGGCCTTGGCGGACATCCTGGAAAAGACCAAGGACGACCGCATCCAGTGGTTCACCTGCACGGCGCTGTCCAAGATCACCGGCGAAGACACCTACATTGAAGCCAGCTTCTGGCGCTGGTGGGTTGAGATGGGCGGCAAGAAAGTCGAACGCCGCGACGAAGGCGCCACCGTGGCCGGGCGCGACGTGCCCAAGTTCTTCAAGGCCGCGGCGGTGGGCAAGCGCGTGATGTTCGTGATCGACATTTCGGGCTCGATGCAGCACCCCGTGGAGCTGCCGCCCGAGATGAAGAAGCCGCCCGAGCCGGAACCGAAGAAGGACGACAGCCCCGTCACCGGCGGCGGCAAGAACGGCAAGAACGGCGACAAGGACGAAGAAGAAAAGAAGCCCGTCATCCCGCCGCCCGACTACAGCAAGGTGAAGAGCAAGCTGGACCTCGCCAAGGTTGAGCTGATCTATACGCTCAAGAACCTGCCGAACGATTACTGGTTCAACATCGTGATCTACCACACCGGCCACGACTGGATCGATGGCAGCAGCAAAGAGTTCGTGCAGGCCACCGAGGGCAACAAGGCCAAGTTCGTCAAGAAGGTCGAAGACCTGAACTGGGCGGCGCTCACCAACATCCACGGCGCGCTGGTGAGGTCGTACTGCGTCAACAAGAAGAAGACGCTCGACCCCATGAAGATCGGCAAGAACACTAACAACCCGGCCTGGGACCCCGAGTGCCTTCGCACCGGCGCCACCACCATTTTCTTCCTGACCGACGGCTCGCCGACCATCAGCGACGACTCGACCGACATCGGCCAGGTCGGCCGCCCGGGCGGCAACCCGGTCGGCAACGGGCGCATGTGCCAGGGCCGCAACATCGCCCTCGACATCAAGCGACTGAACGTGTTCCGCAAGGCGGTGATCAACACCGTCGGCATCGGTCCCCACGACGGATCGCTGCTCGGGGCACTCGCCCAGATGTCCGGCGGCGAATACATCGACCGCTCCGGCGTGGCCCCGCGCTAGGATTGCTGCTAAACTCCGGGGGCGCGGGATGACCGCGCCCCCGGTTTGTTTCCCCTGGTCACGGTGCGGACGTCACCAGAGCGGATTTGCTGATGAGATTCACCCGAGTTGCCATCGCAGTACTTTGTCCCGTCATCCTGCTGTCTTTCGCCCAGCAGCAGGTCCATGCCGACAAAGCCCGCGTCCAGGCCCTGGCCAAGGTCGCGGCCGGCGAAGACCCCGACGAACGCGCCCGCGCCATCGAAGAACTGTGCGCCATCAACAGCGCGGAAGCCGCGGCCGTGGTCTTAACCACGCTCGAGAAAGAGAAGGACGGACCGGCCGGCTTCCGCATGGCGGACGCGGTCGTGAAGCTGACTGACACCGACGCGTTGAAGCTGATCGACAAGACCATCGACAAGTGGAATCGCCCCGAGTCTCTGATGGGCGCCTACTGGCTGCTCAGCGGGCTGGCCCGCCAGCGAAGCCAGCCAGCCGACGACCTGCTGACCGAACTGAGTGAAGACGTCAACGACCGCAAGATTTACATCGGCGCAGCGTATCTCGAGGCGCTGGCAACGGCGGGGCGCACTGACTTCGGGCACCTGCTGCCGGGCATACTCGAGGACTACAGCGAAAAGTGGGACGCCGAACGCTGGCTGTTCGCCGCCACAGTGCTCTCGAGCTGCGCGCGCCTGACCAGCGAGAAAGACAACGACACGCGCCTGAAAGTTGTGACCGCGCTGGCGGACGTGCTTGAGAAAACCAAAGACGACCGCGTGCGCTGGTTCACCTGCAAGGCGCTGTCCGATACCACCGGCAAGCCGCCGTACGTTCAGGTCGAGTACTGGCGCTGGTGGGTGAAAGTCGGCGGCAAGACCGCCGAAGCCGGCCCCGAGCACGAGGGAAAGACCAGCGCGGGGCGCCGCCCGCCTGCCTTCTTTGACGCCGAGGCGGTGGGCAAGCGCGTGGTGTTCGTGATCGACGTGTCGGGCAGCATGAGCGCGCCGGTCAACATGGGCCAGCAACCCGCAACGCCCGAGCCCGAGAAAAAGAAGGGCCCGGTCAGCGGCCGCGGCAAAGACAAGAAGGAAGACGGCAACGAAGAGGCCGAGCCGGAGAAGCCCGACTACAGCAAGGTGGTCACCAAGCTGGATCTCGCCAAGGTGGAGCTGATCTTCACACTGCGCAACCTGCCCGACGACTACTGGTTCAACATCGTGACCTACGGTTCCACCCACTCGATGATCGACCCGAACAAGGCCGAGCTCGTGCAGGCCACAACGCGCAACAAAGAGTTGTTCATCAAGAAGGTCGAGGAGCTGGCCGTAACCGGCGCCACCAACATCCACGGCGCGCTCAATCGCGCGTTCTGCGTGAACGACAAGAAGTCGCTGAAGCCTGAATACATGGTGGAGGGCAAGGACGACCCGGCCTCCGACCTCGGCTGCCTGCTGGGCGGCGCGACCACCATCTTTTTCCTGACCGACGGCGCGCCCAACGTCAGCGACGAAAAGAACCAGCCGGACCGCACCGTTGACCCGATGGCCATGCCGCGCTTCACCAAGACCGAGAACATCATCGCGGAAGTCAGGCGTCTCAACCTGTTCCGGCGCGCGGTGATCCACACGGTCGGCATCGGCCCGCACCCCAAGCCGCTGCTGGAGGGGCTGGCAAAGGCCACGGGCGGCGCCTACATCGACCGCACCGGCGAGCCGGTCAAACAGGACGGCTGAATCTATTTCTTCTCTTCGCCCGCATTGGAAGGCTACAATCACGGGTGAGGAGGAGGACCCATGCGTACGCTTACCTTCACGGCCGTGATGGCCGTTGTGCTGTTGCTGCTGGCGACCCCGCGCGCCCAGGCTGACGGCAATTTCGGCATCACGCCCGACAAGAAGCTGGCCAAGGCGCTGGCTGACCTGGCCGACACCTGCTTCGAGTGCGGCGACGTCGCCAAGCAGAAGGGCCTGTACACCTACGCCCGCTCGTTCTTCAGCCACGCCCTTGAGTACGACACCGACCACAAGAAGACCCGCAAGGTGATGGGCTTCGAGCGCAAGAGGGGGACATGGGTGCTCGAGGAGGACATGATCCCCCTAACCGACAAGATCAACGAGTCCAAGCGCGACGAGCTGACCGAGAAGCTGCGCCTCGACACCCTTGAGCTGCGCAGCAAGGCGGCCGACAACCTCTGGAAGTTCGTTGAGGATACCGAGCTGCCCGCCAACCAGCGCATGCTGGCGCTGTGGCATGTGATCCAGCTTTACCCGGAGCATCGCGGCGCGCAGAAGGCCGCGCGTTCAGCGCCCGATTACATGTGGTTCAAACACACTCTCGATGACGACGCCGACACCAAGCGCCAGGTCTGGATCCAGCGCGCACCCGAAGGCGCGGTCATCGAGGAAAAGACCCCCTACGAGCAGCAGAGCGGCCTGCCGATGGAGAAGCGGCGCTCCGACTGGCTGATCGTGCACATGGACATCGGCGAGAAGGGGGCCGAGTGGGCCAAGGTGCTGACCCAGTACGGCGAGGCCTGCCGCACGCACATTTTCGAGTTGCTCGCCACGGAGCCGCCCAAGGCCCCCGAAAAAGACGAACACCGCCTGCACTACACGGTGCTGACCGAGCGCGAGCGCTACGCGCGCTTCGTAGAGAAATGCTCCGGCATCACCGACGCCGCCCACCGCAAAGAAGCCGCGAACGCAGGCTGGGGCACCCCGACGTACACCCCCTACGGCTCCGTGTGGCTGTACCCCAACCTGGCCAATGATTACGGCCTGCGCGACGGCATCGCCCACGACCTGGCAAGCAAGGAAATCTTCCGCTTCTGCGGCACCGAGGGCGCTTACTGGCTTGCGCGCGGCTTCGGATACCTGAACAGCACGCACATGAACGGCTCCACGGCCGGGACGTTCTTCGCCGTGAAGACCACGGGCGCGATTGACAGCGGCGGGCGCGAGTCGCTGCCCGGCTTCGGCAACTGCAGTGCGGGCTGGCGCCTGCGGGTGGCGATGGAGGTGACCGGCGGCACCGAGTTGAAGCTCGGGCACCTGGCCAAGCTGCGCGTGGCGGATTTCAGCCAGCGCGAGATGGCCCACGCCTTCTGCTTCACGGATTACCTGGTGCGCGAACACCAGGCCAAGCTGGCCGAGTTCCTGAAGTCCTGCTACAGCGAACGCGCCAAACGCTACAAGGAAAAGCAGCCCGAAGAGACAGCCGCCGAGGTGATGCAGCGCCTGTACGCCACGCTGGAGACCACCGAGGACGACTTCCAAGCCGCCTTCCGCACCTGGGTGCTCGCCAACTACATAGCCCTGCCGACCAAGGAAGAGAAGTAGCACCGGAGCGCGGACGTCCCGTCCGCACGTGGCGCCACGGCCATGCCGTGGCGCCAGTCAAAGCCCAGCCCGCAAGGGCTGGGGAGTGTCACGCCCGGACAGGCAGGAGTGCCTGTGCAACAGAGCCGGCAGACTGGAAGTCTGCCCCACGTTAGACGTTCAGGCCTTCGCCCTTGATGGCTTCGCCTTCGGCGAGGATCGGCTTCACCTGCTGATCGATGAACTCGCGGGTCTGCAGGGGCGCCAGGCCCACGAACCTTGACGCGTCAAGAATGTCGTCGAGATTCACGCCGGCGAACAGCTTGTCGCCCTTCAGCCGCGTCAGCAGGTCGTTATCGGGGGCACCTTCCTGTTTCATGCGCTTGATCGCCGCGTGGCTGTGCACCCGTATCGCCTCGTGAATCTCCTGCCGGTCGCCGCCCGCGCGCACGGCCTGCATGATGATTTTCTCGGTGGCCATCAAAGGCAATTCGCGCCTTACCCGCGCGGCGATCACCGCCGTGTTGGCGATCAGCCCGCTGCCGATGTTGTGGAGAATGCTCAACACTACGTCGGCGGCTAAAAACGCCTCCGGTATGCTCATGCGCCGGTTCGCGCTGTCGTCCAGCGTGCGTTCCAGCCACTGCTCGGCGGCCGTGGTGGCCGCGTTGGCCGGCAGGTTGATCAGCCAGCGCGCGATGCTGCAGGCGCGTTCGCTGCGCATGGGGTTGCGCTTGTAGGCCATGGCGCTGCTGCCGATCTGTTTCTCCTCGAAGGGTTCATCAAGCTCGCCGAGGCCGCAGAGCAGGCGGATGTCCGTGGCCAGCTTTTGCGCCGAAACGCCGATGCCCGCGACGGCCGTGAGCACCTGGTGGTCATACTTGCGCGGGTAGGTTTGCCCCGTGACGGCGAAGGCCTGCTTAAAACCCATCCTGGTGCAGACCAGGGCGTTGAGTTGCTTGACCTTTTCGGCGTCGCCATCGAAGAGTTCAAGAAAGCTGGCCTGCGTGCCGGTGGTGCCCTTCACGCCGCGCATGGGCATGTCGCGCTCAAGGCGCGCCAGCTCGTGGTAGTCGCTTACTAAATCCTGCAGCCACAGGGCCGCGCGCTTGCCCACCGTGGTGAGCTGCGCCACCTGGAAGTGCGTGGCGCCCAGGCAGGGCAGCTCGGCGTGTTTGGCCGCGAACTCGGCAAAGGCCGCGATCACGCCGCGCAGGCGCTTGAGCAGCATGCCGAGGCCCTCGCGCATCAGGATCAGGTCGGCGTTGTCGGTGACGTAGCAGCTGGTGGCGCCCAAGTGGATGATGGCCTTGGCCGCGGGCGCGACTTCACCATAGGTATGCACATGGGCCATCACGTCGTGGCGGAACTGCTTCTCGTACTCGGCGGCTTTCTCGAAGTCGATGTCGTCCAGGTGCGCACGCATCTGGGCCAGGGCCTCGTCGCTGATCTGCGTGAGGCCCAGTTCCTGCTCGGATTCCGCCAGCGCCAGCCACAACCGGCGCCAGATGCCGATGCGCTTCTGCTGGCCGAAAAGCTGCCGCATCTCTTTCGCGGCGTAGCGCCCGACGAGCGGGTGCTGGTAGGTGTCGTGTTCGCTCATGGCGCCGAATATCGGTAATGGCGCGGGAATGATCAATGAGGGAGCCGGCCCCTGCCACCTGACACCTGACACCTGTAACCTGCCCCCATGTCCCTGCGCATCATCGACGCCAACCTGAACCGCGCCCGCGAAGGCCTGCGCACGGCCGAGGAATACGCCCGGCTGGTGCTGAATGACGCACGCGCCGCGCAAGTGCTGAAAGACGCGCGCCGCGAGCTGCAGGCCTGTGAAGCCGCTTTCGGCCCGGAACTGCTGGCCGCCCGCGACATCGAAAACGACGTGGGCACACGACCACAAGCCGACGACGTAAACCGAGCCAGTGAAGCCGACGTCGCCCGCGCCGGCCTGAAACGCGCGCAGGAAGCCCTGCGCGTGATTGAGGAGTTCGCGCACCTGCACTCCCCCACCGCCGCCGCAGCCGCCGCCAAGGCCCGCTACGGCGCCTACGCCGCCGAGCAGCAGCTGTTTGTTGCCGCGCCACGCCGCGCCGCCCTGAATGCGCCCGTGATGGTGGTGTTCTCTGATATGTACATGCGCGAAGACTGGCGCGACGTGCTGGAGAGCCTGTTGCAGGCAGGCGCGCGGCTGTTTCAGTTGCGCGAGAAGAACATCCCCACCCGCAACTTCGCCGAGCACGCCACGGCCGTGCAGGGCATCACTCGGCCCTTGGGCGCCGTGGTGATCATCAACGACCGGGCCGACGTGGCGGCCGCCACGGGTGCCGACGGCGTTCACCTGGGCCAGGACGACCTGGGCGCAAAGCACGCCCGCAAGATCGTGGGCCCGGCCGCGCTGATAGGCGTTTCAACGCACAACCTGGTGGAGGCGCTGGATGCCGAGCAGCAGGGCGCCGATTACGTTGGTTTAGGTGCCATGTTTCACACACTGACAAAGAAAGTACAATCCGTGGGTGGTCCAGGTTTGATTGCGCGCGTGCAACCGGAGCTCCCGATCCCGGTTTTCTGCATCGGCGGCATCACACGGGACCGCACGGCCGAGCTGATTGGCCAGGGCGCGAGACACATCGCGGTTTCAAGCGCCCTGCTGAACGCGGCCGACCCCGGGGCGGAGTACCAGGCCCTTTGCCGGGCCTTTGGGGAGCGTGCATGAAACGCCTGACCTTCTCGCTGCTGTACGTTGCGCTGCTGGCCGTGACCGGCGCCTTGGCGCAGGATGACTCCAAGCAGCTTGCCCTGTACCTGAAAAGCGGCGACGTGCTGACCGGCACGGTCAAGAAGGTTGACGAAGACGGCGTCAAGCTGGACATCGGCGACGGCATCGAGCTGTTCATCCGCTGGGACTACACCCGCGGCGACAAGCACTACGAGCTGCGCAAGGGCGCGGCCGATTTCTCGAAGATCAAATCGGTCCTGAAGCTGGCGGATTTCTGCCACCAGTTCGCGATGGACGAGGAGGAGGCCTGGGTGCTGGTGGCGGCCCTGAAGCTTGAGCCCAACAACCAGGCCCTGCGCGACCGGTTGAAAGAGCTGCCCAAAGTCGAAGGCCTTGAGATCCCCGGCGAAGCCGAAACGCCCCAGCCGGAACCCCAACCGGAACCCAAGCCCGAAGTCGGCAAAGAACCGGACAAGCCCCTGCCGCCTCCCACGCGCAAGGGTTTCAGCGTCTACATCCAGATGGTGACGGCCGACGACACGGCCAAGACCTGGATGGAGGACCACTTCAAGGAAATGAACTACACGGTCGGCAGCGAGAAAGACCACGAAATCCGCGCCGAGCTGGACCTCAAGCTGACGCTGGTCAAGAACCCCGATTTCATGGGCGCGGAACTGTACGCCATCTACGACGGCGTGCTGACCTGGAAGCTGTACAAGAAGGGTGAACGCACCGCCTTCGCCCAGAAGACCGTGAAAAACGAAGGCCTGCGCCGCGACACCCGTGACGAAGCACGCTCACGCTGCCGCACCGAGCTGTGCGAAACCGCCTTCACCGAGATGTTCAACGAAATGGAAAAGCTGCGCTAGCGGCGCATGACCGTTGAAAACCTGGGTTGGGTGGCGCCGACAATCCTGTCGGCGGTAGCGCCGATTCTGGCGCGATAACTTCGGCTTCTCTCCACTCAGCCGACTGCCAAGAAGCATCCAGCCTGATGCCTGCTCTTCGTGGTCCTTCTTGGTCAAACGCATTTGTAGTTTTCAAACGTGTCAGTCGAGCCGCCTGCGGCGCAGCACCGCGACCAAGGCGCCGGCCGCCAGCAGCAGCAATGCGGCCGTGCCGGACGGGTCTACCGTGCAGCCGCCTCCGTCATCGTCGTCATCGCCGCCGCCGCCACCGGGGATGACTCCGCCGCCGCCGGTGCCCGTGGCGCGCGGCAGGATGCTGACCTGCTTGCTGTCGATCTGCTGCGTGTTCGCGAACGCCGTCAGCGTGGCCGTGCCAATGCTGGTCGGCGCCACCAGCTCGATCAGCCAAATGCCGCGTGTCGCGTCAAACACAGCTGCGATGCTGCTCGCGCCCGTGGTGGTGCCGTTGTCGAGGGTGCCCGCCGTGGTGCTGAGCGTGACCGCAATGCCGGGGTCGGGCAGCGGGTTGTTGCTGCCGTCGCGCAGCTCAACCATCACGGGGATGCGGTCGTAGCCGTTGGCGTTCAGCGTGGTTTCCAGCAGCGTGATGCGGCTGTTGGTCAGCGAGATCGTGCCGTAGTGGCTGACTTCCACCGTGGCCGCAATCTGCACGCCGTCGATGCGTGCGCCGTACTTCACCACCTGGCCGGTGGCCAGCGCGTTCACCGTGAAGTTGAAGGGCGTGCTGCCGCCGCTGATGGTCTGCAGCACCGCGGGCGTGCCCGTTACGTCCAGCAACTCGACGTCATAGGTGTTAGGCGCGTTCAGGTCGCGCCCGAACAGGTTGCGCGGAGTAACCGTGACCGTGAAGCTGCCGGCCGTGTTCGCCGCCACGCCGGGGGCGCTGCTCTCGATGCCGCTGGCAACGACGTCAGCGGTCAGGTCTTCGTCGGACGCTTCCAGGGTAATCAGGTAGTTGCCTGTGGTGGCGCCGACCTTGCTGGCAACCTTCACGAAGTAGGTGCCGGGCGCGGCCATGGTGCGGGTGATGGCGGCGTCGAAGTTCACGCCGCTGGCGTCAAAGGCCGCGTCGTCCACGTCGTTGGCCGAGGCCTGGTAGGCCGGGTCGCCGAAGTCCGGGCTGACCAGCACCGTGGTGCCGTTGGTGTCGTACATGGTCAGTGTGGGGTTCAGGTTGAAGCCGAAGGTGTCCGACAGCACCCGCACGGTGACCTGCTGATTGGGCAGCGTGGTCGTGAACTTGTACCAGTCTTCGTCGGTCGCCGGCGAAATCTTGGACACCCCCACCTGTCCGCTGGCGATGGCCTTGGCAGTCGCGCTGGTGCCGTCCGGTTCAAACGGATTCTGCGAAGCACCCGGCACGGAAATGCTTACGCCCGTAACGGTCGCCCCCGGGCCCACCTGCACCAGGGACGGCGCGCCGATGGTGTTCACGGCCACGCCGTCAACAACGGGAAAGAAGCTGGTAAAGGCGCTCTGGTAGTAGCTGCCCAGGGCCGACTTGTTGACCGGCAGCGCGAACGCCAGGTAGTTGCCGGGCGGCACGTTGTCGATCGTGAAGCTGCCCAGGGTAAACGGCCCCGGCGTGCCTTCGCTGCAGTGGCCGACGACGTTGCGCCCTGTTGACACGTCAACAAGCGTTACATACACGCCGAACTGCGCGGTCGTGCCGTTATCCACCGTGCCCTGCACGGTGCCCAGGCTTTCGTCCACGACGCTGCCGGTGTAGCCGTCGATCACCGGCGCGCGATCGTCAACTTCAAGGCTGGCCTGGTTGATCAGGCCGGGGCTGCTGGCGTAGAACATGGTGGCCTGCGCGTTGTTCGGGTGATCCAGGCCGATGAAATGGCCCAGCTCGTGGGTGACGACGCTTTCGATCATCGCGCGCCCGATCACGCCGCTGGTGCCGGTCGGGCCCAGCGTGTCCCAGGTGAAGTCGCGGTCATTGAGTTGCATGTCGGCGTCGGTGATCTGGCCGTTGCTGGTGTCGAAGGTGGTGATGGTGACGGCGAAGACGCCCGTCGCGATGTTGCTGTTCACCCAGCGGATCACGTTGCGCCGGTCGCTGGCGCTGGTGGCCGGGTTGGTAGTGGCGCCGGCGAACTCGAAGTCCAGCTTGCTTTCGTTGATGTTGCGCCAGGCGGAGAAGCTGTTCTGGATCGCCTCAAACTCGTTGATCGGCCCCTGGAACACCGCCTGGTCGGCGCAACCAAGGTCGTCGATTTCATACAGCACACGCTGGTTGGCGACGTTCGGCCGCCCCGCCACGTTGTTCAAATCCCAGCGCACGGGCAGAGCCTGCCCGGCCGTGCCCACAGGCACACGGATCGACATGTAGGCGTCGGCCGCTCCGCCGGCCAACGTAAGCACGGCGACTGCGGCAACCAGAACAATCGCGGCACGCAAGCCCAGCCCCCGCAGGGGGCGCAAGACATTAGCCCGGGGCGTAAGCCCCGGGTTGCGCACGATCCCCCACCCCTGAGCCCGCGTGAGCGGGCGGCACAGCCATTCGCGAACGCGGTTCATTCCTTCTCCTCGTCCGCGGCGGGCTTCTGCGCGTCTGCGACCTGCTTCTTGAGCTCGGACAGCTTGAACTCGAGGGGCTGTTTGGCGGCCGCGTCTTTGCTGGGCTTGAGCGTCTTCGGGTCCACGATGGTCATGCCCGAAACGCTGTTTTTCGCGTACTTCTCGCCCTCGCGCTCGCTGATGGCGAAAGCGCCCTGGGCCATGCCCTGCAACTGGTAGCGGCCGTCGTCGTCTTTCCACAGAAACAGCACGTACTCAGTGCCGACCTCAAGCGAGCCCGCGCCGGCCACGTGCTGGCCGACGTCACCCACCACGCCGCCCCGGATTGCCACCTCGCGCGACTTCTCGTGCGCGCCTTTCAGGGTTTCGGAAACGGTAAAGGTGTAGTGGGTCCAGATGCCGTTACGGCCGGCATCCCAGCGCGCTTCCTTGCTGTCCACCTTGCCGACCACGATCAGCGAAGAAGCCTCGCTCAAGGTCGCCAGGTCCAGCTTCAGGGCAACAGCTGCGTTCAGGCCCGTAGCAGCCAATGCCAGCAACAGGGCAACAGAAAGGAATCTGGTCATGGAGCCTCCTGCTGTGAAACGATGGGACCCATGGGACAGATGGGACCTATTTACGCTTGCGGGCCTTCAGCCTTGCCTGAGTCATCTTCTCACGCAGGCCGCCCTCCGCAAGGAACGCTTTCTCCAGTTGGCGAATCTGGCGGTCCAGCAGGTAACTGGTCTGGTGAATCAGGCAGATGATGATGTTCGCCACCACTTCCGGCGGGCGTGTTTCGACATAGGTCCTGTAGGTCTCATAAGTCCCATCTTTTGACTTGCCCAGCTTGCGTACGAAAAGCGCTTCCTTGCTGTCCTTGTCCCAGAGCGGGAAGTCGCGCGTGCGCAAAAAATCGCGGTAGTCCTCCAGCAGCTCCTCCAAGCTGGCGCGGGCCACGTTGGTCAGCTTGATTTCCATCTCTTTGGATGTGCCCGACGCCTGGCTGCCTTCCAGAATGTTCTGCTTGCCGGAACGCGCGGCCTGCACCATCTGGTCCACAGTTCGATCTCGCTTATCGAGGAATCGGCCGCAGAAACACACCGTGGCGTCGTAGACAATCCGTGCCTTCTGGAATGACAGCAGGCGCTCATACCCGCCGTGCGCGGGTATGAAGCCATCCGAACTGGAAGCTTTGCCGGTCATTTACACCGAGGCTTCGACGCGCTTTCTGATGTCCTCGATGTCCGGGTCTGGGATGGCTTCCATCAGGCGCTTGGTGTAGGCGTGCTGCGGGTTGCGGTAGATTTCCTCTGAGCTGGCGTACTCCACGATGTGGCCGCCTCTGCCGAAATCTTCTTCCTTTATGCCCTCGCGCTTGCCGTCGTCCCACAGTTCCTTGAGCGTCTTGCCCGGGCACATCACCGCGATCTCGTCGCTGATGAACTTCACCACGCTCAGGTCGTGGCTGATAAAGATGTAGGTCAGGCCGAACTCGTCCTGCAGGTCCAGCAGCAGGTTCAGCACGCCCGCCTGCACCGACACGTCCAGGGCACTCACCGACTCGTCGCACACGATGAACTCGGGCTCGACCGCCAGGGTGCGCGCGATGCCCACGCGCTGGCGCTGGCCGCCGCTGAACTCGTGCGGGTAGCGCTTCAGGTGCTCGGGCGGCAGGCCGACTTTCTCGAGCAGCCAGGCCGCGCGGTCTTCGCGCTCGCGCCGGTTGCCCTGCAGGCCGTGGACCTGCATAGGCTCCATGATCGCGGCGCCGATGGTCATGCGCGGGTTGAGCGAGCTGAACGGGTCCTGGAAGATGATCTGCATCTTGCGCCGCATGGCCCGCAGCTCGGCGCTGGGCATGCCGGTGATTTCGCGGTCGCCGTAATACACACGCCCTTCCGTGGGCTCGATCAGCCGCAGCAGGGTGCGCCCGAGCGTGGTCTTGCCACAGCCCGATTCCCCCACCAGGCCGATGGTACGGCCTTTCTTCACGGTCAGGGTTACGTCGTCAACGGCCTTCACGTAGCCGACGGTGTGCCGGAACACGCCCTTCTTGATCGGGAAGTAGGTCTTCAAGCCCTCGATCTTCAGCAGCGGAGTGTCGAAGTCCGGCATGTTCTCGCGCCGCTTGTCGGGGCGCTTCTTGCCGGGGATCTCGAGGTTCGGGTCCGTCGGGTCGAGCTCGAGGCCCTTCTTGTCGGCCTCGATGAAGTCTTCCACTGTCGGCAGGCGCTCGGCCTTGGTGGTCAGGCGCGGGCGGCAGGCCAGCAGGCCCTTGGTGTACGGGTGCTGCGGGTTGGCGAAGATGTCCAGCACGCGGCCGTACTCGACGATCTTGCCGCGGAACATCACGGCAACCTTGTCGGTGACGTCGGCGACGACGCCAAGGTCGTGGGTAATGAACAGCACGGCCATGCGGCGCTCGCGCTGGAGTTTCTGGATCAGGTCGATGATCTGCTTCTGGATGGTTACGTCGAGCGCGGTTGTGGGCTCGTCGCAGATCAGCAGTTGCGGGTTGCAGGCCAGCGCCATGGCGATCATCACGCGCTGCTTCATGCCGCCCGAAAGCTCGAAGGGGTATTGCTTGACGCGGGTGGCAGGGTCGGGGATGCCGACCTCGTCGAACAGTTCGATGGTGCGGTTCCAGGCCTCAGCCTTGGTCATGCCGAGGTGCAGGGTGAGCGCCTCCACCACTTGAGAGCCGCAGGTGAACACGGGGTTCAGGCTGGTCATCGGCTCCTGGAAGATCATGGCGATGTCGCCGCCGCGGATCTTGCGCAGCTGCGTCTCGTTCATCTGGCTGAGGTCGCTGTCGATGCCGTCCTCGCCGCGCCACTTGATCTGGCCGCCCACGATGCGGCCGGTCTGGCTGGGCAGCAGCTTGAGCATGGAGTAGGCGGTCATGGACTTGCCGGAGCCCGACTCGCCCACCACGCCGAGGGTTTCCCCTTCGCCGATGCGGATGCTGATGTCGTCCACGGCCTTCACCACGCCGTGGTCGGTATGGAAGTAGGTTTTGAGCCCCTGGATATCGAGCAGGGGGTGCGTGACGATTTCGTCCTTCACGGAGTCGTGAATGACGGGGCCGTGTACGCCGTCAACGCCTGCGAGTTCTGGCGCGACGTCAGGCTTGCGTTCTTCCTGCGGTTGGCTCACCGACTGCCTCCGGATGGCTTGGGAAAGCGGGACTCTAGTTGATAAGGGTAATACGCGTCAAGCAATCTGGACGGGAAGCCGATCGGGCGCGGTCCTGCAACCTCGCCCCGTTGACACTCGGGGGTCGGGTGTTACCTTTCGCGAACCACTGCACAGGTGGCGGAATTGGCATACGCGCCAGACTAAGGATCTGGTTCCAGAAATGGAGTGCGGGTTCAAGTCCCGCCCTGTGCACCACACTCTTGGAAGCGGCTTCGGGGGCAGGTTCCCGGGCCGCTTCTTGCTTTCCATCCACAGTGTTTCACAGGTTCGGTCCTCCCCCTTGGGGACAAGCTTGGGGACAAGGTGTCCCGTTTGGTACATCGGGAAGGGACAGCCGCTACAAATCCCGCGTCACTTTGCAAAGCCGCAAAGGGACACGGCGGGATAACTTGAGTAGGCGCGCGAGGGGCTAGAACCCCGAAACGCAGCGAGCGAGCCGAGCGCTGGAACGCCCGACCCGCTCTAAACAAGGCCGGCTAAACAGGAGCCAACCATGTCTGAGCGTAAGCATACCCTGCGCATCTTGCGCAACAACACCAACTCGAAGCCCAGGCAGCCAGCGCGCGTGGACTCCGCGGCGGCCGTGGTGCGCACGTTGTTCTGGTCGAGCAGCGACCGCCCGCGCAGGCTGCGCCTGGTCAAGTAACTGTCGCCGGTGCTGGAACGCCGGCTTTCCCGTCTCACGAAACAGGAGTGAAACGCCATGAACACGTCAATCAACCTCAACCCCGACAGCGTAGAAGCCTCGCCCATGCGCCCGCGCACCACCACGCGCATGGTTACCGAGATTGCGCTGGAACGCGCGTATATCGGCGACCTGAGCCTGTGCGACCTGCAGGACGTCGCGGAGCTGCCGCAGGTGCTGGTGGTCAGCACGCCCCGCGACGGCCGCTATCGCACCCCGAACGGCGGCGCCCATGACGGTTACATCGAGTTGAAGCTGGGGGCCCACACCTACCTGGTCGAGTACCAGGCGCTGCTGGGAGCCATGATCTCAGCCCGTGAACTCGCGGCGGACTAATCGATACCTGCCCCGCCCGTGGCGACCGCGGGCGGGGTCCAACCCGGAGAAGAACATGAACGCACCGGAAGTGAAGCGCATCACCGAATGGGCCACGCTGCTGGGGCTGCCGCAGAAAACCCTGCGCGTCGCCGTGGGCCGTGGCCACCTCAAGGCCATGCGGTTCGGCCTGGGGCCCAAATCGCCGTACTACTGCACGCGCGAACAGATTGACGAGTGGATGGCCAGCCGCACCGTCACGCGGAGGGCGTGGTGATCATCGCAGACGCTGAGATTGTGGAGAAGATCGCCAACCTGCTGGGCGTGCCCGTGGCAGACCTTGAGCGGTTGATATGGCGCGTGCACAAGTGCCAGGTCCCGGGCTACATCGACGAACCCCACATCACCTTGAGCGAAGCCGCGCGCCGTACCGGCCTTGGCGTCAAGCTACTGCGCAAGGCGATCAGATGCGGGGAGGTTGCGAACTCCCCTCACGATCCGGCGTTGGCCTCGAGCTACGACCCCACTCCCGCGCCGAGGCGCACCTTTAGGACCGCGCCGCGAAGACGCTCGCGCAGCTCCTGCTCCTGCTCGATGCGATGTTGCAGGGCAGGCGTGAGCTTGGTCGGGTAGGACACGGGCTGCAGGCCGGATATCCGCGAGGCGACAAATTCGTCGATCTTGCGGAAGGCACGCTCGCGCTCTTCCAGGCGGCGCTGATGCTCGCGCGCCTCCCGCGCCTGTTGCTGCTCGAACCCCTTCAGGAACGCGCGGCGGTTGGCTGCCTGCCCGGCAATGGCGGCGTCAACGTCTGAGGTCTCGCCCATGATTCCGGACGTGCGCAGGTTGAGGGCGGTGTCCCAGACTTCCCCCGAGCTGGTGGCGTTGAAGCCGCGGGCTTTGCGGTAGGCCTGGTAGACGAATCGGACGGCGCCGTTCATCGGGTTGCGCTCAATGGCATCGGCCAGGGCTTCAGCGGCATGGGCCAGGGCTTCAGCCGCGGCCTGCTTCATCGCGGCGGTGAATGACGGGTTTTCCTCCAGCAGCTCCAGCATATGCGAGCCAAGCTCCCCGGCCTTTCCCAGCCCGACGGCGGCGAGGTAGCCGATTGCGGCCGCCCCTCCGAACCTGGTGGCGGCAAGGTGGCTCTTGGCGGCGTCGGCGACGTTTCCGCGCAGCAGCGTCGGGCTCAGCAGCCCCTTGGCCTGCGCTTTCTGGTACAGGCGGTCAACGCGCCCTGCCTGTTTCTGCGCACGCTCAGCCTTGGAGGCAACGCCGTCGAGCTCGCGGCCGACACGGCGGGCGCTTGTCACCGCCTCCCGCTCGTTGAGGTCCAGCTCGACAACAGTGCGCTCAGTTCCCACGGCATTCTCCCGCCGGCACGCCCGGCACAAGCCCGACAAGGTCAATCAGGTCCAACGGCGACGCCTCGGGCACGGCCACCAGGAACCAGCGCCATGCCAGTACCTCGGGCTCCCCATCCTGTGCCGCGACCAGGCGCGCGGCCTCGGCGATCTTGCAGGCGGGCTCCAGGTAGCTCGGCAGGCCCTTGAGCAACGCGCCCAGCGTCGCGCCGATCACAGGCAGGCCGCCGACCACAAGGCCCATGGGCTCGGTGACTTCGCGGCCGTCGGTGACCATCACGCACAAGCGCCACGGGCCGATTGAACGGTCCAGGGCGTCGATCACGGCTTGGTGTTGCGTGTCCACGCTCACCGCCCCTCCCCGTCATAGACGGCGTTGACCTGTTCGCGCTGGCCTTGCGCGGCCTGCATGATGCGCTTGCGTCGCGCGTCTTCGTAGCGACGCTGGAACTCGCGGTTCTGTTCGCGGTTGAGCCTCACGTCCCTGGGGCGGGCGACGCTGGTTTTCAAGCCGCCGAGCACAGCCTCGGTTGCTTCGTCGATCTTGCGCAGGGCCGCGTTGCGGGCCTCGAGCTGCCGCTCGCGCTGTTCCTGCTCCTGCATCCACATCCGGCGCTTGAAGGCCTGGTCCTTGATCGCGGCGTCGAGCGGGCCGAGGTCGCCAAAGAACTCGGCGATGCCCTGGTCGATGTACGACTCGCCGTCCGCGGTGCTCAGGCGCCCGACGGTGCCGAGGCGGTACATGCGCATGAACTGTTGCACCACGTCGTTGAACGGGTTCGCCTGCATGCCGCCGATGTACGCGGAACGCAGGCGCTCACGCATGGCGCGCCCGGCGTTCTGCAGCACGCGCTCGGTGGCGTTGAAGATGTTGGCGTTCGGGTGATCGTCCAGGTAGTCGCGCACGTCGGCCACAGCGCCGAACGTGCCGGCAGTGGTGCGGGCAACGCTGCCGACGATGGCGCCGGCCAGCATGACGTTCGCCCCGCCGGCCAGGCCCTTCTTGAAGCTGTCCTTCAGTTCAAAGCCGGAAGCCCCGAACCGGAATGCCGACACTTCCACGGCGTCGGCGCCGACCTTGAAGCCGGCTTTTGCAAGCAGTCCGCCGAAGCGGGAACGCAGTGCGGGGTCGGTGGCGTTGACCCGGCCCACGGCGCCCTGCGCCTGACGCGCGTTGCGCTCCACGCGCTCGAGCTCGGCCGAGATCCGGCGCGCGCCCTGAAGGGCGCCACCCTCGCGCATGTCCATCTCGACGGTTGTTCGTTCGACGCCCATGGTTATCCCCTCAGCACCTTCAGACGGAACATGATCCGCAGCAGGTCGCGGCCGGCCAGCCGGCGCTTGGCGGATGCGCTCAGCTCGCGGACCCACTTGTCGTACTCGGCGTGCCGTGCCTTGCGCATGCGGTCGTAATCGGAGCGGGCCAGGCTGCCCAGGCCGCGCGCCTTCAGGTCTGCAAAGTGATCGAGGTAGTTGTTGACCCGGAAGCTGCGGCGGTTGGAAACCTGGTGCTTGACCCCGATGCCGACCACCGCGCGCTTGCCGTCGATCTTGCCGATGATGCGCTTGCCGGCCAACGCGCGCTTGCTCTTGCCCACGGTGGCGCGGCCGGTGACGGTGATGTCCGGCAGCTTCGGGTCGAACACGAATCCCTTGCTGGTCTTCGTGATGATGCGCGGGGACTTCAGCGTCTTCAGCACGCCCTTGCGGGCGATGCCCCGGCGGGTGTCCAGGCCGAGGCGCTTCTTCCGCTTCCCCCACGCGTCGCCGTAGGGCTTCACGCGCTGCAGGGCGCCGTTCTTGTTGGCGAACAGGCCCAGGCGCTCGAATCGCGCGGCGAACTCTTTGGCGGAGCGCAGGCCCTCGAGCTGCATGGCGCGGATCAGCCGGCGCCGCAGGGCGCGCAGGGCGTCGTCGAACTCCCCCACCTCACGCGCCGCGCCCATGGCTGCGCGGCGAATGTCGC
>JAJVIO010000084.1 GCA_022071975.1 Planctomycetota bacterium
TGCAACGGCAAGCGCTACAACCGCGGTACTTCACCTCCAGCGTCTCGCGGTTGTAGCGCTTGCCGTTGCAGGCCTCGCAGGTGACGTGGATGTCGGGCAGGAAGTGCATCTCGATCAGCTTCACGCCCTGGCCCTCGCACACCTCGCAGCGCCCGCCGGGTACGTTAAAGCTAAAACGCCCCGGCTTGTAGCCGCGCATGCGCGCCTCGGGCGCCTTGGTGAACAGGTCGCGCATCAGGCCGAACAGGTTGGTGTACGTCGCCGGGTTGCTGCGCGGCGTGCGGCCGATGGGCGACTGGTCGATCTCGATCACCTTGTCGATCTGCTTGAGGCCGGTGATCTCGCGGTGCTTGCCGGGCTCTGTTTGCGCGTTGTGCAGCTCGCGGGCGAGCGCGCGGGCCAGGATGTCCGTGACCAGCGTGCTCTTGCCGCTGCCGCTCACACCCGTGACGCACACCAGGCCGCCCAATGGAATCGTTACGTCGATGCCCTTCAGGTTGTTTTCGAATGCTCCCTTCACCACGATTGCCTTGCTCGCGCTCAGGGGCCGGGTTTCCTCGGGGATCGGCACGCCCTTGCGCCCGGCCAGATAGTCGGCCGTGAGGGTCTGCGCCTTCAGCAGGCCGGGCACCTCGCCGGCGTACTCGAGCTTGCCGCCGTGGGCGCCGGCGCCGGGGCCTAGGTCCACCACGAAGTCGGCGGCGCGGAGGGTGTCTTCATCGTGCTCGACCACGATTACGGTGTTGCCGATATCGCGCAGCTGCTTCAGCGTGCCGAGCAGCAGGTCGTTGTCGCGCTGGTGCAGGCCGATGCTGGGCTCATCCAGCACGTAGGCCACGCCCACCAGGCCGCTGCCCACCTGCGTCGCGAGACGAATGCGCTGGGCCTCGCCGCCTGACAGCGTGCCGGACTTGCGGTCGAGGGTCAGGTAGCCGATGCCGACGTCCACCATGAAGCCCAGCCGCGCGCTGATTTCGCGGATGATCTCTTTCGCGATCAGGGCCTTTTCGCGGCCCAGCTCCATGTTGTTGATCCAGCGTTTGGCGTCGCGCACGTTCATCACGCTGATTTCGTGGATGCGCTTGCCTCCCACCGTGACCGCGCTGGCGAAGGGATTGAGCCGCGAGCCGCCGCAGGCCGGGCACTCCTTTTCGTGCATGAACTTCATCACCCACTGCTTCACGCTGTCGGAGTCGCTGCTTTCGAAGCGCTTCAGCATGTCGGGGATCACGCCGGGGAAGCCGCCGCGGCCGCGCCAGCCCCAGCGCCCGTTGGTGCCGGGCTCGCCGCGCAGCACCAGCTGCTGGGCCGAGGCGCTGAGCTTGCGCCAGGGCGTGCTGACGCTGACGCCGAGGCGCTTGCAGTGCTTGCGCAAGGCGCGCTTGTACCAGCCCGCTTCGCCGGGCTTGTTCCAGCCGGCGATGGCGCCGTCGTCGATGGACTTGTCGGGGTCGGGCACCAGGGCCTGCTCGCTGAGCTCGGTGTGGATGCCCAGGCCGTGGCAGACCTTGCAGGCGCCCTGGGGCGCGTTGAAGCTGAACAACCGGGGCTCCAGCTCGCCCATCTCGGCGTCCGGGTGTTCCGGGCAAAACATTTTGGCGCTGAAGGTGTGGTCTTGCCAGGCGTCAGGCGTCAGGCGGGAGGCGGCAGCGGGCGACTCTGCATTCTCTGCCGCCTGCTGCCTGCCGCCTGCCGCCTCGCTCCCGCGCGCTTGCGCTTGCGGCTCCTGTTTCGTGATCACGCACAACCCGTCGGCTAGGTGCAGGGCTACTTCTACGGCCTCATTGAGCCTGGAGCGCGATTCGTTGTCGATCACGATGCGGTCGATCACCACGTCGATGTCGTGCTTCTTGTGCTTGTCGTCGGCCTGGGTTTTGGGGCCTACCTCGATCACCTGTCCGTTCAGGCGCGCGCGCACGAAGCCGTCGCGCATCACCTTGGCGAACACGTCGCGGTGTTCGCCCTTGCGGCCGCGCACCACCGGGGCGAGCACCATCAGCTTTGTGCCCTGGGGCCATTCCATCACGGTGTCCACGATCTGCTCGGCGCTCTGGCTGCTGACCTCGCGGTTGCAGACCGGGCAGCGCGGCGTGCCGGCTCGCGCGTACAACAGGCGCAGGTAGTCGTAGATCTCGGTGGTGGTGGCGACGGTGCTTCGCGGGTTGCTGCCGGCCTGGCGCTGCTCGATCGCGATGGTGGGCGGCAGGCCTTCGATCGATTCGACGGCCGGCTTCTGCATGCGGCCTAGGAACTGGCGGGCGTAGGCGGACAGGGACTCGACGTAGCGGCGCTGGCCCTCGGCGTAGATGGTGTCGAAGGCGAGCGAAGACTTGCCGCTGCCGGAAAGGCCGGTGACGACAACCAGGGCATCGCGCGGCATGTCCACGTCGATGTTCTTCAGGTTGTGCTCGGATGCGCCGCGAACGGTGATGTGCGTGAGTGCCATAGGCCCAAGCTTTTACCAGACCCCGCGACACACAACGAAGGGGCGGCGCGGATTCATTCCGGTGGTCATTCCCAGGCATCGGGAGGTAACAGCTTCAGCCTGGCGGCTGTGTTGCACAGGTCGGTGCGCGCTTCCTCCAGCTCTTTCTGGCGCCCGTTTTCGACCAGCCAGGCCCTTGCTCCCCGCCAGTGGTGCATCGCTTCATCGGGCTTGCGCCGTTCCAGCGCTACCATCGCCCTGTGGACCTTCAGCTTCCACCATTCGTGCTGCAATTGGATGTCTTCTGCCATTTGCTCGGCCTTTGCCAGCAGCTGCTCGCATTCCTCCAGCCGGTCAAGCCGTTCCAGCACGGCAGCGTGGTGGCCCCAGGCCGTCGGCAGATACCGCTTGGCGCTGATTCCCTCGAGGATGGCTACGCCTTCCTTGGACGCCTGGAAAGCGGCAGTGAGATCGCCTTGTTGCCGGAGCTGCCCCGCCAGCGAGCCCAGGAAAAACCCGACGCCGACCAGGTTGTTGGCCCCCCGGTTCAAGCGGATCGAGCTCCGGAACATCCGCTCCGCGCGACGATGTGCGAGTTCCTGGGCATAGATCGCCCCCATGTTGCCGATGGCCAGCGCTGCCGGCAGCCACGCCTCGACTCGCTTTGCCTGCCGGTAGGAGCGTCGGTAGAGGCTCATTGCACGCTGCTTGCCTTCAAGTCCGGCCAGGTAGTTCAGCGCCAATGCAACCCATTCCGGCATGCGCTCGCTTCTGGCGAGGCGCAACAGTGCAAAGGCGTGACGCCGGGCGCCGGCGATGTCATTGCGGTACCCCCGGTAGGTGCCGTACAGCCTCTGGTGCGCTTCGGCCGCCTGTCGCGGCTCCCCGATCACCACCAGACGCTCAAGCAGTTGAATCGCCACGCTGTGGTTGTAGCTGGCGTGAGCATACCTGGCGCCCCGTTGGGTGAACTCGCGCTCGCGCTCGATGTCTGCACCTCCGAGGCGCAGGTGCGCGGCAATCTCGTGAGCCACCGGGTCCAGGTCGGCAGCGAACACATGCCCCATCACGTCTGCCGCAAGCGCGTGCAGGCCCGCGCGCGCGCCGGGCGGCTGCAACTCGTAGGCCGCGTCGCGCACCAGGGCGTGGCGGAACAGGTAGGCCGTCTCGGCGTGCATGGCGCGAGTCTACGGTGTGGCGGCCGGCTTGGGCAGCACTTCGTAGAGCGCCCATTCGTCGTCGGGGGCGCGGATCAGCAGCTTGAGGTTGCCGGCGCGGGCTTCCTCGTTGAGGCGGTTGTAGAAGTACTCGCTGCTGCTGCGGTGGGCCAGGATGTAATCGGCCTTGAAGTCGTCGCGGATCGGCCCCAGCACGTCGCGCCGCTTGCCGCGCTTGACGTCCCACCAGTCTTCGTACTTCTTGCGGTCTTTCAGCAGGAAGAACGTCGGGTCCAGCCCCGCCAGGTAGTCGCACTCGCTGGCGAAGAACAGCAGCTCCGTGAAGTCGTCCCAGCGGTCGTGCCACACCAGCTTGCCGTGCGTCTCCGGGTGCTCATGCAGGTACACGGCCGCCAGCTCGATGTCGCCGCGGTCGTGCACGCGGTATGAAATCGCAGCCCCCACCCAGATGCTGAGGGTGGCGATCACCGCAATCACGGCGCCGGAAATCGGCAGCGCGCGCCCCACCACCGGCCGCCGCTCCTTCCAGGCCTGGTATTGCGCCGAGGTCAGCAGTTCGGTCACCCACACGCCGATTGCCAGGGTCATGAACGGCGCCGCGTACTCCAGGAAGCGCCCGTTCACCAGGTAGCCCACCAGCCACACCACCGCGATGGTGGCCGTCAGCACCGCTTCGCGGCTGGGTCGCCAGCCCATCACCGCCGCCGCCAGCGGCAGCAGCATTGGCGGGAAGAAAATCAGCGGCGTGCCGAACACCGCGGCGGGCCCGGCGGTGGGGTTCAGCTCACGCCCGAGGGCGACCTCGACGGCGTTGCCGTAGTCGGTATTCGTGCCGAACAGGCCGGAGATGTTGTCGATCACGGGCGCGACGGTGTCTTTGTGGGATAGGGCGAGCACCACCACGTTCTGCACCCACCACAGCTTTACCAGGTTCCAGGACTCCGGGTGCAGCAGGCAGCCGAGGGCGATGCCGCCGGCGATCGCGGCGCCCATCAGCGCGTTGTCTTTCAGGTCGCGGCGGCGGGTGCTGCCTTCGCGGGCGCCCAGCACCAGTTCCATGACGGTACGCACGAGCAGCATAGCCAGCAGCAGGTGGCTTGCGGTGTAGGACAGCGTGTAGATGGTGGAAAGCGCCAACAGGCCAAGTCGCTGGCGCCGCACGATCAGCGTCCAGCCGGCCAACGCCAACGTCACGCTGACCACGTAGCTGCGGCACAAATTCATGCGGAACACGAAGTAACTGCCGCCCACGGCGATCAGCCCGAGCGTGAACAACCACGCCCAGCGCGCCCCCAGCAGGCGCAAGGCCGTGAACAGTGACAGTACCAGCAACGCGCCCAGCACGGAGATGCCCAGCTTGGCGCCGGTGATCAGCCCCTGGGCGTCACCCGGCCCGTCGGCGAACAGCGTGAAGGGCACCAGGTAGACGTGGAACAGGTAGTCCTTGTCGCTGAACTCGCCGTTCCAGAGGCTCTCGCGCGTCCAGTGAAAGTCGCCGCCGGCTTCGCCCACTTCGCCGGTGCGGTACAGCCAGGCCATCTTGATGTGGTAGTAGCCGTCGGCTCCGGGCAGGCCCACCGATGTAGCGTAAAGGCCGGTGTTTCCATCGGCGTCGGTGACGAAGCCGGGCACGAACTGGTACTGCAGCATGCCGATGAAGGCCAGCAACGTGAGGGCCAAGCCCTGGAACCAGGGCTTGCCCCACCAGGGGCGGGAAGGTAGCGGGGCTTGCGGTGCGTTCTGTTGTTCGGTGTTCATTCGGGGCGGGAGCATATCACGGGTCACGCGGAGGTGTGTCGAAAGTCGGTGGATAGTGCCACAAGTACAAAGATTATCGGGCGTTACAGCCCCTGGTTCGGCGCTGTTTCGGTTGAACCCGTCCCTTGGGCAAGCTACTTTGAATTCCGGGCGGCGATTTGGCCGCTTTTGAGGACTTAAAGGGAAGGTAAATGACCGAAGCGCCTGCCAGCACGGAAATCAGCATCGACGACTTCGCCAAGGTTGAACTGAAGACGGCGCGAGTCAAGGCCGCGGCCCCCCACCCGGACGCCGACAAGCTGCTGGTGCTGACAGTCGAGGTAGGCGACCAGGAGCGCACCATCTGCGCGGGCATACGCCAGTGGTGGCAGCCGGAACAGCTGGTCGGTAAAGACATCATCATCGTGGCAAACCTGGCACCCCGGAAGCTGCGGGGCGTATTAAGCCAGGGGATGCTGCTGGCGGTCCAGGACGGCGACCAGGTTGTGCCGCTCACCGCCATGAACCAGGTGCATTCGGGGCTGCGCGTAAGCTGAGCCCCTGCAAAAGGCGGCCGAAAGGCCGGGACGTATGGCTGGTCATCTCGAAGCGGCGCGCACCAAGGAAGCGGTCTACGTCCGCGTAGTGGGTCTGGGCAACTTCAACAATGCCGGCCCCCTGCGCGAGTACTGCGAGAAGGCTTTTTCCGAAGGCCTGCGGAACGTGATCGTGGACCTGGCCCATTGCACGGGCCTGGACAGCACGTTCATGGGCACGTTGATGGGCTTTATCGGCTTCGACGGCGGACCGCCGATTGCGGTCACCGTGGTGAACGCCACGCCCACCACCATGCGCGCGATGAACTCGCTGGGCCTGCCCAAGATCCTGCACGTCAAGACCGAGCCGGTGGACTTCCCCGACTGCAAGCTGACGCCGCTGCGCGAGGGCTGGCAGGACAAGAAGCGCCGCACGCTGCTGATCCGTGACGCGCACATCGCGCTGGTCAAGGCCGACAAGGAGAACGAGGAGCGTTTCGGTCCCTTCGTCGAAGCCCTGATCAAGGAAGCGCGCGACCTGCTGGACTGCGACGGCCCGGCCGACAAGTAAACAGGGGACAGGGTTTAGGGTTTAGGGTTTAGGGTTTAGGGTTCAGGCAGCCGCCTGCCGCCTGCCGCCTGCCACCTGCCCACTGCCTTCTGCCTCCTGCCCACTGCCTCCTGCCGCCTGCCGTCTGCCGCCTGCCGTCTGCCGCCTGCCCACTGCCTCCTGCCGCCTGCCTCCTGAAAGAACCCCTCCCTGACACCTGCAACCTGATCCCTGTAACCTGACCCGCCGTGCCCGAGACCAAGTGCAAAGTCGATTGCCCCTGCGGCTGGAGCGAGGTTTTCTCTCGCGCGTACAGCGGGTTGCTGCTCGAATGCCCCCGCTGCGGCAAGTCCCACCGCATCCCGACCTTTGACGCGCCGGACGCCGATGCAGCTATTGACATGTCAACGATGAAGCGACTGCTGGACCAACCCGCCGAAGCCCCGCCCGTGAGCGTGCCGTTCAAGCCGCTGCTGCTGCTTTCATGCGTCTTCGCGGTGGTGGTGATCGCGGTTTCGCTGCCCTTGCTCTGGAACCGCTGGCCCGCAAACATTGCCGTGGCGGGCGGCGCGGCCGCCTGGCCGGTGGCGATCGCGGTGGCGTGGCTGGGCCAGGCGAGGCAGTTGCGGGCGAAAAAACACGGCGCGCCTGACAAGGATTCGCCCGGCACGAGTTAAGACCATGTCAGTGAGATTTTTCCTTCGGGTGTTAAGTCCGCGTGCTTCGGTTACTTTCGTCGATACTGACAGCTTTTCCCGCGTGTCGGTCGCGCGGCACCCGTTGACCGCCTCTCCCCGAAAGCTAACTAATTCCTTCACAGAAGTTTGGCAGCGAGTTGGGGGAGGGCCCCGGGTCACGCCCGGGACCATACAAGAGACTAAACGAAGCCTTTAGCGTCGCGCGGCTTTTCAGCGCGCCGGGTGTAGTGTTGTCACTGGCGTCCCCAGGCGCTTTTTTGCAGGGTATCGCGACCAGATTGGGGTGCAGATGTCAGCTTCCGACGGAGATGTCCTCGGGCAGTGGCCGGCGATTGAAGAACTTGCTCTTACGCGCTCGCGCGGATTGCCGGTCCATGAGCTTCTCCGCAACGCCAGGCCTACCGGCTACGACACCGAGCTCGACACACTCAAGCTCACGGTGCGCGCCGAAAAACTGAACAAGTCCGACGCAGAGTCCCTGCGCAACTGCGTGGCCAAAGCCTGCTACCAGGTGCTCGGCTTCCAGCCGCGCCTCGAGATCTCGGCCGGCGGCGGCGCGCGCCTGGACGTCAAGGTCAACAGCAGCGTGCGCAACCTGACCAGCACCAGCGCCAGCGCCGATCAGGACTTCCTTACCAGCAAGAAGATCCCGGCCGGCGCCGATTTCGGCCACTTCGTGGTCGGGCCTTCCAACCAGCTGGCTTGCGCCGCGGCGCAGGCCGTGGCCGAGAACCCGGGCAAGGCCTACAACCCGCTGTTCATCCACGGCGGCGTGGGGCTGGGCAAGACGCACCTGCTGAACGCGATCGCCAGCAAGCTGCTGCCGCGCATGCCGAAAATCCGCATGATCTCATGCGAAGAGTTCGTGAACCGCTTCGTTGCGGCGCTCAAGAACGGCAGCGTGGAAACCCTGCGCCACGAGCTGCGTGATTCCGACGCGCTGCTGATCGACGACATCCACTTCCTGGCCGGCAAAGAGCAGACCCAGGAAGAGTTCTTCCATACCTTCAACCACCTCTACCAGCTCGGCAAGCAGATCGTGCTGACCAGCGACTCCCTGCCGCGCGACATCCCCAACCTGGAAGACCGCCTGATCAGCCGCTTCCACTGGGGCCTGGCCGTGAAGGTCGAGCCGCCCTGCACCGAGACCCGCATGGCGATCGTGCGCAAGAAGGCCGAGCTGCGCGGCATTGAAGTACCCGACGAAGTCGTGCACTTCCTGGCCGACAACATCGTCACCAACGTGCGCGAGCTGGAAGGCGCCGTGGTGCAGATCGCCGCGCTCAGCAGCATGAGCAACAAGCCGATCACCCTGCAGCTTGCCCATGACGCCCTGCGCCACCTGGTGAAAAGCAAGCCGGCGCCCGCGCGCATCGCCACCGACGACATCATCGACGTGGTGTGCGAGCACTACAACGTGCGCATGAACGATCTGCTGTCACAGCGCCGCACCAAGAACCTGGCCTTCCCGCGCCACGTGGCGATGTTCCTCACCAAGGAGCTCACCCAGTTGACGCTGACCGAGATCGGCAGTTTCTTCGGCGGCCGTGACCACAGCACCGTGCTCCACGCCATCAACAAGATCAAAGGCCTGCGCCTCAAGGACGCCGACCTGCGCAATGAGCTGGAACGCTTCGAGCTGCAGCTGCGCCGCCCGGTAAGCTAGACGGCCCAACACAGCAAGCCCTCTGAGCCCCCGCGGTAACGCGGGGGTTTCTGTATTCAACTGGAAGACTAATGACGCGAAGTTCGCGAAGAATTACCTGAGCAAGCCTGGTTCGAGACAGCGTTCAGGCGCGCGGCCCGTGCTACGGCTGTGGCCGCGGTTTGCCCCGCATGCCCTGCTGACGACTCCGTGCTCGCTGGCCCTGGCGGAGCTCTTTTTCCTTCGTGTCCCTTCGCGAACTTCGCGTCAGCTTTTGAATCTCCGCCAAGACTTGATCCGCAAACTGTTCGGCTGTCAGAAGAACCGGTATTACCTGCGGATTGGCCGGGGACTGCGCCGTGTTATTCCGTCACCAGCCAACAATCCTGCTGCCCACAAGTTTTCCGGCTGTCAGCCTCTGCCCGTTCTTCCCGAAGTTGTCCGGCCGGCCTTCCACGCCCCGAGCCGCCTGAATGCCGGGCCCCGCGCCATTCGCCAACGCGTTGCTGACTTCCGGACAGGCCGCATTAATAGCTACTGGTGTTTAAACCTATCTGTTAAACAACAGCAGCAGGGCACGCAGCCTTGAATCCGGGCTACTGCCAGCTTATGCACATGTTGCAGGCCGCGACGTGGTGACTAGAACGGCCGGACCAAAAAACGCGAGGAAGCCATGCACGTAATCTGCGCACGCGATCAACTTGCCGAGGCGATGAACCTGGTCAGCAGCATCGTCAACCAGCGCTCAACCAACCCGATCACGCAGAACGTGCTGCTGATCGCGGACAAGCAGGGCCTCGAGGTTCGCGCCACGGACCTGGACCTCAGCCTCAAACGCACGCTGACCGAGGTTGATTGCAAGAAACCGGGCAAGTGCCTGGTGCAGGCCTCGCTGGTCGGCAGCCTGCTCAAGGACATCCGCACCGACACCATTGAGTTCAAGGCCGAGGGCAGCACCGTGGAACTCAAGGCGGGGCGCGACCGCTTCGAGCTCACCAGCGCCGACCCGGACGAGTTCCCCAAGCTGCCGGAAGTGGACGGCAAGACCGAGATCAAGCTGAAGGGCAGCGACTTCGTGGCAGCCATCCGCCGTGTCGGGCGCAGCATCGCCCAGGAGAAAGGCCGCTACGCGCTGAACGGCGTGCTGCTGGAGCCGCGTAAAAACGCGGTCGAGTTCTGCGGCACCGACGGCCGCCGGCTGGGCTACACCAAGGTGGGCGCGAAGTGCAAAGAGGTAGATTACCAGGTGATCGTGCCGGCCAAGGGCTACAACCTGATCAGCAAGGTGATCGGCAGCGGCGAGGGCGAGGTCAGCCTGAAGCTGTCCGAGAACCGCATCGTGGCGCTGGTCGAGGGCACCGAGGTCGGAACGCTGCTGGTGGAAGGGCAGTTCCCCGACTACCGCGCGGTGATCCCCGGCGACCTGGACAAGAGCCTGACCGTGAGCCTGGAAGACTTCCGCCTGGCGCTGAACAAGGCCCGCGTGCTGACCAGCGTGGAAAGCCAGGCCGTGCGGCTTGAGGTAAGCAAGGGTGAATTGACCCTGCGTTCGCGCAGCCCCAGCCAGGGCCAGGCCGAGGTGAAGCTGGAGATCGAGTACTCCGGCGACGACGTGGCGATCGGCTTCGACCCGCAGTACATCCTGCAGGGCCTGGAAGGTTTCGACACGGACAAGGTGACGGTGGAGTTCAAGGACAAGGACACCGGCGCCATCCTGCACGCGGGCGACAAGGAAAAGTTCTACTACCTCGTCATGCCCATCGACATCTAAAGGAGCGCGGACGTCCCGTCCGCACAGCAGCCGGGGGCGACAACCCCCGGTTTGCGTTGGCGCCGAAATCCCATCGTGCCTGCACCCTCGGCTGCTACACTGGGCGTCCCTGCATTCCCCTGCCGGGTTCTGTTATGCGCTACTCACTTCGTCTGCTGCTGGTGCTGGCCGCCGTAATCCTTGTTTACCAGGGCGCGCTGGCAAAAGACGTCGAGGCCAAGAGCGCCAAACGCGGCCTGGACGCGGTGTTCAGCAAGACCGACCCCAAGCTGCGCGAAAAGGAACTCAGGAAACTCGAGGGCGACACCCTGGGCGAAGCCGCCGCGGCCGAGGCGCGCGCCCATGCCCTTGCGCTCCAGCGCAGGGCGCCCAAGAAGCTTCCCAAGCTGGACGAAGCCCACGAGGGCGCCTTCAACTACGAGTACCAGGTGCGCGCCGGCAACACCACCTACACCAACTTCGCGCTGCTTGACCTGCCGGCCGACGTCAGCGCCGACAAGCCAGCGCCGCTGGTGATCGGCCTGCACAGCGACCTCGGTACCGCGTGGCTGGAGTTGTCGGCCTTGCGCGCCAGTTCGCGCGAAGTGCCCGGCCTGCGTGACTGCATCCGCGCCTGCCCCCAGGCGCTCAACCGCGGCAACACCACCGACGACCCGCGCGACAATCCGCCCGGGCTGCGCGAGTACTTCGGCTGGGGCCCCAAGCGCGCGGGCATCGACACGGTGTTCAACCTGATCGATCAGCTGATCGCCGAGTTCAACATCGATCGCGAGCGCATCTACCTGGTGGGCGCCGCGGGCATGGGAGGCGAGGCGGCCTTTCACCTCGCGCAGCTGCGCCCCTCGCAGTTCGCCGCGCTGTGCGTGCGCGACTGCCTGCCGCCCCGCTGGTACCCGGAACTCGCGGCAACCAGCGACCTCGAAGAGCTGCGCAAGGCCGGCACCCTCGGCGAGCAAAAAGTGGAGTTCGGCTGGCTGGAGTGCTACCGCAACACGCCCGTGCACTGGATGCACGCGGACGACGACAGGAAGTATCCGACCTCCCACGCGCGCCAGGCCCGCGACGCCATGCAGGCCGCGGGCGTGCCGCTGGAGTACACCGAGTACGCCGGTGCTCACGCCAGCGGGTCAACGGCCACACTGGCCAAGGTGCTGAAGGGCTGTGTCGAGCACAAGCGCAACCCGCTGCCAACAACTGTATCCGCGCGCGGCGTACGCCACGACAGCGCCAGCCTGGGCAATGACCGAAACTACTGGGTCGAAATCAGCAGCCAGGAGTACCCGGGTAAAAAGGGCGACTGGACGTACCGCATCCTGGCCGGCGGCAAAGTGACCGTGACCGCCGCCAAGGCTGAAAACACACTGACAATCAGCAGCGAAGGCGTCAGCCAGGTGACTGTCTACCTGACTGACGAACTGCTGTACCTCGACCGCGAGATCAAGCTGGTCGTGAACGGTGAGCAACGCACGGTGACCGTCACCCGCGAGCTGAAGCTGCTGGCGCAGACCGCCGCCGAGAACGCCGGAAGCGGCGAGGCCTGGACCGCAAAGCTGACCGTCGACACATGACAATCATCGGCCGCGCGGCAACAGCCCTTCGCGAATCAGGCGCGCCTTCAACTGCACGCGGCTGCTGACACCGTACTTGCGGTAGATGCGCCGCACGTAGGTGCGCACGCTGTCGAGGCCCAGGCCGGCCAACTCCGCCACTGTTGCATACGCCCCGTGCTGTGCCACCAACCTGGCCACCTGCAGCTCGCGCGGCGAAAGCTCGGTCGCGCGGCGCGCCTCGCTGACCTCGACCAGCAGCAACGCCTCGCCTGTGCCCTGTCTGCGGCGCTTGACCGAAGCGCGCAGCAGCACACCCAGCTCAATCACGCGGCGCCGCAGTTCGTTTTGAGAAACTGGCGACTGGCGGCGGCGCAGGGCGGTGCACAGCGGCGCGGCAAATCGGTCAGCGGCCTGCATCAGCACGGCGCGGTCAAGCCGGCGGCTCTCCACCAGTTCCGTCAACGCGCGGTTGGACCACACCAGGCGGCCGTCGAGGTGATAAAGCAGGCTGGGCGGAGCACCCAGGCTTTCCTGGTCGTTGGCCACCTCCAGGGCATGGAACGAACAGCCGTGGCGCGCCACATGCAGCGCCGCCGAGGCGACGGCGGGTGTGGCCGCGCGCAGCACGGCGCCCGAGCCGCCGTGCTGGTCCAGCAGGGCGGCTGCCGCCTCCATCTGCTGGTGGTAGTAGTCGCCGGCGGAAAGGATGCGCGCTTTCAGTGAGGGGTCGGCTTCCGGCGGCCCATCGGGATGCAGGCCGGCGAGGTACAGGTCTTCCAGCGCCATCAGCAGGCGGCGCTGCAGGGTCTTGAGCTGGCTGCGCGCCCGGGCGTTGGATGGCAGCACGCCCTTCAGGTGAGCCGTCAAAACCTGCGCGATCTCGAACAGGTCAACGGCCAGATAGACCTGCTCAAGCAGCTCGGCCACCTGAACGAGAGCAGCATCGACGTCCTTGCGGCGTGGCATGGAAAACTCCGGGTGAGCATCAAGCCTCGCGAGGAATGATAGAAAGTCAGCTGACGGACGATAGCTGAGACCGGAGTCGCAGTTTTTGTTAATTGCAGAAGCCGGCCCGGAAAGGCCGGCTTCTGACCGTGGGATGCAAAGCTACTTGGTGGAGAACTCGACCGCCAACTCGTCCTCGGCTTCCTCTTCCTTCTCGTCGCTGGCCGGGGTTTCGGGCGTGGTCTCGGTCTTCTGCTTGGCCTCACGCTGGCGCTGCAGCTCCAGCAGCCTGGCGCGGGTTTCGTAGTCAAGGCTGCGGGGCGCGACGCGGGCCGACTTCAGGCGCTCTTCCTGCTCCAGGCGGGCGCGCTCCACGGCGGTCTTGACGTCGTTCAGCGTGGACATCGCCTCGCTGTGGCGGTCGTCGCCGATGCCGCGGCGGCTTTCCTTTACCTTCAGCATCTCCTCGTTGCGCTCCAGGCGCTCAATCTCGCGCACCAGGGACTGGTACTCGGCCTCGAACTCGGCCTGTTCGGCCTCGACCGACTGCAGCTCAAGGGCCAGCTGGTCGCGCTCGCCCTGCAGGATCTCGCGCTCGCGGCGGATGTCGTCCTGGCGGGTGACGTAGACTTCGCGGGTTTCCGCGATGCGCGCCGTCAGCTGCTCGGCCTCGCTGCTGTTGTACTTGCTGCCGCGGTGCTCGATCACGCGGGCCTCGGTGTAGACGCTGCCGACCACCTCGCGCTGGTCCTCGAGGTAGCTGATGTCTTCCTCACACAGGCGGATGATGTCGGCCGAGCGGGTCTCTTCCTTGTCGAGAGCCGCGAGCTGGCGATCAACCTGGTTGATCTGGCTCTTCAGCATGGCGATCTGCTTGGGGTACTCCGAGCGCAGCTTGGACAGCTCGTCCTTCATGTCCTTCTGCTTGCGGATCAGCTCGTCCACTTCGCCCTGGGCCATTTTCTGCAGGGCCTTGGCGGCGTCGTGGGTGCGATGCTTGCCGAGCACGGCGTGCGCAAGGGCAATGGTGCCCACGCCGCACAGGCCGACAATGAAGACCGTCTTGAAGAACTTTTTCATCTTCGAATCTCCTGGAAAGCGCGATGGTTTGATTCCGTTCAGGCTGTCATTCGGAGAAGGCAGCCGGCGATTTCAGGAATTTTGCCGGCGTCAGAAACAAGAGCCGCAAGCGCCAGCGCGCGGGGCAGGCGGCAGGCGGCAGGCGGCAGGCGGCAGGCGGCAGGCGGCAGGCGGCAGGCGGCAGGAACAGCAAATTACCAATAACCAATTACCAATGTTCAATTGGGCCCGGCGGGGCGGGCCATTGGTAATTGAAAATTGGTAATTGGTAATTCGCTGTTAAACCCAGGCCCGGAAGGCTCACACCAACCGAACTCCCTTCGTATCATGCTCCTATGAAAATCGGCCTGCTCGGCGGCGCCTTTGATCCTCCTCACCTTGGCCACCTGGCCGTGGCGCGGGCCGTGCGTGCCGCGCGGGGGCTTGACCGCGTGGACCTGCTGGTCAGCGGCCAGTCGCCCCACGCCGACGGCAAGAACAACCACGCGCCGCTGCAGCACCGGCTGGCCATGGCGCGCCTGGCCGTGGAAGGCGAGCCCGGCCTTGGCGTCGAGGAGTGGGAGACGCGGCAGAGCGGCCGCAGCTACACGATCGAGACGATCCGGCACTTGCAGCAGGCGCACCCGGAGAACAACTACGACTTCATCATCGGCGGCGACATGCTGCGCGACCTGCCCAACTGGCGCGAGATCGGCAAGTTGCTGGTGCTGGTGGATTTCGTGCCGGTGTTCCGGCCGGGGCACACAGAGGAAGTGTTCGAAGGCCTGAAGGCGCAGCTGGGAGAAGACGAAACCGCGCGCCTGCGAGCCAACATGGTGGAGATGCCCCTGCAGCACATCTCCAGCACCGAGATCCGCGCCGCAGCCGCCGCCGGCGAGAGCATAAGCCAATGGCTCACCCCGGCCATAGAAGCCTACATCCACGCCCACCGGCTGTACCAATGATGGGGAAGACGGATTGCATGCGATGCTTATCGGCCCTGCTGATTGCGCTGGCGCTTTTCGGCTGCAGCGGCGGAAACTCTGCAAGCCCGCCACCGAGTCCCGAACAGGCGCTGATTGATCGCCTGTCGGAGCTGTGCCGCGAGGCCGAGAAGAGCATCCCCAACGCCTCGAACTGGGCAGGCGTACTGAATGAGGTGACCTACCAGAACGACGGCCGCGTCGAGTTCATGCAGCTTGCCCGCGAACAACATGAGGCGCTGCCTCCGATTCAGTCACTGAACACGGCCGAACAGTTCATGGCGGAGATGAAGGAGGCGCAGGAAGCCCGTGACGCCGAGGCGGCGATGTCGCGGGAGGAACTCGACGCCGAGTTGGCCAAGTCTCTTCCCTTTTCAAAGCGATATGCGGCACTGCTGCAATACGATTCGCTGGCGGTGCTGGCTCCACGCGAAGATTGGTCAATCCGTCAGGATACCGCCGTCGCCCGATTGCTGGACGCCATGTCGCGCCGCCTGCGCCTGCTGTGCCTCGCGGGGCGGACGTCGGAAGCCGAGAGCGAACTGCTGGTGCATCTGGAAGTGCTGGGCCGCCTGGACCGCGACAGCAACCTGCGCGCACGGATGTGGGTGAACGGCGAAGTGCTGCGGCTGCTGCGCGAACTGGTGCAGGGCAGCCTGACCCCGCTGGCCGAGTCCGCGAAGGTGCAGGCCGCGCTTGAGCCGCTGTACGAGCACGGCGACATCCTGCAGAAGCGCGCGTGGTTGCGCGAGTTCAAGTACTGGTGCGCGTTCTACTCACAGGCAAGCCGCTCGGCCCTGATCGAGTTCGCTGAGCGCAACTATGGAGAACGCCTGCCCGGCCTGCAGCGCATGATCGACAACTTCAGTTGTGAACTCGAATTCGCCAAGTCATTCGAAAGCCACGCACCGGACCTGCTGGACGCAGACGAGTTCAGCGCCGCCCTGAGCCTTGCCAAGGCCTGCGCCCCCGAAGTGGCGGATCGGCTCAGCAATGCGGCCTACCAGGAAGCACGCTGGAAGGCCGGCTGGCTGGGGTATCGGCTGTATCTGGCGGGCAAGAAGGGCGAGCTCACGATGGACTCGCCGGCCGTGAAAGCCGGCAACGGCAAGTATCCCGGCACAAAGCTGGAGTGGCAACCGCACCGACTTGAGGTTCGCGTAGACCCGGCATTCCCGGCCGCGATCGAGCTGGGCCACGAGGACAATCAACCCGTTTTGACGATCCCGCTGTCGTGAAACGCACGCAGTATCCTGGCCTCACCAGTCCCAAGCCCGCGAAAGCGGGCGGCCGATCCGCCGGGCTGGCCGGTTCGGCGACTTGTGTGCAAAGACAAGGCTTACGCTGGGGGCTGACAGTTGTTACAGCGCTGGCCCAAACAATGTATCGTTTGCGGGCATGAGAAAGTGGCTGTGCATCCTGAGCCTGGCGCTGCTGGCTGCCTGCGGCGGCGGCGAGCCCGCTGACCAGCCAGTCGCTAACGAACCTGCCGCGTGCGCCCCGGCGGAAAACCCTGAGCTGGAGGAACTGCTGAAGACGGCCGCTTCGTTCCATGAAGCGTTTCCCGAGGTCCCGCGCTGGGACGGGCCGGTAAAGCGCCCGCCCGGGTTCAAGGACGGCACCGAGCGCCTGCGCAAGCTGGGCGCGATCGCGGCCACCTGGCATGAAGCGGCCTACAGCGACGACGTGCCAACCTGGATGCTACTGAGGGCGGGGATATTTGACGTGTCTCGGCAAGGGGATCGGCTGGAGCCGTCGCGCGAAGACATGCTGAAAGCGCTGAAGGAGTCCGCATTGGTCGCAGAAGAGATGGAAGCTCTGCGAGGCTATGACGGATTCTTTCTTTTTGTTTACGGCACGGAAGACGTCAAAGGTTTGCTCGGTCTGGGCCACGCGCTGATTTTGCCGGTGATTCGCGCGATGCTTCTCGTCTCCACCGGGTACGAAGAACTCGCGGTGAAGGAGTTGTCGGCCTGGTCGGACGTGCTCTACAAGATCGATGCCAACGCGTGCCATACTGCTCGCTTGCTCACAGAGGCGGGGGTGCAGGTGTGCCTTCGCTCGCTCTCCGGCAAAGAGCTGGCGGATTTGGCACTTAACGAACAGCTATACGCATCGCTATCGCGCCTGCGTGAGACTGACGCAAAGGGCTTCTGGCAACTCTGGGCTAACGGACTGGCATACAGTGCCTGGTACATCGGCACGCGCCCTGAAGAAGTTACTGGAGAGCCACCCACGAAACTGCAGGAGATGCGACAGGATCTGAAACACCGCATGTACCTACTAGAGAAGTTCGGAAAGGTGGGCCTGGACCCCACCGAAGCAGACGTCTACAGCGAATTCCGGCGGCTCTACGTGCCGATGGCTGAAAGTTGGTATCCGGGATTAGTCGAGCTTGCTGTGTTTGGCTGGCTGCGCTATCGCGCCTTGTGGCTGGGTTTTGACCTCGCGCGCATGGACATGGAGGAGCCCTTGATCGGCCGGGAACAGGCCATCAAGGAGTTCCTGAAGCCACACCCCCAGCTGACCTACGAGCTGGATAAGGAAACGCGCGAGTTGAAACTGAAGGGCGACCCGACGCATCTGCTGTACCGCGATGCCGATGAGTGGGAGCTTCGAGAGCTCGCCTCAGTGCAGTTGCGCGAGGTCCCGTCCGAAAAATCCCGGCCCGGAAACGACTAGCAGATCTTCAGAGCCCCGCTGACGAGTGGCCAGCGCTTGCCGACTACGCCAAGGCTTCGTCGGGCAGGCCAGCGCATGAGTAGCGACGGCCTCCGGCCGTCGACGCGGCCCGGAGGCCCGCGGTACTCATTCGCGGGACGCGAATGCCACTGCCTGTCGCGCGACTAACGCAAAGGGCCCCGAGCTTACGCTCGGGGCTCCTTGATTTTCTCCTACGCGAACCTTACTGAGTGGATGGGTGGAAAGTTGTTGCCTACTGTGTGCCAGCTTTCGCCGCGGTCTTCGCTTACGTAGAGGTTGCCGTTGGTGCTGCCGAATGCGAGCGCGTCGCCGCTGTTGTCCAAGCCGTGGCGATACACCGTGTCGAAGCACCACTCCTGGGGCAGGCCTTCGCGCAGCTGCTCCCAGGTTTTGCCGCCGTCCTGGGTACGCGCCACAAACAGCCCGCCGTCGATCGCCATGCGCGCCTGGTCGGATTTCTGCGGCACCAGCCAGGCCGTGCGGCCGTCGTTGGCGTCCACGGCGACGGGCCAGCCGAAGTGCACGCCCTTCTCCTTGTTATCGACCTTGGTCCAGCTCTCCGCGCCGTTGTCGCTGTAGTAGACGCCCACGTGGTTCTGGTTCCACACGTGGCGCGGGTCGTTCTTGCAGCGCTGCAGGAAGTGCACGTCGAAGCCCCACTCGGGCTCCGGGTTGGGCAGGAAATCGACCGCCATGCCCTTGTTGCGCGGGCGCCAGGTTTTGCCTCCGTCCGTGGTCTGCACCACGCCGGCGCAGGAGACGGCGATCATGACGTCGTCCGGGTTGCGCGGGTTGACGTCAATCGAGTGAATGCCGGCCGCGAACTCGCCCGTGTTAGCGCTGGCGGGCGTGCCGAACCAGAGCTGTTTCTTGCCCTTGCCGTCGGTGGTGAACAGGTCGCCGCCGCGGGATTCGTCGTTCCAGAGCGGGCGGTTGAGCTCCCAGGTTTCGCCGTCGTCGTTGCTGACGAACAGGCCGCCGGGGATGGTGCCGCAGTACAGGCGGCCGGGCTGGTTGGCGCCGCCGAAGCCGAGCACCCAGAGTTTCAGCAGGCGCGCGTCGCGGATGGCGGGGCCTTCGGGGCCGGGTTCGGTAAAGGGTGAATCGATGTAGCGCGCGCCTTCGGGGTACTTGATCTGGCCGGCGTCGGCCCAGGTTTGTCCGCCGTCGGTGCTGCGCGAGAGTTTGCTGCCCCAGTGGCCGTGGTCCAGCGCGGCCCAGATCGTGCCGGTGCGCGGGTCCTTGGCCGCGTAGGCCACGTTGGTGCCCTGGTGGCCATGCGCGGCCTGGTGCCAGCGGCCGTTGCGGAACTCGAGGACGAAAGTGCCCTTGCGGGTGGCGAGGATGAGCGTGTCTGACATGGCTTGCCCTTTCGGGTTGTAGTTTGGTTAGCGCTTTTTCTTGGCCGGCTTCTTTGCGGGTTTCTTCTTGGGTGTGGCTTTCTTAGGTTTGGCTGCCTTGGGCTTTTTGGCCCCGGCTTTTGGTTTTTTCGCGGCCTGCTTTTTGGCAGGTTTCGCTTTGGCCTTCTTCTTTAGCGCGGCTTTTTTGGGCTTGGCTGCTTTAGGCTTTTTGGCCCCGGACTTGGTTTGCTTCGGGGCCTTCTTGGTTGCTCCCCCGGCCTTCCGGCCGGGGCTGGATTTCGCTGCCTTGGGCTTTTTGGTGGTGGTGATTACTGCCTGTTCGGCGAACCTTACTGAGTACACGGGCGGGAAGTTGTTGCCGAGTGTGTGCCAGCTCTCGCCGCGGTCTTCGCTGATGTAGACGTTGCCCGTGGTGCTGCCGAACACCAGGGTGTCGCCGCTGATATCCAGCGCGTGGCGGTACACCACGTCGTGGGCGCGCTCCTGCGGCAGGCCTTCGCGCAACTGCTGCCACGTCTGCCCGCCGTCCTGGGTGCGCGCCACGAACAGCCCGGCATCAAGCGTCATGCGCTGCTGGTCCGAACGGCCGGGCACCAGCCAGGCCGTGCGCCCGTCGCGAGCGTCCACGGCGACCGGAAAGCCGAAGTGCACGCCCTGCTCAACGCGGCTGACCTCCTGCCACTGCCTGCCGCCGTTGCTGCTGTAGAACACGCCGCAGTGGTTCTGCTGCCAGAGGTGATCCGGGTTGCCCGGACACAGACTTACCAGGTGCGGGTCGTGGCCCCACTCGGCCTCCGGGTTGGGCAGGAAGGTGGCCTTCAGACCGTTGTTGCGCCCGACCCAGGTCTTGCCGTCGTCGGTGCTCTCGAGCACGCCGGCGCAGCTTACGCCCACCAGGATGCGCCGGCTGTCGCGCGGGTCCACCACGATTGAGTGAATGCCCGCGGCCGAGTCGCCGTCCACGGTCGCGCCGCCGCCGAACCAGTGGCTGCGGCCGGGCTCGCCGTTGCGGAGGTCGCCGCCGCGGCTTTCGTGGTTCCAGAGCGACCAGTTCAGCTCCCAGCTTGCGCCGTCGTCGTTGCTGACGAACAAGCCGCCGGGGATGGTGCCGGCGTACATGCGGCCGGGCTGGTCGGCGCCGCCGAATGCGATGCACCAGATTTTGCCGAGCGTGGCGTCCTTGATCTTGGGCGGCTTGCCTTCCTCGCCGAAGCCGTCGATGTATTTTGCGCCTTCGGGGTACTTGATCTGGCCGGCATCGGACCAGGTCTTGCCGCCGTCGTCGCTGCGGCCGAGCTTGCAGCCCCAGTGCCCGTGGTCGAGCGCCGCCCAGATCGTGCCGGTGCGCGGGTCGCGCGCGGCGTAGCTGATCGCGTTGCCGGGCTGGCCGACGTGAGCGATTTTCCAGCGCCCGCCGGTTTTGTCGACGAAGATGGTGCCCTTGCGCGTGCCGAGAATGATGCGGTCGCTCATGGTGTCTCCTTAGCCGCCGGACAGCGCCTGCAATATGTAGACGCGTGAATCCGGCTTGACCCGGTCGCTGAGTTTCTTGCGATCCGAGACCAGGTTTTCCTCGATGAAAATGTTGACGTGGGTGCGCAGGCTGCCGCGCTCGTCGCAGATGTAGAAGGCAAAGCCCGGGGCGAGCTTTTCCATGGCCTGCACCACCTCGGCGGCGGTGTTTGCTTCGACGTTGATTTCCTGTCCCTCAAGCTGGGGGAAGAAAGCGTACAGGTGTCGGGCGAGTGCGACCTTGGGCATGGGGCGGCAAATATACTGCCGCCCCATGGGATGCCCAAGAGATAGTTGCAGGTCAAACAGTCCGGGTGTGTCAGGAATCAGCCGAATTGCACACGGTCGTCGTGCCACAGCGCCACCTCGATGGTGTAGCCGGTGGGATCGCTGATGTACCAGGAGTCGCTGTGCGGCCACTCGTACACACCGCCGTAATGAACGGGGATCCGCTCGCGCTTGACCGTCTGCTCCCATGCCTCGCGGTCCGTGATGCGCAGGCCGAAGTGCGCCACGCGGTGAAAGCCGGCCTGCTCAATCGCGTCCGGGTCGGGCTCACGCAACTCCGGGTGCTGGTACACGCACAGCATGGCGTCGCCGCCCTTCAGCACGCCCCAGGGCTGGCCCTGGTAGGTGCCCTGTTCCACGATTTCGAAGCCGAACACGCGGCCGTACCAGTCGGCGGTCTCGGCGAAGTCCTTGACGCTGAGGTTCAGGTGGTCGAGTTGCTTGACGTTCATGGCTCCCCCATTAGTAAAGAAAAAACTTTACCTAATAAGTCAAGCGGCGGCTTGTTTTATTCCGGCCCTGTGCGTTTAATTTCGGCATGACTGACATACCCCACAAGGCGCGCGAGAAGATCCTGTTCTTCCTCAAGACCAAGGGGCCGCAGGCCGCCACGCAGATCGCCAGGCGCCTCGGCGTCACTGCCATGGCGGTGCGCCAGCACCTGTACGCCCTGCAGGAAGAAGGCGCCGTCGATTTCAGCGACGAGCGCCGCAAGGTCGGCCGGCCGGCGCGCATCTGGCGCCTGACGCGCGAAACCAGCGACCGCTTCCCCGACAGCCACGGAGAGCTTGCGGTCGGCATCCTGCGCGCCGCCAAAAGCGCTTTCGGCGAAGAGGGCATCAGCCGCCTGCTGCAGCAGCGCATGAGCGACCAGGCCGAAAGCTACGGCCGCCGGCTGCAACGCAAACGCGGGCTGGAGGCCAAGGTGGCGGAGCTGGCGGCGATCCGCGAAGAGGAAGGCTACATGGCGGAGTGGCAGACTGAGCCCGACGGCAGCCTGACGCTGATCGAGAACAACTGCCCCATCTGCGCCGCCGCGGAGACCTGCCAGGACCTGTGCCGCGGCGAGATCGAGCTGTTCCGCCAGGTGCTGGGCGCCGAGATCGAGCGCCAGGAGCACATCCTGAGCGGCCAACGCCGCTGCCTGTACAGAATCCAGCCCCAGCGCAAACGCGCCTGAGCCACTGGAATCCGACAGCCAGATTGTACTCGACCGCAAGTCGTCCGCGGACCAGACTCAATGCATGAAGCGGAACATTCAGGTGATTCTGCTGGTGCTGTTGGCGCTGGGTCTTTCGCTGACGGCCTGGTATGTGGCTGGCGATCGATCAAGCGCGACACCGACAATCGGAGCGGTCGAGCCCGGGCCTTCCGAACATACCTACCGAACGAGTGGCCAAGCAAAGTTGCCGATCGCCAGGAGCGGCGGCCGCGAAGAAACCAGTGAGTCGTCAACAAATCCACCGCCGTCCACAACACGAGCGGCCGAGAAGGGACCAGCCGAATCGGGTGGCCCGCAATCCGAGCCTTCGGCCGTGAACGGCCACAACATGCGGGTGCGGATCGTAGACCCATTCAACCGGGATGTGGTACCGGAGAAGATCCACCTCCAGCTGATGCGGAAGGACGAATCCACGCCAGTCTGGAGAATGCGGCTGGGTTCGGCGGAGCGCCGGGCGGGAGGCCCCTACCTTATCCAGAACCCACCGGAGCATCTGGATTCGCCAGACTTGAGCCTAGAGATCTACGTCTATGCCAAGGAATACGGACCGACGCGTTTGGTAGTAGCCTTTCCGACTGACGAAGTGCTGGTGCAACTGCAAGAGCCGGCGTACCTGATCCTGGACGTGCCCAATGCCGCGGGTTACGGGGACGAGCGAGTTGGCTGGAAGCTGGTTGGCGAACTGGGGACGTTCTACATAGACCGCGATTCCCCAAGCACGGACGAGGAGGGCGGCGGTGGGGTGTATCTGTCGCCCTTTCGCAGTGCGCTGGTGCCTCCTGGCGCGTACTCGCTCGAGATCGTTCGCGTGCTCTCAGTGAAGTCGCCCACCAGCAGGGCCCCTGGCGGCTGGGACGACCTGGTCCTGAAGCGCTATCAACTCGAACTCAAGGCCGGCCGCAACGATTTCACGCTGCAATATCCTGCGTTGTACCAGGTGACAGTGCAAAGCGCTGTGGAACTGAGCGGCGAGCTTCAACTGGTTTCGCCAGACGATGGTGTGCTGCTGACGACAGTAGTGAAGGATGACGTTCTCACCTTCCCCTACGTGCCGGCGGGCGACTGGATACTGTGCGACTCGCTGGGGCGGCAGCGCGTGAGTGTCAACGGGGACGGGCAGGTTACGTTCGAGCCGCTGGATGCAGACTGCCTGATTGTCGGGGAGATTGGCCTTGAGCACCCACTGGCGCAGGCCGGCTTTCAGACCGGCGATGTGGTGACCGCGCTGGATGACCATGACCTTACAGGTTTCCGTACCATCAAGCGCGAAGTGTCCAGAAGTCAGCCGCTTTCGCGCTGGAGCATAGTGCGCGGCGGACAACGACTGGAGATAACCATCAACCAGCACGAGGTCGAAAGGGCCGTCGGGCGGCTGAATCTGCCTTGGCCACTTAAGCCTGGACGGCGCGAAGGCTGGCCGCCGGAGCTGATCTTGCCCACGAAGCAATGATCGACCAGACGGGCGCGGCCTTGCAGTGGCGTGGCGCGACCATGGCCCTATACTGCCCGCCGGTTTTTGAGGATTACCATGGGCTTCAAGTGCGGCATTGTCGGCCTGCCTAACGTGGGCAAGAGCACCCTGTTCAACGCCATTACCGCCAGCGAGCTGGCGGCCGCGGAGAATTACCCGTTCTGCACCATTGAGCCGAACACCGGCATGGTGCCGGTGCCGGACCCGCGCCTGGAGCGGCTGATCGAGATCGTCACCCCCCAGCGCACGGTGCCCGCCACCATGCAGTTCGTGGACATCGCCGGCCTGGTGGAAGGCGCCAGCAAGGGCGAAGGCCTGGGCAACAAGTTCCTGCAGCATATCCGCGACTGCGACGCCATCGCCCACGTGGTGCGCTGTTTTGAAGACCCGGACATCATCCACGTCAGCGGCACGGTTGATCCCGAGCGCGACATCCGCGTGATCGAGCTTGAGCTCGCGCTCAAGGACCTCGAGACCATCGACGCGCGCATCAAGAAGACCGAGGGCCTGGCGCGCAGCGGCGACAAGTCCAGCAAGCGCCACCTCGAGATCCTGGCCCAGATCAAGGGCGTACTCGACCAGGGCAAGTGGGTGCGCACCATCAGCTTCGAGGACAACGACAAGCCCTTCGTGCGCGAGCTTCAATTGCTCACCAACAAGCCGGTGCTGTATGTCGCCAACGTGCACGAGAACGACCTGCCCGCGGGCAACAAGTACAGCGACATCGTGAAGCAGATCGCCGGAGAGGAAACCGCCGAGTGCATCGTGGTGTGCGGCAAGATCGAGGCTGAAATCGCCGCCCTGCCGCCCGAAGAACGCAAGGAGTTCCTGCAGGGCCTGGGCCTTGAGCGCAGCGGCCTTGACCAGCTGATCCAGGCCGGCTACCGCCTGCTGGGCCTGCGCACCTATTTCACCGCCGGCGTGAAGGAAGTGCGCGCCTGGACGATCCGCGCGGGCGACACCGCGCCCGTGGCCGCGGGCAAGATCCACACGGACTTCGAGAAGGGTTTCATCCGGGCGGAAACCATCAGCTACGAAGACTTCGACAAGTTCGCCGGCGAAAAGGGCGCCAAGGAAGCCGGCAAGATGCGCACCGAGGGCAAAGAATACGTCGTGCAGGACGGCGACGTGATGCACTTCCGCTTCAACGTGTAGCTGCCGGAGCCAGCCATGGAAGTCGAGTTTCACTGGAGCACGCTGCACGTCCCGTGCGAGGACGGCCCCGACGAGCATATGGACGTCTACTTCGCCTTCCCGGCGCAGGGCGGGCCGTGGCCGGGCATCGTGGTGTTCCAGGAAATCTTCGGCGTCAACGAGCACATCCGCGAGGTGTGCCGGCGCGTGGCGGCGCAGGGCTACGTGGCGATCGCGCCGGATA
>JAJVIO010000064.1 GCA_022071975.1 Planctomycetota bacterium
CGCAAAGGGATTTGCCTATCGCACCGGCCAAGCAATAATCGGCCCGTTCAAGGGGACAACCATGCAGAACTTCGTACCTGCGTTCATCGACGAACAGCGCAAGGCGGGCGAAAAGCACGGCAAGCTCAAAGCCACCGTGCTGTTCGTGGACGTCAGCGGCTTCACGTCCCTGACCGAAGTGGCCTTCAAGCTGGGCGACGCCGGCGCGGAGCTCATGAGCCGCGAGCTGACCCGCATCTTCGACCCCATGGTCAACGCCGTCCACGAACGCGGTGGCTTCATCGCCAACTTCATGGGCGACGCCTTCACGGCCGTATTCCCCGACGAGCCCGGCTCGGTGCACCGGGCGATCGACGCGGCCAACGAGATCGTGGAGTGGTTCAAGGCACACGGCGTCAGCAAGACCCGCCACGGTGAGCTGGCCTTCGGCGTGAAAATCGGCGCCGAGCACGGCAGCCTCGAGTGGGGCATTCCCCACGACCCGGAAAACAACGCCCGCAACTGGTACTTCCGCGGCCCGGCCGTGGAAGGCGCCGCCGAGGCCGAACACGGGGCCGAGCGCGGCACCGTCAAGCTGGGCAAGAAACTGGCCAAGCACCCGGAGCGCGAAAAGAAGGCCGGCAAGGGCAAGAAAACCAAGGCCGTGCACACCCGCGGCGCGCTGAGCGAGTTCTTCAGCGACCAGGTGATCGACGCCGGCGAGCGCGCCGAGCTGCGCCACGTGGTCAGCCTGTTCCTGCGCTTCGACGGCGTGAAGACCCACGCCGCCATCGAGAAGGTGTTCCGCGCCATGCTTGACGCGGCCAAGCGCCACGGCGGCACCATCAACAAGATCGACTTCGGCGACAAGGGTTTCACCTCGCTGGTGTTCTTCGGCGCGCCTGTGGCCTCCGAAAACGCTGAGGCCCAGGCCGTGGCGTTCGCCCAGACCCTGCAGTCCGGCGGCCTCGAGAAGGTCAAAGGCGCCACGGTTTCCGCGGGCATCGACGCGGGCCTGGTGTACTCAGGCTTGCTCGGGGGCGAGCGCCGCAACGAGTGGACCTGCATCGGCGACGCCGTGAACACCAGCGCGCGCCTGATGACCGCGGCCGAGGCGGGCCAGGTCCTGGCCAGCGCGCGTGTTTCCAAGGCCGCCGAGAAGCGCTGGGAGTTCCAGGACAAGGGCACCCGCATCCTGAAGGGCAAGGCCAAGGAAGAACAGGTGTTCCAGCCCACCGGCATGCGAGGGCGCGTGCGCGGCTTCGTGTACCGCAACCCGATGCTGGGGCGCGACAAAGAGCTCGCCGCGCTGCTGGATTTCATTGCGCCGATCCAGGCCGATGAGCCGAAGTTCGCGGGCGTGATGCGCCTGCTGGGCGAGCCGGGCCTGGGCAAGACCCGCCTGGTGGCCGCCGTGCGCGCGAAACTGGAGGAAATGGGCCGGCCCTTCCACTGGATCACCATGCCCTGCGACGGCGTGCACCGCAGCGGCTGGAACGCGGTCAGCACCTGGCTGCGCAGCTGGTTCGGCATCGCGGAAAGCGCCAGCCAGGAGGACAAGCGCAAGGCCATCGAGGCCCACTACGCCCAGTTCGAGAACAACGAGAAGATCCCCGAGGGCACGCGCAGCGAGCTCAAGCGCACCCTCAGCTTCGCGGCCGACCTGGTGGACTGCCACTGGGACGACTCGCCGTTCGCCAAGCTGGACGACCCCAAGCTGCGCCACGAAAACCGCATCATCGCGGTGAAAGAGCTGCTGCGCGCGCTGGCCCACACCGCGCCCACGGTGCTGGAAGTCGAGGACACCCACTGGATCGACGCGTCAACGGCCGCGTGGCTGACGGCCATGACGCGCAACATCGCCAGCCTGCCGCTGGCGATCCTCGCGACGTCGCGGTTTACGGACGACGGCAGCAAGCCCGAGCTGCAGATCGCCCAGGACACCGAGCTGAAAGACTTCGAGCTGCAGCCCATCACCGGCGACGAGTTCACCCAGGCCATGGCAAAGGCCCTGTTGGGCGGCGACAAGGAGCTGGAGGCCGAGGCCTGCCGCCTGATCAGCGGCAAGGCCAAGGGCAACCCGTTCTTCACGGAGCAGCTGATCCTGCACCTGCACGAGACTGGCGAGCTGGAGAACGTGAAGGCGCCCGAAAGCGCCGATGAATCCACCAAGCGCCGCAGCAAGCTGCGCATGAAGAGCAGCGACACCGCGCGCCTGCCGGGCTCGCTTAGCTCGCTGGTCACCGCGCGCATCGACCGACTCAGCCCCGAAGTGCGCGAGACGGTGAAACACGCCAGCATTCTAGGCGTGCGTTTCCTGTCACGAGTGCTCGGCGAACTGCTCAAACGCAGCGGCAAGGTCAGCCGCAGCCTCGAGGAACTGTTGATCGAGAGCGAAAAGGAAGGCGTGCTGATCCCCGCCGAACGCGCCGAAGGCGGAGAAGGCGACGCGGCGTCGTAGGAACGACGCGAATTGGCCACAGGCGGCCGTGCCGGATTTCGGAAACAGCAAATGAACAATAACCAGTTACCAACTACCAATTGAGCAGCGAACTGAGGCTGAATTGGTAATTGGTAATTGGTTATTGCCAATTTGCTGTTCGCCTTGTTGTTCGCTCCGCACTTGAGGTTCACCTTGTCGCAGCCATCCGCGTTCCAGCAGGTCCTCGCCGCGCCGATCATGGGCGTGGGCCTGGGCATCGACATTTTCGACACTCAGCCGGACTTCCGCAAACTGATCAAGCACCATCGCTCTGGCTTCGACTTTCTTGAGGTCTATTCGCGCGGCGACTGGGAGCACACGGACGCTCTCTTCGCCGACATCCCCGACGACGTGCCGCGTACCTACCACCACGAAGGCCTCGACCCGGTCGGCCCGGCGCTCTGCCCCGACGGCCCCATCGATGGTTGCGCCAAAAACCAGGCGCTGCTCGACCCGCCCTGGACCGTGGAAGAACTGGCCGTGCGCCACATCGACGGCCGCTACACCGACTTCTTTTTCCCCGCGATCCTGAACGCCGCCTGCGTGAAGGCCACGATCGCCAACCTGAAGGCGCTGGCCAAACGCATCCCCGGCCCGCTGCTGCCGGAGAACGCGCCCTATGAGCTGGTGGTGGGAGACATGCACCTGTTTGACTTCCTGAACGAGGTCGCCCACGGCGCCGATTGCGGCCTGGTGCTGGACCTCGGCCACGTGTGGTCCTACCAGCTCTGCGTGCGCAAAGGCGACCAGCCGGATCACGCGCTGGACAAGCTTGACCTGTCAAGGATCATCGAGGTGCACCTGGCAGGCGCGCGCATCGAGCCCTGCCATGGCGGCCGCATCTACCGCGACCTGCACGGCGCCGGGCCAATCCCCGAGGAAAGCCTGTACCTGCTGCGCGAGCTGCTGCCCAGGCTGCCCAACCTGAAGGCTATCACCATCGAGGTAGAAGACGCCACCGAGCAAGGCGCCGTGAAGCAGGCACAGCAGGTGCGTAAAATAGTGAGAGAGCTTCGGCCGGACTGGTTGTTGACCGCAAAGGGCGGGGAACCACGAAGGGCCACCAAAGGCCACTAAGCGTCAGTCTCCAAACAACCCGGCGCAGCGGAAAGCGGAACTCGAACTACGATGGAACCACGGGTAAACACAGGTGCACACGGCGGAGATTGAACGCAGTTCGTGTTTACCCGTGTTCACCCGTGGTTCCTGTCGAGCCGGATATGGAAAGCAGGGAAGGCCATCCATCCAATCTTTTCGTGGTCCTTCGTGGTTAAAAGGCAGTTATGTCGTTGGAAGCACAGTACCGCGCGGTTTACCAGCTGCTCTACAAGCGCTGGATCCGTGACGCCTGGGGACAGGCCAAGTTCGAGCGTTTCGACGGCCTGGACGACGCCGAGAACGCGCAGATTCACGCGCTTGATCTGGCACGGCTTGAGGCTGTGGTGCGCCTGCACGCCAATGACATCGGCAACAACTGGTACAACCCGCGCTTTCCCGCAAGCTGGATCGCCCTGCAGGTCGCACTGGACTGCGACCAGGCCGAGCTCACAAAGCGCCTGACCAACAGCGACGAGTTTGAGTTGCGCGAGAATGATGACGCCGACGGCCGTGCGCTCGCCGCCTGGGTGCAGAAGCTGGCCGACAGCAAGCCGCGCAAGCCGCCCAACCAGCCGAAGCCGCAGCCGCCGCTGCAGCGCGCGCCCTGGCTGCCGGAGCTGCTGCGCTATGAGCGCCTGATCCGCGGCCACTGGCCCGACGCAAACAACCCGCGCCTGGAAACCTTCGAGTGGGACGTGGGCGGGCTCATCGACGCCCTGCTCGACAAGCAGTTGTTCCCCGTGGACGAAAAGCCCGCGCCGCTGCACACGCTGCTGCACCGCGACCACGTCGGTGTAACGGAGATCGCGCTGAGCCCCGACCAGGCCCGCGTGATGGGCAAGCTGCTGAGCCGCAAAAGCACCAAGGACGAGCCCGCCAAGCTGGTCGCAAAGTGCCGCCGTGTGTTGAACCAGTTGAAGACGTAGGGGCAGGCCCATGTGCCCGCCCGGGGCCGCCACATGGGGCGGCCCCTACAAACTCGGCTTCTCCACCTGCCACAAACTGTCCGTGAACCAGCCGTTGTTGTCGTAGTACTGCTCGACGATTTTGAACCCGGTCTTGGCCGCCAGGTCGTCGATGTCACGCTGCAGGTACTTGTAGCTGTACTCCGTGTGGATCGGCTCCCACTCTTCGAACTCGAAGGTGCTCTGCAGGTCGCGGATCGTCACGGTCTGGCGCTTCAGGCTCACGATGTAGCTCTCCATCGCGCCGCTGAACACGTCGTAGGTGGCGAAGTGCCGGTACGCGCCGAGGTCGAAGTCGCCACCCAGCTCGCGGTTCACGCGCTTCAGCAGGTTCTTGTTGAACGCGGCCGTGACGCCCTGCTTGTCGTTGTAGGCGGCCAGCAGCAGCTCAATGTCTTTCTTCAGGTCGAAGCCGATCAGCACCTGGTCGCCGTCGTTCAGCGCTTCCCATAACTGCCGCAAAAACACCCGCGCCTGCACCTTGTTGAAGTTGCCGATGTTGCTGCCGAGAAACAGCACCAGGTTGCGGCGCCCGTTGCCGTGGCTCAGCCAGTGCAGGCCGTCGAAGTATTCGCCCACGATGCCGCCCAGTGTCAGGCGCGGGAACTTCGCGCTGGTGCGCTTCACCAGCCCATGCATGCTGGCTTCGCTGATGTCGATCGGCACGTAGCGCACGTCTTTCACCTGCCCCAGCGCGGCCTCCAGCACGATGTCGGTTTTGCGGCCGTCGCCTGCGCCCAGGTCCACGATGTCCAGCGCGTCCACGCCCGCGCGATTGAGGATGTCCTCGGTATGGTTCCGCAGGATTTCGGCCTCGCTGCGCGTGGGGTAGTACTCGTCCAGCTCGCAGATGCGCGAGAACAGGCGGCTGCCGTCCTCGTCGTAGATCCAGCGCGAGGACAGGCGCTTGGGCGTCTCGCTCAGGCCGTTCAGCACGTCCAGCGCGAAAGCCCGCAGGCCATGGGCGGCCTCCAGGTCAGCCGGTTTGAGCACGCGATAACCGGTCGGCGATTTTGGATTGTCAGTCACCGCAAAACCTCCGTCGTGCCCGTGAGTTCCGTGTTTCGATCCAATCCAAAATCTAAAATCCAAAATCGCCTAGGCGTCTTCCGCGAGGCGGATGCCCGTGAACTGCCAGCGCTTGTCCGGGTGCCAGAAGTTGCGGTAGGTCGGCCGTATGTGACCGGCCGGCGTGGCGAGGCTGCCGCCGCGCAGCACCATCTGGTTGACCATGAACTTGCCGTTGTACTCGCCGATTGCGCCCTCGGGCGCGCGATAGCCGGGATAGGGCAGGTAGGCGCTGCCCGTCCACTCCCAAACCTGGCCCACAAGGCCAGGTTTGCCCGCCGTAGCCCCCGGACGACGTAGCTTCAGCGAAGTCGGCTTGGCGGAGGCGGGCTGGTTCTGTCCAGACACAGCGCTCATCGCGCCTGCCTGCACGATCGCATGCTCCCACTCGAACTCCGTGGGCAGGCGCTTGCCTGCCCAGCGCGCGTAGGCGTCGGCCTCGTAGTAGCTGACGTGGCGAACAGGCTTGTCGGGCTGCAGCTCGCGCAGGCCATGCAGTGTGAATGTCTGCCGGCGGCCCTCGCGTTCCAGCCAGTACAGCGGTGCCTGCCAACCCTCGCGCTGGGCGACATCCCAGCCGTCGCTGAGCCACAACTCGGGCCGCGAGTAGCCGCCGTCCTGCATGAAGCGCAGGTAATCGGCGTTGCTTACCAGGTCGTTCGCCAGGCGAAACGGCCGTAGGAACTGCTTGTGGCGCGGCCCCTCATTGTCGAAGGCGAAACCGTTGCCGTCGTGGCCGATCTCCACCAGGCCGCCCTCGAACTCGCTCCAGCCTGTATCTGCGCGCCGGGCCGCGGCGGGCGCATCCTCACGATAGGCCGGGTACAGCGGCGCCTGGAACAGGATGAACTTGATGTCGGTCAGCAGCAGCTCCTGGTGCTGCTGCTCATGGTTCAGGCCGATCTCCAGCACCGGCAGCAACTCCGCCAGCGTGGCGTCGTCGCAGCTCTCCAACAGGCGCGTCATGCGCGCGTCGATTTCTTCGCGGTAGGCCCACAGCTCGTCCACCGTGGGGCGCGTCAGCAGGCCGCGCTTGGGGCGTTCCGTGCGCTCGCCGACCAGGTTGTAGTAGCTGTTAAAGAGGAAGGCGTAGTCAGGGTGATACGGTTTGTAGTCCGGCGCGTACTTCCCCAGCACGAACTGCTCAAAGAACCAGGTCACGTGGGCGATGTGCCAGCGCGGCGGGCTGACGTCCGTGATCGGCTGCACCACGTAATCCTCGGTGCGCAGAGGCGCGCAGATTTCGCGGGTGTGGGCGCGCACCGCCCGATAGCGCGCAAGGATGTCCGCCCTGCTCATGCCGTCCTCTCGTTGGCTCTACATCGGACCCTACGGATCATGCCTGCGCGGTCAAAGAAAAGCTCAATTTCTTGCGTGTCGGAACGGCAGCCCTTAGGGTGCGCATTCCCTGAAAGTTCCAACGCGGAGAAGCTATGTCCGATGACCCGGCCAAGCTGCGCCGTCGCGCCAACGCGCTGGTGATCTTCACAGCCTCGGCCGTCGCGCTGGGCGGGCTGCTGGGCTGGATGCTGCCCGGCTGGCTGCCCGACGACCCATCCGCGCGCAACACCGCGCTGATGGTGATCGGCTTCCCCGGCGACCTGCTGATGCAGATGCTGAAGATGATGGTGGTGCCGCTGGTGGTGGCCACCATGGTGGTCGGCGTCGCGTCGATCGGCGACATCCGCAAAGCCGGCAAGATCGGCTACCGCACCGTGGGCTACTACGCGCTCACCACCGGCATGTCGGTGGCGTTGGGCATCATCCTGGTCAACCTGATCCAGCCCGGCGCCGGGGCCGAAAACCTGCAGGCCGCGGGCGAGCTGCCGCAATCGTTACGCGAGCCCAAGGGCGCGCTGGAAAGCCTGCTGCAGGTGGTGAAGGGCATGTTCCCGCCCAACCTGGTCCAGGCCGGCGCCGAGATGAACGTGCTGGGACTGATCGTCTTCAGCGTGGTGCTGGGCGCCGTGCTGTCCACCATGGGCGAGCGCGGCCGGCCCGTGACGCGCTTCTTCGAGAGCTTCAACGAAGCGATCATGAAGATCGTGCACCTCGTTGTATGGTTCGCGCCGATCGGCATTGCCAGCCTGCTGATGGCGCGCATGGGCAAGGCGGGTGACGCCTTCTTTGAGCAGGACATCCCGCGCCTGGCCAAGTACATGCTGACGGTGATCGTCGGCCTGGGCATTCACGTGCTGGTGGTTCTGCCTGGCATCTACTGGCTGGTCAGGAAACAAAACCCCTTCAAGTACATGCTGGGCATGGCCCAGGCGCTGCTGACCGCCTTCAGCACCGCCAGCAGCTCCGCCACCCTGCCCATCACCATGGAGTGCGCCAAGACCAACAACAAGGTCGGCGACCGCGCCGCGGGCTTCGTGCTGCCGCTCGGGGCCACCATCAACATGGACGGCACCGCGTTGTACGAGGCCGTGGCCGTCATCTTCATCGCGCAAAGCCTGGGCATGGACCTGAGCGCCGGGCAGATGGTGGTGGTGTTCTTCACCGCCACCCTGGCCGCGATCGGCGCCGCGGGCATCCCCGAGGCCGGCCTGGTGATGATGGCAATCGTGCTCACGGCCGTGGGCATCGACCCCGCCAACGCCGGGCTGATCCTCGCCGTGGACTGGTTTCTCGACCGCTTCCGCACGGCAGTGAACGTGGCGGGCGACGCCATCGGTGCGGGCGTGATAGACCACCTCGAAACACGCGACGCGGGCCCCGTGCCGGCCGTCGCGGGCTGACGCTGCGCCGCTTTCCGGTTGCTGCTATGCTGCGGGTGTGATGAAGGAGTCCGTGATGCTGAGGCGACTGATGTTCGGCGCGGCGCTGTGCGCCTTCGCCCTGGTTTGCTTGCCGGCGGGCGGCTGCACGGCCGCGCAGCAGAAGCCGGACCCGGGGCCGCTGCCGGCCATCGAGCTGGAGAACGCGTTTCCCAAGCTTTCGTTCGCGCTGCCGCTGTACCTGTGCGCGGACGGCGCCGACGACGAACTGGTGTACGTGGTGGAGCAGGACGGCAAAATCTGGCGCTTCAAGAACGACGCCGCCACGGACAAGAAGGACCTGTTCCTCGACATCAGCGAGCGCATCCCGCGCCGTCGCCACAACGAGGAAGGCCTGCTGGCGCTCGCCTTCCACCCGAAGTTCAAGGAGAACGGCTTCTTCTTCGTGAACTACTCGCAGCACGAGGGCGGCGGCAAGAAGCGCCGCGGCGTGACCTCGCGCTTCACCTGGGACCGCAAGAAAGACAGCGTGGACCCGGCCTCCGAGAAAATCATCCTCGAGGTCGAGCAGCCCTACGGCAACCACAACGGCTGCACCCTGCTGTTCGGCACGGACGGCTTCCTGTACGCCAGCTTCGGCGACGGCGGCGCCGCCAACGATCCCCACGGCCACGGCCAGAACCTCGGCACACTGCTGGCCACCGTGCTTCGCATTGACATCGATAAGGAAGAAAAAGGCAAAGCCTACGCCATCCCCAAGGACAACCCCTTCGTGGACAAGGCCGGCGCCGCGCCGGAAATCTGGGCCTACGGCCTGCGCAATGTGTGGCGCATGAGCTTTGACAGGCAAACCGGCGCCCTGTGGGGCGGCGACGTGGGCCAGAACGCTTACGAGGAAATCGACATCATCGTGAAGGGCGGCAACTACGGCTGGAACAGGCGCGAGGGACTGCACGCCTTCAGGGGCGGCGAGAAGGCCGACGACATGATCGACCCCGTCATCGACTACGGCCGTTACATGGGCCTGTCCGTCACCGGCGGCTACGTCTACCGCGGCGCCATGCAGGCGGGCCTGAAGGGGCTGTACGTCTACGCAGACTACGGCAGCGGCCGCGTGTGGGGCCTCGAATACGACCACGAGAACAAGAAGACCAAGGCGCACGAGCTGCTGGGCCACTTCCCGCGCGCCACCATCAGCAGCTTCGGCGAAGACGCCAAGGGCGAGCTGTTCGCCTGCGGCCACCGCAACGGCACCATCTACCGGGTAGTCGCCCTCAAACCCGCCCCGGACAAGGAAGAAGAGGAAGAGTTTTGATCTCCGGAGCTAGCGTCTGGCTACGGTTTGGAACCACGAAGGGCCACCAAGGGCCACGAAGAAAGGCGGGATAGCGACATGGCGGAACTGATCATGAAAGATGAAGTGTTCGCGATCATCGGTGCGGCGATTGAGGTGCACCGCGAACTCGGGCACGGATTCCTCGAAGGCGTGTACCACGAGGCATTCGGATACGAGATGTTCGACCGCGATGTGCCGTTCATGGAGCAACCCGAACTGCAGGTCAATTACAAGAAGCGCAAGCTGAAGAAAAAGTACATCCCGGACTTCCTTTGCTTTGGCGAGATCGTGGTGGAGATCAAGGCGATCAAGAAGCTCGGGCCCGACGAAGAAGCGCAGTTGTTCAACTACCTGCGCGCGACAGGTAAGAAGGTGGGCCTGCTGATCAACTTCAACTCAAAGGGCAAGCTGGAGTGGATCCGGCGCGTGTTGTAGAGGAGCTCTTCGTGGCCCTTTGTGGCCCTTCGTGGTTGCATCGCAGTTCAACCATCCTGGAGCAGCGAAATCGTGGACCTGCAACTGAACGGGAAAACCGTCTTCATCACCGGCGCGTCGGGCGGCATCGGGCGTGCGCTGGCTCGCGCGTTCGCCGAAGAGGGCTGCAACCTGGCCCTGCATGCCAACAGCAACCTGGCGTGGCTGGAAGAGTTCATCGCCAAGCAGAACTGGAAAGACCGCGCCATCACCGTGCAGGCCGACGTCAGCGACGCCGCTTCGATGCAGCGCGCGATGGACGCCGCCGTCGCCCGTTTCGGCCGTGTGGACGTATGCGTTGCCAACGCCGGCCGCTGGCCCAAACCCGACGAGCTGCTGAGCGAGCTGCCGGTTGAGCGCTTTCAGCAGACCATCGCCGTCAACCTGCTGGGCGCGGCCTGGACCGCAAAGGCTTTCATGCGCCAGCTCAAACCCCGCGACGACAGCCACGGCGCCAGCCTGACCTTCATCGGCAGCACCGCCGGCCGTCACGGCGAGGCGATGCACTGCGATTACAGCGCCAGCAAGGCCGGGCTGTACGGGCTGGTGCGCTCGCTGAAAAATGAAGTGGTGAAGCTGGACCCCTTCGCGCGCGTGAACATGGTGGAGCCCGGCTGGACGGTCACGGAAATGGCCCGGGAGGCGCTGGACCAGCCCGGCAAGATCACACACATCGTGAAAACCGCGGCCCTGCGCCAGCTCGCACGCGCGGCCGACATCGCGCGCACGGTGGTGATGCTCAGCGCGCCGGGCGTCTCGCGCCACATCACCGGCGAGGTGCTGACCGTGGCGGGCGGCATGGAAGGCCGCACGCTCTGGAGTGAACAGGAGATCGACGAGGACTCGATCCGCAAACGCGCGAGGGAGTAAAGGCGTGTCTTAGGCATGGCCTCAAAAGAGACCTCGCGTGGGGAGCGCAGCGGTCGCAGAGCATCACCGACTACGATGGAACCACAGGTAAACACAGGTGCACACGCTCAGGTTCGCACGCGACTCGTGCTCACTCGTGTTTACTTGTGTTTACCTGTGTTTACCCGTGGTTCACACGCTCGCCGCACGAAACCAGTTGTTCGGTCTATTGAGTTGTCTTCTCAGGGTCAGGGTAACGGCCCGAAGTCCCAAGCCCCACGCCGCCCATGACTGAGACCCGGAACGAAGACGTGTACGTGCTCGCGGATGACAGCCGCGAGGCGGTGTTCATCGCCGAGGGGATCACCAAGGTCTACCACATGGGCGAGGTGGACGTGCACGCCCTGCGTGGCGTGGACCTGCAGCTGTACAAGGGGGAGTTCGTGGTGCTGCTGGGCCCATCCGGCAGCGGCAAGTCCACGCTGTTGAACATCCTGGGCGGTCTTGACGTGCCAACAGCCGGCAGCGTGCGCTACCGCGACCACGACCTGACCGAAGCCACCGAGGCCGAGCTGACCGAGTACCGCCGCCACCACGTGGGCTTCATCTTCCAGTTCTACAACCTGATCCCCAGCCTGACGGCCCGTGAAAACGTCGCGCTGGTCACGGAGATCGCTCTCGACCCCATGACGCCCGAAGAAGCCCTGAAACTGGTAGACCTCGGCGACCGCATGGACCACTTCCCCAGCCAGCTTTCCGGCGGCCAGCAACAGCGCGTGGCCGTGGCGCGCGCCGTCGCCAAACGCCCCGAGGTGCTGCTGTGCGACGAGCCCACGGGCGCGCTGGACATCACCACCGGCGTCAAAGTGCTGGAAGCCATTGAGCGCGTGAACCGCGAGCTGGGCACCACCACGGCCGTGATCACACACAACGCGGCGATCGCCGCCATGGCCGACCGCGTGATCCACATAGCCGACGGCCGCATCGCGCGCATCGACCACAACACGCAGAAGAAGAAGCCCACCGAGCTGGAGTGGTAGCTGTCAGGAGGCAGGCGGCAGGAGGCAGGAGGCAGCAAGCGGGCGGCAGGCGGCAGTGGGCAGGCGGCAGAAACTGCCGGCTCAGACCGGGAAATACGATCAACGCTGGAGCATCGAGTGGCTGAAATCCTGATACCTGTAAGCTCAACCCTGTAACCTGGAAACCCGTGCGGGCGATCAACCGGAAACTGCTGCGCGACCTGTGGCACATGAGGGGCCAGGCCCTGGCGATCGTGATGATCATTGCCAGCGGCGTCGCGCTGTTCGTGACGCAGCTTGCCACGCTGGAATCGCTTACGTTCACCCGCGACAGCTACTACGCCGAGAAACGCTTCGCCGATGTGTTCGCCAACTGCAAGCGCGCGCCCGCGCCGGCGCTGCAGCGCATCCGCGAGGTGCCTGGCGTCGATGTCGTGCAGTCGCGCGTGATCGTCGAAGTCATGCTCGACGTCCCCGGCCTGGCCGAACCCGCCAAGGGCCGCCTGCTCAGCGTGCCTGACGGCCGGCGCCCCGCCCTCAACGACCTGTTCCTGCGCGACGGCCGCATGCCGGACCCGCAGGCCCAGGGCGAGGTGGTGGTGATCGAGATGTTCGCCAAGGCCAACAACTACCACCTGAACGACACCATCACGGCCGTGATCAACGGCCGTCACCAGCGCCTGACCATCGTGGGCATCGGCCTGTCGCCCGAGTACGTCTACTCGATAGCGCCCGGCGAGATGATCCCCGACGACCGCCGCTATGCGGTGCTGTGGATGAACGAGCGTGAACTGGCGGCAGCGTACAACATGGAAGGCGCGTTCAACGACCTCGCGCTTACGCTGGCGCCGCACGCCAGCGAGGGCGAGGTGATCGCGCGGGTGGACGACATTCTGCGCCCCTACGGCGGCCTGGGCGCTTACGCGCGCAAGGAGCAGGTTTCGCACTGGTTTTTGCAGAACGAGCTGACGCAGCTTGAGACCTTTGGCGTATTCATCCCGCTGATTTTCATCGGCGTGGCGGCCTTCCTGCTGAACGTGGTGCTGAACCGCGTGATCGCCACCGAGCGCGACCAGATCGCCGCACTGAAGGCCTTCGGTTACTCCAACCTTCGAGTCGCCCTGCACTTCAGCCAGATGGTGGCGGGTATCGTGCTGGTCGGCGCGCTGGTCGGCACGGCCGTGGGCTACTGGCTGGGCGTGATGATGATCGACCTGTACACCGCCTACTACCACTTCCCGGTGCTTACCTTCCGCATGGCGGGCTGGGTGCCGGTGGCGGGGCTGCTGATCACCGCGGCGGCCTCGTTCGCCGGCACGCTGAATGCGGTGCGCCGCGCGGCCGCACTGCCGCCTGCCGAAGCGATGCGCCCGGAGGCGCCGCCCACTTACCGCGCCACCACCATCGAGCGCCTGGGGCTGCAGCGCCTGCTGGCGCAGCCTTCGCGCATGATTCTGCGCAACCTGGAGCGCCGGCCGATGAAGGCCGGGCTCAGCGTGCTGGGCATGAGCATGGCGGTGGCGATGCTGGTGATGGGCACCGCGTTCATGGACATCATCTATTACGTGATCGACATGCAGTCGAACGTGATCCACCGCGAGCACGTGCAGGTCAGCTTCCATGAGCCGCGCAGCATGCGCAGCCTGCACGAGCTGGAGCGCCTGCCCGGCGTGACGTACGCCGAGCCCTTCCGCAGCGTGCCCGCGCGCGTGCGCTTCGGCCATCGCTCAAGGCGCATCGGCATCAACGGCGTGCCGGCCGACACGCGCCTCGACCGCGTGCTGAACATGGAGCTGGAGCCCTTCGAGCTGCCGAAGGACGGCATCCTGCTGTCGCGCGTGCTGGGCGAAAAGCTGGGAATCAGCGCCGGCGACCAGCTCACTGTGGAGGTGCTGGAAGGCTCGCGCCCGGTGCGGCAGGTGAAGGTGGCGGCGCTGATCGACGACTTCATGGGCATCGCCGCCTACATGGAGATCCGCGCCCTCAACCGCCTGATGCGCGAGGGCGACGTGATCAGCGGCGCCAACCTGCTGACCGACGGCCGTCACGATCGCGAGCTGTACGACGCCCTGCGCGAGCGCCCGCTGGTGGCGGGTGTCGTCTCGAAAGAGGCGATCATCGGCAACCTGAAGCGCATGATTGAGGAGAACCTGGCCGTCACCATCGGCATCAACGTGCTGTTCGCGGCGATCATCGCGTTTGGCGTGATCTACAACAGCGCGCGCGTAAGCCTCAGCGAGCGCGCCCGCGAGCTGGCCAGCCTGCGGGTGCTGGGCCTCACGCGCGGCGAGATCAGCTACATCCTGCTGGGCGAGCTGGCGATCCTGACGTTGGTCTCGCTGCCGATAGGCTTCCTGCTTGGTAACTGGCTGATCGACGCCGTGATGCTCACCCTCAACAGCGAGGTGATGCGCTTCCCCCGTGTGGTCAGCGGCACGACCTATGCATTGGCGGCCACCTCCGTTATCGTCGCCGCCACGGCTTCCGGGCTGATCGTGCGCGAGCGCCTGGACAAGCTGGACCTGGTGGAAGTGCTGAAATCACGGGAGTAGGCGGCGATGAAATGGGTGAAGCGCGCAGCCATGATCGTGTTTCTGCTGGCCGTGGCCGGCGCGATCGCCTATGGCTTCATGCCCAAGCCGGTGCCCTCCGAGTTCGCACGCGCCGTGCGCGGCGACCTGCGCGTTACCATAGATGAAGAAGCCCGCACCCGCGTGAAGGACCGCTTCACGGTCTCATCGCCGCTGGCCGGTGTGCTGACGCGCATCACGCTCAAGGTCGGCGACCAGCTCGAGGTCGGCAGCCGGATCGCCGAATTGCGCCCCAGCCGCCCGCTGCTGCTGGACGCGCGCAGCAAGGCCCAGGCCGAGGCCAACATCAAGTCCGCCGAAGCCACCCTCAAGCAGGCCCAGGCCGCCCTGGATGCGGCCAAGGCCGAGCTGGAGCTGGCAGTCAAAGAGCACAACCGCGCCAAGACGCTGTTTCAGGGCAAGCACATTTCGCAGGAACAGGTGGATGCGGCCGCCACGCGTGAGATCGCGGCCAAGGCCGCGCACGACTCGGCTGAGTTCGGGCGCCAGGCCGCCGAGTTCCAGCTGCAGATGGCGCGCGCGGCGCTGATCGAGGAAGACGGCGAGTTGCAGGCCATCGAGATCCGCTCGCCGGTGGCGGGCGCTGTGCTGCGCGTGTACCGCGAAAGCGAGGGGCCCGTGATGCCCGGCGAAATGCTGGTTGAGATCGGCGACCCGGCCTCGCTCGAGGTGGTGGTGGACCTGCTCAGCAGCGACGCCGTGCGGGTGAAGCCGGGCATGAGCGTGAGCATCGAGCGCTGGGGCGGCGACGAGCCGCTGGAAGGCCGCGTGCGGCGCGTCGAGCCCGCGGGCTTCACCAAGGTCAGCTCGCTGGGCGTGGAAGAACAGCGCGTCAACGTGATCATCGACTTCGTCGGCGAGCCCCAGAAATGGACGCGCCTCGGCGACGCCTTCCGCGTGGAGGCCCGCGTCATCACCTCCGAGCGCAAGGGCGTGATCAAGGTGCCCACCGGCGCCATCTTCAACACACCTGAGGGCACGGCCGTGTTCGTGGTGGCGGAGGGCAAGGCCCGCCTGACCCGCGTGGACCTCGGCGACCGCAACGGCCTCGAGGCCGAAGTGCTGAGCGCGATCAACGAGGGCGACACGGTTGTGGTCCACCCAAGCGACGAAATCTCGGACGGCACTGGTGTGATCGAACGCTGATGCGCCCCGCGTTTCGCCGCCAGCTGCTGCAATGGTACGCCCGCCACGCCCGCGAGCTGCCCTGGCGTTCAAGACCTACCCCGTACCGGGTGTGGGTCAGCGAGATCATGCTGCAGCAGACTCGCGTCGAGGCCGTGCGCGGCCACTTCGCCCGCTTCATGAAACGCTTTCCCAGCCTGCGCGCCCTGGCCGCCGCAGAGCTTGAGGCGGTGCTGCAGGCCTGGTCCGGCCTCGGCTATTACCGGCGCGCGCGCATGCTGCATGCCGCCGCGCGGCAGATTGTGGCGCAACACGGCGGCCGCTTCCCGCGCGAGCGCTATGCTGCGCTGGAGCTGCCGGGCATCGGACCGTACAGCGTGGGTGCGATCCTCAGCATCGCCTTTGACCAGCCCGAGCCGATCGTGGACGGCAACGTAGAGCGCGTGTTCAGCCGGCTGGCGGCGATTGCGCAGGACGTGAAGGGAAAAGCCGGCAGAGAGGCGATCTGGCAACTGGCCCGCGAGCACGTGGAAAAGGGCCACACCGAGGGCCATAGCCCCAGCGCCCTCAACCAGGCGTTGATGGAGCTGGGCGCCATCGTGTGCCTGCCCGCCGCGCCGGATTGCGCCGGCTGCCCTGTGCACAAACACTGCGCCGCGCGCAAAGCCGGCCAAGAGCGCGAGTTTCCCGTGCTGCCCGCCCGCGCCAGGCCGAAACAGAAGCGCCTTCGATTCATCGCCCCGCGCGACGAGAACGGCCGGGTGCTGCTGGTGCGCCGCCCGGAGGGAGACGGTTCAAGCCTGCTGCCGGCCGGATTGTGGGAGCTGCCGCAGCTTGAGGAAGCCGACAAGCTGGGCATGGTGAAGCGGGGCAAACCGGTAACACGCAGTCACAGCATCATGAACTACCGGCTGCAACTGGCCGCACGCAACGCCGCGCCCCAGGGCACTATAGAGGAAACAACCAACCGAAAGTGGCACACGGCCGAGCAGGCCCGACAAGCAGCCATGTCGTCGGCCACCCGCAAGCTGCTGGAAGCCCTTGGCGTGCTGTAGTCTTTGGTGGCAGTACCTTTGGTGTTTTCGTGTTTTCGTGGCTGATTCCGTGGTTCGCTTCAGATTGAAGGGCAATAGGGCCACAAAAACACGAAAGCACGAAAGGCAAGGCCACGAAAAGCTCAAACCGGCGGGCCGCTCAAAGACTAAATTCACATAGGTTTTTTCGGAACCTGACGGGGACCCTGGGCGTCCTATCCGCGCAGATTCATTGGACCTTACTTGGGGGAGTCATGATTTCTTTCCGCAATCTGTTGGTGGCCGGTTCGCTGGTTGGCGTGTTCGCCTTCGGCTCGGCCTTGTTTATTGAAACCCGCGACGCACAGGCCTGCTTGCACCCGGAACGGGAATTCAAGTTCCCGATCAAGGCGGGCGCACAGAAGGGCCTGATCTTTTTCGCCGACGGCCGCGAAGAACTGGTGATCCGTCCCAGCTACAAGGTCGAGGGCGAAGGCCTGCAGGTGAAGAACGACGCCGTGGAAGGCTTCACCAACCTGGCCTGGCTGGTGCCGGTGCCAAACCTGCCGGACACGTACAAGGAAGCCGACGCCAAACTGTTCAGCGAGCTGGAAGACTTCACCGAGCCGCAGGAACGCGTCTCCCGCGACGGAAAGCGCAGCCCGGGCAAGAACTGGTCCGACGAGGACTCAGCCGACGGTGTCGAGTTTCTCGAGGAGGTCAAGGTCGGCGATTATTCAATCCAGCCGGTGAAGGCCAAGGGTGAGATCGGCGCGCTGGAGCTCAACAACTGGCTCAGCACCAACGGCTTCGGCTCGGTCGATGAGAAGGTGATGAAGTACTACATCGACACCAATCACTACTGGCTCGCGATCAAGCTCAAGAACGACAAGGGCCTGCCCGCCAACGGCGAGGTCAAGCCCTTGCGCATCGGCTTCGACACCGACAAGCCGGTCTACCCCATCAAGATCAACCAAGGCCGCGGCAGCTTTGACCTGGAGCTGTGGGTGATCACGGCCCAGGAGATCGACACCGACAAAACCAAGTCGCTCGGCCTCAAGACCGTCGAGCAGCAGGATGTGCTGGCGACCCAGGCCAACCGCAAAACCCGTTTCAGCGACCTGCCCCAAGTGGTCAAAGATGTGGCCGCCGATGACGAAGGGCTGAAGAAACTCAAGGCCGGCGAACTATACTGCTACCGCTTCTTCGGCGTCGGCGTGGACAAGGACATCGACCTGTCCAAGCTGGAGGCTGACCTCAGCTTCAGCTTCAAGGCCGAAGAGAAGAAGGACTAGCATCGCGTGCTTTCAGAAAAGGGGCGCGTTGCGCCCCTTTTGTTTTGGAGGCGAGATGAACAAAGCCGTATTGCTGCTAGTCGCCTTGGCGCTGCTGGCTTTCGCGCCCGACAATGGCGAAGCCTGCATCCACCCGCCCAAGGGCTTCAAGGGCATGGTTGACTCCGCCGCGCAGCGCGGCCTGGTGTTTTTCGACAACGGTCGCGAAGAACTTGTGCTGCAGCCCGGCTTCACCGTAAACACCAGCGAACTCGATGCCGACGAGTTTACGGAAGACGGCATGCTCAAGAGTTTCAAGGCATTCGCCTGGATCGTGCCGCTGCCCTCGCTGCCGGACAGTTACGCCGAGGTTGAACCGGCGCTATTTGCGGACCTGGCCGAGTTCACCAGTATCGCGCCGCGCATCCCCAGTCCAGAGAAGGACGCCGATGACGGCCCGCCCATCGTGTTTGAAGACGACGAAGAAGACGTAGTATTCTTCGAGCCGCTGGAGGTCGGCAGCTACGCGATCCAGCCCATCAAGGCCAACGGCGAGCAGGGAGGAGTTGAACTCTCCGCCTGGCTGAAAAGCAACGGCTTTGGCGACGTCGACGAGCGCGTGCTGCGCTTTTATCTGCAGGGCGGCTACTACTGGCTGGCAATCAAGCTGAGTGCCGAGGCAGGCCTGCCCGCGGACGGCAGCGTGAAGCCCCTGCAGATCAGCTTCAAGACGCCGCGCCCGGTGTACCCGTTCAAGATTCATGACAAGCGCGGTGAGTTCGACATCGAGCTGTGGCTGGTCACGCGCGAGGCCGTGGACCTGACCAAGAGCCGCCAGTTTGGGATCGAGACCGCCGAACAGATCAGCGACAGCGACCAGCAGCAGAACCGTGAAACCAGCTATGTGAAACTGCCGGAAAGCGCTCGCGCGATCGCCGACGGCTCACCGGATCTCAAGGCCCTGCGCACGGGCAAGGTGTTCGTCTACCGTTTCTTCGGCCGTGACATCGACGCGGACGAGGGACTCGACCTGGGTTTGCTGCAGGACGAGCTGCACTTTGAGTTCGAAAAAGACGTGGCCCCGAAGCCGAAGCAGGAAGTCAAACCCACGCCGCCTGATGAAGAGAAGCCGAAAGAAGGCGACGGCGAGAAGAAGGAAGGCGACGGGAAGTAGTCCCGCTCGTCGGTTCCTCGCGCCTACCGGAAGTTACGCGATTTGGTTTTCACATCCGGCAGCAGCTCGTCGAGCGAACGCACGCCCTCCACTTTCAGGTGGATCACTTCGCCTTCTCGCTCGACCGTGCCGCGCGCGGCCAGGAAGTGGCTGCCCAGCAGCACCTTGCGGTTGGCCTCCATGAAATCCTTGTAGATCACCAGGTTGGCGATGCCCGTCTCGTCCTCCAGCGTGATGAAGGTGATGCCGCCCGCCGTGGCAGGGCGCTGGCGCATCAGGATGATGCCCGCCACCTCGGCCTTGTCGCGGTCGCGCATCTGAGCCAGCCGCCCGGTTGGCACCACGCCGGCGTCGTCCAGTGCGTTGCGATAGAAGCTCATTGGGTGGGCGCGCAGGGACAGGCCGGTGCTGTGGTAGTCGGCCGTGACCTGCTCCTGCTCGCTGATGGTGGGCAGCGGGGCAGCGGGCTCCACGGGGTCCAGCGCGCGGAACAGCTCCGGTACCGGTTCGCTGAAGCCGCGCACTTCCCACAACGCGGCGCGGCGGTCGAGACCCAGCGATTCAAAGGCATCCGCGGCCGCCAGCTTGTGCAGGTCGCCGCGCCAGCGCTGGCGGCTGAGCTTGCCGGACAGGCGCCGCACCAGGTCCGGCACGCTTTTGAAGGGGCCGTCATCGCGCGCGGCCGCGATGGCGCGGGCGGTCTCCTCGGAAAGCCCCTTCACCACGCGCATGCCCAGACGGATCGCCGGGCCTGCCTTGCCCCAGTCGGCAGGCGGCGCGTCGCGTGCCGCAGGCGGGTAGGTGCCAGATTGGAGAGATCGGCCGCGCGCTTGCGCTTGCGGCTCCTGTTCCCTGCTTGCCGTCTCCAGCACGCAGTCCCACTCGCTCACGTTCACGTCCACTGGCAGCACCTCCACGCCGTGGTCCTGGGCGTCGCGCAGCAGGCTGCTGATGCTGTAGAAGCCCATGGGCTGCGAGTTCACCAGCGCGGCCGAGAACGCGGCCGGGTAGAAGCGCTTCAGGAAGCAGCTCACGAAGGTGATCAGTGCAAAGCTGGCGGCGTGGGATTCCGGGAAGCCGTACTCGCCAAAGCCGGCGATCTGCTCATACACGCGCTCGGCGAAGTCGCCGCTGATGCCACGCACGCGCATGCCCTCGATCAACTTGCGCCGATAGCTCTCGATCAGCCCCGGCCGTCGCCAGCCGCCCATGGCCTTGCGCAACTGGTCGGCCTCGCCGGGCGTGAAGCCCGCCGCCACCACGGCGATCTGCATGGCCTGCTCCTGGAACAGCGGCACGCCGAAGGTCTTTTTCAGCACGGGCTCGAGGTCCGGGTGCGGGTAGACGATCGGCTCTTCGCCGTTGCGGCGGCGCAGATACGGGTGAACCATGCCGCCCTGGATCGGCCCAGGGCGCACGATCGCGACCTCCGTGACCAGGTCATAGAAACAGTGCGGCTTCAGGCGCGGCAGCATCGACATCTGCGCCCGCGACTCCACCTGGAAGGTCCCCACCGCGTCGGCCTTGTGCAGCATGGCGTACAGCGCCTTCGCCTCGGGCGTGCTGCCGTCGCCCTTGGGGTCGTAAAGGAATACGCCCGCCATGTCGAGCTTATGGCCGCCCGCCTTCTCGATCAGCGCGAAGGCCTTCTGTACGGCCGTCAGCATGCCGAGGCTGAGGCAGTCCACCTTGAGAATGCCGAGCTCATCGATGTCGTCCTTGTCCCACTCGATCACCGTGCGGTCGGCCATGGCGGCGTTTTCGATCGGCACCAGCTCATCGAGGCGCCCGCGCGTGATCACGAAGCCGCCCACGTGCTGGCTCAAATGGCGCGGGTAGCCGTACAGGCGGCGCGACAGCTCCATGGTCAGCAGCACGCGCTTGTCGGTGGGGTCGAGGCCGGCGTCGGCCATCAGCTCGCTGAGCTTGTCACCGTTGTCCCACCACTGGATGTTCTTGGCCAGGCGCTCGACCTGGTCCAGCGACAGGCCCAGCGCCTTGCCCACGTCGCGCACTACGCTGCGTGAGCGGTAGCTGATCACGGTGGCGCAGATGCCCGTGCGTTCGCGGCCGTACTTTCCGTAGATGTACTGCAGCACTTCCTCGCGGCGCTCGTGCTCGAAGTCGATGTCGATGTCGGGCGGCTCGTTGCGCTCGCGGCTGATAAAGCGCTCGAACAGCAGGTTGACGCGGGTGGGATCAACCGAGGTTACGCCCAGGCAGAAGCACACCGAGCTGTTGGCCGCGCTTCCGCGCCCCTGGCACAGAATGCCGCGCCCACGGGCGAACTGCACGATGTCGTAGACGGTCAGGAAGTAGGCCGCGTAATTTAGTTCTTCGATCAACTCCAGCTCGTGCTTCAGCAATTTGCGCACCTGCTCGGGTACGCCTTGCGGGTAGCGGCGCTCGGCGCCCGCCCAGGTTTCCTGCTCGAGGTAGTCCTGCATGCTCATGCCGGGCGGCACGACTTCGTCGGGATACTCGTAGCGCAGCTCATCGAGGCTGAACGTGCAGGTGTTGGATATCTCCATGCCACGCTGCAGCAGCTCCGGCCGATTGCGCCACAATGCGGCGGTCTCGGCCGGGTGTTTCAGCCGGCGTTCGGCGTTGGGCAGGCAGGCGCCGCCGGCTTCATCAAGTGTGATGCCCTCGCGCACGCAGGTCAGCACGTCCTGCAGCAGCTTGTTTTCGCCGTCGTGGAAGTGCACGTCGTTGACGGCCACGGCGGGAATGCCCAGGGCGGCGCTGCGTTCCAGCACGCCGGCCACGCGCTGGTTGTCAAAGGCTTCGAAGTGGCGGCGGACGCCCAGCGAAAGCCGCGCGCCGAATACCTCGCGCAGCAGTTCCAGCGCGCCGGGCGGCGCGGCGTCGGTGCCCAGCGCCACGCACTGCAGTTCGGCGCTGAACTCGGCCAGGTCGCGCAGGTACAGCTCGCACTGGCCCTTGCCGGTGCGGCGCTTGCCCAGTGTCAGCAGGCGGCACAGGTGGGCGTAGCCCTTGCGCGTCATGGCGTACAGGCACAGGTCCGGCCCGTCCACGGGCTGGATGCGCGCGCCCACCAGCAACTTCACGCCGGCCTCCTTGGCCTGGGTGTGGGCGCGCACCATGCCGGCCAGGGTGTGCATGTCCGTGATTGCCAGGGCGCGCAGGCCCAGCTTCGAGGCCTGCTGGAACAACTGCTCGGCCGTGCTGGCGCCGCGCAGGAAGCTGAAGTTGCTGGCGCACACCAGCTCGGTGCATGGCGGCGCTTCGCGCGCCGCCGCCTGCTCGCGTGTGACGGCGCGGCCGGCCAGGGCAATGAAATCGTCACGCAGTTTCGCCAGCGCCTTCGGCACCCACCACTGCCCGGCCACGAAGCTGACCCAGTGGCGCGCGCCGTCGGGCGTTTCGACCGTGAAGTAATCGGTGGGCTCGCCGTGGGTCAGGCGCTCGGGGCCGGCAACCACGGTAAGGGACTGTCCCCGAAGTTGGGGACTGTCCCTGTCTTCAGCCAACTCCCACCACGCCGGCAGCTCTTTCAACTCGCAGGCAATCGCAACGTAATCGCCACGCTCGATGCGCGCCGGCCGGCCGGGGATCGGCGGCTTTTCGCTGCCTGCTTCCAGAGACTGGAACGGCACGTAGCGATAGCCCAGGCGCGGGTGCGGGTGGTCGGTCAGCACGGCGCGGGCCACGGCCTGCTGGCCCAGGCGGCCGGTGAGCTCATCCAGCAGGCGCAGGAAATCGCTTGAGGCCACGCCGCCGTCGGGCTCGAACAGGTCGCGCTGCTGCAATTGCAGCGGTTCGTGGCTGGGCACCACCAGATCGAAGGCCTCGAACCAGCGTTCGCCGGTGTCGAGGCGCTCGAAGCGCGAGGTCAGCAGGGTGGCGATGCCGCGGGCGTCGGCCGTGGGTCTTGCCGTGTCAAGGGCGAACTCCAGGTCCGCGCCGTCGCTGCACACGAAGCGCGCCTCGAGCCTGCGCGCGCCGGAAGACGCCGCCGCCAGCCGTTCGGCCATGAAGGTGGCGGCCTGGCGCAGCACGAACAGCAGGGCGCTGAACTGGTTTGTGGGGCCGGTGAAGTCCAGGCGCTCGCGGATGAAGCTGACCGGCTTCCAGGCCTCGAAATCTTCGTACAGCTCGCCGCGCAACTGGCGCAGGCGTTCCGTCACGTCGTCGCCGAAGCGGTGCGGCAGGGTGCTGGCCGGCAGCGCCAGCAACTGGCCGATGCGGGTGATGCCCAGGTCGTACAGCTCGCGCTCTGAGCGGTCACTCAAGCGCAGCGCCGCCATGGGCAGGTCCGTGAACACTTCGTCGCCGTGGCCGGGCAGAGTCAGCGCGGCGCGGTTCGCCATGGCCAGTGTCAGCGCCGCGGTGGCGTTGTCGGCCGTAGCCATGTGCGTGGAAAAGCCGAGGTGCGAAAAGCCCTCGGCCAGCCTGGCCAGCAGCGCTTCTTCACTGCCGTGCAGGCGCTCGCAGCCGGTGATGTCCAGCAGCAGCACGTTAGGCCGCCACAGGCGCACGTCGGGGGTGAAGCGATAGGCGAAGGCGGCCAGGCTTTCCAGCGCCGCGGCCTCGGCCTCGTCGTGCTGGAACACGACATCAAGTTTCGGAAACAGCGCGCGCCCCTGGGCGAGCGTCATGCCCTCGCGGATGCCCGCGCGCCACGCGGCCTTGCTGGCCCCGGTGATCACCAGGGTGTTGCTGTGGCGCAGCACCACCGCGAGCTCAGGCTCCTGCGGCGTGTCGAGGCTCCGCGTCAAGCGCTCGCTGCGGAACCACGGCAGAGCCACGCACAGCACCCGTGCCATGCTCGACCTCGATTCTTACCGGGCGCGGCATGCCGCCCCGCGCGCGCAGGGTGATCACATCCAGCACCCGCGCCGCACCGCTGCCGGGCACACCCCGCACCTGCAGGCGCAATGCCCCCCAGCTTGAGCGCCCGGCTTCTTCTTCGCGGCGCAGCAGCAGCACGCACTGGCGCGAACGCTCGGCCGCGAGCTGCAGGCGGCGCAGCTCAAGGTCGCGCAGGCCGGGCAGCCAGGCGAAAGTGGCGCTGAGGCTGGCGCTGGCGCACAGGCGCTCAAGCGCCCACAGGGCGTCTTTGCGGTGATTGGTCCGCACCACCAGCAGGCGCGAAAGCTCAACACCCAGCAGCGCGGCGCCGGGCGGGTGGAACGAGTCGTCGTGGTTCAGCAGGCCGATACGGCCTTTGCTTGCGGCCAGGGCGCGCATGGCCAGCCACCAGCCGCCGTGGCCGGGCTCGGAGATGATCTCGGTGACGGCGCCCATGGGCAGCCCGCCGCCGAGCTGCGCATCCAGCGCTTCAATGGCAAGCGGCAGCCGCGGGGCCGCGCGGCCGTCGATGGAATGGGCGAGTTTCACCATGCGTTGATTCTGCATGTCCACCTTTTCTCCACACAGTTTCCACGAACGGGCGGAGTACGCAAGCGGGATACTAGCGGGGCACGCGACATCGCCGCGCGGTTGACAGGGGGGGCTGGCCCCCTAAATCAGATGTGCGTTACGCGGGGCGGCGCTAAATGAACTCACCCGACAAACCTGAACCGAAGATGCCGCGGCGGCGGCCGGTGCTGCTGGTGTCGTCTTCGGGGGTGATCGCGTTTCTGAGCACGTTG
>JAJVIO010000068.1 GCA_022071975.1 Planctomycetota bacterium
TTCTCACCGCCTACGGCGACGAATCGCTTGCAGTTAAGTCCCTGCACGCGGGCGCGAGAGACTATCTGCCCAAGGCGGAACTGACGGAACAGGCGCTGCGCAGGTGTATCGACACATGCCTGGCAGGTACCGCTCAGGAGCCGCCTGAGCAAGGCGGCTCCGCGATCGACCCTGAGACGGGCGCTTACAGCTGCGAGCTGTTCGACCAGACAGCGACCAACCAGCTAGCCGCGAGTCTCGGCGCCGGTACCCACTGGGCAATGTTGTACCTCGAAATCGACGGTTTCGATCACGTTGCGGTAGACTGGGGACCGGATCACGGACGGCAGACAGTGCACGACGTAGTTAGAACCATTCGCAAAAGCCTGGCGGACTCTGAACCTGTTGGGTGGCGCAGTTACGCCAGTTTCTGCGTTCTCGTGAGCTGCTCCGGGCGGGACGAGGCGTTCGAACTGGCCGATCACCTGCGATCTACGATTGAGTGCGAAACCACCGCCACAGCAAGCGTCGGAATCGCCATCGAACCGGCGCGAATCGCTGAACTTGGCTCGCTTCTTTCCGGAGCTCGAGTCGCGGCCTTAAGGGCGGCGGTCACGGGAGGCAATCAGGTTGAAATCTGGGTGCCCGGCTAGAGCTTTTTCATGGCTAGTTTGTGTCGGGGGGCACGTCGGCCAGTTTGCGCAATGCTTCAAGCAGCGGCTGACGCTGGCCTGACACCGTGGCGTTCAGGTCTTCGGCCAGTTTCAGCATGCCGCTTATGCGCTCGCGCAGCACCCGCATCTGGGTGCGCTGCTTCAGCAGGCTTTCGTAGCGCTGGTCGGCCTCAAGCTCAAGCTTTTCGGCGTGGCCGCTGTGCAGCTCCAGCTCGGCCTTGTGGGCGTCGCCCAGCTTGCGCAGGGTGTCGAACAGCCGGGCGCGCTCTTCCTCAACTTCGCGCAGCCGGTTCGTGAGGCGGCGCACTTCGTCACCCACCAGCTGACGGGCGTCCACGTCGCCGGCCTGCACGATGGCTGTGTCTTGAGCGCGGGCCTTGGCGCCCTGCAGCGCGCGCTGCATGTCGGCCAGCTTGTTCTCCAGCTCTTTGGCCTGCTCCTCGAAGGTGTTGGCCTTCAACTCGGATTTCTGCAGCTTGCGCTCCAGCTCGCGCTGGGCCTCCTGGGCCTGTTCCAGCTCGGCGTTGAGGGTGGGAATGCGCCGCTGCGCCAGGCGATAGCTGCGGGCGGCTTCGCTGTCCAGCTTCTCCTGCAGCTCGGCCAGGTCCTTCTCCTTGGCTACCAGCGCTTCCTGCAGGTCGGTGATGCGGTCTTCCAGGTTCTCGACGCGCTTCACCTCGGCTTCCATGGGCGCCAGGCGCTCGATTTCGCCGCGCGCTTCGGCCAGCGCCTGCGTCAAGGCGTCCAGCTCGGCGCGGCGGTCGTCCAGCTCGCGGGCCTTGCGTTCGACTTCGTCGGCGGCGTCGCGCCCGTCAGCCAGCTCTTTCCGCGCCAGCGCCAGCTCACGGCCCAGCGCCTCATTCTCCTTGATGCGCTCCTCAAGTTTCCTGGCGCCCTCGGCCAGCTCTTCGCGCAGGCTCTTCAGCTCTGCTTCCAGCTCGCTGACCCGGCGGTTGAGCTCGTCGTGGGCGTGCTCGGTGCGGGTCTCGGCGCCCTGGGCTTCTTTCAGTGCTTCCTTCAGCTGTGTGTTCTCGGTCTGCAGGGCCTTGATCTGGGCGTCCATCAGGTCGAGTTCGCGCTTGGTGTCGTCGGGGATTTCCGCCGCCGACATGGCCGAATCCAGCTCCAGCCGCTCGATCTTTTCCTGCGCCTGCGCCAATTCAGACTTCAGCCGCTGGTTCTCCTGCTCTGCCTCGGCGTGGTGCTTCTTTGCCTCGTTCAACTGGCCCTGCAGGCGGCTGAGCTCGCCGGCCGGCGCGGCGGCTTCCAGTTGCTCCTGCAGCTCGCGGTTCTTCTCGAGCAGGCCGGCGCGCTCGTCTTGCAGGCCCTGTATCTCGGCGCGCAGGCTTTGCAGCTCGAGCTGCAGCTCATCGGTTTCCGCGGCGTCGATTTCGGTTTTGCTTTCGGCGCTCTCCAGGGCGGGGGACTGGTCGGTGAAGTCGACGGTTGAACCAAGCTCCGGGTCGGGCTCGACATCCAGGGGCGCGTTGGCGTCGCTGGCCAGGGTTGCGGGCTCAGGTTCTACGTCAATCTGGACGTCGTGCACCATGGGCTGTAGCGGCTCCATGGTCAGCTCTTGTTCGCCGAAGCCCATTTCGGGATCGGCGAATGAGTCTTCGTCCATCAGGGGCGAGTTGCCGGGACCAGATGCGTTCATGTTCCACCGATTGGTGGATTCTATGCGATTGCGGGCACCCGGTCCACTTCCGGCTTCAGCACACCCTCAAGCGCATGGGCCGCCGACAACAGCCCGGCGTCATCGTAGGCCGCCGCCTGCAGGTGCATGCCGATCGGCAGCCCGGCCGCGTCAAAGCCCACGGGCAGGCTCAGGGCGCACAGGCCGGCCAGGCTGGCCGGGATGGTGAAAACGTCACACAGGTACATGCTCAGCGGGTCGGATTTCTCGCCCGCCTTGAAGGCCGGGAACGGCGCGCAGGGCCCGGCGATCAGGTCGCACTTCTCGAAGGCGCTGTCGAAGTCGCGCTTGATCAACGTGCGCACCTTGCCCGCACGGCCGTAGAATTCCTCGTAATGCCCGGCCGACAGGGCATATGTCCCCAGCATGATGCGGCGCTTGACCTCGGGGCCGAAGCCTTCGCCGCGGCTCTGCTCGTACATGCCGAGCAGGTTGTCGGCGGGCTTGCGCAGGCCGTAGCGCACGCCGTCGAAGCGCGACAGGTTGCTGGAGGCCTCGGCGCTGGCGACCACGTAGTAGACGGCGATGCCGTATTCGGCGTGGGGCAGCTCGACATCGACGATCTGCGCGCCCAGGGCCTTCATGTGGTCGATGGCCCGCGCAACGGCGCCGGCCACCTCGCGGTTGGGCATTTCATCAAGATAGCTGCGCACCACGCCGACGCGTTTGCCCTTCAGGTTGTTTTTCAGCAGGGCCGGGTAGTCGGGCACCTGGCGCTCGGGCGTGGTGCTGTCCATGGGGTCGCGCCCGGCCATGACTTTCAGGCTCAGGGCGGCGTCGCGCACGGAGCGCGTGAACGGGCCGATCTGGTCGAGGCTGCTGGCGAACGCCACCACGCCGTAGCGCGAAACGCGGCCGTAGCTGGGCTTGTAGCCGACCAGGCCGCAGAAGCTGGCGGGCAGGCGGATGCTGCCGCCGGTGTCGCTGCCCAGGCTGATGAACGCGCTGCGCGCGGCCACGCAGGCCGCGGAGCCGCCGGACGAGCCGCCGGGCACGCGGGTGAGGTCCCAGGGATTGTGGGTCTGCTGCAGGGCGCTGTTTTCGCAACTGCTGCCCATGGCGAATTCATCGAGGTTGGTCTTGCCGACGATCACCGCGCCGGCCTGCCGCAGGCGCTGCACCACGGTGGCGTCGTAGGGGGCTGTGAAACCCGCCAGGATGCGCGAGGCGCAGGTGGTGGGCTGGCCCTTCGCATGGATGTTGTCCTTGATGGCGACGGGCACGCCGGCCAGCGGGCCGGAGACCTTGCCGGCGTCAACGGCGCGGGCCTGCTCGAGTGCGCCGTCAACGTCAAGGCGCAGGTAGGCGCCGACCTTGGGCTCGGTCTTCCCGGCGTGTTCCAGCACCAGGGCGGTCAAAGCCTCGGCCGTGATCTCACGCTCGCGCACCAGGCGGGCCGCTTCGGTAGCATCGATGTTGAGCAACTCTTCCATGGAATTTGGTCAGGATGGACAGGATGAAAAAGGACGACTATTCAGAATCGCCCGCTTGATACAGATCGGGATGGACAAGGCGCTTGAACTGAAGTCTGGGAGAACCGAAGTTAACCAGCAGGCCGACCTCTTTCCCCGTGCCCTTGAGATAGTTGATCACTTGCGCCTGGTGTTCCTTGATGAGTGCCGCGAGAGCCTTTACTTCAATGATGACCAGGTCTTCAACCACGATGTCGGCAACGAATTCACCCACGTTGTGCCCTCGGAACCAGACCGCAAACCTGACCTCGCTCTCCGCTTTCAATTCGGCATCCCTCAGGCCGATCAGCAGCGCCTTGTGGTAAATCGACTCGCTGAAGCCGTGTCCAAGTTCTTTGAACACTTCAAGGCAAACACCGATGATTTTGCCAGTAAGATCCTCGTGCCGGAGCGGCATCTTGTTCTCCTGCTTTGAACCTTCCCGTTGAAGTGTTTATGGATCCCTTTGCAGCAAGCGTCCTATTCCATCCTGTCCATCCTGACTGACTTCTTTCAACGCACGTCAGAGGACACTGCAGCTCCGAATCGGCACCTGGTCGTGCCACATGGTCAACTACTCGATCACCGGCGGGACTTTGAAGAAGCTTTGTTCGCTTTCGGGGGCGTTGGCGGCTGCTTCTTCTCGTTTGAAGCTGGGTTGCACCACATCGGCCCGCCACAGGTTGCGGTCCGCCACCGGGTGCACTGTGGCTTCCACGTGCGCGACGTCGGCCTTGGCCAACTGCGCGATGTAGCCGGTGATGGCCGACATTTCGCCCGCGAAACGGGCGATTTCCGCGTCGCTCAGCTTGAGGCGCGCCAGCTTGGCCACGTGCCTGACGGTCTGCTCATCCATGGGCCCCGTTGTAGCGGGCAGGCGCGCAACGGGCAACCGGAGGGCATAATGAACCCATGACCGAGCCCACGGCCGAGCAGTCGCGCACACGCCGCAACGCCACCATCCTGGCCGCGGCGCCCGCGATACTTGCGCCGCTGGTCACCGGCACGCTGATCAAGGCTGAAGTGCTGCCGCCGCTGCCCGGTCTGACCATCTTCTTCGTGGTGTGGCTGCTGGGCGCCGCGCTGCTGCCGCTGCTGAAGCCCAAACGCGCCTGGCTGGGCCTGCCCTACACCTTTGCCGTTGCGGTGCCGGTGCTGCTGATCACCCTGCTGGTAAACTTCCGGGCCGTGAAAGTCGAGGGCGACTCCATGCTGCCCACGCTGCAGCCCGGCGACGTGCTGCTGATCGACCTGCGCGCCCAGCCCGATCAGCGCTACGGCATCTTCGTGCTTGAGGTCGAGGGCGAAGATCACAACCCGCTGATCAAGCGCCTCGTCGGCCTGCCCGGCGAAAGCATCGACGTGCGTTACGGCCGTGTGTTCGCGGGCGAGCAGGAGGTCTATCCCCGCGACGGCAGCGCGCCGGACAGCTGGAACGAGTCCCGCCCGGCCTACGCGCGCTTCTACAGCGGGCCGAAGCAGTTGGCGGAAGGCGAGTTCTTCTTCCTGGGCGACAACCCGCCCGACAGCCGCGACAGCCGGCACTTCGGCGCGGTGGATGACAAGGCGATCAAAGGCCGCGCAGTCTGGAGCTTGAGGGGCTCGCACGGCTTCGGCCGTTTGCGGTGACTCTCGCGGACTCGAACGCCTGTCGCGCTGAGAACGGCGGATTGGCCACGAAAACACGAAAGCACAAAAGAAAGGCACACGAAACAGTCCCAGAGTTTTGTGGTAGTACCCTTTGTGCTTTCGTGTTTTTGTGGCCTCTAGCAGTTCCTTCGCGCCAAATTCAAACGGGGCGCCTTTCGGCGCCCCGTGTTTGAGCCAGGGTTGGGGGCGGCGGGCGATCGCCGCCCCCGTCCAGGGTTCCAAGCAAGGCATGGCGTTGGATCCTGGAATGAAACCTCCTGGAAGATCCACTGCAGCTGCAGGCGGACGATCCACAGGTCGTTGTGGTCCGACTCGCTGCTGCCGATGGTGCCGCCGCCCAGAACGCGGTTCGGCAGGCTGTTGTACACGCCGTCAAGGCTGCGGGCGCCTGAGCCGTTGTCCGGGCGCAGGGCCAGCTGCTGGCTGACCATCAGGATGTCGAGCGTCAGCTTCAGGTTGTCGCCCTGCACCATGTAGTTGACCGACAGGCCGAGTTCGGTGGCGTCCGGGCGCAGGCCGAAGGAACGGTCGCCGGTGCCGCCCTGCCAGAAGTCTTCCGCGTTCAGCATATTGAAGCGCACGCCGACGTTGAACTGCTTGGGCAGGATGAAACCCGCGACGTCCACGGTGAAGCCGCTGTCCGTCAGGTTGCCCACGCTGGCCTGGCTGGTCGGGTCGAAGCGGTTGGCGCCTCGGTTGTGGAACTCGGTGTGGCGCCAGAAGTAGGCAACGTCCAGGCTCAGGCCGTGCCAGCGGAAGTGACCGTCGATGGTGATGGCCCAGGTGTCCTGGTTGGTGCGGAAGCGGCCCGAGGCAGGCGAGCCAGCGGCCGTGTCGCCGCGGATGCCGGCGGCGTCCGCGTCGTAGCCGCTGGTGAACCAGTTGACCGCGAGGCCGACCGCGAACAGCACCTTGTCGTACTCGTCGTCGCCGCGCTGGTCATTCAGGCTGTGCTTGACTTCGCCCAGCGGATGCGTCTCGAGGCGCAGGTTCAGCATCATCTCGCCGTCAACGGTGTTGCTGAAGGTGTCGCTGATCAGCGCGACGTCCGCGTTTCGGAAGTCGTCGTCGTCCTTGAGGCGGCCGTTGTAGATGCCGACCCAGTACTTCAGCCAGGGCGTGTCTTCGCCCACCTGGCCGTCGATGGTGAGGCCCTTGGCGAAGTCCTGGTTGAAGACTTCGTTCACGTAGCTGCGGTCCACGAACTGCTGGCTGCCGGAGCTGGTGATTTCTTCCCAGTTCCAGGGCAGCTTGGTCTGGCCGGCCGTGATGTTGACGTACTGCAAGGCCGCCCAGCGGAAGTAGGCCTCCTCGACCACGTCCGTGGCGCCGCCGGTCCAGGCCAGCGTCAACTTGTACTGGAAGTCCTTCTGGAAGATGTAGCCGCTGAATGCGGTCTTGGCACGGCGGATGCGGAAGTTAATGAAGTCACGGCCGTTTGTGCCGTTTTCGCCGTTGGCCACTTCGTTCTGGTACGTCAGGCGGAACTGCACGCGGGTGGTCACCTTCAGCTCGAAGCCGTCTGTGGTGAAGGCGAGACCCTTCTTGCTCAGCTTGGTGTCGGTGCCTCCCTCACCGCCACCGCCGTTGATACGCCCGAGATCTTCGGGTTCGCCGGACTGCGCCATCGCCGGCGCTGCCAGCAGCCCGATGCCGCACAGCAGCACCAGGGCCATGCTCAAAAGCTTGCTCATGAAATGCTCTCCTTTTTCTGAAAACACGTGCCTGCACTGGAATGGGCAGACGGTACGGAGCGCATCGGTTGAGAAGCAACGGGAACTGTGTGGATTGACCAAAGTTGAACGGGGTGCCAATCCAGCCCTAAACGCTCCTTCACAAAGGCTTTGCGAACAGCGCCTTGAGCGGCACGAAGTATTGACACGTCAAGATTTCGCGCCTCACACGCTCACCCGGAATGTTGGTCATGCGGTGGACGCGACGGGTACACTCCAAGGGAGTGCAGACTGACCACCTGGAACCAAGGCAGGCATGAAATTCCAGCACCTGGGAATCGCTTTACTGCTGCACGCCGGGGCCATCGGCCTGGCGTTCTGGCAGCTTACGCCGCGCCGTGTGCAGGAGACGCATCAGCCGGCCGTGGTTTCCGCGGGCATCCGGGTGTTTGAGCAGCAGGCGCAGCCGGACGAGGCGTTTACGCCACCCTCGCCCGCGCCGGAGCAGCCGGTGGAGGGGCCCGGTGAGCTGCCTCCCCCCACCGAAATCCTGCTGCCTCCCGAAGAGCCGCAGCCTGAACCCGAGCCGCCCCAGCCGCTGACGCCCGTTGAGGAAACCCTGCCCGCGCCGGAACGCAGCCGGCAGCCAAGCCTGTTCCCGCGCCCGCAGCGGGCCAAGCCCCCCGCTGAGCCACCGCCCGCGGCAGCAGAATCGCCCGCCACGACCCGCGCCTCAAGCGGCCCGGTAACCGCGCCCGAGACGCCGCCGCGGATCTTGAACCCGGACTGGCCACTGCTGGTCCGCAAGGGCTTCACAGGCCGCGTGGTGATTGACGTAGTGGTGCGGCTGGACGGCCGCGCGTACGAAATTGAGGTGATCGAGGGCACCGGCCGCGCGGAATGGGACCAAGCCCTGGTGGACACGTTCCGCAATGCGAACTACCTGCCGGGCTACCTGAACGGCCAGCCGGTGATCTGTAAACACCGCTACAGCATCACTTTCCGGAAGCGGTAGGGGCCGGAACCCGGGATCCTAATCCCGGGCGATGCTCGGCACAGCGCACCCAACACTTCGCCGTCAGGCGGCGCTGTCATCGCACTGGCTATTCGGCGCGGAGCGCTGTCACAATGGAAGCCCCCACCGAACGCCTTCGGCGTTCGGTGGGGGTACTCGGTGGAAGGAAGTTCAAAGGCGCGGAGCGCCGACACATTCGCGGTTCCTGCCGCGAGAACCATACGGCCGCAAACGGCCGTTGTGCCGGCGCTCCGCGCCTCACTATCCTTTGCTGCCAGTAACCCCCGCCTTGTTGGCGCCACGCTGCGCTTGACGCCAACCGGCGGGGGCTAACAGTTGTAGCGGCGCTCCGCGCCTGACTGCGGACAGGTTCAGCACGTCGGGATTCGCCGCGAACTTCTCATCCCGGCAGAAATAGTCTTTGCGCACCGCGCTACGGTATTCCCGTCCTAGAAAATCCACTGTACCTGAAGGCGCACAATCCAGAGCACTTCGTGGTCGGCGTTCGGGCGGCTCTGGCCCAGCAGGCCGTTACGGGTCAGCGGGTCGTTGTAAACGCCGCTGAGGTACTGGGCGTCCTTGTAGCTGTAGGCCAGCTGCTGGTCGATGTACAGCACGTCCAGCCCGAACTTCAGACGCTCGCCCTGCAGCAGGTAGCTGGCGCTGAAGCCGTACTCCATGGCGTCCGGGCGGATCGCGCGCTGCTGCAGGTCGGTCTGGTTCAGTCCGGCGTCGGCGCCCCAGAACTCATCAGCATCCAGGGCACTGACGCGCACGGCAATGTTCAGGTCGATGATGTGCAGGTAGTACGAAGCCTCGAACGACCAGCCCATGTCTTCCAGGTCGCCAATGCCCTGGCGGCTGCCGTTGTCGAAGCTGTTGATGCCGCGGTTGTGGAAGTCTGTGTAGCGCCAGTAGAAGGCCGCATCCACGCCGATGCCGTACCAGCGGAAGTGGCCGTCCACGGTGATTGCATAGGTCTCATGGCTTACGCGTGAACGGCCGGAGGCGGTTGCGGTAGCGCCGCTGTCATTGCGCAGGTCGGCGTTGTCCACGTAGCCGGTAAGCAGATTGAGCCCCAGGCCGAAGGCGAATAGCAGCTTTTCGTGCTCTTCCTCGGGGCGGCGGTCGCCCAGCCCGAGCTCAAGCAGCCCCAGCGGGTGGGTCTCGACGCGGGTGTTGTACATCAGCTCGTTGTCGATGAAGTTGCTGAAGCTGTCGCTGGTCAACGCGCCGTCCTTGTTGCGGAAGTCGTCGTTGGCGGCCAGCACGCCGTTGTAGACGCCGAACCAGTAGCGCACCCAGGGCACGTCGTCGCCGAGCTGGCCGTCAATCCAGACGCCCTTGCCGTAGTCCTGGTTGAAGACCTCGTTGGCGTAGCTGCGTTCCTGGAAGTAGAGGTTGAGGCTGTCCACCTGCTCTTCCCAGTTCCAGCCCACGGGGGCCTGGCCGCCGTTTACGTTCAGGAACTGGTTGAAGGCCCAGCGCAGGTGGGCGACTTCGACCAACTCTTCAATCGGGCGGGCCCAGTTCAGGCGCAGGCGGTACTGGAAGTCTTTCTCGAAGATGTAGCCCTTGAACTCGGTCTTGGCGCGCGCGACACGGAAATTGCGGAAGTCGCGGCCGTTGGTTCCGCCGGTTTCGGAGGAAGCCAGCTCTTCCTGGACGGTGAGGCGGAACTGGACGTGGTTCTGAATGCGCAGTGAAAAGCCATCCACGTCAAAACGCAGGCCGGCGCTCTCAAGTGTAGACGTGGCAGTTGCTTGCGCCTGGAGCGCGGCGGTGAAAAGCAGCACCGGCAGCAGCAGGATGGCTGTGCTTCGAATCATGGATCGCCCCCATGGAACAGGGGGAGTGTATTCACTTGAGGATTAAAGCGAAAGGGCGGCCTGATGGCCGCCCTTTGCTTTGATTCACAACTCACAGTCGATCTTAGAAGATCCACTGCAGCTGCAGGCGAACGATCCACAGGTCGTTGTGGTCGGCGCTGTCACCACCAACCGCGTTGGCGCGGCTGGGCGGAGCGTTGTAGACGCCGTCAAGGCCGTCGCCAACCGCCACGGGAACCTGCTGGCTGACCATCAGGATGTCGAGGGTAAGCTTCAGGTTGTCGCCCTGGATGTAGTAGTTGACCGTGAGGCCGATCTCGGTCACGTCCGGACGGAGGCCGAAAGCACGCGGGGTACCGGTGCCCGAGCCGCCCTGCCAGAAGTCTTCCGCGTTCAGCATGTCGAAGCGGATACCAACGCTGAGCTGGTTGACCAGGATCATGTAGCCAACTTCGAAGGTGAAGCCGCTGTCGTTCAGGTTGCCAACGTCAGCCTGACCGCTGGGGCTGAAGCGGTTCGCACCGCGGTTGTGGAACTCGGTGTGGCGCCAGAAGTAAGCAACGTCCACGCTCAGGCCCATCCAGCGGAAGTGGCCGTCGAGGGTCATCGCCCAGGTGTCCTGGCTGGTACGGAAACGACCGGAAGCGGTCGGGGTGGGAACGGTGTCGTCGCGGACGCCGGCAGCGTTGCTGTCGAAGCCGCTGGTGAACCAGTTGACGCCCAAGCCGATGGCGAACAGGATCTTGTCGCGCTCGTCTTCACCGCGCATGTCGCTCATGCCGCGGGCAACTTCACCCAGCGGATGCGTCTCAAGGCGGAGGTTGAGCATCATTTCGCCGTCAACCAGGTTGCTGAACTGCTCGGTCTGGATGGCCCAGTCAGCGTTGCGGAAGTCGTCGTCGTCCGCCAGAACGCCGTTGTAGATGCCGAACCAGTACTTGAGCCAGGGGGTGTCTTCGCCCACCTGACCGTCAATCCAGATACCCTTGGCGTAGTCCTGGTTGAACACCTCGTTGACGTAGCTGCGGTCAACGAAGTGCTGGCTGCCACTGCTGGTAGCCTCTTCCCAGTTCCACTGAAGCTTCTGCTGGCCTGCGTTGATGTTGATGTACTGCATGACGGCCCAGCGGAACTTCGCCTCTTCGACGATGCGGTCGCCGCCGGACACCCAGTTGAGCAGCAGCTCGTACTGGAAATCCTTCTCGAAGATGTAGCCGCCGAACCAGGTCTTGGCACGACGGACGCGGAAGTTGATGAAGTCGCGACCGTTGGTGCCGTTTTCGCCGTTCGCTACCTCGTTCTGGTAGGTCAGGCGGAACTGAACGCGGGTCTTGATCGTAAGCTCGAAACCGTCGGTCGAGAACGAGAGACCCTTCTTGCCCAGCGTCGTGTCAGCGGCACCCTCTGCACCGCCGCGCTGGATCGAGCCGAGATTGTCCGACTCAGAGGACTGTGCCATCGCCGGCGCAGCCCAGAGCCCCGCGCTGATCATCAGCGCCAGAGCTGTCCACCAAAATTTTGCCATGCCTTGCTCTCCCAATAGACCAGAAAAATCGTTTGTCCGTCCGTCGCTGCTTCAGGAGAACCCAGACACGTTCCTTTCCGAGGCGTGTCCGAGCCTGTGTCCTCAATCCCTGAAAGGCAGGCAGACCATAGAACCGCTTTGTTTCGCGTCAACTCCGTATTGACGCCATTTTGACGTCCTCTTCATGGTTGCGAGCGAACGCGAGACAAATACCCGCTGAGCGCTCATTACGCAACCATGAAATTCGGCGTCGATGCGCCTTGCAAAGATTCATCGGCTTACTGCGTCCGATAACTTTCACTTTTCTGAAAGGAATCTTTACAAGCTTCGCTGTGTGCCCCTGACGCCAAACCCTCCTTTCCCGGAACGGAGCTTCGCTCCTGAACCGCGGCCGGGACCGGGCCGGAAAGACCTTGCTGTTAGGCGGGTTGCCCCCCAAGCCTGAATGGAAACAGCACAGTCATCGACGACTGCTCTGCTACCAAAGTTACTGACACACCGCGGCAAACTAACTTTGCAACGTGTGCGATGCAAGGGTCTTCAAAGCAAAAAGGAAGGTTCTCCACAGGCATTTTTCGGCATACATCAAGCTTCTTTTCCGAATAACATGCCGACCTTGCCGATCATCCAATTCGGCATCTGCGTCAGATACAATGGCAGAGTTACGCCGGGACACCGCTGTGCAGAACTCGTCCGACTCAGGCCTTCACATCCAGCCCCTGCCCAAACTGGGGCAGGAGGTCGGCCGTTTCCTGATCGAGAAAGAACTGCCCCGCGGCGGCCAGGCCCGCGTCTACCGCGCCTGGCAGATCGACCTGCAGCGCCCCGTAGCGCTCAAGCTGCTACCGGCAAGCTATGCCGTGGACCGTGACGCCGTGGCTCGCTTCAAGCGCGAGATCGAAAACGTCGCCCGCATCAGCCACCCCAACATCGTGCGCGTCTACGAGGCCGGGCAGGTCGAAGGCCACCCCTTCTTCACCATGGAGTTCCTGGAAGGGCACGACGCCGAAAGCATGGTCAAGCGCGGCCCCATGGACCCGGACGAGGCTGCCAGCATCATCGAGGCCGTCGCCCGCGCCGTGCATGAGGCCCACGCCGCCGGCATCATCCACCGTGACATCAAGCCCGGGAACATCATCCTGCGCAAAGATGACACCCCGGTGCTGACCGACTTCGGTCTCGCCCAGGACCTGACACACAGCGAGCAACTGACCCAGACCGGCATCAGCATGGGCACGCCCGCCTACATGGCGCCGGAGCAGGCCCGCGGTGAGCGCAACCGCGTGGGAAAGAAGAGCGACATCTACGCCCTGGGCGCCACGCTGTTCAGCCTGCTGACAGGCCGCCGGCCCGTGGAGGGCGAAAGCGCCTACGAGCTGATGCTGAAGGTGGCCGAGAGCCAGGGCCCCGCCTGGCCGCGTCATGCCATTGAGGACGTCCCACCCGACCTGCGCGCCATCGTTGAGATGGCAATGCAGAATGACCCCGGAAAGCGCTACGAAAGCGCCGCCGACCTGGCCGATGACCTTGAGCGCTTCCTGCACGGCGAGTGGGTGGTCGCTCGCACGCGCAGCCGCCTGGCGAAACTGTGGGTACGCGCCCGCCGCTACGTGCCCGTGGCGGCCGTCGTTGTGGTGACGCTGGCCCTGGCGGGCGGCATGGTCTACACCGGCCTCAATCCCACGGTAGCCGAGAATGCCGAGGGGCTGATCCTCGACGAAGACATCCTGTCGGACGCCTTCAAGGAAGTAACGCCCGAAGACATCGAGCGCCCCTTTGAAGACGGCACCTGGACCAAGTCCGGCGCCGAGCAGGTAAGCCGCGGCCCAGGCGGTGAGCTGGTGCTGACCCGCGCCGGCCTTGAGCCGGTGCTGATCTCGCCGCGTGCCCCCACCTGCTGGGGCGACTTCAGCCTGCAGACCGAGGTCAAGGTTTCGGACAGCGACGGGCCGCTCGAGTTCCTGGTCGGGATGCCGGACAGCGCCAGCCGTGAAGAAACTTCCTACATCATTTCCCTGGGCGCGGACTCCCCTGACCGCGTTGAATTGCGGCGCCTCGGCGTCAGCGTCTACAGCGCCTACGCCGGCAGCGGCCTGCCCGACAACGCCGTGCTGCGCGACGGCACCTGGTACCGGGCCTACATCAAGCGCAGCGGCCAGCGCCTTGAGTTCACGCTGGTGCAGGTTGCCGGGCTCAGCCCGGTGGTTTCCTTCCTATATGAAGACGATTTCCCGGCGCTGGTCAGCGGCCAGGATGCGAACGGTGTGTTCAGCCGCCAGCGTTTCGGCATCGCGGCCCACTCCGACGAGCTCGCCCTGCGCGACGTGACCGTCAGCCATCGCGACAACCAGCACAGCACCGAAGACCTGTTGTTCAGCGTCGGCCAGTACGAGCAGGCAGAGCTGCGCCTCAGCGCGCGCCTCACGGAACCTCTGCCCCCTTCGGCCGACCCGCTGGCCCGCAACGAGCGCGCAGCCCTGCTGTTCCTGCGGGCGCGCTGCCTGGTGCAGCTGAATCGGCCGGATGACGCCTGGCAGGACTGCGTCACGGCCAAGGGACTGTTGTCGGAACCGGGACTGCGGGCGCGGGTGTTCCTGCTCAGCTCGCAACTTGAGACCGGTCGCGGCAATGACTCCGCGGCGCTTGACCAGCTGCGCGTGGCGCAATTCAACGCCGGCGGCTTCGCGTCGCGCATCTACCACGACGCCTGGTCGCGCGGGCTGGCGCTGCAGACCACAGAGCCGCAGCGCGCCCTGGCCTACTTCGACTGGGTGGCGACCAACGCCCTGGGCAGCCCCTGGCTGGTATGCAACGCACTACATGCCGGGGCGCAGCTGCGCCTGAAGAATCCGGACACACGCGCCCAGGCCGTGGCGGCCCTGGAACGTATCGAGAGCGCCAACTACCAGCGCTTCGGCCGTACGTTTGTACCGGCGCTGGCCACGCTGTTCGGGCTGCGCTGGGAGTCGCTGGCGACGGACGCGCCGAACACCACGGGCCTGGCCGAAGCTGCCGACTGGCTGGCCCTCAGCGCCGGCGGCTACGGCGTGGATGACAAGCTGCTGGTGGAGCCGCTGCTGCGCGCCGCCTGGATGGGGCGCCTGGCCTCCGAGCCCGCGGAGCCCGCCCTGCTTGACAAGGCTGAGCGCTGGCTGAACGCCGCCGAGCGGGCCGGCGCAGACCCCGTGCTGCTCGAATTCCAGCGCGCCTTGATGCTGCAGGAGCGCCCGCGCGGAACCACCGGCGACCAGCGCATCGAGAACTGGCGCAAGCTGGCCGATCGCCTGCAGCTGGATGAGCCGGGCCACGGCGTGCTGAGCGCTGTCAGCGATTACTTCATCGGTTCGCCCCTGGACGCCGCCGACCAGGCCCGACGCAACGACGTTCTGCGCCGCGCCCTGCGCCGCGAGTGGGGCGAAACCGGGGCGTTCTGGTTCGCCGACGCAAACGCCGACCTGCTGGCCGATTACTGCATCGCCTTGCAGGAAGCCCCCGCCAACCGCGAAGCTGCCGTAGAGCGCCTCGAAGCCGCCGCCCGCAAAGGCGCCGGCGCGCTCAGCCTGCTGAAAGGCCGCGCCGCCCGCTGGCTGCCGATCCCCGGCTAGGCCAGCCTGCCACCTGTTGCCGCCGCCTGCTATAACCCGGGCATGGCAAAACCCGACCAATCACCGCGCCCATTGGCGCTGATCGTCTCCCGCTCGCCCTCTGACCCTGAGCTCGCCGCCGCCCTGCGCGACGACCTGCATGAGCTGCTGCAGTTCCTTCGCATGCGGGTGGAAAGCCCCAACGGCACGGCCGCGCTGGCCAAGGCCGCCGCTTCCCACCGCGGCCCGGTGCTGCTGGCCTTCTCGGACGTCGCCGCCCTGCCGGCCGACTGCGCCGAGGGCGCGCTGGAGCTGCTGGAAGAGCTGGACGTGGTGGTGGGCCCCTGCCCAGACGGCAGCGTGTACCTGCTGGGCCTGGCGGAAGGGCTCGATCAGCCGCTGATCGAAATGCTTGTGCAGGCCGCCCTGCAACCCGAGGGCCTGGCGGCCTGCGTCAGCCTGCTTGAGGAAAGCGGGCTTGAGGCCGCGGCGCTGCCGCCCTGGTTCCGGCTTGGCACTGATAAAGAGCTTTCCTTTGCGCAAAGCCTCATGCGTCTTAGCCTGTTGAGTGAGGATGGTGACTCGGATTTCATCGCGGACCGCGTACGGATCTGGTTCGAGAAGCGGGCACGTTCATGAAGCGCAGGCACATTGCAGGCATGCTGATCGCGCTGGCCCTCGGCTGGCTGTGCGTCCACCTGGTGGACGCGCAGGCCGTGCGCATCGTGCGACGCCCCAGCGCTCCCAGTCCCTCCGGGGAGCAGCCCGCCAAGCCCGACCCTTCCAAGGACCCGAACGCGCTCAAGCCCGTGCCGCCGACGCCCGAAGAGGCCGAGCGGATCTCCGAGTTGATCGAGCAGCTGGGCAGCGAGCGCCTGGTGCAGCGCGACCGCGCGATGTCTGAGCTGGCAGGCTATGAGGCCCGCGCGCTTGGGCAGGTGCAGCAGGCCAAGACCCACGACGACGACGAAATCGCCACCCGCTGCGCGCTGCTGGAAGAAGTGATCATGAGCCGCGAGGGCGAGTTCTTCCTGGCCGCGCGGCGCCTGAACCTGACCATCGACGAGCTCAAGCAGCACCTGGGCAACGAGGATGTCACCCCGCTGCTTAGCATCCTGCGCGCCCGTGCCCAGCCCGGGCTGGTGGCGTTGTGGGCCCGCGTACTGGCCCAGCTTGCCGCGCGCAGCCAGTTCTTCCCGACCGCCGAGCTGTGTCTGCAGATCGAGGGTAGCACCGGTTTCGGCCAGGCGCTGTCCAAGGCCGCCCGCGCGCCGGAAGCCGCGCCGGGCGCTCGCAACCTGATGCTCGCGATGGCGCTGATGCCCCCCGGCGAGCCGGCCGACACCATCGAAGCGCTGACGCAGTTGCGTTTCTCGATCGGAGAGGGACGCGGCATGGAAGAAGTGTTGTCCGCCAGCGTCGATTTCCGCGGCGTGTACGACGCGCCAGCGCTGCTGGCCGCGCGCGAGGGCAGGCCTGAACCCAACGTCGAGGACCCGGCCGAGGCGGCCGAGGTGCGCAACGCGCTGGCGCTCAACATGATCGAGCGTTGCAGCGACGCGCAGCTGGATACGGCCGGGTTGCCGGCACTCGAGACCATGTCGCCCATGCTGCTGAGCACCTGGCTGGCGCTGCTGCAGCGCTCGGGACTCACGCAGCGCATCGAGTCCGCAATGATGAACCTGATGGCGGGCGGCGCGGACAGCCGCCGGCTGGGAATCACGGCCGCCGCCTGGGCCGGCGTGAAGCCCGCGGGCGACGTGATCTCGAGCTTCGAAGAGCTGCCCTTCCAGGCGCAGCTGAGCGTGCTGGACGCCTGGTGGCGCAACCCGCGCGAGCCCCTGCTGCTGCACCCCTTCCTGCTCAAGCTGCTGGAGCACAAGCAGCAGGCGCTGCGCGCCGCCGCCGCCCAGTCACTGGGCCAGTACCGCGCCGGCAGCACCGCGCGCGCGCTGCTGAAGAGCGCGCTGACCGACGCCGACACGGCGCCCGAAGCACTCGAGGCCCTGCGCCCCATGGCCGACCTGCTGTCCAAAGCCGAGCTGGATTCGCTGGCCGCTGCCCTGCCCACCGCCGGCCTGCTGACTCGGCCGCTGCTGGCGGAAATCCTGGTGCAGTCCGGCCGCGACGAAGCCCTGCAGCCGCTGGTTGATGGCTGGCGCAAGCTGCTGCCGCGCAACGAGCTGCCGCTGGCGATCAAGGTTCTGGCGTTGCGCCCGCAGACAGCAGCAGGCGCATTCGCGGCCACCCACGTGGCGGATAGCCTCTCGAACTCCCTCACGCTGGACGACCACCTGGCGCAGAATCTCGGAAACTTCGACCTGGAAATGCTGCGCGTGCTGCTGGGCATGGACGATGAAGCCGGGTTCAAACTGCTGAACACCATGGCCGCAGACCTGAATGACGCCTCGCGCCTGCCCGCCATGATGGCGCTGGCTCTGGCCGGCCGCGACCTTGAGCTCGTGGGCGACTGGCTGAAGCGCTTCTCGGGTGAGATCCAGGACCCGCAGGCAGACGCAATCGGCACGGCGATCGCATACAGCACAAGCGATGCCGCAGAGGAGTTCCGGCGCAACACCCTGCAGCAGGGCGCCAACGCCGCCAACCTGGGCATCGTTCTGCAGAGCGTGCTTGCCGGCCGCAGCCGGACCGTGACGCGCGAGCAGCTGATCGAAGTGCTGTTCGACTCGCCGGAGAACGCGCAACGCTGGGCCTCAAACTGGGAGCTGATCCGCCGCCCGTTGCCGGCGAAGGCCGCCCGCAACCTGGCCACGGCGCTGGCGTTCGCCCAGGGCTCAAGCCTCCTTTCGCAGCCGGGCATGGCGCTGCTGCTGGCGTCATCCGGCGTGGACATGCAGGAGGTACTGTACGGCAGCGCGACCGAGCCCACGCCGCGCGACGTCAGCCAGCTGATGGCCACCGCCCTGCTGTGCGAGCCGCAGGCCGCCCGCGCCATCATTCAGCGCACACGCCTGCAGGATGACGGCAGCAACTACGTGGGCCTGCAGGTATCACGCGCCTGGCTGGGCCTGCTGCCCGGCGCTGACAACGCGCGCATCCGCAAGGCCGTCAGCGCTGACCCGGCCGGGGTGTTCGGCGCGATCAGTCACCTCCAGCGCGCCCACGAAGGCGACGCCGCGGCCCTGCGCGCCATGCTGGATGCCTACGGGCCCGAGCCCTTGCGCCATGCGCGCGGCGCCACGGCCGAGGCTCGGCTGGTGGACCAGCGCTGGGGCACGCCCTACATGGACGTGCAGGGTGTCGGCGCCGCCGCCTACAGCAACTCAACCGGAACGCGAAAGCTGGCCGCCGCGCAGCTGGCCGGGCTGTTCGAGAGCGCGCCCTCCGACGACTGGCGCGGCTGGTGGGCGTGCCGCCGGGCGCTGCTGCAGTTTGACCCGGCCGCCGGCAAGTACCGATTCCTGGAGCTGCCATGAAGACCGCGCGACTGCTGGCCTGCGCCACGCTGCTGCTGGCGTTCTGCATCAACCCGGCACAGGCCGATGACGAAGGTTCCGGCCTCGCGTTTGAGCTCGATGCCATGCGGCGCGCCTGGCTGCACGGTGATGACGCCACCGCCGCGGCAAGACTTGACGCCCTGCGCGGCGATAATCGCCTGAGCGGCGAGTTCCCGCGCTGGTTCGCCTCCATGCGCGCGGTACTGGCGCTGCAGGCCGGCGATAAGCAGACGGCGCTGAAGGTGCTGGCGCCCATCCTCGAGCAGAGCAACGACGCCCGCAACTACGTGCGCGCCGCCAGGCTGTTCCTGGCCTACGACGCGGCCGACCTGGCCCTGCAGGTGATCCGCGAAGGCCTGGTGCGGGCACCCGATTCGCGCGCGCTGCTGCGCTGGCATGCCGGACTGCGCTGGCTTGCCGGTGACCACGAAGGCGCGCTGGGCGACTACCTTGAGCTGCTGGTGAGCGATGAACGCCCGCTGTACCCTTACGTTCCGCCGACTTCGGGCCGCTGGGCCCAAGTCAAGCCCTGGAACGCGGACGCCGACCAGCCCGACAAGAAAGCCGCCGACAAGGACTCCGAGGACTGGGGCTACATCGAGGAAGACAGCGGCGAATTCCAGCCTGAGCCCTTCACCAGCCCTTTCATGCCGATCTGGTGGTTCCCCAGCGACCTGCCCGGCCTCGACCGCTGCATCGACGAACTCTCGCGTGATCCCGCCCGCGCCGCAAAACACAAGGCGGGCCTCGATGACCTGCTGAAAACCGCCCGCGCCGCGCAGGACGAGCTGGACACGCTGCGCACCGCCGACCCGGAAGCCCGCAAAGAAATCGAGATGAAGGCCCGCCGCGCCCGCTGGAACGCCGTGCTGGCCGCCCGCGTGACCGCGCAGGCCCACCTGGCGGCCGGTGAAGTCAACGAGGCCGAGGCCGTCGTGCGCAGATCACTCGCGCTGGCCGGCGACGACATCGCGCTGCTGGACCTGCACGCCCGCGCATTGGGAGAACTCGGGCGCGCCGAGGATGCCCGCAGCGGCCCGCTGGCGCGGTTGCGCACGCTGTCCGGGCTGGCGGTCTACAGCTTCCATGTCACTGCACGCGGGCCCGGCCAGCAGGTGGCCGACCGTGTCTTCACACCTGCGCTTACGCTGTACCGCGCCAACCCCGAGGCCGGCCTGGCGCAACTTGAGCTGATGCGCACCACCTTCGGCGACACCAACCGCAACCAGCCCGTGCAGGCCGGGGCACTGGGCCTGTGGCTGGTACGCAACAACGAGCAAGAGCTCGCCCGCAAGTTCCTGCTGGAGGCCAGCCGCACCTACGGCTATGAATCCGGCAAGCCGCTTTACCAGGACGGCGTGTTCACAGAACTCGCCCTCGTAGCGATTGGCGACGGCAAACCCGCCCCGGAAGACAAGCCCGCGCCACCCGCACCCGCCGAAGGCGAAGAGGGCGTTGAAGTCGCCAAGCTGGACGCGGCCGTGCACCCGCTGTTGCGCACCTCGCTGCGCGCGGGCGCGCTGATTGGCGCCGTGCCGGATACCCGCTCCCTGCTGCGCGAGTTGGCGGGCGTTGACCTGTGGGGCGGCGCGGCCGGTATCGGCTCCGTGCAGGCTGCCGCGCGGATGCTGCCCGACGGCGATAACCTGGCCCGCCGGACGCTTTACGGGCTGCCGGCCCGCATCGCCGCCGAGGTGCCGGCCGCCGAGCTGGACGCCTTCCTGGCCGACGAGCACGCCACCAGCCAGAGCCTGAAGCAGGCGCTGGACAGCATGAACGAGCTGATCCAGCAACTGCGCGCCAACAACAACTGGCAGGTTCGCCAGGCCCTTAGCCAGAAGACCGGCCCGGTGTTCGGCATGGTGGAGGCGCGCGTGCTGCTGCTGCGCGCGAAGCTGCTGGCCGACAAGCCCGCCGGGCTTCCCGCGCTGGCGCAGTGGCTGGGCAAGTACCAGCCGCAGGTAGACCTGCGCGCCAAGCTGCAGACCCGCCCGTCGGAAGCCTACACGCTGTACAGCAAGGCCCGGGCCGATGCCGGCGTGCCCGAAGTATCGCACACCGGGCTGCTGCTGGAGGCGGCGAGACTGCTGGCGCGCGCGGGCGCGTCGCTGGATGCCGCGCGGCTGTTGTGGTTCAACCGCGACGCCATGCTGGGGCTGGAAAGCCGCAATCGCCTGCTGTCGCTGGCAAGCGTACTGGCACGCAAGGGCGGTGATGAATCCCTGGCTGTGCGCTGCCGGCTTGAAGCTGCGGCCCGGGCGCCCGACCCGCGCGCGCGCGACCCGCTTAGCCCGCAACTGCTGCTTTTTGAGCTGCCCAGCACCCGCGACGACCTGCTGGAGTTCGGTGCAGCGGAAGACCTGCTCCGCTACCTTGAGAACCAGCTGATCCCCAGCGCCGACACCGCCGACATGCAGGCTATTGAACGCCTGTGCCCCGAACTGAAGGAAGCGCGCCCAAGCCTGGTGATGCGCAACACCAGCCGCGCCGGCACGGAAGGGATCTTCGCCTCCAGCATGCAGTCGGGCAACTGCAACGTCATCGCGCGCAACTGGTACAAGATGATGATCTCGCCCGAGACGCTGCCCAGTTGTCGCCGCTTCGCTGCCTGGGTGATCGCCAGCGACCTGCCGATGGGAAACAGCCGCGGCCACAACGGGCTGGTGACCACCCAGGACGCTGTGACAACCTGGGCCATGCTGCACGCCCTGCATGCCCGCCAGGGCGCCAACGACCCCAAAGCGCTCAAGGAAGCCGAGCGGCTGTCAAAGCTGCTGGCGCGCACGGCCACCACCATGGACGCCGAACAGGCCTACGAAGAAGAGTGGTGGGAGTAGCGCGGCCGGACACGCCGATCACTTGAAGTTGTCTGGATACAGGCGTCCCAGGCGGCTTCACGCAAGGCTCTACGCCGCGTCGCGGTAGGGCAGGGCCTCGATGCGGATGCTTTCGGGGAAGTCTTCTTCCTCGATGACCAGGGCAGGCCCTGCGGTATCGCTCAGGGCAGGCAGCCGGATACTGTCGGGGAATTCTTCCTCGATCACGATCAGCATGCCCTCCAGCTCGTGTTCTACAAACTCAGCCAGACTCACCAGCACGGCATCCAGGCCATACATGCTGAACGTGCTCCAGACCTGCTGGCTGGGCTCAACCATGCGCAGGTTCACGCCGGTGTCTTTGCACTGCTGGGCGAACTCGATCAGCACAGCAAGCGCGCCGGTGTCCATGAAGCGCACCTTGCTGCAGTCCAGCGCAATCGTGCGTTGCCGCCCCCACAGCAGCTTCCACAGGCTGGCACGCAGGTACGCGGCGTTGCGCAGGTTCAGGCGCCCCTCAATGCTGGCAAAGGGGTTGCTGCGCGGCACGGCCGTGGATGCGGGCGCGGTTTCGGCCCAGGCCTTGCGGATCTTGTCGGTGAGTCGCTTCAGCACGGCGGTACCTCCCGGGCTGTATCGGCGGGGGTGGCGGAGGCGCTGAAGCAAATGCCGGTTTTCGCCGATTCGCAATTGGCGGCGCGGCGCTTTGCGTGTTTCTCGCGGAAAGTTTCGAGAATCCTTTAAAATGACCCTGTGGTGACAAAGCGCGAGGTATAGTTCAGGCGTTGACAACAGAAGATTTTGCCGGCCCGAGTATGCTGGTTTCCTTTAAGGGGGGGAACCCGGTTTCGGGACGGTTCGCGCAGGCGGGCGGGATCGGGACTTTCGTTTTTAAGGGGGACGGAAGTTATCTCTGTTCGCCTGCGCCTCGAAATCCCTTCCGGGCCGGCTCACTGAGCCGGCCCGGTGCATTTAACCCGGCACTAAGCCCGGCCGCCGGTTGTGGCTCAGGGCACGGCTGCTATATTTCACGCTGTGTTTTGAGGAAACCCGAAGGAGTCTATGAAGTCGAAGCGTCGTCCGCCGCCCGCACCGGCTGCCAAAGGAAGTGCCGATCACCGCATCAACCGCCGCATTCGCATCCCGCGCGTGCAGCTGATTGACCATGAAGGCGTCAACCACGGCGAAATCGATACCGACGCCGCGTTGCGCATGGCCGAAGAGGCCGGGCTGGACCTCGTTGAGGTTTCGCCCACGGCGCGCCCGCCCGTATGCAAGATCATGAACTACGGGCAGTACAAGTACACCCTCAAGAAGAAGCAGAAGGGCAGCAAGGCCCACCAGGCCAAGGTGAAGGGCGTGCGCCTGCACCCCAACACCGCCGAGCACGACCTGCAGGTGGCGCTCAAGAAGTCGAAGACGTTCATCGACAAGGGCGACAAAGTGCTGATCCAGGTCTGGTTCAAGGGCCGCGAGATGGCGCACGTCGAGCGCGGCGAAGAGCTGCTCAAGCGCTTCATCGAAGACCTGAAGGACTACAGCAAGGTCGAGTCGCCCATTCGCCGTGAAGGCAAGCGCATGCACCTGCTGCTGACGCCGTTGACGCCCGAAGAGCGCAACGCCCGCAAAAAGCAGGCTGAAGCCGCCAAGGAAAAGGCCGCAGCCGAGGCAATCGCCAAGGCCAAGGCCGCCCGCGAACAGGCCGCCAAGGCACAGGCACCGGCGCCAACACCGGCCCAGCCCGAAAAGGCCGGCAGCAACTGATTTTGGATTTTCGATTTTGGATTGAACTGCCGCCCCCGGGCGGCAGTTCTCGTTTCCAGATGGCAGGGATCGGCACGGAGCACCTCGACAGCCCGGCCGTACTGGCAACGTTCGACGCGGAGTGCAGCGGTTGAATCCACAATCTAAAATCCAAAATCCCCCCGGGTCCGGCCCTTCCCATGGGGCCGGGCCTTTGCTATCTAATCCGCCCCCTCTTGGGGGAGACAAGGGTTGCCCTTCCGGTTTCAAGACGGCGTATGCCGCCCGGCCGGGCGCCAGGCCTGTCCGCCATAACCTTGGCGCAGGCGGGAGAGAGAAGCCATGCCGAAGATGAAGACCCACAAGGGAGCGTCCAAGCGCTTCAAGGTCACCAAGAAGGGCAAGATCAAGCACTACAACGCGGGTCGCTCGCACCTGATGAGCGTCAAGAGCCCGAAGCGCCGCCGCAACAAGCGCCACGCGCACGTGCTCTCGAACACCCACGCACGCAACGTGGCCAAGTTGATGGGCGTGCGCCGTGTGCCGCCCGCGCCGACGGCCCCGCAGTCCAAGGCTGAATAACGAACCGGGACAACCGCGCCGGCACAAGTTGAGGCTTTCCTCACCCGGGCGGAAACCCAAGGAGAACAGACATGCCGCATTCCGTTTCCCGCACCACGCGCAAGCGTCGTCACAAGAAGATCCGCAAGCTGGCCAGCGGTTTCTGGGGCCGCCGCAAGAACTACCGGCAGGCCCGCGTTGCCGTTGAGCGCGCCTGGCGCTACGCCTGGTTCCACCGCGCGCTGCGCAAGCGCGACTTCCGCCGCCTGTGGATCACGCGCCTCAGCGCCGCGGCCCGCGCCAACGGCGTCACCTACAGCAACCTGATCAACCTGCTCAAGAAGGGCGGCATTGAGCTGAACCGCAAGAGCCTCAGCGAGCTCGCGATCCGCGACCCGCAGGCCTTCAGCAAGGTAGTGCAGGCCGCCAAGGGCGCCAAGTAAACGAAAGACAGGAGCCCCGACCGCAAGGTCGGGGCCCTTTTCATTTAACACGAAGAAACCACGGCGCGACCTGTCCGCCATAGCCCCTGGACGACGTAGCTTCAGCGAAGTCGGCTTGGCGAAGGCGGAAGAACTGCATTTGTCAGGATGTACAGGAGAGAAAAGGAAACGGGCTGGTAGTGGCCCGTGCAACCACGAACCCGCGTCCCCTTACATCCTGTCCATCCTCACTTTGCTGTTCTTCGCTCCTTCGTTTCTTCGCGTTGAAAATGCAGTGCAACACGAAGAAGCGAAGGAACGAAGGGCTGAGCGTGCAGGGACCGCTCTAAAAGTCGCCTCCACCTTCGCGAACTTCGCCACCTTCGCTTCTTTGCGTAAAAAAACAGAACCACGCGGGGGCGCGGAGGCGCAAAGAGTTGTTCGTGACGGGAACGCATTTCGCGCCGTCGCGTTTCTGCGCGGTGTCAGGATGTACAGGAAAGAAAAGGAAACGGGCTGGTAGTGGCCCGTGCAACCACGAACCGGCGTCCCCTTACATCCTGTCCATCCTCACTTTGCTGTTCTTCGCTCCTTCGTTTCTTCGCGTTGAAAATGCAGTGCAACACGAAGAAGCGAAGGAACGAAGGGCTGAGCGTGCAGGGACCGCTCTAA
>JAJVIO010000049.1 GCA_022071975.1 Planctomycetota bacterium
GCCGTCGCCCTGGTGTTCGGCGCGGTGCTCGCGGGCTCGGTCATCACTCCGGATGCTCCGGTGGTGCAGGCCCAGGATGCGCTTGGCAACGTCAAGGAAGGCCTGCGCGAGTACAAGAAGGCCAACTGGGAGGAGGCGATCAAGAAGTTCGACGCCGCCCTCGCCGGTGACCCGACCGACGAAGACGCCCGCAAGATCCGCGACGAAATCGGCGCGGCCCTTGCCCGCGACATGATCAACAACAACTTCCGCGACCCGGGCCTCAAGGGCCGCTTCGCGCGCTTCGGCAAGTGGGTGATGACCGGGCTTGAAAAGAACCCGTACATCGGCCGTAACAACGACCCTGAGCAGATCGCCCAGTTCGTTGACGCCTACATGGGCGACGCCGACATCGCGCGCAACGAGCTGCGTGCGGCCAGCATCCGCGACAGCTTCGGCGACTTCATCGTGCCGTACCTGCAGGCCAACTACATGCACAGCGACAACGCGGACTACCGCTATCGCTCGCGCCTGCTGTTGCACCGCATGGGCGCCCAGGCCGTCACCGCGATCATCCAGTGCTTCTACAGCACCGAGATGTACGACCGCCAGACGGCCGCGCTGGCGCTGGCGGACATCGGCGACGCCCGCGCGCTGCCGATCCTGGCCAAGCACTTCCAGGACAAGAATGAAGAAGAACAGGTGCGCGAAGCCTGCCGCATGGGCATCGAGATCATCCGCGCCAACCACCCGGAGCAGGACAAGAAGGTCAACAACGCCAAAGACCTGTTCTTCCTGCAGGCCGAGGGCATCTACCGCAACAACGCGGCCGGCCGTTACTACCGCAACCGCCTGGTGGGCGGCAGCTACCAGGGCAACCTGCCTGTGGTGATGTACGGCTACGACCGCAGCTACACGGTATGGAAGTGGATCCCCAGCGACAGCGGCGCGCAGCAGGTGGTGCCGCAGGAAGTTCCGCTGTGGGCCTACGCCGACATCCTGGCCGAGGAATCCTGCCTGCAGGCCCTTGAGCTGGGCATTGCCCAGGCGGGCGGCAACGCCAACACCGACGCCTTCGTGCGCGACGCCGAGGCGCTGCTCTCGTGCATCCACATGCACATGTACACCGAGGGTCGCGGCCGTTACTACAACGGCAGCAGCGAAGAACGCGGCTTCATCGTGCAGCTGCTGGGCGAGCGCGGCTTCGTGCCGCACCAGCAGGGTTTCGGCATGGCCGCCAGCTCGGGCAGCCCGGTGCTGTACGCAGCGCTGGAGCGCTCATTGGCCGACGGCTACCCGGCCGTCAGCGTGGCCCTGTGCGACGCGATCGCCGAGCTGGGCGACACGGCGGTGATCGGCAAGCCGGCCGGCGCGGCGATGATCCGCGCGCTGGCGGACCCGGACCGCACGGTGCGTTACGCCGCGGCCCGCGCGCTGATCGAGCTTGGCGCCAACACCAGCTTCGGCAACAACGCCCTGGTGGAGCAGGTGGCCGTGCGCAACCTGCAGGAGACCCAGGCCCGCGCGGTGCTGGTGATCATCGAAGACGAAGCGCTGCGTAACCGCTACCTGAGCGACCTGGAAAGCCTCGGCCACAGCGCGACCGGCGCGCGCACCCTGGAAGAGGGCGCGGACCTGGCCCTGCAGGGCCCGCCCTGGGACGCGATCATCATCGAGGGCAACCTCGCGGTGGCGCCGGTGTTCGTGTTCAACCCGAACCTGCCCGGCGGCAGCGATCGCTCCGAGCGTTCGGAGCCGATCTTCCACCTGCTGACCAAGGACGTGCGCACCGCGGAGATCCCGGTGCTGATCGCCGCGCAGGACAGCGAAGTGGACTCGCGCAAGGCCGACCTTGAGGCCCTGGGCGTGGACGACAGCCGCTACATCAGCTACAGCGCTGAGTTCCAGGTCGATACCGAGGCCCTGCAAGCCACCCTCGAAAGCGTCTGGAGCGGCAACATCGAGGATTCCAAGTTCAAGACCAACGGCATGGTCGTCGCCATGGCCGACGCCATCCGCAAGCTTGACCCGGCCACCACCAAGTACAGCGTCGAGAAGCTGCTGGTCGCCCTGGCCGGCGGCCTGCGCCTGAACGGACGCTCCTCGGCCGCCCGCGAGGCGATCTGCCACGCGATCGAGACCCTGGTGGCCAACAGCAGCAAGGTGGGCGCCGCCTGGGTGCGCGCCAACCTGATCCCCAACCTGCTCGACACGGTGAACAGCGAAGAGGAAGTGGACCGCCCCTCGGTGAAGGCCGCCGCGGCCCGCGCCCTGGGCTCGTGCTACCAGCACCACAAGGGCGCCTGGGACGAGGACGGCTTCAACGCCCTGCTCGGACAGCTGCGCCTCGAGTACAACCTCAGCGAGATCGCAGACGAGGAGATGCGCGAGCAGATGGTGATCGAGGTTGCTGACGCCCGCAACGCGGCCGGCAAGGCCCTCGGCGACGCGCCGACCACGGCCGCCCAGCGCCTGGCCATCAAGCGTGCGCAGGCCATCAACCCGCACAACCCGCACCCGGAAACCCGCACCGCGGAGTAAGGGTGACAGACAGTTTGCCTTGCCAGACCGGAAGGATCGGGCGCCCCCAAAAGGGCGCCCGGTTCATTGCAGGGGACTGTCCCCGCAGCCTGCGCGCCGAAGCCTCGGCGAAGGCGGGTTGGGGACTGTCCCCGTCTTCGGCCGCTGACTGGCTCTCCGATGCCGGGTAAACAGCCAATTACCAATAACCAATTTTCAATTACCAATTGGCCACGGTTGGAACGGCATTGGTAATTGAAAATTGGTTATTGGTAATTTGCTGTACGTTGTGACTCGCGACTGAACTCAGGCTTCGATTACGGGGACAGTCCCCAAAATCGGGGACAGTCCCCTATCCGGCTTCTTTCAGCCGCCGGCTCTCGTACAGCTCGGCCTTGGGCAGCTCGATCACGAAGCGCGCCCCGTGCAGTGTGGTGCCTTTCTCCACGCGCAGGCTGCCGCCGTGGTTGTCCACGATGGTGTGCGCGATCGCGAGCCCGAGCCCCGTGCCCTTGCCCGGCTCTTTGGTGGTGAAGAACGGGTCGAAGATGCGCTCGCGGATTTCCTCGGGCACGCCGTCGCCGCTGTCTTCAACCGCATAGCTGACGCCGCCCGCCTGGGTGGCCGCGATGGTGACGCGCACGGCGCCTTCCTCGGGGCTGGCGTCGGCCGCGTTGATCAGCAGGTTCATCAGCACCTGGCCGATCTCTTCGGCGTTGCCGTAGATTTCCGGCAGGTCTTTGCGGATGTCTTCCTCAAGGCGCAGGTTTTTCTTTTCCAGGCGGTGGCGTACCAGCGGCAGGGCGCGGCGGAAGGCATCTTCGGCCGAGAAGCGCTCGGGCTTCATGTCGCGGCGGCGCGAGAAGTCGAGAATCTGCTTCATCAGGTTCTCGATGCGCGTGAGCCCTTCCTCGATCAGCTCGATGTAATCGCGGGCGCGTTCATCCAGCCCTTCCTTCTTCTTTAACCGGCGCGCCGCGTTGAGCATGCCGCTCAGCGGGTTGTTCACCTCGTGGGCAAGCCCGGCCGCCAGGGTGCCCGTGGCCGCCAGGCGCTGGGCGATCACCAGGCTCTGCTGCTGGGCCTTGATGGTGCGGGTGGCGTCCTTGACCTTGCCTTCCAGGTCGGACTGGTAGGCCTTCAGTTCGCTGAACATGGCGTTGAAGGCGGCGACGAGTGTTTCAATATCTTTGCCCTTGCCGCCTTTGAAACCCTGCACGGTCAGGCCCTCGGAGCCTTTCACGATGCGCTCGGAATCTTCCAGCACGTTGCCCAGCGGCGCCAGCACGAACTTGCGCAGCGCGAACATCAGCAGCACGAACACCGCCAGCATCGCCAGCGCCAGCGTGGTGAACGCCGCGGCCACCAGCGGCCCCAGGTCGGCCGAGCGCGCCTGCGGCAGCTCGGGCTGGCGCACGGGCGGGATATCGAGCTTGAGGCGCAGCGCGTACTTCAGGCTGCCGCGCCCGTCGGGGTTGTAGGGGTGGAACAGCACGTCGCCCAGGAACTGGTGCTGGCCGGTTTCGAACACCCGGCGCGCGACCTGCGCCTCCTCGGTGGTGAGGGCGGCCTGGCTGCCGGCCGGCTTCTCGGCGCGGAAGCTGAGGCTGCCGTCGTCTTCCAGCGTGATGATGCCGGTTTCGTCGATGCCGTTGAGGTCGTCGCGCAGGCGGTCGCCGATGTCCGGGCGCGGCGTGGCGAGGATGGGCTCAAGCTGCGCCAGCACCAGCTTCTGGATCGAGCGCACGGCCAGCGCGTGCTGCTCATCGTTGAAGCGGGCAATGCGCTCCTGCGAGTCGCGCTGCTGCTGCTCCGAGGCTTTGTCCAGCTCGTCCTTGGCCTGCAGGCCCAGGATCGCCAGCGCCACGGCCAGGATGGCGGTGGCGGCGATCACGCCCAGCGCGATTTTGGCCTTCAGGGACATCGGCGGCATTGTAGCGGAAGATTGCGCCGCGCGGCAGTGCGACGAAGGGAGGCGGCAGATGGCAGGCGGCAGGAGGCAGGCGTAAGGCGGCAGGCGGCAGTGAGGGGCCGCACGCGCTGCAGCAGGGGCACGAGACAGGTGGGCATGCCGGATACTGCGCCCTTGCACTTTTCACTTCTGCCGCCTGCCGCCTGACGCCTGCCGCCTGTAACGTAGCCGCCATGAACCATCTCACCGGCACCGTCGTTCGCCTCCACGGCCACCACGCCTGGGTGCGCTCCGATTCCGCCGAGTACATGTGCGCCGTGCGCGGCAAGTTCAAGCAGGGCAAGCGCCGCGAGCGCAGCCCCGTGGTGGTGGGCGACCGCGTCACCTTCACGCCCGTGCCCGAAAGCGCCGAGAACGAGGGCCTGCTCCAGAGCATCGAGGAGCGCCACAGCGAGCTGTACCGCGCCCACCCGCGCTTTCCCCGCCAGCGCCAGGTGCTGGCCGCCAACATCGACCTGCTGGTGATCGTGGCCGGCGCCGATCGCCTGGCCGAGCAACTCGAGACCGTGGACCGTCTGCTGATCAGCGCCTACAGCCAGGGGCTCACGCCGCTGCTGGTGATCAACAAGACCGACCTGGTGCCGCGCGAACAGCTTCAGCCGCTGCTGGCCGAGTACGCGCCCGTGATCGAGATCGAGTACGTCAGCGCCGAGCGAGGCGAGCTGGGCACCCTCAAGCCGCGCTTCGAAAACAAGACCGCCGTGTTCGCCGGCCCCAGCGGCGTGGGCAAGTCCAGCATCATGAACGCGCTGGAGCCCGGCCTGGGCCTGCGCATCGGCCACGTGGACAAAGAGGGCGAAGGCCGCCACACCACCACCCACGCCAGCCTGGTGCCCATGGCGGGCGGGCTGGTGATCGACACGCCCGGCGTGCGCGACTTCGGCTTCTGGAACCTCGAGCTGCACGAGATCAGCCTGTACTACCCCGACTGGCAAAGTGCGCGCGAGCAGTGCCGCTTCAACACCTGCACCCACCGCGTTGAGCCCGGCTGCGGCGTGAAAGCCGCCGTGGAAGCGGGAACCATCAGCCAGGGCCGCTACGGCCGTTATCTCACGATCCTGCGCGAGACGTGGAACGAGCAGCAGAGGCTCAGTCCCTGAGCCAATGCAAAATGAAAAATGCAGGTGTGCCGGGGCTGGCCAATTTTGAATTTTGCATTTTGAATTTTGAATTGAATGACCAGCCACCGCCTCAGCATCGAAGCGCTGATCGGCCCGCACTCCGTGCCCTTGGGGCGCCACAGCCATGACTGTTCCTACCTGCCGCGGCGCGCCGCCACGGAAGAGGCCTGGCTGGTCTGGCAGATTTCGCCCGCCGCCTACCACGAGCTGATGGACCGCGGCTTCCGCCGCAGCGGCAACATCCTGTACCGCACCGCCTGCGCCAGCTGCCGCAAGTGCGTGCCGATCCGCATCCCGGTCGAAAGCTTCCAGCCAAGCCGCAGTCAGCGCCGCGCGCTGGGCCGTAACCAGGACGTGCGCATGCTGGTGCACGAGCCGGAGCTCACGGCCGAGAAGCACGACGTGTACAAGCGCTACCTGCGCGCCCAGCACGCGCAGAGCCCGCAGGGCGAAGACCTGGAGAGCATGCGGGAGTTCTTGTATTCGAGTTGCGTGGCGACCGTGGAGATCGAGTACCGCGACCCGCGCGACAAGCTGCTGGCGGTCAGCATCTGCGACGTCAGCAAGCGCAGCATCAGCAGCGTGTACCACTTCTTCGACCCCGACGAGCACCGCCGCAGCCTGGGCGTCTACAGCGTGCTGAAAGAGATCGAGCTGTGCCGGGAGAAGAAGATCAACTGGTACTACCTCGGTTACTGGATCGAGGGTTGCCCCACCATGGACTACAAGCGCCAGTACCAGCCCCACGAGCTGCTGATCGAAGGCGAATGGACGCCGGGCGAAACGCCGAAGGGCGGTTAAAAAACGTCAACCTCAGGCCAAGTCGCCAAGAACTGCATTTGGTCAGGATGGACAGGAATGAACGGGACACCGGCTGGTGTTCGCCCCGTGAAGTTGATTCCGCAAACATTGCCGGCAGATGCACGATTGCGAACCGCGTCCACTTCATTCCTGTACATCCTGATAAATTGCAGTTGCAGTTCTTCGCGGCTTGGCGCCTTCGCGTGAGACCGGCAGGTGCAGTACGTTTTACACCGAATGACTGCTTGACGTGCCGTTCACGGCCGGTACGATTTCCGCCCATGTTCATGCGTCCGAGCAACTGTTGTTGTCGCTAACCGGCCTGCGCTGGTTGACTCAACGTTGTTTGTTCTGTTCGGACGATTCCCATGCTGACTCTTACGCCCGCCATCCGGGCCCACATTGAAGCCCACGCTGTTGAGGCCTATCCGCACGAGGCTTGCGGTGTGATCGTTGGTCGTGCCGACGGCAGCGCTCGCGAGGGCGTTTCGGCCCACCGCACCGGCAACCTGAATGTCGAGCGCGCCCACGACCGCTTCACGCTGGACCCCAAAGACTACATGCGCATTGACCGGCAGGCGCGCGAACAGGGGCTCGACATCATCGGCATCTACCACAGCCACCCGGACCACCCGGCCCAGCCCAGCGAGACAGACCGCCAGCAGGCCTGGGAAGGCTACAGCTACGTGATTGTTTCGGTGAATGCCGGAAAGGTTGCCGACTTCCTGTCGTTTGAACTAAGGGGCGAGCAATTCGCACCCGAAGAGGTGCGATGTTAGGGAGCGCAGGCCTCTGGCCTGCATCCGCCGTGGGCCTCAGGCCCACGGCATTGCCGAGGGCAGGATGCCCCCGGCCGTTGCAGGCCCCCCTGAAAGTCACAGGTGACTTTCAGGGACATTCGCTGCGCGAATCCTGCGCTCCCACCAAGGACATCGCCATGAAAACGAAGACCGACACCCTCTATGAAATCACCCGCCGAATCCCGGCGCTGGGCCTGATCGGCAACACGCCGCTGCTCGAGATCAACGCGCTCGAGCACCGCTTCCCCGGCGCCAGCATCAAGGCCAAGGCCGAGTGGATGAACCCGGGCGGCAGCATCAAGGACCGCGCCGTGCTGCGCATGCTCGCGCGCTTAATAGAGGAAGAAACGCTGCAGGGCCGCCGCGTGCTGGATTCCACCAGCGGCAACAGCGGCATTGCCTACGCCATGATCGGCGCGGCCTTGGGCATCCCGGTCACGCTGGTGGTGCCCGGCAACGCCAGCAAGGAGCGGCAGCGGCGCATCAAGGCCCACGGCGCGGAGCTGATCCTGACCGACCCCGTGCTCGGCTACGATGAGGCCGTGCGCCACGCCCACGAGTTGGCAAAGCAGCAGCCCGGGCGCTACCTGCTGGTGGACCAGTACAGCAACGACGCCAACTGGCGCGCCCACTACTACGGCACCGGCGCGGAGATTTTGCGCCAGAGCCACGGCGACATTACCCACTTCATCGCGGGCGTCGGCACCGGCGGCACCCTGACCGGCATCGCCAAACGCCTCAAGGAATACGACCCGCGCATCCGCGTGGTGCAGGCCATGCCCGACGACTTCCCCGGCATCGAAGGTTTGAAGCCCCTGCGCTCGCCTGAAGCGATCCGGCCGAAGAACTTCGACGAGTCGCTGGTGGACGAGGTGGTGGACGTGAGCATTGACGAGGCCGCGGACTTCTGCCGGGTGCTGGCCCGCAACGGCGTGTTCGTGGGCCAGAGCAGCGGCGCGAACATGGCGGTGGCGGCCAAAGTGGCCCTGCGCGAACCCCACGCCCGCATCGTCACGATCTTCGCCGACACCGGCGAACGCTATTACTCAACGGGGTTGTGGGACTAGCGGAGTGACATGGCCGTCTCGGCCATGCGTCGCGCGGAGCGTCTCGCCCGCGCAATCATCGGCGCGTTCAGCTCGGGATTCGTTTCCTCGGGTTCGATGCGCACGTCTTTTTCGATTCCTCGGGCCGGAGGCCCTCGGGACGCACGGCCGGGACGGCCGTGTCACCTGCCCGTACTGCCAAACCCGCCGTCGCCGCGTTGGGTATCGGACAGCTCATTGACTTCGTTGAACGTTGCCGTGCTTACCGGCGCGATGATGATCTGGGCGATGCGTTCACCGCGCTTGATTTCGAACGGCTCAGGCCCGTGGTTCACCAGCAAGACCTTCAGCTCGCCGCGGTAGTCGGCGTCGATGGTGCCCGGCGCGTTCAGCACCGTCACGCCGTGCTTGGCCGCCAGGCCGCTGCGCGGTCGCACCTGCATCTCGTAGCCGGGCGGAATCTCGTAACAGAACCCCGTGGGGATCAGCGCGTGCCGCCCCGGCGGCAGCAGCACCGGGCCTTCCAGCGCGGCATGCACGTCGGCACCGGCCGCGTGCGCCGTCTGGTAAGCCGGCAGGGGCAGCCCTTGGCCGTGGGGCAGACGCTTCAGGTTGACGGGTACGTTCATGGTCAGAAGAGACTTCACGGAGCCCGCCGTGTCAACGGCGGGTTTCCGCGTGCGAACGCAGAAGCCCATCGTTTACACGATGGGCTCTGTGGGTTTCGCCCTACTGCTTCGGCCTCGGTTTCGCGGCGAGGTACTGGGGCGGCCAGTATTGCAGGTCGTAGTCGTAGTCCGCGGCCGCGTGGATCATCATGTACGGGTCGAACAGGTGCGGGCGCGCCATCACCACCAGGTCCGCGCGGCCGGCCAGCAATATGGTGTTGGCCTGGTCCACGGTCTGCACGTTGCCCACGGTCATGGTCGCGATGTGCGCCTCGTTGCGGATCAGGTCGGAAAACGGCGTCTGGAACATGCGGCCGTAGATGGGCTGCTGGTCGTGCACCACCTGGCCGGCGCTGACGTCGATAATGTCGAGCCCGGCGTCCTTGAACATCTTCGCGATCTCGACGCGGTCGGCGTCGCTGAGCCCGTCCTCGTGCCACTCGGTCGCGCTGATGCGCACGCTCATGGGCTTGCCGGCGGGCCAGGCCGCGCGCACGGCTTTAAAACATTCCAGCGGGTAGCGCATGCGCGCCTCGAGCGAGCCGCCGTAGCCGTCGGTGCGCTTGTTGGTGAGCGGGCTGATGAAGGTGCTCATCAGGTAGCCGTGGGCGTAGTGCAACTCGAGCATGTCGAAGCCCGCTTCGTCGGCCCATTTCGCCGACTGCACGAACTGGGCGGTCACGGCCTCCATGTCGGTGCGGGTCACCTCACGCGGTGTATGCCAGCCTTCCTTATAAGCAAGGGCGCTGGGCGCGATGGTCTGCCAGGCACCCTGCTCGCGCGTCAGCGGCTTGCCGCCTTTCCAGGGCAGGTCGGTGCTGGCCTTGCGGCCGGCGTGCGCGAGCTGCATGCAGATCTTCGCCTTGCTGTAGCTGTGGGTGAAGTCCACGATGCGCTTCCAGGCCGCGGCGTGCTCGGGTTTGTACATGCCCGCGCAGCCCGGCGTGATGCGGCCTTCACGGCTGACGTGCGTAGCCTCGGTGTAGAGCAGGCCGGCGCCGCCGATCGCGCGCGAGCCCAGGTGCACCATGTGCCAGTCGTTCGGGAAGCCGTCGTCGCTGCTGTACTGGCACATGGGGCTGACTACCAGGCGGTTGGCCAGCGTCATGTCGCGCAGTTGAAAGGGCTGGAACACGGGCGGCGCCGTGGGCTGCCCGGCGCGCGCGAAGTGGGCGCGGATGGCCTGCTCGTCGCTTTCGGCCGCGTAGGCGGGCGCTTTCACGCGCACGTCCCGGAACTGGTTCTGTTTGGCGAACCAGTCGGTGGCGCGCTCGACGAAGGCCGGGTCGCGCATTTTCAGGTTGTCGTAGGTGATGCGTTTGGAACGGGAAAGCTGGTTGAAGGTGAAGCGCACCGGGTGCTGTGTCTTGTAGTAGCGCGCGACGTTCTCGAACCACTCCAGGCTGGTCTGCGCGGTCTTCTGCAGCTTGGCGCCGTCCACCCAGCGGCGCGCCTCGTACAGCTTCAGCGTGGCGTTGACGTTCTCGCAGCCGTTGTCCGCGAACGCCCGCGCCAGTTCGATGGCGTCTTCCATCGCCAGCTTGGTGCCGCTGCCGATGCTGAAGTGCGCGGTGTGGGCGGCGTCGCCCAGCAGCACGATGTTCTCGTGCACCCAGGTCTTGTTGCGGATGGTGGGGAAGGTGCGCCACACGCTCTTGTTGCCCAGCAGCTTGTGGCCGGAAAGGTACTTCGCGAACAGCTTCTCGCAGTAGGCGATGGTCTGGGCTTCGTCGGCCTTGTCGAGCCCGGCCTTCTTCCAGGTTTCCTCGCGGCACTCGACGATCCAGGTGCTGGTGTTCTGCTCGAAGGGGTAGGCGTGCACGGTGAACAGGCCGTGCTCGTTTTCCTCGTAGATGAAGGTGAATGCGGGCAGCTTGAAGTCGGCGCCGAGCCAGCAGAACTTGCACTTGCGCCAGTCGATGTCGGGCTGGAAGAACTGCTTGTGGTGGTCGCGCACCCAGCTGTTGACGCCGTCAGCGCCGAGGATCAGGTCGGCGTCTTTGTAGGGCTCCAGCGAGTGGACTTCCTTCTCGAACACCAGCTTCACGCCCAGTTCCTCGGCGCGTGCCTGGAAGATGTTGAGCAGCTTCTTGCGGCTCATGCCGGCAAAGCCGTGGCCGGTGCTGCGGATCACCTCTCCCTTGATGTGGGTGTCGATGTCGGGCCAGTAGGCGAACTCGCTGACGATGCGGTCGTAGCTTGGCTTGTCGGCGACCTCGAAGCCGCCCAGGGTTTCGTCGCTGAACACCACGCCCCAGCCGAACGTGTCGTAAGGCCGGTTGCGCTCGATCACCGTGATGTCGTGCGCGGGGTCCTGCTTCTTCATCAGGATCGAGAAGTAAAGCCCCGCCGGCCCGCCGCCAATGCTGACTATCTTCAAGGCTGTCCCCTTCGTTGTACTGCCCGCAATCTAGACCCGTTGGCGAGCAGCGCAAATGGCAAGCGGCCCGGAATCCGCACAGGATAAACCGGGCCGGCCTTGTCGAGTTCCCCGCAGCCGACCGCTTTCCGGCCTGGAATGCCGCCGGTCCTGTGTCTCAAATGCTACACTCATGGCGCCTTCCCCGGGGCGAAGTCGGAGTCCGGAGCTGCCCATGCGTGCCCTCGCACTGCTCTCGCTTGCCGTTCTGTTGCCCGTTCTTGCCGCGCGCGGCATTGATACGTCGGCGTGGCACACGGTCGCCTCGGCCGCGGAGATCCGGGCGCTGCCGGAGGACGTCACCGAGCTGCGCTGCATCGGCCTGGACGATGCTGCCCTGGAGGCGCTGGCGAAGCGCACGCAACTCACGCGGCTCGACATCTCGCACAGCGACCCGCCCCATCCCACGTACACGGCGGCCGGGCTGAAGCACCTGGCCAGGCTGACCAACCTGAAGTGGCTGGATGTTTCCTCCAGCTACTCCGAGGACGAGGCTGTCCTGACCGACGAAGCCGCCGCCTTCCTGGATGCCCTGAAGAGACTCGAGTACCTCGACGTTTCCGGCCGGGACTGGATCGGTTCGGCCACCTTCAAGCGCATCGCGTCTCTGCCGGGGCTGCATGAGCTGGTGGCGTATGGCTGCGTCGCCTTCGATGACGTCTGCCTGGAGGCGCTGTCGGAAACCGCAAGCCTGGCCGTGTTGTGGTTCAGCGCCGACGGCGGCTCGCGCGGCCCGTTCAGAAGCAGCAAGTGGCTGGATGGCGTCAGCACGGCCGGCATGGCCTGGCTGAGCCAGATCAAGACGCTGCGCGAGATCCATGTAAGCGGCATCAGCGGCGACAGAACGGGCAAAGCAGTGACGGACTCGTTCCTGGCGCGCATGTCGCGGCTGCCGGAGCTGGAGGTGCTTGATCTCGGCAGCTGCAGGAACTTCACCGACTCCGGGATCCGCTGGCTGACCAGGTGCCCCAAGCTGAAAGAACTGGATCTTTCCGGCAGCAAAATCGGCGACACGGGGCTTGAGCATCTGGCCGGGGTCAAGACGCTGGAAACCCTGCAGCTGGGCGGCTGCGAACAGTGCACGGGCGCCGGCTTCGCGCATCTGGGGAAACTGCCCGGCCTGAAGATTCTGCGGGCCAAGCGCTGTGCCGGCGCGGACGACACCGGGCTGGCTGGCCTGGCGAAGTCGCCGTCCCTGCGCGTGCTCAGCCTGGGCGGCTCCCAGGGCATGTACTTCAGCTGGCAGGGCCAATCCCGCGAGTGGCGCGAAGGGGACCAGGCAGCCTGCACCACCAGGGGGCTCAAGGAGTTGGGCGGCATCGTAACCCTGGAAGAGCTGGATCTCGGGGACATCGACATCGTGGACGATGAGGTTCTCGCCGCCCTCGCGAAACTGCCGCGCCTGTGCAAGCTGCAGCTCAGCCCGCGCGGCCGCGAACACCTGCCGATCACCGATGAAGGGCTGAAGTCTCTGGCCGCGTGCGCCTCGCTGCGTGAACTTGACCTGTACGATGCGCCGAAAGTGGGGGACGCCGGCATCGCCGCCCTGGGCGCGCTGGAGAACCTGGAAGCGCTGAAGTTCGGGCGCACCGGCAAGGTCACGGCCGTCGGCGTGAAGGGCCTGGCGGGCTTGAAGAAGCTGCGCCACCTGAGCCTGGGTGCCAGCCGGCCCGGCGCTGAAGGGATGGCGGTGATCTGCGGATTCACCGGCCTGGAGACCCTGGAACTGTGGAGCGTGCAGGGCATCCCCGCGGAGGCCTTTGCCGGACTCTCGGCCCTGAAACGCCTGCGCGAGCTGAACTTGAACTTCTGTGAAGACCTGACCGACGCGGCCCTGGCGCGCATCGGCAAGCTCGGGACGCTGGTCGAGCTGCAGATCTGCGGCTGCGACGCCATCACCGACGCGGGCATCGCGGAGATCATCCGAATGAAGCTGGAGCTGCTGAACATAGGGAGCTGCGCGCTGCTGACCGACAAGTCGCTGCACCTGCTGGGCAACATGACGACGCTGCGGCGGATCATCCTGGGCCGCCCGCCCAACATGACTCTCGAAGCCGTGCAGGAACTCAAGGCGCTGCTGCCCAGGTGCGACATCAACGGCGGCCCCGAGCGGAGGTGAACATGCGGAATCGAACCGTCCTGATCCTGCTGGCGCTGCTCTGCGCGGCGAGCCTTTCCGCGCAGGACGCGCCCAAAGACGATCTCGCCGCGCTGCCGGACGACGCCGGGGTGGTGCGCTGCGGCAGCCTTGACCTGCGGGGCTTCGAGGCGCTCAAGCGCTTCACCCGCGTGGAAGAGCTGCGCTTCGGTGCACGACTCGAGACTCCGGTCGACGCCGAAAAAGCCGCGGCCGTGCTGGCAGGGCTGAAAACCGTGCGGCGTCTGACGCTGGATTTCGGGGCTGCGCACGAGGCGCTGCTGAAGGGCGCGGCGCGGCTGCCGGCGCTGGAGGAACTGCATATTGTATGGGGAGAAGGCCTGTCTGACGACGGCATGAAGCTGATCGGCGCAATGACCAGGCTGCGCCGCCTTAACCTGCGCTTCTGCATGGAGGTGACGGACGCCGGCATCGCCGAGCTCGCGCCGCTGCAGGGTCTGCAGGAACTGCGCATCCCGCGCACCTTCCAGAGTTTCGCGCCACTGGGCGTCGCCGGCCTGCGGGCGCTGGGTGCGCTGCCGGAGATTCAGGTGCTTGACCTGTCCGGCTGGGAGCTGTCCGGCGAGGCCTGCAAGGCGATCGCGCGCTGGACCAGCCTGCACGAGCTGGTGCTGGATGAAGTCAAAGGCCCCATCGACGACGGGCTTGAGCTGCTGGCGCCCCTGAAGCAGCTCAAGGTGCTCGGCCTGTCCAATACCGCCCTGACCGACTGGGGCATGCAGTTCATGGGCGCGTTCGCGGCGCTCGAGAAGCTGGACCTGTCGAGCATGAATGACGCCGAAGGCATCTCCGACATCGGCATCGAGTTCCTTTCCGGCTTGCGGCACCTGAAAGAGCTTGACCTCCAGGGCCAGAAGGGCGTTCCCGGCCTGGCGCTGAAGGTGCTGGCCGGGCTGCCCGCGCTGGAGGTGCTCGAGATCAGCAGCGCCGGGATCAAGGAGAAAGACTGGGCGAACCTCGGACAAGCGCCCGCCCTGCGCGTGCTCAGGCTTCGCTCCGGCTGGGGCTGGAGCAGCAGCGGCGGCAGCTACGGGCGCATTAACAAGGAAGGAATGCAGGCGCTCGGCGCGCTGTCGCGGATCGAGGAGCTGGTGATCCCGGCCTGCGGCGCTGACGATGCCGGGCTGGCTGCGCTGGCCGGCATGAAGCAGCTCAGAAGTCTCAAACTGAGCCAGGCGCGGCCGGGCTGGGAAGAGGACTACCGCCCCTTCACGGGCTCCGGCCTGGCGGCGCTGGCGGAATGCCCGCTGGAGAAGCTGGAGTTGTCGTTCTGCGACGGACTCACGGATGAAGGATTGAAGGCGGGGCTTGCGCCGCTGGCGTCGCTGCGGGTGTTGCGGATCGAATACTGCAGCGGCATCCAGGGTCACGGCCTGGAAGGCGCGGCCGGCTGCAAGCAACTGCGCGAGGTTTCGCTCGCGAACAGCAAGTCCGTCGGAGACGGGGCCCTGGCGGCGCTCGCCAAGGCCGGTATGCCGCTGGAGGTGCTGGACCTGCGGATGTGCCGCGAAGTCAGCGACACAGGCGTGAAGCTGCTGCACGGCATTAAGAGCCTCCAGTCCGTCACCTTCAGCGCGGCGTACCGGGTGGTGTACGACATGAAGAGCGGCGAGCGCAGGCGCTACGAAGCACAGGCGGAAGTCAGCGACGCGGCCGTGGAGGCCCTGCGCAAGGCGCTGCCGGGCTGTACGGTGGATCGCATGCCGCCGGAAGAGACGGGAAGCAGCAGCGACTTCTTGCCGATCTGGCCCAAGGACGAGCGCCCCTACGAGGGGCCCAAGGACCCGAACGAATCGCCGCCACCCAAGCCGGAAGATGACGGCCCGCAGGAAGACGAGTTCTGAAAACGCAACCGGCCCGCGATGCGGGCCGGTTCGACGCCTGAGCCCTAGTGGATGCCGTACAGCTTGACGGTGGCTTTGCCGGTGCGGGGCTTCTTGCTCTTGTACTTGAAGGTCACCTTCTTGATGCCCCTGGCGCCGCCGCGCAGGTCCAGCCGGCGGCTCCATGTCCCCTCGCCGAAGTGCACGCGGGTGTTGAAGTCCTCGTGCCCGCCGTTGCTGAAGAACACGTCGATGTCCCACATCTCCAGCTCGCTGCCCTCTACCTCGACGCGCAGCGCGTGGAACGTTCCTTCCTTTAACGTCACCAGGATCACGTCGTGGTCCGCCTTGAAGTCCACCTTGCGCGTGCCCAGCAGCTCCACGCGGTCGGCGTCGCCGTCCTGGGTGTTGATCGGCCGCGCGCCGCGCCCGCCGCAGCCGGCAGTGAAGCCGAGCGCCAGGATGGTCAGCAGAAGCAGAGAAAATTTCATGGTGTGCATTTGAATCCCCCGATGGTTGCAAGTGAGCGCGGGATTGTAACCCGCGGCCTTCGTTGAGGTTGCGATAATTCCAGAAAACACGGCTGCAACTCTTTCTGTGGCAAGTGTTTGCAAAAATCAGCGCCACTCTGGCGCCCGCGCGGGGTGCACTTACCATCGCTCGCACACTGGGGTCAGACAAAGGAGAGCTATGAAGACTGTATTGATGACAGCATTGCTGATTACGCTCGCAGCGTTCGGAAGCGTGAACGCGCAGGACGACAAGCCCAACTGGGCCGAGAAGTTCCCCAACTACGAGTTGCTGGGCGAGAAGAAGGTCGATTTCGGCGCCGACAAGGACACCATCGAGGTGGGCGCGCGCGAAGGCCGCTACGTCAGCCTGATGATCGGCGTGGTGGAAGGCAACCTGGAGATGTGGGACATCAAGGTCACCTTCGGCAACGACGAAAGCTACTCGCCGGAAGTGCGCCACGAATTTAAGCAGGGTGAGCGCTCGCGCGAGATCGACCTGCCGGGCGAGGCCCGGGTCATCAAGAAGGTCAGCTTCAAGTACAAGAGCAAGCTGCGCAAGGGCAAGGCCACCGTCAAGCTGTTCGGCAAGCCCGCCGACGCCGGCGACAAGCCGAACCCCGACAAGCCCGGCCCCGACAAGGGCGAATGGAAAGACCACCTGCCCAAGAGCGAAGAGGGCTACCAGCTCCTGGGTGAGCGCCGCGTGGACTTCGGGGCCGACCGCGACACCATCGAGGTGACCGCCAGCGAAGGCAAGTTCACGGCCATCGTGCTCGGCGTGGTGGAAGGCGAGCTCGAGATGTGGAACATCAAGGTCGAGTTCGGCAACGACGAGAGCTTCTCGCCCGAGCTGCGCGCCAACTTCGACCAGAAGTCCCGCAGCCGCGTGATCGACCTGCCCGGCGAGGCCCGCGTCATCAAGAAGGTCAGCTTCGCCTACAAGAGCAAGATCGGCGAGGGCAAGGCCACCGTAAAGCTGTTCGGCCGCCCGGCCGGCGTGGATGTGCGCTTCCCGAACTTCAAGCACCTGACGAGCCGCGTGGTGGACTTCGGCAAGGACACCGACGTGATCATCGTGGGCGAGAGCAAGGGCAAGTTCACCTCGTTCATGATCGAGGTGGAGAACGCGGACCTCGAGATGTTCGAGATCGTGGTGACCTTCGGCAATGGCAAGCAGCACGAGGTGAAGACGCGCCTCGAATTCAACGAGAACTCGCGCAGCCGCAAGGTGGACTTCCCCGGTGAAGCCCGCACGGTCGAGCGCATCGTGTTCAAGTACAGCACCCAGGGCCGCAAGGAAGGCAAGGCCACGGTCAACGTCTACGGCAAGGAATAGCCCGAAAGCCGCACAGGGGGCCGGCCCAGCGCCGGCCCCTTTTCTATTTGCGGCGGGCGTTTCGTTGTGTGCCGATCTGCGAACCTTTGGGCCTGCAACGGAATTGCAAACTTGGGATGGGCACGGCCGGCGGTTAGACTTCTGGCAGTCGCACTGGAGACGCCGATGCGAAACACCGCCCGCCCCCTGCTGCCCCTCGCCCTGGCCGCGCTGCTGTTCGCGGCTTACGTCCCTTCCGCCGCCCAGGGCAGGCCAGACAACCAGGACGATCGCAAGAAGGTCACGGCCGACTTCCTGGACCGCATGGCCGAGTCCACCTCCCTGCGCTGGAACGCCGAGCAGTTGCAGCAGTACTCGCGCTTCAGCGGCGACGACGTGCTGCCCCGCCTGCTGCAGGTCTATGACAAGCCGCCCGCCGCATTCGCCGACAATATGCGCTACCTGGCGGCCGCCTACCTGCGCGCGCGCCACGACATCACCACCGAGCAGTTCGCCGCCCAGCGCCAGCAGCCCAGCGAGGCCGACCTGAAGGCCCTGCGCAAGTTCGTCAAGCAGTACTACCGCAGCGCCGCCGACGTCTGGGGCGTCTACTGCGCTGCCTGCATCCTCGCCATCGAGGACGACGCCGACATCGCGCTGGAGCTGCTCGAGATCGTGGGCGACAAGCGCGCCCCGGCCGTCACCCGCGCGGCGCTGCTCTGCGCCCTCGAGCACGGCGGTTTTGAGCACCTGCGCCGCGCCCTGCAGTTGATGCTTCAGGAAGACTTCAAGGCCGGCGGCGAAGGCGCCGTGATCTACGAAGCCATCTGCTGGTCGGCCGCGCGCGCCTACCGCCCGCTGCACAAGGTGGGCCAGCCGGTGCTGGAAGACTGGCGCCCGCTGTTCGACCGCATCACCGCGCTGGTGGACGACAAGAAGGCCCTGCTGCCGCGCAGCAAACGCGAGTCCGCGCTGGCCCTGCAGTACTGTTTCGGCACCAAGCACCCGTACCAGTTCCCCGCGATGTGGAAGATGCTGTTCGACAGCGGCCACGACCCCCTGGGCGACGACGACGGCGCCACGGTGGCAAGCTTCATGGGCCTGGACGTGCTGGGCGAGCGCATCGTCTTCCTGATCGACGCCTCGGACTCGATGCTCAACCCGCTGTCCGACGCCGACCGCGACGCGATCAAAAACCCGGTCACCGGCGAGCGCCGAAAGGCCGGCGACGACGAGTACGAGATCGACTGGAAGCGCGTGCGCAACCGTTTCGACGCCGCGCGCGAACACGTGAAGTGGACGCTCTCGCGCCTGGGCAAGGACAAGCAGGTGGCCGTAATCCTTTTCGGCGACGATGCCGAGCCGCTGCCGGTCACGCGCAGCTTCGTTTCCGCGAGCAGCGGCAACGCGCGCAAGATCGGCGCCGCGCTGGACGCCATCCGGCCGGGCGAAGCGCCTGCCGAGAAGCAGAGCACGCGTCCGCACGGCGTGCTGCTGGGCGAGACGAACTATTACAGGGCGCTGCTGGCGGCGTTCCGCATGGGCAAGGTCGGCATCGTGAACGAGCCGCGCGAGCACTGGGACCTGAAGCTGGTGACGGAAGGGGCGGATGCGATCTTCCTGCTGTCCGACGGCTCGCCCATCCGCGACGGCTTCAGCGGCGACACGCCGAAGATCGACTATGAGTACACCGGATCGGCCTACTACGAGTCGCGCCAGCCGGGCGAGGGCGAATGGGTGGAGTTCCCCGCGCGCCCGGCGCAACCCGAGCGCGAGATCCAGACCCGCGACCCCGAGACCGGGGCGATCACCAAAACCAAGATCCCCGCCCAGCCCGCACAACCGGCCAGCCGCATGTGGCGCAAGAAAGAGGTCTACCGCTACGAGTTCCAGAACCACGACGACAACGGGCCCTACGCCAGCGCCCAGAACTTCGGCTTCAGCGCCTTTGAGATGACCAACCTGCTGGACGAGGTCGAGCGCATGAACCTGGTGCGCCGCTGCCGCATCCAGTGCGTGGGCATCGGCGAGGCGCAGATGGCCTGGCTGAAACCGATCGCGAAGCAGGGCGGCGGCAAGGCTGTGTTCTTCGGCAAGCAGGGCGAGCGCGAGATACCCGGCTTCCCGGGCGACTTCCCCGGCGACGACTAGCCCGGGATTCAACGGCCGCAGTCGGTCACTGAATACAACCGCGAAGCACCGCAAAGGACCGCGAAGCACGGCAACTGCAGGCTCACGCGGAGGCGCCAAGGCGCTAAGAACTGCAGTGCATCTCTTGGTGCCTTGGCGGCTTGGGGTGAGACCGCTTTGCTTCGTGGTCCTTCGCGGAACTTCGCGGTTTACGCCGTTTCGCGGGAACTGCAGCCAGCCACCAAAACACCAAAGCACAAAAGGGACTGCCGCAAAACCGGCAGCCTGTTTTCGTGTGTCGTTGTTTCGTGCATTTGTGTTTTCGTGGCCCATCTGCCGTTTGAAACCGAAACGACCTGGAACCCGGGAAACGTCACCAGTCATGTGTACTTCGCGGTCCTTGGCGGTGCTTTGCGATTCCATGCCGTGAAGTGCAGGCTCGCGTCTGCATCGGTGACTTTGCCCTTGCCAGATAGTTCGGAAACCGTAATATCCGAACCATGAAGTACAGCAGGGACTATCGCTCGCTGTTCGTTTCGCAGCTGCACGCCGCCTACCGCGTGCTGGCCCGCGACCTGGAGGCCGCGGTGCCCGACGTGGACGGCGCCGAGGGGCACATGCTGTCATACACCCTCCGCTACGGGCCCTGCACCGTGGGCACGCTGTCCGAGGTGTTCGGCGTCAAGGGCGCCACGCCCCCCGGCCAGCCCGACAAGCTGGAGAGGCCCGGGCTGCTCAAGCGCCAGCCCAACCCGGCCGACCGCCGCTCGTTCCTGGTGGCCGTCACGCCCAAGGGCGAGCGACTGATGCGACGCATCGGCGAGCACGTGATCAAGCTGGAAGCGGGCGTGCGTGAGCGCGTCTCGGACCGTGACTACCAAGGTTTCCTCAAGGTGATTGATGCGATCCGCGAGGTGCGGACCGCCGGACAAGGAGCAACAGGATGAACAACCAGGCAGTTTGCAGCCAGTTCGCAATGAGCGGCTGGTTCCTTCAGCAGGCCCTCAAGGACATCAGCCACGAGGAAAGCCTCAAGCCCACGGCCACCGGCAAAACCATCAACTGGCTGGTCGGCCACCTGGCCGACGCCCGCAACGGCTCGCTGGCGCTGCTGGGCGGCGAGGCCGCCTGGCCCGACGCCGAGCTGGCGGCCTACAAGCGCGGCTCGGAATCGCTTGCACCCGCGCAGGCCCTGCCGCTGGAAGAGCTTGCGCGCCGCTTCTTCAGCGTGCAGGAGGCGCTGCTGCGACGGGTCGCCGCGATCACGCCCGAGCAGGCCGCGCAGAAGGCGGCCTTCAGCCCCACCGGCAACCCGGACGAAACGGTGGGCAGCCTGCTGGCCACGCTCGCCTTCCATGAGGTCTACCACCTCGGCCAGGTCGGCATGATGCGCCGGCTGGTGGGCAAGCCCCGCGTGATCTAGGCGAGTTGCGTTTCCGCGCCCGTGGGCATTCGGTATACTTGCCGGTTGCTCACGAACCTTTGCCGGATGCCCATGGGCCGCGTTGTGCCGCCTCAGCCTGTTACGCCGATCCTGGGCGTGATCTACCGCGACGCGTCCGCGGTGGACGATGCCCTGATGTGGATAGAGCACCTGATGGGCGAGGTCGAGCTCAGCTCCGAGGAATTCCCCTTCGACCTCACGGACCACTACGAAGGCGAAATGGGCACCGGCCTCAAGCGCCGCTTCTTCAGCTTCGACCGCCTGGCCGATCCCGGCATGCTCAGCGAATGGAAGCTGCAGACCAACAAACTTGAAGAACAGTGCGCCCAACGCTTCGGCGAACACCGCCCCATCAACCTCGACCCCGGCTACATCAGCGGCGCCAAGCTGGTGCTCGCCAGCGTCAAGGGCCTCGCCCACCGCGTGTACATCGGCCAGGGCATCTCGGCCGAGGTCACCATGAGCTTCCGCGACGGCGAGTGGATCAAGCGCGACTACACCTTTCCCGATTTCGCCGCCGGCCGTTACGACGCCTTCTTCAGCAAAGTGCGCGAGCGGCACCTGCTGCACCTGGGCGCGCGGACATGAAGCTTGCGGCCGCAACAGCCAAGCGTAGCCTGAGGGGATTGATGGACAGGTTTGGTGCATAGGGCTGGAGAGGGTTAGGGCTTAGGGGCTAGGGCTTAGGGGCTAGGGCTTAGGGGCTAGGGCTTAGGGCTTCGGGATCAGGGTTTGGGGCATAGAGGTTAGGGCTTAGGGGTGGGGAGTTGAGGCTTGGGGAGGTTTGCTTTTTCTGCCTCCCCTGTCCGCCGTAGCTTCAGCGAAGGCGGATGCCTCCTGCCTCCTGCCTCCTGCCTCCCCTGTCCGCCGTAGCTTCAGCGAAGGCGGATGCCTCCTGCCTCCTGCCTCCCCTGTCCGCCGTAGCTTCAGCGAAGGCGGATGCCTCCTGTACGGAGTAACGCATGACACGATTGCTGCTCACACTTCTGCTGCTGCTGCCCGTGGCGCTTACGGCCCAGGAACCCTACGCGGTGGGGGACGAGCCCGTTGACCACGCCGTGCAGCACTGGATCAACCCGCCGGCCTGGAACGGCTTCTCTGAGCTGCGCGGCGACGTGATCGTGTTCAAGAAGTGGGGCTGCACGTGACCGCCCTGCCTGACGCAGTTGCGTCGTTTCACTGAACTCGAGCAGGAGCATGCCGGCAAGGGCATCCATTTCGTCTCCGCGTACGTACAGTTCCAGAGCCTCGAGACCATCGAGAAGTCGGTCGCCGACCTCAAGCTCACCCACCCGGTCGCGCTCGATGGCTTCTTTGACAGCCGCTTCACCGCGCCCCTGCTGTGTTGCGTGTGGGTAATCGGCGTTGACGGCAAGATCGTCCACGCCGCCCAGGAAGGCTGGGAGGAAGCCGCGCTCACCGAGCTCAAGAAGGTCAAGTACCCTCGCCTGGGTCTGCGCCGCGTCTATTCTCCCCTTGAGCCCGCCGCCGATGCCTTCGGCGCCGCCCGCTACGCCGAAGCCCACAAGCTGGCAAGCGCCATCGCCGACAGCGACGAGGCCGACAAAGTCATCGAGCAGGCCGAAGAGCTTGTCGCGCGCATCGAGGAGATGCGCGACACCCTGCGCAAGCGCGCCGAGGTGCACGAGATCTGCGGCCGTTACGAACTGGCGATCGCCTGCTGGTCCGAGCTCGCGGCCCATTTCAAGGGCTTCGAGGACGAGCCGGACACGGAGAACGAGATCGCCCGCATCAAGGCGCTCGAAGACTACGAGCCCGAGATGAAAGCCCGCCGCGCCTACGTCGCGCTGCGCCTGCAGATCTGGCTGCCCTTCGAGAGCGCCGGCAACGACGGCAAGAAGACCATCGAGGCCGCGCGCAACGCCGCTGAAGCGCTCAAGAAGTTCGCCGAGGACAACAAGGAGCGCGCCGTCGCAGCCAGCGCCCGCGACTTCCAGGCCCAGTACGAAGCCTGGCTGAAGGAGCTGGAAGGCGACTAAACCCGCGGGGCAGACATCCTGTCTGCCCAGGCAGGCTGGAAGCCTGCCCCACGTCCCTACGCAGCGCTGGTGGCGGACTCAGCCACACTCCTTTCAGGGACGGGCACCTTCGGTGCCTGTCCCTTTTCAGCTTCAGCAACCGGCGTCGGTGGGTTGCGCATCCAGTCGTCCACCAGCTGCTGGGCCAGCGCCCAGCACTCGGCGCGCAGGGCCTCGCGCTTCTCCTGAAGGCGCTCGATTTCGCGCTGCACGCGGATCACCACCGAGGGCGAGACCTTCCAGCGGTAGGGCGCTTCTTCCTTGCCCTTCAGTTTCGCCACTTCCTCGTCGTGCAGCTCCAGCATGTTCTGGTAGCGCACGATGGCGGCGTCGATGCTGGCGCCGTCGCGCTCGCGGTAGATCTCGTGAGCCGCGTCGCGGATGGTGTTTTCGACCTTCACGGCGGCGTCGTCCGCGCGCTGGGGCTTGGCCGGTTTCGGCCGAACAGAGGGATACCTTGACATGTCAATACTCCAGAAAAGACCGGCGCAACCACCGCGCCCGACACCGGAACCATACCCACGCCTGCGACATGTTTCGGAGTGTTTGAGCCAACGCCGCGACACAAGGCCGGGCGGAATCTGAACTTAGGGCCAAGAAAAAATATTTTCACACCCCAAAGTGGCACGGCCTTCCAGGCCGTGATTCGTGCCATGGCCTTCAAGGCCATGGCCTGCCACGCGCTGGAAGCGCGTGGAACTACTCATGCGCTGGCCTGCCCGACGTAGCCTTGGCGTAGTCGGGAAGCGCATGCCACTTGCTTATGTCACTGGTGCTTGCCGCTAGCGCACGCGGCGGCGGCGGTTCTTGAGGTAGTCTACGAAGATGTTGCCGCCGAGCTTGTCGAGCGCGCTGAAGTAGGCTCGGCCTCGGTTCACCTGGGTCAGCTTGTCCACGAACTCCACCAGGTGCGGGTCCTGCGCGATCATGAAGGTGCTGATGGTGATGCCGCGACGCCGGCACAGCTCTGCCTCTTCCAGGGTGCGGTTGACGATCAGCGGGTCGAGCATCCAGCTCACGTTGCGGTACAGCTGGCCCTGATCGTGAATCACAGTGGGCTTGCCGTCAGTGATCATGAAAATCTGCTTGTTCGTGTGCTTCATGCGCCCCAGAAGGCGCTGCGCCAGTTGCAGGCCGGCCTGCGTATTGGTGTGGAACGGGCCGACCTGCAGGTAGGGCAGGCGATGCACCGGCACCTCCTGCGCCTCGTTGCCGAAGGTGATCACCTGCACGCTGTCTTTCGGGTACTTCTGTTTAATGAGCTCCGCCAGGGCAATGGCTACTTTCTTCGCCGGGGTGATCCTGTCTTCGCCGTAGAGGATCATGCTGTGGCTGATGTCGATCATCAGCACCGTGGCGCAACTGGCGTGCTGCTCGGTCTCGAACACCTCCAGGTCGTCCTCGGTCAGTGCCACGTCGTCGATGCCGCGTTTCAGCGCGTTGCGGATCGAGACGTTGAAGTCGATGTCGCTGCTCAGGTCGCCGAAGTTGAACGGCCGTGTT
>JAJVIO010000061.1:0-10636 GCA_022071975.1 Planctomycetota bacterium
GCAGGCGGCGCTGAAACGCATCCGGGCTTCGGGCGCCGAGGTGCGCCGCCAGGCGCCGCTGATCCGGCACATCAACGACAGCGCGGAGACCTGGCGCGAACTGTGGGACCTGGAAGTGCGGCTGGGCGCGCACCCGTACTACATGTTCGTGGAGCGCGACACCGGCGCGCGCGGCTACTTCGAGGTGCCGCTGGTGGAGGCCTACGAGATCTACTCCGAGGCATACCGCACCGTGACCGGCCTCGCCCGCACGGTGCGCGGGCCGGTGATGTCCTGTATGCCGGGCAAGGTGCTGGTGGACGACGTGACAGAGCACGATGGCGAGCCGGCGATCGTGCTGAAGATGATCCAGGGCCGCAACCCGGAGTGGGTGAACCGCACGTTCCTGGCCAGGCGTGACGACAAAGCCACCTGGTTCGACCAGCTCAAACCCGCCGGCAAACCCTGGTTCTTCGGCGACGAGCTGCAGCACATGATCGAAAGCGGCAACGCCCGCCCATGGGAGAACGTATAGGGACAGACACTTCCGTGCCTGTCCTTGCGCAGGGTGGACGTTTGACTTCAAGACGTGAGAGGCGCCTGCGATACCTGTCCTTCGTTCGAACTGAGGACCGCCGGCACCCAATTCAGGTTCAGCTCCGCGAGGTTCAGCACCTCGCCGTCAAAGATGCGCCATTCGTCGCCGTGACGCAGCAGCAGGCGCGTGACCGGGTAACCGTGGTCTTCGCGTTCCATACGCACGCTGCGGTACACGTGAACCCGCAATGTTACGCGCGCTATGCCATCACCAAGCATTTGCACGTCGGAGGAGGCCTTCAGCACCAGCCGCGAACCGGGCCCCAGCACACGCGCCGCGCGCCAATAGGCAGCGAAAGACGCCACACTGTCGAACGAGTAACGCTTGACGCTAAGGGGATCGTGCCTGGCGGCCGATGGCGCGGCCCGAAGGTAACTGTCCTTGTCCACCGCTGCCAGCAGCCTGTAGGCGCGCCGGAAATCGGCCCGGTTGATGCAGTGGACAAACTCCCGCATGCAATCCGAGGGCGAGCGGGCGCCGGTCCGTGAAGCGGCCAGCGCGCCGTGACCGAACAGCACCGCGGCGACGGGAGCTGAGAGAATCAGGATGAACGACACGCCGTAAATCAATCCCAAGGACAGGGAGCCGGCCAGTTCCGCGAGCGCGATCCCCATCAGCGCGATCGGCCAGAGGAGCGCGCGCCCTGCCGGCTCGTCCTGGTTGTTGCCCTGCAGCCACTGGATCAGTTTCCACTGTGCGCGCTGGTTCGCGAGCGTCAGGTCGTCGTAAACGACGAGGGGTCCCACCTGCCGGGCAGGCGGGATCTCCCCGTAGGGGCGCAGATTGACGGGCTGATCGTTCACGCGCCGGCTCCACAACCGCATCAATTTTACGAACAGCCGCACCGTTTGTGGTTCGGCTACAGCACCGGGCTCAGCAGCTGGAAGAACTGCTGCGCAAATCGAAGCAGGAACGGGCGGGCGCGCCAGCCTTCCAGTTGCAGCGCGCGTGAGCCCTCAATGTACCTCTGCTGCAGGGCGCGCACGCGCGAGGCGAAATCGCCGTCGTACACCAGCAGCGATATCTCGAAGTTCAGGTAGAAACTGCGCATGTCCAGGTTCACCGTGCCGAACATCGCCACACGGCCGTCCACCGTGATCGCCTTGGTGTGCAGCACGCCTCCGTAAAAGCGGGTGATCTTCACGCCGCCCTCCAGCAGCTCCTCGAAGTAGGCTTCGCCCGCCAGCCGCACCACCCGGCTGTCCGAGCGGCGCGGCACCACCAGCGTTACTTCCACGCCGCGAGCAGCGGCCGACAACAGTGCCTTGATCATGGCGTCGTCCGGGATGAAGTACGGCGAAGTCAGCACCAGCTCGCGCTCAGCTGCGTAGATAGCCGTCAGGATCAGCTCCTGGATAGTCGCCTGCGGCATGCCCGGCCCTGACGGCACCACCTGCACAATCGCGTCCCCCACCAGCGCGTTGCGGCGCAGGTCGAACTTGTCGGCCGCGTTCTCGATGCCCTCATAGGTCTCGAACTCCCAGTCCGCCAGCAGCGTCACCTGCAGGGCCTCCACGGCCGGGCCGGTGACGCGCACCATGGCGTCAATCCACTCGCCGATTTCGGAATCCTGCCGGAACAGGGCGGGGTCGGCCATATTCTGGCTGCCGGTATAGCCGATCTCGCCGTCGATGACGGCGATCTTGCGGTGGTTGCGCAGGTCGATGCGCGCGAAAAGGGTGCGCACCACGCCCACGTCCAGCATAGTGACGACCTTGACCCCGCCGTTGCGCAGGTTGTCGATGCTGGGGTGCTTGATGAAATCGTCAGCGCCCACGTCGTCCACCAGCACCCGGCAGGTAACGCCGCGCGCGGCCGCGTTCAGCAGCGCGGCCACCACGTCGTTGACCCGGCCGCCGGGTTCCCAGATGTAGAACTCGAGGTGCACGGATGACTTCGCGGCGTCGATGTCGGCGATCAGGCGATCAAAGAACGCGTTGGCGTCCTCGATCAGCTCAAGGGAATTGCCGGGCAGGGCGGGGATGCCGGTGGTGCCGCGCGCGGTACGGCGCAGCAGCACCGCGCCGTGGCTGAGGGTGCTGTCGTCGCAGGGGAAGTCGCGGCTGAGTCCATCCAGCCAGATGCCGTACGGCCCGCGCAGCTCAGCGATGCGGCGGGCGCGGCGTGTGCCCAGGCGGCGTTCGCCCAGCAGCAGGTAGATCAGCGCGCCCAGCAGCGGCAGAAACAGGATCACACCCAGCCACGCCAGAGTGAAGCCAACGGTGCTGCGGCGCATGATCACGCGTATGCCCAGCACGACGCGGATCAGCCAGTCGAGCGCCAGCAGCACGATCGCGACCGAGTAGGTGCCCTCCTGCAGGAAGTATCTGTACATGGCTCCGCCGCGTGAGATTCGCGCGCAGTATACCGGCGCTGAGGCCCGCGGGGACAGGCACCTCTGGCGCTTGTCCCTCGAAAGCAGAAGGGGACAGGCACCCTGGTGCCTGTCCCCTGTTGTGGCTGATCTGCTGTTACTTCTGCTTCCAGCGTTCCGGCACGGTGCCTTCCCAGCCGTACTTGTCGAGCTTGACCTTCAGTTCTTTGACTTCTTCGCCGCGCTTGATGCGCACGGTGATCTCGGTGCCCGGGTCAAGGCTGGCCGCGAACATGATGATCGCGGGCATGTCGCGCACCACTACGTCGCCGTTCTCACTGCTGGCGTCCTCCATGCCCTCTTCGGGCATCAGCGCCGCGAGGTTCACCAGGTGGGTGATGATGTCGCCCTTCTTGATGCCCGCCTTGGCCGCGGCGCCGCCTTCTTCCACTTCCTCGACCAGCATGCCGCCGTGTTCAAGGCCGTGCTTCTTCCAGTCGTCGAGGGGCACGGCGTCGCCGGTGAGGGCGAACTTGCCGGCCTTGCCGTGCCAGGTGCGGATCACGGCGTCCTTCACGAACTCTTCGCTGGCAAACGGGGAGGCCGCGTTTTCAGCGCCCTTCTCATAGGCCACGAACTCGATTTCCTTGCTGGCGGTGTTGACGATCATCTTGTGGTAGCGGGCCGCCAGCGAGATGCCGATGATGCCGTCGAAGTCGAGCTCGATGCCCTGGCGCTTCAGCAGGGGCAGGAACATCTTGATCATGTCCGGCATCTGGTCGCTCATCTTGGGCAGCGCCATGATGGTGCAGGGCAGGTCTTCTTCCTTGAGGTTGCCGATCTCGAAGCTTTCCACCATGCTGGACTTCGCGTCACCCTTGCCGACGCCCTTCACCGGGTAGCCGAAGCTTTCGGTCAGCTTCAGCTCGGTGCCCAGTTCTTCGCCCAGGGCCAGCAGCATGGAAGCGCCGGTGTCGAACATGAATGTCTTCTCGACGCCGTTCAGCTTGGCCTTCACGTACCAGTACGGCACCAGCTCACCCATCATCGGCAGGCTGACCGTGGTGTACTTCAGCGTCTGGCCTTCGGTCGGGCCCTTGGCGGCCTCGGCCGCTTCGGTCTTGCGCTCTTCTTCCTGCAGCAGGAAGAACTGGCCGAAGGGCTGCATGGGGCCGATCGAGAACTCGTCGTCCTTGCCGGGTTCGCCCTCGCCGTCGTCTTTCTTGGGACCGGGCAGGCCGGGGATACCGGGCATGCCGCCGCCGCCTTCAAGCATGTTGATGATCATGGAGTCGGCGTCGTTGGGCATTTCGTCGGCGCCGTACTTGGTGATGCTGAGCGTGTGGGCGGCGAAGTCGATTTCGACTTCCTTCATCATGCGGATCACGTTCTGGCCCACGATGCCCATCATGTGCCAGCCGAGTGTGCCGGACATGTGGTCGAGGTTCATGCTGGCGGCCACGCACTTGCCGCGCTCGTAACTGCCGATCTGCATGTTATCCAGCACCACCAGCTTGGCCTCTGCGGTGCCGACGCCCTGCACGCCGCCGCCCGGCATGTCGTGCTCTTCCAGGCCGAACTCCTTGGTGAGGCGCTGGTTGATCACGGACTGGGTGGCGCCGCTGTCGAACAGGAACTTGTAGGGGCCTTTGCCGTTGACCTTGACCTGGATGAAAATCAGGCCTTCGAATTCGAAGGGCACGGTCAGCCCGTCGCCTTCGGGCTCGGCTTCGGCTTTTTCCTCGGCCGGCTTGGGGGCATCCTGGGCGCTCGTGATCGTGCACGGCGCAAGCAGTGCGGCCAGCATCGCAACGGCCATAAGTGTCTGCAACCAACGCTTCATAAGGTGTTTCCTCCGTATCGCTTACCTTCGACTGTTAGGTACGGGCCACAGGCCGCAGGTAAAGCATGTTGTCCGATTGACGCCCCTAGTCCGGCCTGTCACGGGAATCTCACGCAAAAAAGTTGCACGGAGTGTGTGACGCCGGCAGGGACAGGCACCTTTGGTGCCTCTCCCTCGTCTAAGTGCTGGTGCTATGGAGGGCTGTTGGTCCAGCAATGAACGGTGAATGGGGACAGTCACCAAGGTGACTGTCCCCGGTTGCGTCTACTCGGACTTTTCGAACTGCTTGATGTCTTCGGGCTTCATGTGCTGGCGCACGTCCTTGATCAGCATGTCCGGCGCGAGCCAGTTCACGCCCTGCACGTGTTCCAGCGCGGGGGGCACGTAGGTGCAGTAGGGTTCGCTGGCCAGGTAGTCGCCGGTTACCGCAAACGCCCTTGAGCGCGCGCCGCCGCACACGTCGCGGTAGTCGCAAGCCCAGCACTTTCCCTTGAGCCGCGAAAAGTCGCGCATCGCCTTGAGGTGCGGGTTATTGCGGTAGATCTCGACGATCGACTTCTCTTTCACGTTGCCGCACTTCAACGGCAGGAAGCCGCTGGGGTACACCTCGCCCACGTGGTCAATGAAGATGAAGCCGTTGCCGTCGTTCACGCCGCGGCCGGCACGCCCGATCGCGTCGCCGCGCGACCAGCCGCCGGGTTTCATGTCGCGCAGCACCCAGGCGGGCGGGCCGTCGGTCTTGCGGTCCTCGGGGCCGCCGCCTTCCTTGCGCGGGCGCAGGTACTTGCCGCTGTCGTTGCTGCGCCCCTCGCTGCGCTGGTGCTGCAGCACCACGCGCCGGTAGTGCGGCGCCGCGGTGGTCTTGAGGTCGAAATCGGCTTTCCTGGCCGTCTCGTACAGCTTGTTCAAGGCCTGTTCGTACTGCTCGGGGCTGATCTCGTCAGTTTCTTCGCCACGTCCGGTGGGCACCAGGAAGAACGCGGCCCACAGCGTGAGGCCCAGCTTCTGCATCAGCTCGCACAGGTTGTCGATGTCGTTCATGTTCCAGCGCGAGATCGTGGTGTTGATCTGGACGGTCAGGCCCTCGGCCTGGGCGTCCTTGATCGCGCGGATGGTGTGGTCATAGCTGCCAGGCTGGCGCCGGAAATTGTCGTGGATCTCGGCTGTTGACCCGTCAAGGCTGATGGCCATGCGGGTAAGCCCGTTCTGCTTCATTTCATGGATGGCCTCGCGCGTGAGCAGGCCCGTGGCGCTGGGCGTGACGGCGACGCGCAGGCCGATGGAATCGGCGTATTTGATGTAGTCCATGGTGTACGGCGATTTCAGCGGGTCACCGCCGGTGATCACGAACAGGGGCGGCGCGGTGTCGCTGAACTTGCGCAACTCGTCGATCAGGGCGAAACCTTGCTCCTTGGTCAGTTCGCGCTCGTCGCGGTTGGGGATGGCCTCGGCGCGGCAGTGCACGCAGCGCAGGTCGCAGGCGCGGGTGACTTCCCAGATGGCGATGAAAGGCGCCTTCTCGAAGTCGATGTCGAAGAAATTCGGCTTGCTGCGGTGTTCAACAGATTTCGCCATCACGGCCTCCAACCCCGCATGATAACGCCCTGATGCATCACCGCCATGGCGGTGCAAGCTGTGGAAAAGGCAAGAACAGGCTGGTTTCGGAAACCTTTCCTGACGGCATGCCTACTCCGATTTCTCGGCGGGCTGCTTCTTTGCAAGCACGCCGGCGTAGATCATGCCGATCGCGAAGCCGCCGATGTGCGCCCACCAGGCCACGCCCGCGCTGGCGGTGTCCGTGAAGCTGAGCTGCATTTCCTTCAGCGCGTTGATCACGTTCATGCCGATCCAGAACAGCAGGTAGAAGAACGCCGGCACCCGCACGATCAGCGGAATCACGATGATGGGTATCACGCTCACCACCCGCGCCTTCGGGTACAGCACGAAGAACGCCCCCATCACCCCCGCAATCGCGCCCGAAGCCCCCACCACCGGGATGTCCGCACCGGCCGAGAACGCGATCTGCGTGATGCCCGCCGCCAGCCCGCAGGCGAAGTAAACGATGAAAAAGCCGATGTGCCCGAAGCGGTCCTCGACATTGGGCCCGAACACGAACAGCGAAAGCATGTTGCCCAGCAGGTGCCACAGGCCGCCGTGCAGGAACATGCTGGTCGCGAACGGCAGCAGGTTCGAAAGGCTCAGCAGATCCGCGTGCGCGCTGCTGCTGAACAGGTGCGGGTAGTTGGCCGGCACCAGTCCCCAGGTGCGGAAGAACGCCTCCGGGTCTTCAACCGTGAGCTGCTGGGTGAACACGAACACGTTCAAGGCGATCAGCAGCCAGGTGATGACCGGCCAGGAATTGACCTTCTCTGTAGTTTTGATCGGGAACATGGCTAAAGACTAACACGTCTTTTGTCCCGAGTCCCGTGTCCCGAGTCCCGCGTCGGGCAGCAGTCGACACGGGACGCGGGACTCGGGACACCGCCCGTGAATCCAAAATATACTGTCACCCGTTGATTTGTCGCGCGCCTTGGTAAACCTTCCCGCCATGGGCCGTGTGAACCGAGTCGTCAACCGCAACGGCGAGATCGTGCCGTTCCGTCGCAACCGCATCGTGCGCGCGATCCTGGCGGCCGTGCGTTCCGCGGGCAGCAAAGACGAGTGGGTGGCGGACAAGCTGGCTGACATGGTGGTCTACTTCCTCGATATGCAGCACGGCGACTCCGCCGAGCCGCCCCGCGCCGAGGACGTGGACGACATGATCGAGAAGGCGCTGCTGTCTTCGCCCGACCTGCACATTGTGGCCCAGGCCTTCATTGCGGGTCGCCGCCAGCGCCGCGAGATCCGTGAGCTGGAAGAAGCCATCACCGCCGAGCCGGCCGCCGGCCCCCAGGTGTCGCAGCCCGAACAGGGCCTCGGTGGCTGGAATCGCGCGCGCATCGCCGCGGCCTTGATGCGCGAACACAAACTGGACGCCAACACGGCGGGCGATGTCGCCGAGGCCGTGGAGCGCAAGGTGCTCGAGCTTCAACTGCCGCGCGTCACCACCGGCCTGGTGCGCGAGCTGGTGGACGTTGAGCTGCTGTCGCGGGCCCTGATCGCCGAGCCGGGCAGCGTATCCATCCCGCGCTATGACCTTGAACAGTGGGTGTTCCCCGGCGAGGAAACCGACGCGCCGCCCGTGGCTGAACAGGCCGAGCTTTCCGAGCGCGCTTCGCGCCGCGTGCTTTCGCAGTATGCGTTGCACTCGATACTGCCGCCCGAGGCGCGCGAGGCGCACCTCGACGGGCGCCTGCATTTCGACGCCCTGCACGCCCCCGCGGCCGTGGCGTTTACGCGCTTGGACGTGTCGGCCCTGCTGGGCGCGGGCGCCGGGTTCGGGTTGCAGCGCATGTTCGCCGAAAGCACCGCCGGCGTGGGCGCCGCGCTGGCCCGCCTGGCCGCTACCGTGGGCGCCGCCGCCGCCTTCACCAGCGGGCCTGTGGCGCTGAAGGGGCTTGATCGCGCGCTCAGCCAGCAGGCCCGTGACGACGCCGACGCCATCGTGCGCTCTGAGTTGCAGGACGGCCTGCGCCTGCTGGCCGCGCAGTCGGCGGCCGGTCTGCTGATCGAGGTCGGCCCGCCGGGCAGCGCGGCGCGCGACCTGGTGGCGCGCACGCTGATCGACGCGCTGGCCTCGGCCGACGGCGCCTTGCGTTCGCAGGTGCGGCTGGAGCTGTCGGTCACTCCAGGCGCGTTCGCAGATCCGGCCCGCAAGACGCTGCTGGAGCGCGCGGCCTCAGCGGCAAGCTTCTGCGGGGTGCCGACCTTCCGCTTGCGCGAACCGGCCGCGGAACGCCCGGTCGGCCTGTTTGGCGAAAGCGGCAGCAACCTGCCCCACGAGGTGGTGGTCGCCCGGGCGTCGGTCAACCTGGTGCGACCGGCGCTTGACGCCCGTGACCTCAACAGCTACCTGGCCGCGCTGGACCCGGCCATTGAGCTGGCCGCCGCCGGCCTGGCGGCGCGAGCGCGCTACCTGGAGCGCGTGGCCATGCGCGACATGCCCGAGCCGGTGCCGGCCCCCAGCCGCATGCTGCGCGCCCTGGTGGGCAGCTCGCGCGAAGTTGAACTGGCGCCACTGGGCCTGGGCCTGGCGTCGGCCCTGCTGGCCGGCGTGGAGGACGAAACCGACCCGGCCGCGCAGCGAGTGGCCCAGCAGGTGCTGAGCTACCTGGGCTACAAGTTCCGCGAACGCGCCTCGCGCCTCGGGCTGAACGGGCGCCTGGGCGTGGCCGTTGAGGCAGCCGCCTCTGCGCGCCTGGCGCGCGAAGACGCCGCGCTGGTGACCCGCGCCAACCCGGAATCGGCCCTGCGTCTGCGCCTGGCGCGCGAGGGCGCTTACCGCGAGGGCGCGGCCCTGGACGACGCCACACCGCTGATCGCGCGGCTGGAGGCCGAGGGCGCGCTGCACAGCCTGCTGGGGCGCGATGCCACGGTCAGCAGCGGCGGATCGGAAACGCTCACATCGGCCGAGGTGCTCGAGCTGCTTCGCGACTGCGTATCCGAGCGCGGACCCCAGCCGGCCAAGCTGTCCGTATTGGTCAACAGCCGCACGTGCAGAGACTGCGGCGCGCGCTACCCCGCCAACCGAGAAGCCTGCCCGGTCTGCGGCAGCACGGCATGGGCGGTGCCGCCGGGGCAGAAATCACTGTTCAGCTGAATGTGGCGGCAGTGGTTCCGGCGGTTCCGCAATCAGAACCAGGCCGCAACAGCGAATTACCAATAACCAATTTTCAGTTACCAATTGGCCCAAGTGCCGGAGTTCAGGCATGACGGAGCCCTGCATTGGTAATTGGTAATTGGTAATTGGTAATTTGCTGTTCTCCAGCCCACCCCATTGATCAAAGCCCGCCCATCACGGATCATCCGCATTCCCCGGGCTGTCCCCTCTGCGACCTGAATGAAACGGCTGATTCCTTTCTTCGCGCTCTGTCTGCTGCTTGCCGCCTGCAGCAACCCGCAGCCGGCCAACAACACTGCTAACTCCAACAACGAGCCCGACAACGGCGACGAGAAGCCGCTCAACGTCACGCGGCTCAGCCACACCGAGAAAGAAGCCGCCGCCTTCATCCGCCGCTACCCGTCGCTGGCCGTCGGCCTGGTCAACTACTTCGAGCCCGCCCGCGCCGAGCTGATCTCGCGCGAGTTCTCGGCCGAGACCATCGTCTTCCAGCTCGATGCAACCGGCGACACCGGTCTGCTGTTCGACGCCACCCTCGACCGCGCCGCTGAACTCACGCTCAAAAACGGCTGGCCCGAAAGCGAGATCCTCAACGAGACCGCCACCGAAGGGCACATCGCGCTGGTCACAGTCGAATCGATCGGCGTGCCGGCCGGCGCGCGTACCGGCGACTACATCCCCGTGCGCATCCGCCTGCAGGGCAACGCCTACGACATCAGGGCCGGCTTTGTGTACCCGACTCCGCTGCGCAACAAGCTGGGGCGCACGCTGGCCATCCTCGAGCGCGGCTACCTGCCCCTCAACGCCGACAAGTACTTCGACAAAGACGGCAAGATCATCACCAACCCGGAACTCGAGCCCGACGAAGAGCCGCTCACTCTCGAGCAGATCGAAGACGCCCGCAACCTCGAGCGCCGCGACACCCCGGGCGGCGTCAGCTTCATCCTGCGCAAGGGCTGCAAGCTGGTGGCCGATGTCAGCGACGACGAGCTGGTGGCCGACCACATCGTGCTGCCCCTGCTGCGCGAAGTCGAGGAAGCCGGCCGTAAGAAAGACGTGCGCACCCTGTCGGCCGAGCTGGTGCCGGACGCGATCACCAGCATCGAGCGCGAGATGAAGAAAGAAGGCATCGAGGTAAAAGTCGAAGCCCAGGGCGACAATCTGGTAGTCACGCCCATCGGC
>JAJVIO010000061.1:10646-23508 GCA_022071975.1 Planctomycetota bacterium
TCCGCCAGATTTTCGAGCTGCTGAAGGGCATCCGCGTCGAGCTGCACCCGCGCAACAGCGTAATTGTGGTGTTCGACGAAAACCGTTTCCGCGTCGCGGTTTACGGCCCGGTCAAGCACCGCTTCCTGCTGGATACAGTGACCCTCACCACCGACCCCTTCACCCGCGACCGCACGGACATCAAGCCCTACCAGCTGCCCTTCCGCGTGAGCTGCCGCCTGCTGCAAGCGGCCGATCCCGGCAAGTCCGGCAAGTACGGTATTCCCGACGGCGATGACGTGAAGCGAGGCGTGACACCCGACGGCCACAAAGGCCGCGTGCGCCTGTCCTGGAGCACCTGGGACAAGAAGGGCAACATGCAGGATGACGGCGTCGATGAGCTCGACAGCTCGGATTTCACGGACATCCTGCGCTTCCTGTGGACCCGCGGCATGGGCCCCCGCGAAGTGCTGGCCTTCGTGGTCGAGGCCGAACAGAGCATCGCCCTCGCGGCGGAGCTGGGCTTCAACTACCGCAAGGTGGACCTCGACAAGCTGGTAGAGGACGCCGAGAACCGGTGATCAGTCATGGGTCAGGCGTCCCGCGTCAAAGGCAGGAACTGCCGTGGGCTGGACGCGGCACTCGGGACACGAAACTCGGGACACGATTTTGACCGCAATCACGTCCACATTCCTTCCACGCACGTCCACATTCGCCAGAGTCATCGAAATAGCCTAACTTTTGGCTGCGGAAGCCTAGATTTCGGGGTTTTTCGGCAAAGTTGCCCCCTGCGCATGTCCGATAGCTTCTTTTAATGCCGGGTATGGCCCGGAAACCGGAAACCAGCGGTATCCCCATGCGCATCCTGAAGCTCGAGATGGACGGCTTCAAATCGTTCGGCCGTCACACGGTGTTCGAGTTCCCGGCCCAGATCACGGGCGTAGTCGGCCCCAACGGCTGCGGCAAATCCAACGTGGTGGACGCCACCCGCTGGGTGCTGGGCGAAATGTCGCGCAAGGCCCTGCGCGCGAAAAGCAACACCGACGTGATCTTCAGCGGCAGCGCCACACGCAAACCCGCCCGCTACGCCGAGGTCAGCATCACCTTCGACAACAGCGACGGGGTGCTGCCCTTCAGCAGCAAGCAGGTCAAGGTCACCCGCCGCCTCGAAAAGAACGGCGACTCGTCCTACAGCATCAACGACGAGCCCGCCAAGATGCGCGACGTGCGCGGCCTGTTTGAGGGCACCGGCGCCGCCATGAGCGCCTACAGCATCATGGAGCAGGGCAAGATGGACCGCCTGCTGCAGGCCAACCAGGACGAACGCCGCCTGGTGTTCGAGGAAGCCGCCGGCATCGGCCAGATGCGCAAGCAGCAGGAGGCCGCCCAGGCCAAGCTGCTGGTGGTGGACCAGAACCTCGAGCGCCTGCAGAGCATCCTGGGCGAAGTGAAGGGCCAGTTGCGCAAGATCAAGACCGCCGCCAGCCGCGCCCTCAAGTACACGGAACTGAAAGAGCGCTCGCGCGTGATCCACCAGGACCTCGCGCTGGTGCAGTTCTCGGCCCTCGACAAGCAGCGCGAAGAACTGCTGGCCACCATCAGCGCCGCTGGCAAACGCGAGGGCGCCATCCAGGCCGACCTCGCCAAGACCCGGATGGACCTGGAGGACGCCGAGACGCGCCTGGCCGACGCCGAACACGAGGAACGCCGCCTGTCCGAGCGCATCCACAAGCTCGACCTTGAGATCAACCAGCAGCAGGCCAAGCGCGAGAAGGCGCTCGCCCGCGTGGAAAGCCTGAAACAGGCAATCGAGCGCGCCAAGGAACTCTCGGAGCGCGTGCGCGCCCAGATGGCCGGCCTGAAAAACCGACGTGAGACCATCTCCGCCACGGCCGAGGCCGGCCGCGCTGAGTTGCAGCAGCTGGTCGCCCAAGTGGCCAAGCTGGCCGCCGACGAACAAAAGGCGCGCGAAGAGGCCGAGGCCATGGAAGCGCGCCTGAAGCAGGTGCGCACGGAGTTGCTGGACGCGATCACCGCCGCAAACCAGGGGCTGAACGAGCGCATGGGCCTCGACGCCGAGATGCGCAGCGCCCGCCGCCGCCTTGAGTCACTGGCTGCCCGCGCCACAGAGGCCGAGCGCGAAGCAGCAGACGTCGGCACCCGGCTGGTGGCCGCCCGCAGCGCCCGCGAACAGGACGAAGCTGCGCTGAAGGCCGTGCGCGACGAGCTGGCGGAAACCGAAAAGCAGCTGGGCCCGATCGGCGAAAGCGCCAACGAGATGCGCCAGCGCAAACACGCCCTCGAGCTCAAGCGCGGCGCCAGGCTGGAACGCAAGGCGATGCTGGAGAGCATGGCCGCCATGCGCGAAGGCCTCGATGACAACGCCCGCGCCCTGCTGGAAGACGAGAAGCGCCGCGCCAGCTTTGGCATCGCAGGCGTGTTCGCCGACGCCCTGCGCGTTGATCTTGGCTTCGCCGCTGCCCTCGAGCGCGTGCTGAAAGACCTCGGCACCGCGATCATCGTCGATAACCTCGAGCACGCCCACGACCTGTTCGACTGGCTGGCCGGCCGCGGCTCCTGCAACCTCACCATCCTGGCGCAGTCCGAATTCAGCGCGCCGGAGAAGTTCCCGCAGTTCCCGGGCGGCAAGGGCGTGATCGGCCCGCTGCTCGATGAAGTCCGCGTTGAGCCCGGCTTCCGCCCGCTGGCTGAGGCCCTGGTCGGCGACGTGCTGCTGGTGGCCGACCGCACCGTGGCCCGCCGCCTGATGCAGTCCGGCGCCAGCGGCTTCCGCATCGTCACCCCCACCGGCGAGATGTTCAGCCTGCCCGGCAGCTTCGCGCTGGCCGGCGGTGAAGCCAACACCGGCCTGATCACCCAGCAGTCCGAGATCGAGCGCCTGCGCCACGACCTCGGCGTGCTCGACAGCGAAATCGAAGAGACGGCAGCCAGGCTGGCAGAATCCCTGCGCGAGCAGGACAAGCTGGCCGCCGCTGCCTCCGACCTGCGCGCGCGCATCTATGACGCCAGCATGGAGGCGGCCGGAAAACGCGTGGCGCTGGACGCCCTGGCCCGCGAGCACAAGCGCCTTGAAGAAGAGCGCGCGGTGCTGGCCAGCGAAACGGCGAGCCTGCAGCAGCAGCTCGATGCCGACCTCAAACGCCACACCCAGCTGACCGAGCAGGTGGCCGCCGCCGAAGAAGCCAAGGGCCGCTGCGAGCGCGAGCTGGCAGCCCTGGCCGAAGACGTCGCCGCGCGCCGTGAGGCCCTGCAGGAAGCGCGCAGCGCCCTGACCGACGCCCGAGTAACCGAGGCCTCACGCCGCACCGAGCAGAAGCAGGCCGAGGATTCTCTCAAGGGCATCGACCAGGCCTTGGCCCGCTACGCCGAGGAAATCGCGCTCAGCGCCGGCGAGGTCGAGGCCCACGCCAAGGAAATCCGCAAGCTGGAGCACGAGGCCGGCAGCAGCATCGAGGTGGAAGCCGAGCTGGAGCGCGAAAAGCGCGAACTGGATGAGCGCCGCGGCTCCGGCGGCGAGCTACTGGCCGAGCGCCGGCGCGAGGTCGAGCACGCCCGCGAGCACGTGGCCGAGCTGCAGGAGCAGCTTTATCGCGAGCGCGAGAGCGTGCAGCAGGCCCGCATCGACGAAAACACGCTGTTCATGAAGATGGACGCCATCCGCCGCCGGCTGGCCGAAAACTTCAACGCCGACATCGACACCCTGTACCGCGACTACGATCCGGCCGCGCGCAGCATCAATGAGAATGAGGCTCGCGCCGAGCTTGAGTCGCTGGAGGAACAGATCCGCCGCCTGGGCAACGTGAACATGGAGGCGATGGACGAGCTGAAGGAAGCCGAGGAGCGCAACAGCTTCTACACCCGCCAGGAGCAGGACCTGCTCAAGGCCAAGCGCACGCTCAGCGACGCCATCGCGCGCATCGAGAACGAAACGCGCCGCATGTTCATGGAAACCTTCGAGGCCGTGCGCAGCAACTTCCAGCGCCTGTTCCGGCGCCTGTTCGGCGGCGGCAGCGCGGACATCATGCTGACCAACCCGGAAGTTCCGCTGGCCAGCGGCGTGGAGATCATCTGCAAGCCGCCCGGCAAGGAAGCCCTGCCGATCGCCATGCGCAGCGGCGGCGAGCGCGCGATGATCAGCGTGGCGATGATGTTCGCGATCTACGAGACCAACCCGGCCCCCTACGCGATCCTGGACGAAGTGGACGCGCCGCTGGACGAGGCCAACGTGGACCGCTTCTGCAGCGTGATCGAGGACTACGCCAAGTATTCGCAGTTCATCATCATCACGCACCACAAGAAGACCATGGCGGCCTGCGACACCCTGTACGGCGTGACCATGCAGGAGCCCGGCACCAGCACAAAGGTAAGCGTGGACCTGCGAGGCGCGGCCGAGCCGGAGCTGCTGGAAGCCAGCGCGTAACCGGAGCCCGGGATGCCAATCCCGGGCCAGCCAGCCCGAGTTCGCGAGTCATCCATAACCTGCCCGGGGTTTGCACCCCGGGCTTTGGTTTTCACTACTGCAGCGGATAGCTGCATACGTAACGCTTGACCACGCCGGCCTCGAACTCGGATACCCCGAGTTCGACCAGCTCGCCGGTGATCGGAAACGTGCTCTGCATCAGGTACTCCAGCGCTTTCTGCACGCCGTCGCGCGGGAGCTTCAGCGCCAGCGTGCAGTGCGGCACCCAGCGCCCGGGCTTGTAAAGCTTCCAGGGCGACTGCGTGAACTCGGGCAGCCGCGCATCCATGGCGCGGTGCAGCTGTAGCAATTCTTCGTCAACCACCGGCGCCAGGAACATCACCGTTTCCGCGCCCGGGAACAGCCCCAGCGAAGACAGGATCACTGGCAGTGCCGGCGTTTTCCCAGCCAATTCCGAAAGCACCTGGCACATCGTCGGCTCATGCACGTGGTCGCACACGGCCAGCGTGATGTGGAAGCGCGCCTTGACGTCTTCGATCAGGATGGTGCCGCCGATCTGCGTCTCGCGCAGCACGCTTACCAGGCGTCGCAGGCGCGACTCGCAGCGCGGGTCAAAGAACAGTTCAAGTGCGAAGGGCATGGAAGGAATATAGGGACGGGCACCCAAAGCGCCCGTCCCTATTTATGTGAATTTGATTCCGGTCAGATACCGACCGAGATTTCCAACGGCTGGCGCGTGTAGTAGGCAATGTCCGAAGCCGGTACACCCGCCAGCATCTGGCTGCGCGCGAATGCGACCGCCTGCTCCTTGGCCGCGAACTCCGAGGTGTCGATCAGCCCCTTCACGTGCATGATCACCACGTGGCGCGGCATGCCCTGCAGGGTCTTGCTGATCTTCACGTAGGCCTGGTCCGCGGCGCGGCGGCCGTGCCTGCGGTCCACGTGCTTGCGCGAGCCCTTGCGGCGGCCCGGCTTGCCGACCTTGCCGCCGGCGTTCTTGAACGCCTCCTTCAGCTTGTCGAAAGCGAGCTGGGTACCGAAGCGGGTGCGCACCTTCTTGCCCGCCTCGTTCATGGTGATGTCCGGGTTGCCCTTCACCAGCTCAGCCACGAATTCCTGCTTGCGCTGGGTGGCGGCCGGCGAACGGGTGCCGTACTTGCGCGGCCCGGCCTTGGCGGCCTTGGGCGCCTTGGCCTTGCGCTTGCTGCCCTTCTTCGGGCCGCGGCGCGTGTCGATCTTGCCGCCAGCGGCGGCGAATGCTTCACGCAGCTTGTCGTACGCGAGCTGGGTGCCGAACTTCTCACGCACTCTCTTGCCGGCTTCATTCATGGTGATGGAAGAGTTCTCCTTCACCAGGGCGGCGATGTGCTCCTGCTTCTGCTTGGTGTTTTCCTGCGAACGTTTGTTGGCCACGAATTGCTCCTTGGGATCAATATCAACTTGCGCAGGAATATTTAGTAATCACCATTTGAGTGCAACCAATAAATGTTTATTTCATTGAACTATTTTTCGCGCCACGCGAACTCGCCGCCGGTCACGGACCAGTCCTCGCCGAAGTAGCCGGCGACACGCACGCCGCCCTCGCCCAGGATCAGCGTCTCCGAGCGATACACGATCAGGTCGGGGAACGAAGCCCCTGACGTGAAGTAGCCGACTCGATCCGCCACGCGCATGCCGGCGACGCCCGTTCCACCCACCACCGCCACGCTCGCCACGGCGCTGTCAGGCCGCGGATAACAGAACAGCATGGTCAAATCATCGCCTTCCAGCAGGCGCTCACCGATCTTGACCGCGCCGCTGCCCACGCGCACCGGCGCGTCTTTCAACAAGAGGTTGTACGCCGCGTTGCTGTCCGCGTTCCCGTAGATGACCACGCCGCGGTCCGGGTACTTCCTGGGGTCGAATTCTGTGTCTGCCACCATCTCTACTGCGCCGTTGCCGCGCACCCACCACTGCTCGGCATCGAATCGCGCCTTCTGGTAGCTCCAGGCGTTTTCGGCGGCGCTGCCCTGGGTGCCGTACACCAGCATGAACTGATGCCTGAACGCGTTCTTGAACCAGCCGTATCGCCGCGGACCTTTCAGCGCCGGGGTCGTAGCCTCAATCACCGTCCAGACTTTGGCCTCCCTGCGCAGGTGCAGGCGGCCGCTTTCAGGCCATGACACATCTGTCAACTCAACGCCGTCGAGATTGAGTGACACGTTCTCGCGCGGCGTGATCACACCCTCCAGCTGCAGCGACAGCCGAGCGACATTCTCCGTGCTGCCCTCGAACACGCCTTTGCCGGGCAGCAACTTCAGCTGCACGCGGCTGGGGGCCAGCTGTACCTGCTGCATCTCGATGCGCGCCCAGTGGCAGTCGGCCGTGTGCTCGGGGCAGACGGTGGTGAAATCGACGCTCTGCACCTCGTAGATGCGCGGCAGGCGGCGGCGCGCGAACGTGTCGAAGATCGGCTGCCAGTCCAGGCAATCGGCGCCGTCGTCGTTGCCGGCGTCCCACCAGTGGTTCGCGCCCGGCTGCTCGAAGTATTGCAGGTCGGTGTGAAACTCTTTCAGCGCGTCGCGCATGTTGCGCGCTTCGCTGACCGGCACGTTGTCGTCTGCATCGCCGTGCAGGATGTAGACTGCCTGCTGCCGGTAATTGTTCTTTCGCAGCAAGGTGCGGCTCGGGTTGGCGCTGCGGTCAAGCAGGTCTGTGACCGGCGTTTTCTCTTCGAAGCTTCCGCCGCTGCCGCTGTAACTCCAGAAACTCTCCCAGCCCGCGCTGGGCGCCACGGCCGCGAATTTATCCGGGAAATGCCCGCCCACGCTCCAGGTGCCGTGGCCGCCCATCGAGTGGCCGGTCAGCCAGACTTTCGTGGGGTCGTGCTCCAGGGTGGCCTTGGCGTGGGCCAGCACCTCCAGTGCATCCAGCCGCCCCCAGTCTTCCCAGTCAAAGCCGAACGGCCGCCGGTTGGTGGCCGCCACAATGTGGCACCAGCTCTTGGGACTGTACGCGCGCGCCTGGCCGATTGCCTCAACGCTCGCGCCGTGAAGCGACAACACGATGCCAGGCTTGTCTTCCCCGCCGATGGTTAGCGCCGACCGCAAACCGTAGTACTGCACGCTTCCGTCGATCTCACTTAGAAACGTTACCTTGCGTGCCTGGTCAGGACCGACGGCTGAAATGGTGAATTGTGACTTCGCCAGCAGGTCGGAGATGCCGCCGCGCGTCAGCTTCAATTCATACTGATACTCGCCGGTGCTTACCTGCTCAAACACCGGCACCGCAAACGGAATCTTGCGTGCGGCCATCGGCGGGATGCGAGTGGCGCTGTACGAGTAATGCTCATTCGGCCGTGCTGGGCTGGTGGCGGTCACGATCGGCGTTACGTCCACGGGCTGCTCCGTGGTGTTGAGCACATTGACCGCACCCACCAGCTGCTGGTTGCCTGCCATGCCGGTGACGAAATCCGGCAGCGTCCAGTCGCTGCCCACGACCAGCGACGCGCTGACGGGCTCAAGCTGCGCCTTGATACGGCCGCGCCCGATCAGGAACAGGAACTGGTTGGTGCCTTGCTTCAGCATCACCGGCAATTGAACGTAGCCGGTGTTGTAGGGGTCGCCGTAGCGCGGCTCGCCGTTGGCGTAGACCAGCGAGTGGCCGCAGGCGTTCAGGATTGCCGCGCCGGCCTTGGGGCTCTCGAAACTCCAGAACGCGTAAGCGCCGCCGTAGTTGTCGCCGCCGATCCAGCCGTCATCGTCGGCGGTGGTTTTTTCCCAGGCCACCGGCTCGCCCTTGTAGTTGTTGACGGTGTCGCCGGCTTTAGGCGCCTTAAAGGCGCCCTTCACCATCAGCGCTTCCAGCGGGTCAAGACGCACCGGGCTGCGCGCGCCGCGACCCACGCGGGGCAGCACCAGGCACTCGCGCAGCACGATGGGGCCCGGCGCGACGGGCTGGTCCTGGGCGACCTGGGGTTGCGGGTTGAGAAACAGCAGCAGGCACAGCAGCGGCAATGCAGTGCGAAAGCTCATGGCGGGCTCCAGCGGCGGGGGCTCGCAACTTAGCCACCAGGCGCCCGCCCGTGAAGTGCGAATGAAGCACAACATCGTTAACCGCCCGAAGCCTTGCCCCAAGGGCGAAGCGTGGCACACTCCAGAGGCGTCAAAGGTGGGCCTGTAGCTCAACGGTTAGAGCAGGGGACTCATAATCCCTTGGTTCCGGGTTCGAATCCCGGCGGGCCCACCAGACTTCGCCAAGGCTTCGTCAGGCAGGCCAGACTTCGCCAAGGCTTCGTCAGGCAGGCCAGACTTCGCCAAGGCTTCGTCAGGCGGGCCAGACTTCGCCAGGGCTTCGTCAGGCAGGCCAGACTTCGCCAAGGCTTCGTCAGGCGGGCCAGACTTCGCGCGGCATCCACATTCACTTCTGCAGCACCCAGGTGGCCATGGCTCGCTGGTTCTGTACATTCACTGTCTTGATCGGCTCCAGCAGCGTAGCTCCCAGCCGGCTGGTCAATTGCAGCATCTCTTCCAGGCTCAGCAGCAGGATGTCCCACTTGGTGCCGGGCATGCGGTAGCGGCCGTCCTCTAACGGAATGGCGTGTTGCTCCATGCTGAGGCTGGTTGCCACGCGCGTGAACCACACGCCTCCGGGCGCCAGCACCCGCCAGGTCTCGCCAACCGCCTGTTCAAGATCGGCACGGCTGGGCAGCACGTGCAGCAGCGCGTTGCAGATCACGCCCTGGAAGTGCCCATCCGGCCAAGGCAGCGCGGTGACTGAGCCGGCGACCAGGTTTCCGGCCGGCGCGATACCTGCATCCCGCGCGCGTTCAATCGCCGCGGCGTCGGCATCGATCCCATACACTTCATAGCCGTTGCGCCCGAACCAGGCCAGGTTTCGGCCCGCGCCGCAGCCGGCATCGAGGATGCGCGAACCGGGCGCGAAACGCCCCTTCAGCACCTGGTCGAGCAGGTAGATGTCCATGCCCGCCAGCTCAGCGTTCAAGGCCTCTGCATCCATGTCGCGCTCCGTGTTATGGTGCAGCCGGATATACGTGGAATCACCGGCATGTCGATCATCAAACTGAATCTGCCCACGCTCGAAGGCACGCTGCTGGCGCGGCGCAACCGCTTCCTGGCTGACATTCGGCTGGCGGACGGCGCCCTGGTTACGGCCATGTGCGCCAACACCGGCAGCATGAAAAGCTGCGTTGAGCCCGGCCGGAAAGTAATAATCAGCGATAGTGAGAATGAGAGTCGCAAATATCGCTACACCTGGGAAATGATTCACATGGGCGAATCCTGGGTGAACGTCAACACCGGCATTTCCAACTCATGCGTTGAACAGTTCGTTGATGCCGACACCGTGCCCGGCCTGGATGGCTACGCGTTCATCCGGCGCGAAGTGAAATACGGGCGCGACGGGCGCAGTCGCATCGACCTTTTGCTCACCAACGAACCGCCGCCGAAGAAACGCAAGCGCGACCCGGAGCCGGAGCCGCGCTGCAAACCCAACGGCAAGCCCGACTGTTATGTCGAAGTCAAAAACACTTCCATGCGCGCCGGCGAGCACTCGCTGTTCCCCGACTCCGTCACCGAGCGCGGCCAGAAACACCTCGAAGAATTGACCCACCTGGTACGCGAGCAGGGCCTGCGCGCGGCCATGGTTTACTTCTGCGGCCGAACCGACACCCGCGCGTTCCGCCCGGCGGATGAAATCGACGCCCGATACGGCAAGCTGCTGCGCGAGGCCGTGAAAGCCGGCGTTGAGGTCTACCCGTTGCAGGTGGAATTCACCCCCGGGCAAATCAAGCTGGTGAAGCAGTTGCCGCTGGATCTGGCCTGAATGCCATCACGCCGCGCGGCGCTTGCGCAGAGTGAGAATCTGCTGCACTTCCTGCGCTCGCAGCAGCATCGATAGCCCCGCATAAATCACCACCCCGGCCAGCACTGCGGCGCTGACCGCCAGCGCCCGGCTGCCGCGGCCGCTGAGACCGAATTCGAGGTATAGCGCGTTCTGCACCAGCCACGCGCCGGCGGCCATCACGCACGCCACCAGCAGCGAACGCAGGATCGAAACCGGTATGCCGCGCAGGGTGCTGGGCGTCAGGGGCTGCGCCAGGCGTTCGCTGGCAGGCGGGATGGCGGCCGCGCGCATGCTTTCCAGAATCGTGCCCTTCAGCCGGTTGCGCAGCACCAGCATCAGCAGCGCGAGATTCAGCAGGCCGGAGATGGCGGTGCCGAGCGCCAGGCCGGCCTCGCGCAGCGAGGTCTGCAGCAGGATCAGGTTCGCCACCAGGTTCACGATCACCGCCAGCAGCGCGATGCGCGTGGGCGTGCGGTAGTCGCGCAGGGCGTAGAAAGCCTTGGTCAGGAGGCTGATCACGCTGACCAGCGGCAGGCTGATGCACAGCAGCGCTACCACGAGGGCAGAGCGCCGCAGCATCTCGGGTTCGCTGCGCGCGCCGCCGAACAGCAGCTCGGTGATCGGGTAGGCCAGCGCCGCGAGGCCCAGCGCCGCGGGGAACGCGATGAACGCGATCAGCCGCGTGCTGTTGAGAAGGCTGGCCGTCAACTTCTCGAGTTCGTTGCGGGCTGCAAAGCGCGACATCAGCGGGAACATCGCGGTGCCCAGCGCCACCCCCACCAGCCCCAGCGGAAACTGGAACAGCCGCGAGGCGTAGCTGTAGCTGCTGACCGCGCCGTCGCCCGCGATCAGCAGCTCGGCCAGCAGCTGGTCCATGAACGTGTTGACCTGGAACACCGCCAGCGCGAACAGCATCGGCGCCATGGCCTTGAATGTCTCGCGGATTCCCGGCTCGCGCAGCGCCAGTTTCGGCCCGCTCACCAGCTTCAGTTTCGCCAGCGGGATCAGCTGGAAGCCCCACTGGATCACGCCGCTCAGCAGCACGCCAGCCGCCACCACCAGCACCGCCGTGTGCGGCTGCGACAGCAGGCCGGCCTGCCAGATGTAAACCAGCACCAGGATCCACACCAGGTTCGCCAGCGCGGGCATCAGCGCCGGCATGCCGAAGCGGCTCCAGCAGTTCAGCGTGCCGGCCTGCAGGGCGGCCAGGCAGATGAACACCACGTACGGCAGCAGCACGGTAAGGTAGTCGCGGAACAGCTCGTATTTGCCCGGGTCATGGAACCAGGCGGGCGGCAGCAGCCAGACAATCCCGATCACCAGCACCGTGACCGCGCCCAGGCCCAGCACCAGCAACCCGGCCAGTGTGCCCAGCAGTCGGCGCGTGGCAGCCGGGTCTCCGCGCAGGCGATAACGGGTCAGCACCGGGATGGTGGCGCTGGAAAGCGCGCCCTCGCCGAACAGCTTGCGGAACAGGTTGGGAACGGTGAATGCGATGAAAAAGGCGTCCATCTCGCGGCTGAAGCCGAACATCGCGGCCATCATCACGTCGCGCGCCAGGCCCAGCAGGCGCGAAACCAGCGTGGCGCCCGAAACGACGATCGCCGAGCCGATCACGGACCGGCCCGGCGACTCGATGCTCAGCACACGGCGCTCTTCCTCGATGCGCACGGAATCGGCGGCGATGCCCTCGGGCGTCAATGCCGCCTCCCCGGCCGGCTGCGCGGCTTCGGCAGCGCCGGGGCCGTGTTCAACGGTTGCCCCGTCGTCGCCCACGTTACTCCTGTGCGCCGAATTGCTTCTCGAGTTCCTTGCGGATCTCGGCCATGTACCCGCGCGCGACTTCCTGCAGCGCCTTGTTGTCCTTGCCGTCGCGCACACGCACGCTCACCTTGCAGCGCGCGCCCGCGTCTTCGGTGCGGTCCCAGATGCTTACGCGCACGTCGTCGCGGGTTGATTCCAGCGCGTTGCTGCGCACACCCCTGATGTAGAAAGTCTTGTCGTCCGCCTGCTCGACTTCGCCGTACTTCGCGATCACGCCCTTGCAGACCGCGTACGCCTGCGCAGGCGTGACCTTGAAGTAGCTGATCGCCTCGTCTTCCTTGATCGGGTCTTCCGAGGTGGTGGAGACGGTCGGCTTGTCATCCACCTGCTCGCCTTTCCAGGCTTTCAGCACGCGGAACACGGCGTTGCAGTACTCGCGCGCGGTATCCGGGCGCTCGCGGTCGTTGGCGTTGCGCGTGTACCAGGCATGCACGATCAGGCGCGAGGCCAGCTTCTCGCCTTCGCCCTTGTCGTACACCCGGCCCTTGATGGCGATGCCGCGCCATTCACTCGAGTCATGGGGCTTGTACTCGCCGCGCAGCGACATCTCGTCGGGGTCTTCCTCGGTGATGGTGCCGTTGTCACGCGCCACCAGGCGGAAGGCTTCCCATACATCGCTGGGCGAGGCCTCGTAGGTTTCGCCCCAGCCGTCGTTGCCCTCAGGGCTGCCGGTGAACGACATCCACTCGCCCGCGTCGCGGCAACTTGCCAGCAGCGTGACGGCCAGCATGGCCAGAAGTCCGACTTTCAGTTTCATCGAGTACCCTTCGGTTT
>JAJVIO010000031.1:0-19704 GCA_022071975.1 Planctomycetota bacterium
CCCCAGAAGGTGATGTCGACAAAGGTGACGCGTTCCTGCTTGGTGCCGCTGCTGTCGGTGAACACGTCGTTCACGGCCAGGGTGATGTCGGTGACCTGCGAGCCGCCCGGCGTGGTGCGAAGCTCGGGCGTGCGGGTCAGGTTGCCCATCAGGATGACTTTGTTGAAACTGCTCATGGCTCATCTCCCCCCGGGTCAGGTAGTCGCGTATACAAAGGTCCCGGTAACCTCGGGCACCCCAAGTGCCCGCGCGTAAATATACACAGGCCCGCGACACCGCCAGCCTGTTGGCGAGTGTCAGTTACGCTTACATTCGGCGCATTACGATGTAATCGACGTCCGCGTTGTGGTCGCTACTCTGGCGATACGAAAGGAGACACGATGGAACTACTGGACTTCTTCTGGCCCCAGTGGGCGCAGGCCCGCCACCTGCGCGAGATCGCCACGTCGATCAAGACCGGCGGCGGTCGAAAGACCTCGCCGACCCGCGTCGCCGCGGACCTGCAGGCTGACATCAACACGCTGGCGCTGGTGTGCATGAGCCTGGTCGCCGCGCTGGTGGAGAAGGGAGTGATCACGGAACTCGACCTGCAGATGCACCTGCAGAAAATCGACGGCATGGACGCCGAGGCTGACAACGGCCTTGACCCCGACATGATGCGCGGCGCCCTGGGGCTGAAGAAGCCCGCCAACAAGGCGCTGCCTTCGCGTGCCAGACTGAAGAAGAAACTGCCCAAGGGCGGGCCGGTGCCACAACGCAACAAGTAGCCTGAAACGGACGGGGACAGGCGCCGTGGCGCCTGTCCCGGTTCTTGTCCGAACTCCATCGCACTCATGAAGGCAGGGACAGTCCCCGACCCACCTTCGCTAAAGCTTCGGTGCGCATGCCGCGGGGACAGTCCCTTTGCTACTTCGCGCGCTCTTCTGTGACCATGAACTTCACGGTGGCTTCGCAGGCGAGCTCGCCTTCGACGGTCGCGACGCCCTTCACCACGCACAGGCCGCGGCGTTCTTTCAGCAGCTCGGCCTCGATGCGGATCTGGTCGCCGGGCACCACCATGCGCCGCCAGCTGACTTCATCGGCGCCGGTGAAGAACGCGAGCTTGCCCATGTTCTCGGCGCGGCCCAGCACCAGCAGCCCGCCCACCTGGGCGATCGCCTCCAGCATCAGCACGCCCGGGAACACCGGTCGGCCGGGGAAGTGGCCCATGAAGCAGGGCTCATTGAAGGTGACGTTCTTGATGCCGACGGCGCGGTTGCCAGTGCGCTCCAGCACGCGGTCCACCATCAGGAACGGGTAGCGGTGCGGCGCAATGCTCAGCACGCCCTGGATGTCAAGCGGCCCAAGATTCTCGGCGGGTGAGTCGTTCATTCGCAGTCTCCTGGCACTAATGAACAGCGAATAACCAATGCAAGCCGCGCAGCGCCGGCCCAATTGGAAATTGGTAATTGGTTATTGGTAATTTGCTTCAGAGAACTCACGCGATCCCCTCAAGACTTCCGGGCCGCTTCATACTGCCGCCGCAGCTCTTTCGCCACGACCTGGTTCTGGCTGTGGCCGGATTTCACGGCCGTGACTTTGGCGTTCAGGCGCAGGCCGGTTACAGCCAGGTCGCCGACCACGTCAAGCAGCTTGTGACGGGCGTATTCGTCTTCAAAGCGCAGTGTGTTTTCCAGCGGGCCTTGGGGGCTGACCACCAGTGTGTTCTGGGTGTTGGCGCCCTTGCCGAAGCCCATGGCCTGCAGCATCTGCGCCTCTTTCTCGAGGCAGAAGGTGCGCGCGGGGCCGATCTGCTGCTCGAAGCTTTCCGGAGTGACGGCGAACTCGACAGTCGTGCGCGGCATGAAGGGCACGCCGTAGTCCAGCGTGTAGTTCACGACCAGGCCATCCGCGTGCGGCTCGACCTTGATGGAGACCTTGCCGTCGCCAACCTCGATGGTTTCGGTGGGTGTGAACTCGGGGCGCTCGGCCGCCAGCTCAATGACCCCCGCTTCGCGCACCAGCTCGACGAACGCCTTGCTGCTGCCGTCGCCGGCCGGGGGCTCGGGCGCGGAAAGTTCCATGACGGCGTTGTCCACGCCGAGGCCGTAAAGGGCGGCCAGCACATGCTCAACAGTGTGGACTTCGACGCCGTTTTCCATCAGCAGCGTGCGGCGCTGGATCTCCTGGATGTTGCGGGGGTGCACGTGCACCTGCGCGCCGTCTCGGTCCGTGCGCACAATGGTGACGCCGCTGCCGGCCGGCGCGGGTTTCAGCGTCAGCGTAACCGGGTGGCCCTCGTGCAGGCTGGTGCCGGTCATGGAGACTGATTTCGAAAGCGTAGTCTGCTTCATGCCCCGCACTATGCCTGCCGGTTGAGTGCCCGCCAAGCCAGCACCGCGATCGGGTCCAACAAATCCCGCAGACGAGCTCACGTTAGACGTCAACGCTGGCTGTTTCGTCCTAGCTCCTGACAGTAATCTCAGGTCGTTCCTTCTCTAGCTTGGCGATACCCGCTTGGGTGATCTTCTTGCATCGCCGTAGATCGAGGGATTGAAGCTTCTTCAGCACTATTAGCTCTTGTAGCCCCACGTCGGTGATTTCGTTGCACTCGCTTAGATCTAACGATCGCAGTTGGCTAAGTGCCTGTAGGTGCACCAACCCCTTGTCCGTTATCTGGTCACACGAATTGAGACTGAGCGTTTGGAGTGAAGTAACATCCTTCAAGTGCGCCAGCCCACTGTCAGTGATCCGATTGCACCCCAAGAGGTAGAGCGTGTGCAGGTTCGCGAAACTCCCCAATTGAAGCAGACCGATGTCAGTGATCTTGCTGACCCAGCCGAGATCGAGCGACTGCAATCCCGATTGGCTTCGCAAATGTCCCAACCCCACATCTGTGATCCGATCGCAGCAGTACAGGCTGAGCGATCTCAGTGCCTCTAGCTTCTTCAAATGCGCCAAGCCCGCGTCTGTGATCTTTTCGCACTTGGAAAGACAAAGCGACTCCAGCGCGGGCAGATTTTCTAGGTGCGCCAGCCCCGTGTCCGTGAGTTGTGCACATAAGTAGAGGTCGAGTGACTGCAACGCTGTGAGGGTCTTGAGGTGTGCCAGCCCTGCGTCCGTGATCTCGCCACACTCGGCGAGGAGAAGCGCGCGCAACGCCGTTAGGCCCCCCAAATGAGCCAGATCGGAATCCCCGATCCCCCTGCTCTCAGTAAAGTCCAGCGATTCCAGCGCGGTCAGCTTCTCCAGCGGCTCCAGAACACCGTCATCGTAAAGCTCGCAAAAACTAAGGTCGAGCGAACGAAGTTCTGTCAGCCCGGCAAGGCTCGCCAAACCGGCAGCCGCGATGTTGCAGCGGCCCAGGCTCAGGGTTTGAAGTGACGTCAGAGTCTTTAGGTATCCGAGCCCTTCGGTCGTGATCTTGCGGCATCCGAAGAGATTCAGCGACTGCAGCTCACGCAAGCCCTGCAAGTGTTTCAAGCCCGCGTCCGTGATCAGATCGCACCAGCGGAGGTCTAGCGAACGGAGTGCCGTGAGGCCCTTGATTTTCGCCAAGTCTGCGTCCTGTGCAGTGGTGCGGACTCCCCCCGTGTTGGTGGTTCCAATAAAAGCCAGATGCTGATCCTTGCCTATCCTGCCTTGCCAGCCGGCTTTCAGCACCCTGCCTGTAGCCAACCACTCATCAAGCTTTGACGTGTCTTCCGGCCTTTGCGATGAGTAAAGCGTGAACGATCCGGTAACGTCGGGAATGGTTACGTCATCGGCAGATGGTTCAGGCCCATCCTGCGCTACAAGGGTGGGGCAGCCAAGCAGCACAATCATCGAAGTCAGAATCCGCGAGAGTCGCGAGAATCGCATCACCTGATTCTACTCAGCTGATCACATGTCAGACATCGGATTCTGGGCGTGAAGCGTGTCCGACGCAGCCTTGGCGAAGTCGGGATGCGCGTGCCGCCGGCTATTCTTCCGGCTTGGGGCGGTTGCGGATGAAGCGGGTTACGGTGCCGGGCTCGGGCTCGTTGATCTCCGCCTCTTCGTCCACGGGCTCGAAGCCGCCTTTGCCCTGCAGCTTGGCCACCTGTGCCTGCAACTCGCGGAACTCCTTCACCAGGTCGGGCAGTTTGCGCACGGCCGCTTCGCGGCGCATGAAGGCCTTGCCCTCGTCGGCGGGCAGGCCCGCCATCTTCATGCCCGGGTTGACGTCCTGCATCACGCCGGTCTTGGCGGCGATCTTGGCGCCCATGCCGATGGTGATGTGGTCGGCCACGCCGGAATTGCCGCCGAGCTGCACGTAATCTTTCAGCACGGCGCTGCCGGCGATGCCGCTGAGGGCCGCGATCACGCAGTTCTGGCCGACCTGCACGTTGTGCGCGATCTGCACCATGTTGTCGATCTTGGTGCCGCGCTTGACCAGAGTGACGTCAAAGCGCGCGCGGTCGATGGTGGCGTTGGCGCCGATTTCGACCTCGTCCTCGATCACCACGGTGCCGCGCTGGGGGGCTTTCACGAACTTGCCCTGCACGAAGTGGTAGCCGAAGCCGTCGGCGCCGATGCGCACGCCGGGGTGGATGATGCAGCGCTTGCCGATGCTGCAGCGTTCCAGGATCGTGACGTGGGGGTGGATCACGCTGTCGTCGCCGATGGTGACCGCGTCGCCGATGTAGCAGTGCGGGTGGATGATCACGTTCTTGCCCAGCTTCACGCCGGCGCCGATGTAGCTGAACGCGCCCACGCTGGCGTTTTCGCCCATCTCGAAATGCTCGCCGATCACCGTGTGCTCGGATATGCCGGGCAGGGGGCGCATCGGCTCACCGCGCAGGGCGGTGACGGCCTTGCTGAAGGCGAAGTCGGGGTCGTCCACGCGCACCACCGGCGTGCCCTGGGGCAGCGCCATGCCGGGCGCGGCGATCACCGCGCCGGGGCGCGCTTTCTCGAGCAGCGGCAGGTACTTCTTGTCGGTGACGAAGCAGATCTGCTCGGGGGTGGCCGTGTCAACGCGCCCGACGTCGGCGATCTCGCGCTCGCCGTCGCCCTCGAGCTTGCCGCCGCACACCTGCGCCAGGTCCTTGAGCTTCATGGCTGCCCCCCGTGCTTTGCCCCTTACTTATCCTTGGGCGGCATGCGCTTGCCGTCCTTGTCCAGCAGGCGGATCGTGACTTCTTCGCTGACGGTCGGGTCTTTCTTGCTGCGCACCGTGACCGTGAAGGTGTCGCCCGCCGGGAACTCCTCAGGCGCCTTGTACTCGCCCTTTTCTGTCAGTTCGCCGGTGTCCAGGCCGCGCTTGATCCAGCGTACTTCGGCCGATGCGCCCGTGGCGGGCTCGCCCTTTTCGAGTACCTGGATGCCGAACTGGCCCTGCTGGCCGAGACGGATTTCGATTTCGCCCTCGGCGTTGCGCTTCACGGCCTCGGTGCTGTCTTTCACGGTGTAGCTGATGCCGCCCTTGCCGTCGGCGTAGCCGGCCATGCTGATGTTGCTGCCCCACAGCTTGTTGGCGGCCGCCTGCACGGCGTCGGTGATGTCGTGCGACGCTTCATAGTACAGCACGGGGCTGATCAGCAGCTGCTGCTGCAGGGCCTGGAAGCTGTCTTCCTGGGCGGTGACGTCCTTGAACTCGCGCACGATGTTCAGCACTTCGTTGTAGCCGCGCTGCTTGGCCTCGTCGGTGGCGAGGTTGCGCAGTTCTTTGAAGCGCTTGATGCCGAAGCTGCGCAACTCTTCCTGTGCGGCCTGCTCGTAGCTCAGCTTCTCTTCGAACATGCGGCGCGCGGCGTAAAGCTGCTCTTCCATCGCCTTGCGGTAGTCGCGTGTGTCGGGCTTTTTGAGGCGCTTGATCTCGTCCTGGGCCTTGATCACCTCGCCCCAGCGCTTCTCGATTTCAGCCATTTCGCGCTCGACGTCGTCGGCGATGTCCAGGGTCTTCTGGCGCAGCGGGAGGTCCTGCTTCAGCAGCGACAGGAAATCGACGTAGGCCGTGCGGCGCGGCTCCGGCGTCTTCTGCTCAGGCTTGGTGCTTTCACCCGGCGCGTCCACCGGGTCGGCCTGCGCGCCGATCAGGGCGCCGCCGACCAGCACCGCCAGCAGCAGCGCCGCAAAACCGAAACGTGTGATGAAACGAGTCTTGAAATCCTGCATCTGGAACACTCCTGGGCCCCGGCCGGGCGGAAACTTCCGCCCCGTCAGTAGTACGGTTTCGGGCGGGATGTTGCCACCGGAAAGGGCAGGTGTCACGCGCCGAATTGCCTTGCGACCGGGCCTTGACGGCCGAAATGCGTGAGCTACTTTTGCGCGCGCTGGCCCATGGTGTAATTGGTAACACACCTGATTCTGGTTCAGGTATTTGGGGTTCGAGTCCCTGTGGGCCAACCAGCTTGAAGTACCGCCCGCGCAACCAGACGCGGGCGGTTTTCTTTTCTCCGGGCCACTCGAACCCCGTGGCGCGCGTTGCGCGCGCCGCTTCGCAGAGCTTCGCTGTCAAACGCCTTTGGCGTTTGAGGTTCGAGTCCCTGTGGGCCAACCAGCTTGAAGTACCGCCCGCGCAACCAGACGCGGGCGGTTTTCTTTTTTTCGGGCCGTTGACCAGTTCGACCGACACTTTTGGGTTTGAGCGCTCAGCAATGGCAACACGCGAAGGCGCGAAGGACGCGAAGACCGCGAAGCAAAGGCCGATTCCAGTCAGTGCTTCGCGTCCTTCGCGCCTTCGCGTGAGGTAGTTGAACGACGCTCAACCGAAGAGAGTTTCTCCGGCGGGGGCATCCTAACCCGGCCGGCACCTGTCCGCGGAAGCCTTGGCGAAGGCGGAAAGGCCGGGGATCAGCAGAGTGCAACTCCCGTCAGGCAACGCGTGCAGCAAAGCGGTGAACGTCCAGCGCCTTGCTGACAGCCTTCACCGGGCCGAACATCACACCGCCTATCCCCGGTGTTGGCACGCCGGGGTGATTGCGCTCATTTCTCGCGGCGGCGGCTTGCGAAATCGCTGTGCGTGGCGTGCAATGCCGACATGAGCGGCACCGCCACGGAAATCCCCCCGCGCGAAGCGCCAACCTCGGCCAAGCCCAAGGAATGGGACGGCCGTACACGCACGGGCCTGGGCATCCTGATTTTCTTCTGGATCTTCAAGACGCTGGGGCCGCGCTTTGCGTACCTGTTGTTGTACCCGGTGGCGTTCTATTACCAGTTGTTCTTCCGCAAGGCGTGCCGCGCCAGCAGCGACTACCTGCGCCGCCGCTACCCCGGCATCGGCTGGTTCTCGCTGTGGTTCAAGCGCTACCGCCACTTCCTCAGTTTCGGGCGGGTGCTGGTGGACCGCGCCTATGCATTCACCGGCATGCTGGGAGAAGTGAAGTTCGAGCGCGACGGCCACTCGGTAATTGAGGAAGTGCTCGCCAGCGGCAAAGGCGTGATCCTGATGAGCGCGCACCTGGGCAACTGGGAGCTCGCGGCCTACTGCCTGGGCGGCTACATGCGGCAGGGGCGGCGCGTGCCGGTGAACGCCGTGATGTTCAAGGGTGAAAGCGAGAAGGTCGAGAAGCAGCTCAAAAAAGCCAGCGGCGAGCCGCCCTTCCGCATCATCGCCAGCAACGACAGCCTGCAGGCCAGCATCGAGTGCAAGCAGGCCCTTGAGCGCGGCGAGATCGTGGCAATCCACGGCGACCGCATGCTCGGTTCAGGCGGCGTGCGCGTGCCGTTTTTGGGCGCCGACGCGAAGTTCCCGGCCGGGCCGTTCGTGCTGGCGGCGAGCACGGGTGCGCCGGTGGTGTTCACGTTCGCGAACCGGCTGGGGGTGAGGCACTACGCGCTGATGGCGCGCGGGCCGCACTACTTCAAGTTTGGCGACCGCAAGCAGCGCGACGCCGACCTGAAATCATGGGTGCAACTGTACGCCAACCTGCTGGAAGAGCTGCTGCAGAGGTACCCGCTGCAGTGGCACAACTTCTACCCCTTCTGGCAAACCGAAGAAGGCACCGGCTGGTAGGCTTACGAAGCGCAGCAAGTTTTCGACTTCCGGCGGTCTGCCGCAGATTCACGCTGCTGAATCAGCCGGGAGAGCCGCCGTGAAAGTCGCCCAGTGTCGCGCGTTTCGCATTCCCACACGACCACAACACGCCAACCCGCGCGGCGCAGAGCCGCAAGGTTGCGCCGGTCTCGCGCCTTTGTAGCCAGGCGCTTCTCTCGCCAGAATTTGGCGTTTGAGGCAGGGGTGCTTCGCCCTCGTCTGCAGTTGTGCATGTGCCAGAAGCAGCCATGGACCAGTACGATCAGGTTCCGGGAGGGCATCACGATGTCAGGCTTTCCCGGCAAGTCTTTGCGATGAAGGGCAAAGCGACACCCCTTTCGGTGCAGTATGGACCGAACGACGCGTTCTGGGGTTGTGTCTTTGCCACCAATCGCCGACATGCACTTGTGGCGTTGGTCAACGGTGAGTGGATCAGGCATGTGGTACCGACAGGTGTAGCGCGAAAACCCAATACCGCTACTCCTTGAACTTCCTTCGAAGCCAATCAAGGACAGCCCGTTGTTCATCCACTCCCGCCCGGCGCACCTGCGAGAGCAGCCAGATGGTGCTCGGCTTCTCCGTTGTCACGTTTTTCGCCCCCTGGTTGCAAGTTGAACAGAGGGTTCGAAGGTTAGACAACTCTTCTTTGCCACCGAGGCTCCGGTCTTTGATGTGTCCAATGTGAAGCCGGACCTTTCTCTTTGTGTGTGGATCGATGTCACCTGGCGTGAGTCCGCACATCTGGCAGGTGAAACCGTTACGATCCAGAACTTGAGCCCTGAGTTTTGCTGATATTGATTTCGAGAAGACAACTTTCTCGGGTGGCGGCTCGTCCATTCGATACTGGCCCGGGCTGAGGCTCGCATCATCATGGTGCGTGAGAATTTTCCAACCTTCGGCGCGCAAGTCTCGCACACGCCTTGCCCACTCACTGACATCCAAACCGGCTGCGTCACGAAGTTCGCGTGCAGTTAGCACCTTCCCCGTGTTTCTTGTTAGGAACGCGCGGAGTCGTGCCTTCGCACCATTGGACTTTTTATGGCTCGCCATGGAAACTGTCCTACACCGCGCGAAGTTCGCGGGTCGTTTGCAAAAGCCCGAGCATGCGGGCTATGTGTTTGGCGATGGCAAAACCGAGGAGCGGCGGGACGGCATTGCCGATCTGAATTCCGACGTTGGTCTTGCTACCGCAGAACTTGAAGTCTTGGGGGAAGCTTTGGAGTAGGGCGGCCTCTAGGTGGGTTATTGGTCGATGAGCCACCGGGTGGAGATAGCGGCCTTTCTCAGGCTTGTAGAATTCAGTCCGAATCGTGACAGCTGGACGATCCCACCAGAGTCGTCCGAACAGATCGGTCCCGCCCTTGGTCTTTCTCTTCCAGCATTCTGGCATTAGATCAAGCGGGAGATTCCATCGATTACCTCCGGCCGGAATAGTTCGATACCGCTCAAGCGACTTCGGAGTAGGGTTGCGTCCGACATGCCAATCTTGGCCGGTCGGTACTAGCGGTAGATGGCCAATTGCATCACGAACTGTCCGCCAACTGGGAAGATGTTTACTAAGGAGATCACGTTTTAAAGGGTCAACGTTGGTGGGCTCTGGAAAACTTGGCTCTCCGATTCGTGAGCCGATAACAATGGCTCTCTTTCGTGTTTGGGGGACACCGTAATCTGCTGCATTGAGAACGCGGCCTTCGACCTTGTATCCCAACTGTTCAGCCAATCGCTTCATCTCTGCGAATTCAGCGGACTTCAGGAGAGGCGGTACATTCTCAAGCACGAAGATCTTGGGCTTTGCGAGTTCTACGCAGCGGAAATAGTGGCGCCAAAGTTGGTTCCGAGGGTCGTTGGGTACCCGCTCCCCTAAGTTGCTAAATCCTTGGCATGGTGGTCCACCAGCAACCACGTCCGCTTCAGGGAACTGCTCGATCTCTTGAATCGCGCAGTTCAGGACGCGATCCGTAACGTTTGCCCTCAGGCTATCGCAGGCATCTTTGTCCCACTCGTTGGCCAAGACAGTTCTGAATCCGGCGTTCTTGAATCCTAGCGCCATGCCGCCGCAGCCCGCGAACAACTCGATAACTCGCGGTCCATCACCTTCCGGCTCATCTTTGTACGAAAACGACGCCGGGCTTTCGCGATGTTCCTTCGCGTCGAACGGATACACTCGGAAGCGGTGGGAACTCTGCCTCTCTATGCAAATGGTGTCGCCTGGTTTGATGCCATGCTTTTTGAAGAACTCACGTATCCAACCGCGTTTCCTGAAGAAGCGTCGAGGTTTTCCGGTTTTTGCATCGGTGGGGATATCGGTCATCACCGGGTCGGAAAGTCCAACGACATCCAGGCGGACGTGCTTTCCCAACACGCCCTTCGTGTTTGAAGCTCCGTAACAGTCCGCCGGAAAGAAGTCATTGTGCCCGGTAAGGTAAAGGTGGTTTCGGCGCAGATTGGCCGCGGTTACGCAAATCAGCCGTTTGCGATGTCCAGCTTGGCCGCTCATGTGATCCCTCGTTTTCGAGCCAAGTCTAGCGTCACCTTTTCCGATGCTCAACAGCGGCCCCGTGCGGATTCAACTTCGCACTCAATGGGTTCTGGCAACTGTTTTTGCTTCCCACGGGTCAGTCGTCCGTGGGCGGCGGGTTCAGCAGGTGGCCGCCTTTGTTGATTTTGCCCGTCTCTTTGCGCAGTTTTACGGTGTCGCGGGCCGGCAGTGTGGGGTTCTTGAGCACGTCTTTCAGCCGGCTGTCGAAGCGTATCCAGATGTCCTCGAACAGCTCCGCCTTCTGGCGCGCCGTGATGTAACCCGTGGCGGCCTTCTTGCGCGCTTCGCCCACCTTGCCCCAGCCGGCGTCCTTTTCGCTGCCCACGCGGCCGTTCCAGAGCTCAAACAGCTTCTGCGCCTGGTAAGCGCGCTTTTTCAGGCCTTCAGCAGTGAACGTGAGAATGGCTGGTTCGCGGCTTTCGGTGAACAGCTCGAACTCAGCTTCGCTGCACAACTTGCGGGCTTTTTCAGGGTCGATCTTCACGGCTGCCTCCGTGCGCATTTTCGCACGAAGGCGCCCATTGCGCCGCAAAAATCCGGCGCGCTACTTCTTGTTGAACGGAACTTCCAGCGGCTTGTCCAGGCCCGTGGCGCGCACCTTCAGTTTCGCGCTCGCGATGTCCTCGGCGCGCGCGATCGAGAGGTCAACGTTTACGGTCCAGCTTGCCAGCGGCGCCGCGGAGTCCTTGTGCAGCAACTCGAAGCGGTACTCCCACTGGTCGGTCACCGGCAGCACCGCGGCGCTGGCCGCGAAGCTGTGCCCGAAGCTGACGCGCACGAAGTCGCCCTCGACGTCAACTACCGTAGCGCCCGCCAGTTTGCCTTCCGCGAACTTCACCCGCGCGACTTCCTGCCAGCCGGGGGGCACGGCCTCTTTGTCGATGGCGCGGCGCAGCTCAGCGGGCAGGGCTGACAGGTCCATCTCGCGCTTGCCCTTGCGCGTGATGCGCAGGGTGCAGTCGTCGGCCTTCAGGCCGTGGTGCAGTATGAAGCTGCCGTTCATGGTGACGTCGGCCGTGAGCGCGGTGTTGCTGCCGGCCTGGGTGCGGTTGGCCTTGGCGCTGACGCTGTTCAGGAACTCGAACATCGGGGGCGCCTGCACCACGACCCAGTGGCTGAATCCGCGGTGCGTGGTGGTTTCGCCCTGGCTGTTGGTGTAACTGACCAGCAGGGTGTAGCGGTTGATGCCGGGCTTGGCGCCGCGCAGGCGCAGGCTGTCCCACGCATCGCCGGCCTCGGGCACCGTGACGTCGAAGGTGGAAAGTTCGGTCTCTGTTTCGCCCTGCAGGTGGCTGTGCACGATCTGCACCTTCATGCCCTTCAGCACCTTGGGCTTGGTCTTCACGTCGAAGCGCAGATCGACGAAGCGGCCGTCGCGCGCGAGCCAGTCTTTGTAGCTGACTTCCTTGTCGCACTCGTCGCCGGTGAAGGCGGCGTAGATGACGGGCACCTCGGTGCGCATGCCCTCGAATTCGATAACCGCTCCGTTGTCCGAGGTGTCTTCCTCGAAGTAGACGCGCATGCGGGTGATGGCCACGCCCTGGTCGCGCATCTGCTGGCGGACCTTTTCCGGCAGGGTCATGGTGATGGCATCACCGAAATCGCGCAGGGGCTCGGGTGCGGGCTCAGGCTTGGGCTCGGGTTTCGGCTGCGGCTTGGGTTCAGGCTTTGGCTCCGGCTGCGGCTCGGGCTGAGGTTCCGGCTGGGGTTCGGGCTGGGGCTCTGGCTGGGGTTCGGGTTCAGGCTGCGGTTCCGGCTGCGGTTCCGGCTTGGCCAGGCGATACTCCTTGCCGTCCTTGCTGAAGCCTGACAACCAAACGCTATCCTTATCATCCGTAATGGTCTTCACGATGCCGCCGCAGGGCACGTCTTTGCAGAACCAGATCGCGCCCGTTGCCTCGGCCTGGCTCCAGCTTGCGGTCTGGCACTCCAGTTTCAGGCTGCCGATTTCATAGACCGCGCTGCCCCATGTGACGTCGATGTTGTCCGGCACCCGGCCTTGCACGGGCGCCTTGTCGGGCGCGCGGGTACGCGAGTTGTCGGAGACGGCCTCGCCTTGCGGGTTGTAGATGGTGTGCTGGTAGGTGATGTCCTTGTTGTCGGCGATGGCCGTGACGGCAAAGCGCACGCGAGGCCCGGCGGCGAGGCTGTATTCGATCCAGTCGCCAACTTTCGATGCGGCCCAGGTGTTGGCGCCGGCCTTGAAGTCCGGGGCGTCCTGTCCGCCCGCGTTGATTGACGTAAGTGCAAGCAGGGCAAGGGCAACCACTGGCAGTAGCAAGCGAGAAAGGTGGCTCACGTCCGGCTCCTGGGATACATGCTGATGGCGTCAAATTGTGAAACGAATGAACGGGCCAACTTGCCGAGGCAATTCGCGGGCGTAAAGTCATTTCATGGCAAGGGCAGAAGGATCCAACCGGCCAACCCGAAAAGTCGACCAGGCAACGGGCATGCGCGAGGACTTTCTCAAGGTCCTGAAACGCAGCCCGGTGCGCGCGCGTGAAAGCGACGCCGCCCTGACCGCGGTATTGCGCGAGCGCGGCTTCCGCATGGATGGCAACAACCTGCGGGCGTTGCAGGCGCCGTTCATACTGTCGGCCAACGACGTGCGCGAGCTGACCCGCAGCGTGCGCATGCTCAGCAAGCTGCTTGAGCAGGTAGTACAGCTCGCGCTCAGCAGCGTGACCTTCATGGAGCAGGTGGGCGTTTCCGCCAACCTGGAAGAGCTCGCGCTGGCCGACTCGCCCAGCCGCCTGGCCATCGAGTTCGCGCGTTACGACTTCATACCCACCGGCGGCGGCCCGCGCTTCCTTGAATTCAACGTGGACAGCCCGGCCGGCAGCACCTTCAGCAACATCCTGGACTGCGAGTACCAGAAGCTTGAGACCGCGCGCGAAGTGGGCATGCACACACTGTTCCCCAGCTCGCCGGACGTCGAGCTTTACTGCGACGCGCTGCTGGCCGCGTACAAAGAGCACGCCAAGGCGACCGTCGAGCAGCCCAACGTGGCGATCGTGGACTTCGACGGCACGCCCACGCTGCCGGAGCAGCAGCTGGTGGCCGAGTGCCTGCAGAAACGCGGGCTGAAGGCCAAGGTGGCCGACCCGCGCGAGTTTGAGTTCAACACCGAGGACAAGGGCCTGTACCACGCGGGCGAGCGCTACCACCTGATCTGCCGCCGCGCCCTGGTGCCTGAGCTCGCGCGGCGCCGGGTGCTGATCGCGCCTTTCCTGCGCGGCCTGCGCTACGGCGAGGTGGTGACGGTCAACCCCCTGCGCTCACGGCTGGCGGGCAACAAGGGCGTGCTTGAGATCCTGACCAGCTCGGCCTTCGAGCGCTTCTTCACCCCGGCCGAGAACCAGGAAAAGATGAAGCTGCTGCCGTGGACCCGCAAGCTGCAGGAGCGCAAGACCGACTACCTGGGGCGCGAGATCGACCTGCTGCCCTTCGTGGCTTCGCGGCCTGACAAGTTCGTGCTGAAGCCGGGCGGCGCCTACGGCGGCCAGGATGTGATCCTGGGTCCGCACAGCGACCGCAACGAATGGCTGAAGCGGCTGGACGAGGCGGTCAACCAGCAGGGCGTGGTGCAGGAGTACGTGCCGGTCTGTGAGCACGTGGTGCCGCTGGCCGAGGGAACGGAGCTGCTGGAAGAGAAGAAATACCTGACCCTGGGCGCTTTTGCCGTACGCGGTGAATACGCGGGCTGCATCGGTCGCGTCAGCGCGGACCCGGTGGTGAACGTGCGGCGCGGCGGCGGCGTGGTCCCGGTACTGGAGCTGGGTGGGCGCAGCAAGACCGGCCCGATCGAGGCCGCGCGCCCCAGGCGCAGACGCACCACCACGCGCAGGCCTTAGTCGATTTTCGATTTTGGATTTTGGATTGCCGCGTGATGGCTGAATCCAGAATCCAGAATCAAGCATCCACAATGAAGCTTTCCCCGGTGCTCAAACTCGTGCGTGTTTCCGCGCTGCCTTCGGCGTGGGCGGACCAGTTCGGCGGCATGGCCCTGGCGCTCGCCCTGGCGCCCGTGCTGGGCTATCGCTTTGACGCGCTGAAAATCGCCTGGCTGCTGCCCGCCAGCCTGGGCGTCTACCTCGGCGGCATGGCGCTCAACGACGTGATGCATGTGCGCAAGGACCGCCTGCTGCGCAAACCGCGGCCGATCGTGACCGGCGAGCTTTCCCACCGGCAGGCGCTGGCGATCGCACTGGGATTGTTCACGCTGGGCGTTACTGCCGGGTTCATCGCCGGCTGCGGGCCGGCATTGCTGGCCCTGGTGGCGCTGATCGCCCTGTACAACCACCTGGCGGCCGGGCGCATTGTCGGCGTTGACGTGCAGCACCCCAAGGCCTGGACCGTGGCGTCGGTGGGGGTGATCGCGTTGTGCCGTGCGATTCACGTGCTGCTCCCGCTGCTGGCTTTTGCCGGCGTGGACAGGCTGCCGCGCCTGCTGCAGCGCCCGGAAGTCGGGCTGTTCGCGGGCAGCGTGTTCGGCTACTTCTGCCTGGTCACCATCGTCAGCCTGTTCGAGGACACCGGCGGTGGGCGCAAAGCCCTGCGCGTCGTTGAGGTGCTGCTGCTGCCGGTGGCGCTGGCGCTGCCTTCATGGCTGCTGTCACGGCCGGGATCCGCGCACAGCCCGATCCTGGGCGTGTTTCTGCCGCTGGCGGCGCTGGCGGCGCTGCTGCTGGGCCTGTGGCGCAAGCTGGATGCCGCGCGCAGCGAGCCCACGCCGCCGAAGCTGGGCGCCGTGGTGGGGGGCGGCATCCGCGCCGAAGCCATGCTGATGGGCGGCTTCGCCCTGATGCTCGCGCCGCAGCAGCCCTGGTGGGGGTTGCTGGCGCTGGCCATGTTCCCGGCCGGGGCGCTGCTCTCGAAGTGGATCAGCCCGACGTAGCCTTGGGGACTGTCCCGGAACGGGACTGTCCCCGTTTTGGAACGGGTTGGAGCGGCCGACGACGGGGACAGTCCCCAACGGCGGGGGACAGTCCCCCCAGCGCAGCATCGGCCAGAAGGCCACCCCTACCCCCGTTCCAGGTAATCCTGTTCGGCGGCGTCGTCGATCACCATGGTGCCGCGGCCCTTCAGCGTGAACACTTCGGTCAGCAGGCTGTGGGGCGTGAGGCCGTTGATCAGGTAGGCGCGCTTGACGCCTCCGCGCACGGCGCTCATCACGCCCTGCAGCTTGGGCACCATGCCGGACTTCACCTCGCGCTTCTCGATCAGTTCCTCGGCGCGGCTCACGGTCAGGTACACGTAGCGGCTTTCCGGGTCGTTGATGTCCTTCAGCACGCCGTTGGTGTTGGTCAAAATGAACAGCTTCTCGGCCTGCATCTCGGCGGCCACGGTGCAGGCCACCGTGTCGGCGTTGATATTCAGGATGTGCCCCTCGTCGTCGCAGGCCAGCGGGCTCAGCACAGGCACGTAGCGGTGCTCCACCAGCGTGCGCAGCAGCGCCGGGTTGCAGTCCCGGATGTCGCCCACGTTCTTGAAGTCGACCGTGTGCTTCTGGCCCGTCTCCGGGTCTGTCATCTCCTTGGGCGGGCGGCGCGCGGCCGTCAGCACTTCGCCGTCGAGGCCGCTGAGGCCCACGGGCAGCACGCCGTGCTTGCGGATCGCGGCCAGGATGTCGGTGTTGATGCTGCCGGCAAACACCATCTTGGCCATCTCGAGGGTGGCGTCGTCGGTGATGCGGCGGCCGGCGATTTTCTCGGGCTTGACGCCCATCTTGTCGCTGACTTCATCGAGCTGCGGCCCGCCGCCGTGAATCACGATGATGCGTATGCCGAGCTGGTTGAGCATCGCCACGTCCTTGGCGAACAGGTCCAGCGCGGCGGGCGTTTTGGCGATTTCGCCGCCCACCTTCACGACGAACACCTTGTCGCGGTAGCGCCGCAGATAGGGCAACGCATTCAGCAGAACGGCCACGTCGTCCATACCGTCACCAATCCCCAATCGTCCAACACACGCGGGTTGCGGAAGGGGGGCAATATACTCCGGATGACGCGGCGCTACAGGGGCCGCTGTTTGCCCCGCATTGTCGAGGAGCCGCCATGCAGGTAGAAGAAGCGACCATGAAGATCACCGCCGAGTTCGAAGCCGAGCTGAAAGAAACCGCCCGCAAACTGCGCATCGAGGTCATCCGCATGCTGGCCAAGGCAGGCTCCGGGCACCCGGGCGGCAGCCTTGGCATGGCGGACATCTTCACCTGCCTGTACTGGGGCGGCTTCGTGCGCCACGACCCGAAAAACCCGGCCTGGCCCGAGCGCGACCGCGTGGTGCTGAGCAACGGGCACATCTGCCCGATCCTGTACGCCGTGCTGGCCGAGCGCGGCTACTTCCCGCACGAGTGGTTGTCCGAGCTGCGCCAGCTGGGCGCGCACCTGCAAGGCCACCCGGCCATGCAGAAAACCCCGGGCGTCGAGCTTTCCACCGGCAGCCTGGGCCACGGCGTGTGCGGCGCCCTGGGCATGGCGCTGGCCGAGCGCCAGAGCAAGCGCGACACCCATGTGTGGGCGCTGCTCGGCGACGGCGAAATCGAGGAAGGCCTGCCCTGGGAGGCCTTCATGGCCGCCAGCCACTACAAGGCCGACAATTTCACGGTGATCATCGACCGCAACGACGCGCAGATCGACGGCACGACCGAGGACGTCATGAGCCTCGAGCCCCTGGACAAGAAGCTGGAGGCCTTCGGCTTTCACACCCTGGTGATCGACGGCCACAACTACGCCGAAATCCTGTCCGCCCTGCACGAGGCCAAGAACCATAAGGGCCAGCCCACCTGCATTATCGCCAAAACCATCATGGGCAAGGGCGTCAGCTACATGGAAAAAGAGGGCTACAAGTGGCACGGCAGCACGCCCAACAAAGAGCTGGCCGAGAAGGCCCTCAATGAGCTGGGCGCCTGAACAGAGGTCAGAGGTTAGAGGTCAGAGGTTAGAGGACAGAGGACAGAGGGCAGAGGTCAGAGGACAGGGAGACGCCCCGGTCCCATCCGTCGCCGGCAAGACTCACGCGCCGCCATCAGCCCGGATCAGAATCACCAAACCAAAGCGCCTGGTGAAGCCACCAGGCGCTTTTCTGTTGCTGTGCTAGGTGCGGCTTAGCGGAACACGCGCGTGAGCAGGTCTTTCACCGCGCCCTGCAGGCCGGCCGATTCGCTTTCGCGTCCGCCGGCTACGTTCAGCACCTTGATGTCCTGCTCGGCCAGCCAGCTGCGCACGCACTTCACGGCGTAGTCGGTGGCTTCGGCGTTCAGGTCGAGGTGCAGGTAAGGCTTGTTGTGCCGGCGGGCGAACTCGGCCGTCAGCTTGCTGCCGCCGGTAAGGCGCCCGAAGGTGCAAATCAAGGTACCGTCGGCCTTTGCGACGTTGGTTTCGGTGCGCTCCGGTGAATCTTTGCTGTTGGATTCCTTGAGCTGGTACTTGGCCGGAATGGTGCCGTCCTCGGCGACGCGCCCCTTGGGGCAGGTGCCGCCGTGGGGGATTCCAAGCTCGATGGCTGCGTCAAGTGCGCCACGATCGGCGCCGGTCTGTCCGCCCGAAATGATAGTTGCCACTGCGATCATCATCCTTCCCGTCCCCACAATCAAAGTGGCTGTGGAGCATCCCACAGCCGGGGCGGTATCCTAATTCGGATTGACTGACATACCGAAAGAAATCCGGGGTTATTCTGCGGATGATAATGTGACGGACGTCGGATCTGAGGGACGCTCCGCCCCAATCCGGCCGCGTGCTGGCGCTTGCGGCTCCTGTTCCTGACCTACAGGTCTTCCAGCTCGATCTCGAGGTCGCCCTCGTCCGGTGGCTGCTGCTGTGCCGCCTGCTTGGCCGCTGACTGGTCCTGCACCTTGGCCACTTCCTCGGCGACTTTCTTCGCCCCCTCGGCCAGGTTGCGCACCACGGTGTTGCCGGTGATGCGCGCCAGCAGTTCCCGGGCGGCCGCGTTGTCCGGGTCGAACTCGATCAGCAGCCGGGCGTGCAGTTTCGCGCCGTCCTTGTCGCCGCTTTCCAGCAGGTCTTCGGCCAGGCGCAGGCGCGCCTTGTGGAAGCGCGGTTCCTCGCGCAGGGCCGCCAGCAGGTAGCCGCGCCCGGTGCGTCGCTGGCCTCGCGCAATCAGCAACTCGCCCATGGTGTAGGCCAGCTGGTGGTCGCGGCGGTCGAGGTGGCGGGCCTTGATGTACTGCTTCATGGCGCCAGCCTCGTCGCCGCCCAGTTGCAGCGCGTCGCCCAGGTGGCGCGTGGCCCAGAAGCTGTCGGGCCACTTCTTCAGCGCATCCTGGCAGATGTGTTTCAGCCCTGCCGCGCTGCGCCCCTGCAGCGCCAGCTCCGCCATAATGCGCTGGGGCGCCTGCTTCTCGGGCGCCTGCTCGGACAGGTCGGCGGCGGCGCGCAGGGCGGCCTCGTGGTTGCCATCGTTGCGCTTGCGCAGCAGGTCAAGGAACTCGCGCACCAGGCGCTCTTCGTCGCCGCTCTGGCCGGGCAGGCGCTTGCGGTTGTCGGCCGAGGTAACGGCGATGCACAACCCGTCGTCGTGCTGCCAGGCCTTCTCGAACTGCGCGTAGGGAATCTCGACCGGCTCAATGAAACGCGGGTCCTGCGCGATCACCAGCGCGCCCGCGTCGTCGTAGCCGATCACCGCGATGGCGTGGCCGGAAAGCCCGTAGTACTCGGTGGTGATGACGGGGACGCCGTTGTCGATGCAGCGCTTGACCAAGTCCAGCGTGCCGAAGAAGCCCCGAAACGCGATGTCCGGCAGCTCGCGCAGGTAATCGAACATCTCGGGCCAGTGGGTGGAGGCGCCGCGGAACACACGAGCCGCGACTTCATCCTGGGTGCTGCGCACGCCCACGAAGTTCAGCACGTTGGCCAGCGTGTTGGGGGCGCAGTAGGCGCGCTTCTGAAGCTTGCGCGGGAAGTTGTTCAGGCGCGCGCTGCGGGCGTCCTTGGCGCGCTGCTCAAGGGCGCGCAGGCGCAGCTCCGCGTCGCGCCGCAGCGATGTGCGGGGGTGCTGCTGCAGCAGCTCGCGCCAGGCCATGATCGCCGCCTCGGTGCGGCCGGCCCGCTGCAGCGCCATCGCCATGGCAAAGCGGGTGTCGGCGGCGTTGTCCGCCTCCGGCACCAGCTCGAGGGCGCGGCGCAGGAAGGCGCCGGCTTCTTTGTACTGGCCGCGGGTCGAGTACAGCTCG
>JAJVIO010000031.1:19714-23356 GCA_022071975.1 Planctomycetota bacterium
TTGTGGCGCTCCAGCAGTTCCTGCAGCACCGCCACGGCTGCATCCGGCTTGCCGGCCGCGTGCATGCAGCGAGCCAGCAGAAGATACTGCTGGGCGCGGTCATCGGCCTCGGGCGCCACCTCAAGGGCACGCTTCAGGAATGCCGCTGCCTCGCGGTACTGGCTGCGGGCCTGGTAGATGTCGGCCATCAGGGCATAGAACGCCGGCGCCTCCGGCGACTGCTCGATGCCATAGGCCAGCACTTCCATGGCCGGCTCGGTCTTCTCCTGTATGTACAGCGTGTTGCACAGCCGGAAGAAGGCGTCTTCGCAGGTGCTGTCCACCTGCAGCCCCTTGGCCAGCTGCACCTCGGCCTCAGGGTAGGCGCCAACGCGCATCAGCCGGTAGCCTTCGTCGGCCAGCAGCTGCGCGCTGATCAGGCCGAATTTCGCGGCCTCTTCCAGGGCGTCCTGGCTGCCCTTGTTCAGCCCCAGCGCCGAGTAGGCGACACTCAGCGCCCCGCCGGCGTGCACGCGGTAGGGGACCAGCCCGTCCGCGTCGTGCAGGATGTCTTCCAGCACCCCGATGGCATGCTCAATGCGGCCGGAATCAAACAGCGTGCGCCCCAGCAGGAAGCGCGCCTCGACGTGGCAGTCCGGGTTGGCGGTCGCGCGGTTCAGCAGGCCGCGGGCTTCGCGGAAGCAGCCCTGGCGGAAGGCGATATGCCCCAGCACCGTGAGGTACTCGTGGTCGAACGATAGGTCGGGCCACTGCTGCAGACCGCGATCGAGGGTCTGGCGTGCGGATTTATAGGCTCGGTTGGCCAGGTGCTCGCGGGCGCGGGCAAGGCAGACCTTACGGCTGGAAAAGGATTGCGCGGTTACATCCGAGGGCGCCATTCATCCCGCCAGGGTCACACGAGTCACGAAGCGTCGTCCAAATCGTCAAAGGGCCGATTCTAGGCAATAGTTGCGTGACTGCGCAACGACGGGAACCGGAACAACGCGATTCTCGTCAAAGAATTGCCGATAACCGGAGATAGCCATGCGCCTGATCGTTCCCGCACTGCTGCTGATCCTGACCGCCCTTGCCGCGCAACCCGGCTATGCCTGAGAAGGCTGACGCCCCCTCCCGGTCCCGGTGGGACCCAAGGTGCAACTGGCCGAGCAGAAGCTGCTGACCGTCGAATACAGTGAAGACGAGTGGACGGACGACGCCACCCAGCTCGCGCTCAAGCTGCTGAAGCTGAAAGGCGTGGATGCAGCCAAGGTGGGCGAAAAGGGCCGCATCACACTCACGCTGAACGCCGGCACACCCCTGGATGAAAAAGAAGTCCAGAAACTGGTGAAGGAAGCAGGCATGAAGTTCAAGGCTCTGGCCGTGCCCAAAAGCGAGTAGCGGCGCCCCGGGCCGGGTTTCGCGCCGGTCGGCATTGGCTATGATACGGGCACCCGTGGGAGTGCCCCTTGCAGCTCGGCTACAACACCAACGGCTTTGCATTCCACAGCCTGTCCGATGCCATCGAGATCATCGCCGAGCTGGGTTACTCGTGCGTGGCGCTGACCCTCGACGTTCACCACCTCAACCCCTTCACCGCTTCCGCCCTAGAGGTCAATGAGGTCGCCAAGCAGCTGCACAGGCTGAACCTCTCCTGCGTGATCGAGACCGGCTCGCGCTATCTGCTCGATCCGCGCCGCAAGCACCGCCCCACACTGCTGGACGACGACTGCGACTCGCGGGTGCACTTCCTGTACCGCGCGGCCGAGATCGCCGGCGACCTGGGGGCTTCTGCGCTTTCGTATTGGTCCGGTGCGCGGCCGGAAGGCTGGCAAGGCGGCGACGACGAGCTGTTCAAGCGCCTGGCGTATCACGTCGGCAAGATCGAAGAAGTCTGCAGCCTGCACGGCACGCGCGCGGCCCTGGAGCCCGAGCCGGGCATGCTGGTCGAGAAGATGAGCGATTACGAGCGGCTGGCGGGGTTAGTTGGAAGTCGGCCGGGACTGACGCTGGACATTGGTCACCTTGAGTGTGTGGAAGACAAGCCGGAGTGGGAGTACCTGTCGATTTATCAGGACGTGCTCTATAATGTTCAGCTTGATGACATGCTTCCCGGGCGTCATCGTCATCTGTACTTCGGAGAAGGCAGCGTCGATTTCGCGCGCACGTTCGCGGCGTTGCGTGAAATCGGCTATGAGGGCCCGGCCTGCGTGGAATTGAGCGAGGCCAGCCGCAACGCGGTAGAAACAGCACGGCGGGCGAAGGCATTCCTGGATAGTTGCATTGGCACCTGAGAACTCACAACCGGACGACGAAGAACGCACGATCACTGAGGTCGGGCGCGAGCTGTTGAAGTACCTGCACCGCCGCCTCGAAGAGCTGGGCACCAACCAGGCCAGCTATCGCCAGGCGCGCATGGAGCTGCTGAAGCACCTCGAGGAAAACCGGCCCCGCAAGCGCTTCAACTGGGGCTTTGAGGCCGTGTTCACCCAGGAAATCCATATCCTGGAAGAGCTGGGCCTGGTCAGCGTGAAGTACGGCTCTGGCGCGATCATGGCCGGCCGCACCAGCCCCAACCAGATCTACAACGTCAGCCTGACCGAGGACGGCAAAGACACCGCCCGCGTGATCATCGAGCGCGAGGTGCAGCACCGCAAGGACACCGCGCGTCTCGAGGACAGCAAGCCCGATGAGCTGGTGGACGACGAGGACGAAGAAGACCTCGACGACACCGACCAGGCGCCCGAGGACTCCACCCGCGTGAACAAGCCACAGGGCCTGCCCGGCGACGCCGCCGCCCACGACGCCTCCGAAGACGAATAAGCCGTGAACGCGCCAGGGGACTGTCCCCGCTTTTGGGGACTGTCCCCGTCCTCGAAATCCCGTTCCGCCCTCGAACTGCCTGTGGGCCGCGAAAACACAAAAGAAGTGCGCGACGACAGCCAATGGCAAAAGCTGTTGCCCACGAAGCACTGCCACTGCATAAGCCACGCGGAGGCGCAAGGGCGCAAAGAGCCTTCCCGGCACGAACGCAGTTCGTGTTCAGGGACAGTCGTCCAACGCCAGGACGCCAAGAACGCCACGGCCTTTGCGTTGCTTGCCCGACCCCCGGCCAAGGGACGCTCCACAACGTTGGAGCCGTGGCGCAACCTGGCGCCCTGGCGTTGTCTCCCGCCCCGGCCGGATGATTTACAGGCGAACACCGATCCACGCTTCGCGCCTTAGCGCCCCCGCGTGGCCTTGGCTTTTCTTCGTGTCCTTGGTGCCCTTCGTGGACAACTGCAGTTGCTTTCCAAGCAACGCACGGCGCAGGAAAGCCAACTGCATAAGCAACGCGAAGGAACGAAGGAGCGAAGGGTCTCGCGCGGATTGAACGCTGCTTCTGTTCAGGGGCTTCGCAGGGGACTGTCCCCGCTTTTGGGGACTGTCCCCGTCCTCGAATTCCCGTTCCGCCCTCGAACTGCCTGTGGGCCGCGAAAACACAAAAGAAGTGCGCGACGACAGCCAATGGCAAAAGCTGTTGCCCACGAAGCACTGCCACTGCATAAGCCACGCAAAGGCGCAAAGAGCCTTCCCGGCTCGAACGCAGTTCGTGTTCAGGGAACGTCATCAAACGCCAGGACGCCAAGAACGCCACGGCCTTTGCGTTGCTTGCGCGTCCCCCGG
>JAJVIO010000026.1 GCA_022071975.1 Planctomycetota bacterium
CCCGCACGCCGATCAACCCGGCCAGGTGCTGGGAAAACCGCGGCGCCGAGACCATGGCCGACCTCGCCGAGCGCCTGTGGCACGAAGTAGACCACCCACCCTACCCGCCACCCAGAAAACAATGCGCGCCTGACTGACGTGATGCGGGCACCCCGCCTGCATGGCAGTTAGGGACACGCGGCGGCGTGTCCCTGCGGCGGCTGCGTTGTGCTTCTACATCCAGTTTGGTTTGCGTTTCTCGAGGAAGGCAGAGATGCCTTCCTTGCATTCGTCGGTGCTGCGGGCGATGGCGTTCATGTCGCTGCCCCACACCAGGCCGTCCTCGACACTCATGCCGTGCAGGCGCCAGAACATGCGCTTGACGGTGGCCATGGCCTGCGGGCCGTTCTTGCGCAGGTCCTTGGCCAGCTTGTGCACCGCGCCTTCCAGGTCGGCCTGCACCACCACCTGGCTGACCAGCCCCAGCCGGTGCGCTTCCTCGGCGTCGATCGTGCGGCCGCTGAGGCACAGGTCGCGGGCGGCGCGCTCGCCGATCTGGTGGGTGAGCAGCACCATTACAATTGCCGGTATGAAGCCGATCTTTACTTCCGGGTAGCCGAAGGTCGCGTCGCGGGTGGCGATCACGAAGTCGCAGCAGCTCGCCAGCCCGCAGCCGCCGGCCAGCGCGGGCCCGTGCACGATGGCGCAGGTGGGTTTTGGAAACGTGTAAAGCTGCACGAAGAACTCGCGCAGGGCGTGCGAGTTTTCCTGGTTCTCGTGCACGCTGGCGCTTTGCATAGCGCGGATTTCCTCAAGGTCAGCGCCTGAGCAGAAGGCGGGGCCGTTGCCCTTGATGAACACGCTGCGGATCGCGTCGTTGTGCCGCAGCGATTTCAGCTCGCCGCGCAGGGCGCTGATCAGCTCGGCGCTGAGCGCGTTGCGCTTGTCCGGCCGGTTCAGCGCGATGGTGGCCGTTCCCAGCTCAAGGTCCGTTTCCAGCTTGATGGCGTCGAATCCGCTCATGTCGCTGCGCTCCAGTTCGACAATCAAGATTCAAAATGCGCAGACGCGCGCGGGCAGTCCACTTTGAACTTTGAATTTTTCATTTTGCGTTGCCGCCGTACTTGCGCTGCAGCTCCTGCGCCTCGGCCGCGCAATCGAGCAGGGCTTCCACGCTGAACTCGGTGTGGTAGCCCAGCTTCGCTAATAGAGGAAGCAACTGCAATGTGTCCATGTTTCCGACCAGTTCATCCTCCGCGAACGGGCAGCCGCCTACGCCGCCGATGGCGCTGTCGAACAGGCGGCAGCCGGCGTCCAGGGCACTCTCCACCTTGGCCTGCAGAGTGGCCGGCGTGGCGTGCAGGTGCACGCCCAGTTGCATGCCCGGCACGCCCGCGCGCACGGCGCTGTAGACTTCGCCCACCTGCTCGGCCGTCGCCACTCCCACGGTGTCGGCCAGCTGGACTGTGGCTGCCCCCAGGTCCTGGGCGCGCTTGGCGAATTCCACCACCCGCGCGGCGTCGTGCGGTTCGCCGTACGGGTTGCCGAACGCCATGGACAGGTAGATCACCAGCTCAACACCCTCGCGGCCGCAGAGCTGCTTGATCTGCGCCAGCTCGGCCCAGGCTTCCTCGAGCCCTTTGTTGGTGTTGCGCTGCTGGAAGGTCTCGTTGACGCTCATGGGGAAGCCGGCGGCGTGGATCTTGCGGCTGCCGGTCAGGCCGAACTTGTGGTTGGCGGCGACCAGGCCTTCAGCGCCGCGGAAGTTGGCGATGATGGCGATCAGGTAAAGGCTGTTGGGCGCCTTCAGGTTCTCGAACACGCTGGCGGTGTCGGCCATCTGGGGCACGGCCTTGGGGCTGACGAAGCTGCCGAAGTCGATACGGCGCACGCCGGCCTTGATCAGCCGGTTGATGTAGGCGATCTTGCGGTCGGTGGGAATGAACTTGGGGAAGCCCTGGAAGGCGTCGCGGGGGCACTCGGTGAGCGTTACGTGTCGGTCGTTCATGCCCTGAGCATACCAATGCATGACGCAAGGCAAACAGCAGCGGCTTCCCGGAAAGCGTGGTACTAGGCAAACTCAAGGCATGAGCGACGAGCAGAAACGGTCCCTGATCTCGGCCACCCTGATCACCCAGATCGAGGGGTTCATCCAGCGCAACGGCCGCGACCACGACGCCTTCGTGGTGGGCGTGGCCGACAACCTCGACGCCACTCTGCAGCAGCACGGCGTGAACCGTGACAAGCACGTGTGCCTGGTGCTGAACGCCCTCACCGACGAGCGTGCGGACGCCATCACCGGCCACTTCGCCAAGAAGGGCTGCACGATCGGCAAGCGCGACAACTCGGGTTTCGTGTACTGCTACCGGCGCGCGTTCAACACCAACCCTTGATGTCATTGCTTTCGACCTGAAGCATCCCGGGCGGTAATTCCCCGCCTGCTCCGCTACCTGCGGCAGCCACCTCTGTTTAACACTAACAAGACGTCGGTATCCATTTACAGGAGACGCCATGAGGCGCTGCATCTACACCGGGCTCGCGAGCTTGCTGCTGCTGGCGGCAACCACCAACGGCCGCGCGCAGGAAGACACTGAGCGCAAGACCAGCGCCGAGCAACAGACCGGCCTGAGCGAAGACCAGCGCGTGCATCACTTCCTGAACCGCTTCACCCTGGGCGCCACGCCGGCGCTGATGGCCGAGGTGAAGCAGAAGGGCATGCGAAAATGGCTCGAGGAACAGTTGAAGGGCGACCGGCCCGAGCCCGAGTCGCTGAAGCAGGCGCTGGGCAAGCTGCCCTCGCTTGAACTCACGCTGGGCGAAATCGCTGACGAGTACGTGCTGGAGCTTGAGCCCGACGCCAAACCCCAGCAGCGCCGCCAGGCCCGCCAGTTGGCGCAGCTGCCGGCCAAGGAACTGCTGGACAGCGTGATGCTGCGCGGCGCGCTCAGCAACAACCAGCTGCGCGAAGTCAGTTCCGATTTCTTCCGCAACCACTTCGCCGTCTCGCTGGAAAAGGGCCCCGTCGAGCTGATGGCCGTGAACTGGGAGCGCACGGTGATCCGCGAGGGGGCGCTTGGCAACTTCGGCGAAATGCTCGACCGCAGCGCCCACCACCCCGCCATGCTGTTCTTCCTCGACAACCACCTGTCCTGCCGCCCCGCCACGGAGGCCGAAATCGAAGCGATCGAAAAGCGCGGCCGCAACGTAGAGAAGCGCCTGGAGGCCCTGCGCCAGCGCGGCCTGAACGAGAACTACGCCCGCGAGCTGCTGGAGCTGCACACCCTGGGCGTCGACAACTACTACACGCAGGAAGACGTCATCGAGGTCGCCAAGTGCCTGACCGGCTGGACCATCACGCCCAGGCGCGCCGCCAAGCTGGTGGACCGCGACCCGATGTCGTTCCTGTTCGTGCGCGACTTCCACTGCACCGGCGACAAGCAGGTGCTCGGCACCACCATCAAGGAAAACCGCGACAACCCGGAGGCCGAGGGCGCGCAGGTGATCAAGCTGCTGGCCGCGCACGAGGGCACGGCGCGCTTCCTGAGCTGGAAGCTCTGCCGCTGGTTCGTCAACGACGAGCCGGACGACAAGATGGTCGAGCGCGTTGCCAAGGTGTTCCGCGACAGCAAGGGCGACCTGCCCAGCGTCTACCTGGCGATCTTCGACGACCCCTGCTTCTTCGAGCAGGCCAACTACCTGGCCAAGTACAAGCGCCCCTTCGAGTTCGTGGTCAGCACCCTGCGCGCCACCGGGGCCGAGATCGGAAACCCCACCATCCTGCACCGCCAGCTGGTCGAGATGAACGAGTCGATCTACCGCTGCGCCGACCCCACCGGCTACTACGACCAGGCCGAGGCCTGGCAGGACCCGGGCGCCATGTCGCTGCGCTGGAAGTTCGCCTATGACCTGGCCCGCGGCGGCTTCTTCACCGTGCAGCTGCCGCGCAACTTCTACGACGACCTGCCGGAATCCGAGCCCGCCAAGTGGAAAGACATCCTGGCCCGCAAGCTGCTCTGCATGCCGCTGAGCGCGCAGACTTCAGCGGCGCTCGACAAATTGGTCGAGCGCAAGCAAGCCGACACCAAACCCCGCCAGCTGCGCGGCGAGCTGGGCCCCCTGCTGGTGGCCGGCATCCTGGGCTCGCCGGAATTCCAGAAACAGTAGCGCACACGGAGATCGCCATGACCAACCTGAACCGCAGACACTTCCTTCGCGCGGCGGCACTCGGCACCGGCGTGCTGCTGCTGCCCTCCGGCCTGCTGCGCCTGCGCGCCCAGGAAGACAGCAAGGAAACGCCGAAGAAGAGAAAGCCCGCGCTGGTGGTGGTCTACCTGCGCGGCGGTGCCGACGCGCTGAACGTGATCGTGCCCTTCGCCGACAAGCGCTACTACGAGCTGCGCCCCACCATCGCCATCCCCGACAAGGGCGACGGCGCGGTGCTGCCGCTCGACAAGCAGTTCGGCCTGCACCCCGCGCTGTCGGGCCTGCTGCCCTGGTACGAGAAGAAGCGCCTGGCGCCCATCGTGTGCGTGGGCTCAAACCACACCACGCGCAGCCACTTCGACGCCCAGGACTTCATGGAGTACGCCGCCCCCGGCGACCGCACCGTGCGCTCCGGCTGGCTCAACCGCATGCTGGAAGCCGGCAAGTCCGAGCTGGACTCCAGCCTGCGCGCGCTGGCCATGCAGGGCCTGCTGCCGCGCTCACTGCGCGGCGACTTCCCGGTACTGGCCGTGCCCGACAAGAAAGTACTCAAGGACGGCGAGCTGCTCGAGCTGTTCGACGACCTCTACGGCGAAGACGCCAAGATGGAGAAGCGCGAAGAAGACAGCGTGCGCGACACCGGCCGCGAAACGGTCGAGACCCTCAAGCGCTACCGCGAGATCATGGCCAAGCCCGTCAGCGGCGAGCGCGCGGAGTTCCCGGCCGGCAAGCTGGGCGACCAGCTTAAGGACATCGCCCACGTGATGCGCTCGGACGTCGGCCTGGAAGTCGCCTGCGTGGACGTCGGCGGCTGGGACGACCACGTCAACGAGGGCGGCGTCGAGGGCAACCTCGCCACGCGCCTCAAGACCCTGGGCGACGCCCTGGGCGCTTTCGCCACCGACATCGGCGAGCGCCTGGACGACACGCTGGTCGTGTGCATGACCGAGTTCGGCCGCACGGCCCGTGAAAACGGCAACAACGGTACCGACCACGGCCACGGCGGCTTCATGTTCCTGCTGGGCGGCAAGGTCGAGGGCGGCAAGGTGCACGGCACCTGGAACGGGCTGAAGGACGACGCGCTCTACCAGAAGCGCGACCTGGCCGTCACCACCGACTTCCGCGACGTGTTCAACGAAGTGCTGTGCAGCCACGCCGGCCTGACGCCAAAGGACGGCTTCTTCCCCGGCTATTCCCCGAAGCGCGTGAACGGCCTGTTCAAGGCCTGATGGAGCTCCCATGCACCCCAAGCACTGGTGGAAGTACCTGCTCGCCGTGGTGATCGTCGGCGCCGCCGGCGTGATGTACATGGGCGCAAGCACCTACAAGGACGCGCCGCCGATCCCCGATTTCGTGGACGCGCAGGGCAACGTGCTGCTGAGTGAGGCGCAGATCCTGGACGGCCAGCAGGTGTTCCAGAAGTACGCGCTGATGAACTACGGCTCCATGTTCGGCGACGGCGGCGCGCGCGGGCCGGACTTCACGGCCGAGGCGCTGCACGAAATCGCGCTCAGCATGAACGAGCACTACCGGGCGCAGCTGGCCGCGGAGCCCACCCTGGCCGCGGAGTTCGCGCAGATCGGCGTGGAAGCCCGCGTGCAGGCGGAGATCAGGCACAACGCCCACGACGCCGAGACCAACCGCACGCAGCTAACGCCCGCGCAGGCCCACGCCTGGCGCGAGTTGCAGGGCTTTTACCTCGAGAAGTTCACCGGCGACGGCAAGCACGCCTTCAAGCCCGCGGGCTACATCACCGACGAATCCGAGATCCGCAACCTGTCCGCCTTCTTCTTCTGGGGCGCCTGGGTGTGCGGCGCCCAGCGCCCCGGCGGCAACGGCAGCTACACCCACAACTGGCCCTACGACGAGCTCGCCGGCAACCGCCCCACGCCCGGCACCATGCTCTGGAGCGTGATCGGCTCGCTGGGCCTGATCTTCGCGATTGGCCTGGTGCTGTTCTTCCACGGTCGATTTTCGCAGTCACAGGGCTGGAACGGCAACGGCTGCGAGCCCGTGGCCACCGCCCAGCGCGTCGAGAACGGCGCCGTCAACAACCTGCAGCGCGCCACCTACAAGTTCTTCGCAGCCGCGATGGCGCTGTTCTTCCTGCAGATCGTGGCGGGCATTTTCACGGTGCATGACTTCGTGGGCTTCACCACCTTCTTCGGCTACGACTTCTCGCAACTGCTGCCGATCACCGTCACGCGCAGCTGGCACGTACAGCTTTCGGTGCTGTGGATCGCCACCTGCTGGATCGCGGGCTCACTGTTCCTGCTGCCGCGCATCTCGCCCCGGCAGCCGAAGGGCCAGCTGCGGCTGATCAACCTGCTGTTCGGCCTGCTGGTGGTGATCGTCGCCGGCATGCTGCTCGGCACCGCGCTCGGCCCCCATGGCCTGCTGGGCGAGTACTGGCGCCTGCTGGGCAACCAGGGCTGGGAGTTCGTTGAGCTCGGCAAACTCTTCCAGTGGATGCTGTTCGGCGCCATGGGCCTGTGGGCGGTGATCGTGTTCCGCGGCGTGCGGCCGGTGCTGCGCAGCATGTCGCCGTTTGCGCTGCCGAACTGGATGCTGTACGCGGTGCTGACCATCACGCTGCTGTTTGCCTCGGGCTTCGTGGCGGGCTCGCGCACCAACTTCGTGATCGCCGACTTCTGGCGCTGGTGCGTGATCCACATGTGGGCCGAGTGCTTCTTTGAAGTCTTCACCACCGTGATCATCGCCTACTACATGGTGATGATGGGGCTGGTCAGCCGCCACAGTGCCACGCGCGTGGTGTTCTTTGCCACCATCCTGTTCCTGGGTTCCGGCCTGCTGGGCATCTCGCACAACTTCTACTGGAACGCCAAGCCCGAGCCGATGCTGGCCATCGGCAGCGTGTTCTCGACCATGCAGGTGGTGCCGCTGATCCTGCTGACACTTGAGGCCTGGCGCTTCCGCCAGATGCCGCAGAGCGCCCTGCGCAAGGGCGGCGGCAAGTCCGAGTTCGGCATGACCGAGGCCTTCCTGTTCCTGATGGCCGTCAACTTCTGGAACTTCCTGGGCGCGGGCGTGTTCGGCTTCATCATCAACCTGCCGATCGTGAACTACTACGAGCACGGCACGTACCTGACCGTGAACCACGGACACGCTGCGCTGATGGGCGTGTACGGCAACCTGTCGATCGCGGCTGTGCTGTTCTGCGCGCGGCACCTGGTGAAGCGCGAGCACTGGCACGGCGCCCTGGTGCGCACGTCGTTCTGGAGCCTGAACCTGGGCCTGATGCTGATGGTGGTGCTGGACACCTTGCCGGCCGGCATCGCGCAACTGGTGGCGGTGCTGGAGGGCGGCCTGTGGTTTGCGCGGGGCGAGGGTTTCATCCAGTCCGGCACGTTCCAGACGCTGACCTGGCTGCGCGCCGTGGGCGGCGTGATGTTCTTCCTGGGCGGAGTAACGCCGCTCGCCTGGTTCGTGTTGAGCCGCCTGAAGCACCTGAAGCCGGCCACCGAGCTGATGCTGAGCGAGCAGGAAAGGCTCGACCACCTGCCCGAAGAGCTCGAAGCACCCGAGCCAGAGCCGGCAATGGCCCACTGAAAGCAAACCGCCCCGGCAAACCGGGGCGGTGCAATGTCCTGGAGGTGGCGGGGGGATTCGAACCCCCGTATGACGGTTTTGCAAGCCGGCACCGAACGTCCACAACACCCTACGTCAAAACGCTTTGCGGACACGCCCGATCCAACCTTGGCGTCTCGCTTGGCGTTTGCCGTTAGAGAACAGCCGGAGCTACTCCTTGTGATAAGCTCCTGGGCCATGCTGCCGGAAGCCAGCAAGCTAGCCATCATCGCCCTGTGTCGAGGTGTTTGACGACTTCTCACGCCTCGACCGAACCGCCTAGCCTAATGACGATCCTGGCGTTCTGCCGTACCGCCGGATGGAGAAGTGGTTTTCGGCCGCACGAAAACCGCATCTTCTCGCAGATCGAATTTCTGGTGGGTCTGGTCCCGGCGAACGCTCGGTGCTCGGGTTCAGAGGGCGATGGTTGCCAGACGTGAGTATTCACGATTGAGCTGCGCATCAACTCTTGGCTCGTGTCGCAACTTCGGTTATCGTTCCATCGTTCCAACACACAGCCGGGGGCGGCATGAAGCGCAAATCGACATCCACGCGCGCGGCTTCACGTCGCCTGAAGTCACGGCCGCGCGGCAGGCCGGCCCAAGCAAAGAAGGCCACCCCAACGAAGATGAAGTCCGCTACCAAAGCCCCCGCGAAGCAGAAGGCTACGGCGAAGGCAGCCAAGGAAACTCCGAAGAAGTTGGTCGCCAAGAAACCGAAGCAGTCCGCCAAAACCCGCAGACCAGCCGGCAAACGCAAGGCAGACTCCGCGCCGAAGACCAAACCGGCGCAAGGAAAAACCATGGCCAAGCAACCCGACAACCAGCAGCCCGAATGCAACGCCAACCTCGGCTTTGAACGTGAACTCTGGCAGGCCGCAGACGCCCTGCGCAACAACATGGACGCGGCCGAGTACAAGCACGTCGTCCTTGGCCTGCTGTTCCTGAAGTACATCTCCGACGCCTTCGAGGCCAAGCACGCCGAACTCGAAAAGGAGAAGACCCAAGGGGCCGACCCCGAAGACAAGGACGAATACCTCGCCGACCGCATCTTCTGGGTCCCCAAAGAAGCTCGCTGGTCCGCCCTGCTCGAAAAGGCCAAAGACCCCGGCATCGGCAAGCACATAGACGACGCCATGCTGGCCATTGAGAAGGACAACCCCATCCTCAAGAGCGTGTTGCCCAAGGAGTTCAGCCGTCCCGGTCTCGACAAGCAGCGTCTTGGCCAGTTGATCGACATGTTCGCGAACGTCGGCTTCAACCAGCCCGGCCACCGCGCACAGGACATGCTTGGTCGCGCCTACGAATACTTCCTCAGCCGTTTTGCCGGCGCTGAGGGCAAGAGCGGCGGTCAGTTCTACACCCCCTGCTGCGTGGTCCGTGTACTGGTTCACATGCTCGCCCCCTACAAGGGCCGCGTATTTGACCCCTGTTGTGGCTCAGGCGGCATGTTCGTGCAGAGCGAGGACTTCATCCGCTACCACGGCCACCGCGTCAAAAACGGCAAGGGCGACATCGCCGTCTACGGTCAGGAAAGCAACTACACCACCTGGCGGCTGGCCAAAATGAACCTCGCCATTCGCGGCATCGACGCGAAGATCGAGCACGGCGACAGCTTCCACGATGACCACTTCAAAGACCTGAAGGCCGACTACGTCCTCGCCAATCCGCCCTTCAACAGCAGCGACTGGCGCGGTGAGTTGCTGCGCGAAGACCCGCGCTGGAAGTATGGCATCCCGCCTGCCGGCAACGCCAACTTCGCCTGGGTCCAGCACTTCATTTCAAAGCTCAGCGCCACGGGCCAAGCAGGCTTCGTACTAGCCAACGGCAGCATGTCCAGCAACCAGTCCGGCGAAGGCGACATCCGCAAAGCCATCATCGAGGACGATCTGGTGGACTGCATGGTCGCCCTGCCCGGCCAGTTGTTCTATTCAACGCAGATACCCGTCTGCCTGTGGTTCCTCGCCCGCGACAAGAAGAACAACCGCTTCCGCGACCGGCGCAAGCACACGCTGTTCATTGACGCGCGCAACATGGGCTCCATGGTGGATCGCGTCCACCGCGAGCTGACCAACGCCGACGTGGCCCGCATCGCCAACACCTACCACGCCTGGCGCGGCGACCCGGACGCCGGCAAGTACGAGGACATCCCCGGCTTTTGCAAGGAAGCGACCATCGAGGACATCCGCAAGCACGGTTACGTACTAACCCCCGGCCGCTACGTCGGCAGCGAAGCCGCCGAGGACGACGGCGTGTCCTTCGAGGATAAGATGCAGGCCCTTGTCGAGAAACTGTCCGAGCAGCAGGCCGAAGCCGCCAAACTCGACAAGGCCATCGCCCACAACCTCAAGGAGTTGGGCTATGGCGAGTGAATGGCAGACAGTTCAGATGGGGCGCCTTTGTGACCTCAGGGCAGGGTCGGCCTTCAAACTGGAGGCGCAGGGCCGTACGTCAGGCGACTATCCCTTCATCAAAGTCAGCGACATGAATCTTCCGGCCAATGCTCTTAGGATTTATGACGCCAACAATTGGATTTCACATGAAGACCTTCAGGCACTGCGGGCCAAGCCGCTCCCGGCGGGAACTGTCATCTTCGCAAAGATCGGGGAGGCCCTTCGCCAGAACCGTTTGCGCCAGTTGGTTCGCCCTACCGTCGTTGACAACAACATGATGGGCGCGGTTCCCAATCACGACGCGGTTGACCCCCAGTACTTCTTCTACGCCCTCGCGCGCTTCGACTTCGCTTCGTCTGCGCAGGGAACCGCACTGCCATATCTAACCGTATCAGTGCTGTCTAAACTTGAAGTGCAACTGCCGTCCATCCCTGAGCAGCTGGCCATCGCGTCAATCCTTGGGACGCTGGACGACAAGATTGAGTTGAACCGGCGGATGAACGAGACGCTGGAGGCCATGGCCCGCGCCCTGTTCAAGTCATGGTTCGTGGACTTCGACCCGGTGATCGACAACGCCCTGGCGGCCGGAAACCCCATCCCCGAGCCCCTGCGCGAACGCGCCGACGCCCGCGCCGAAGTCGAAAGCCCCCTGCCCCAAAACATCCGCCAACTCTTCCCCGCATCCTTCCAAGACTCCCCCCTCGGCCCCATCCCCCAAGGCTGGGACGCGGGGACGCTTGGGGATATTGCCGACCTAAACCCCGAGTCTTGGTCTCGGAACACCCGGCCAACAACGATTGTGTACGTAGACTTATCGAACACCAAATGGGGGAAGATCGAATCGACTGTCCGCTATGCGGCTACAGACGCACCCAGTCGTGCCCAACGAGTGCTCCGGCCCGGCGACACAATCTTCGGCACCGTTCGCCCCGGCAACGGGTCCTTCACCTTGATTTCTGAAGAGGGGCTGACGGGCAGCACAGGCTTTGCTGCTTTGCGCCCCCGGCGAAGCGAGGATCGGGACTTCGTGTATCTTGCCACCACCGACAAAGGGAACATTGACAGGCTGGCACACTTAGCGGATGGCGCCGCATACCCAGCGGTGCGCCCTGACGTCGTCGGCAACACCCAAATCGTCATTCCAGCGGTGCAGGTTCTCGATGCCTTCAACCGTGCAGTCGCGCCATGCCAAGACCGGGTCGCGGCAGCCGAACGTGAATCCCGCACACTCGCCGCCCTGCGCGACACACTGCTGCCGAAACTGATCTCCGGCGACTTGCGACTCAAAAATCCCGAACGCTTCCTAACGGAGGCTGATTGATGTTCCAGCCGCGCGCCAAACTGGAGTTCATCCGCCGGTACTGCCCGCCATCAGCCGGCTGGCGCGTGTTCATGGACATCGACGCATCCGAAGAAGGCCGCACAGGGGGCGAGCGCACGACACAAGCAGCCAAGACCCGGCAGCAGCAAATGCGGCAAGACGGACAGGCAGTACGCGCAGAACTAGACAAGCTTGGCGTGACCGTTGGCGGCTCCCGTGCCGGCTGGTTTCGCAAGCACGGCCTGCCGACCGTAGATGGCGACCGCGACATCGTGGCCTTCCATCCCGGTCGCAAACTGCTGGTTGTCGCCGAAGTCGAAGGCGTGTCGTCCGGCCAGCCGGAACAGAAACTCTACAAGGCCATCGGCCAAGCCGTGATCGCCGCCGGCGACACAGTACCCAACGGCTGGACCCGTAAACTGGCATTGGTCACCTTCGGCGACGCCATCGCAACACATCTGCGCAAGGCATCCGCGTTGACCAAGCTGGAAGTGTCAGCCGTCGCGTTGGCAGACGACCCCAAAGCCGACCAATGGGTCTTCGGCAGCAAGCCGTAGCGGCCAAAGGAAGGCATGGCGGGACTTGACGACATCGCACCCAACTACCGCAAGGCTCGCAACCGCTGGCCGGATGCCCCAAATTTGACCAAGCACTTCGAGGCGCTGACCAAGTGCTGGGAAGGTACGCAGCACAGTCTGATCGAGCACGTGAAGTCGTTTATTGAGTGCGTGTGCGTGACCATCGCGCTTGAACACGGCAAACCCCAGCCCATCGAGCCCAGCACGACGGAACTTCTTGTCCTCGCCTTGGACTGCCTCGGGCTAAGGAACACGCGCGGGGCAAGCAAGCTCGACAAGGCGTTGTCCGGCTTCAACAAGCTGGCCGACGCCTTGAGCGACATGCGCAACCACAACGGACCCATTGCCCACGGCAAAGACGGGTTCCTTGATTGCCTCTCGCAGGATCATTGCCGCGTGTTCCTGGCCGTGGGCGACTCCCTTCTTGGTGTGGTCATGGCCGGCCTTGAAGGCACCGAACCCGACCTGCTGTTCACGCGCGAGGATTACGAACGCTTCAAGCACCTGCATGCGAGGATTGACTGCTTTGTCAGTGTGGACGCTTCCATTGACTACGAAGAGGGCCTGCCGGTGATCGTCGTCAGCCTAACGGCGTCAGGCGAAGAAGAGGCAACCAAGCTCCGCATCCCGCCAAGCCGCCTGCTGTATGAGATCGACCGGGAAGCGTACAAACAGTTCCTGGCCCTCGCTCCGGCCGAACTTTCGGCGGTTGAAGAGGAAGTCGAAGTGGAACTAGAGCTGGAACTCGCAGCAGCAGAGGCGGCTCAAGCCGAGCCGCTGGTTGCGACGGCCGAAGCACGGCAGCCAGCGGAGTACGACGGCCGGCTGAACGGTCTGCGCGAACCGTTCGCCAAGTTCCTTGATAACGAAGGCGTAGAGGTGCCGGCCGGCAAGGAGTTTGTGGAGACTGTCCTTTCCACGGCAGACAAGGAAATGGGCACGGACTGGAAGCAGCGCCCGGCTGAACAAGCGGCCCTGAAGGTCGCCTGCCGCCGTGAGCTGGCAGGGCTGGGCGTTGAGGCAGCCAAAGCGGATGAAGTCGCCGGCAAACTGGTAGCCTGGCTCAAGATCTATGGGCCGGAATAGGCTAGGCGCGACGGGAGATTGCGAATGAGTCAACAGACGATCCGGAGCGACGACTTCAGCATCGCTACCGTGTTGCAGTCGTTCTACACAGTGCCCGACTACCAGCGCGAGTACGTATGGGAACGCGAGCAGGTTGAACAACTGCTCAGCGACATCAACGACGAACGGGAAGATGGCGGGGCTGGCCCCGAATACTTCATCGGCAGCATCGTCGTCTGTGCGGGGCCGGGAGGCGTGCTGGAACTGATCGACGGCCAGCAGCGCATGACAACACTGTATGTCGCCCTGTGCGCCATCCGCGACAGGCTGAAGGAACTTGGACTGGACCCGCCCGGCGCGCTGGCCAAACAGGTCTTTGACGTGTCCACGGATGAGAGCGGCGAGGATGTCCAACGCTACCGGCTGGACCTCCAGTACGAGGACAGCGGCGACGTACTGGAGCGCATCGCCAAGGGCGAAGCCCGCGCGGACTTGAAAGCAGAGACGCGCTCGACGCAAAACATCATGCAGGCCTACGACGCCGCGCTGGCGTACCTCCATTCGACGTTTGAGGACGATGGCGCGGGAGTGAAGCAGTTCTATGGCTACTTGTCCAACAAGGTGAAGTTGATCCGCATCCAGACTGAGGACGTGACCAAGGCGCTGAAGGTGTTCGAGACCATCAACGACCGTGGTGTCGGCCTGGACTCAATGGATCTCCTGAAAAACCTGCTGTTTATGAAGGCCGACCGCAAGCAGTTCGACAAGCTGAAGGATGTCTGGAAGACCTTGCAGGACACGATCCACAAAGCTGGCGAAAAGCCCCTGCGCTTCCTGCGCTACTTCATCTTCAGCCGATACGAAGTGGACAGGCTGCGCGAGGACGAAATCTATAGCTGGTTTACGAAGAACGAGGCCCTCTGCGGCTACAAGTCGAAGCCGCTAGAGTTCGCCAAAGAGCTGGTGGAAGCGGCGAAGGCCTACAGGCAGTTCATGGAGGGCAACGACCACAGGGGCAACAAGAACCGCTACCTTCAGAACATCGGCATCCTCGGCGGCAAGGCCGCGCGACAGCACCTGATCCTACTGCTGGCCGGCCGGCATCTGGAGGGTGAACTGTTCGACCGGCTGGCGCAGGAAGTCGAGAACCTGTTCTTTGCCTACGTGATTACGCGCGAACCGACAAAGGTGTTCGAGCGCAACTTTGCCGCATGGGCCGGCCCGCTGCGCGCCGTAAAGGATGCCGCCGGGCTGGAAGCGTTCATCGCCGACAGGTTCACGGCAGCCAAGCGGACGTTGTCGGATCGCTTCGACGATGCCCTCAAACGCCTCAGTACCGACGCGTTGCAGAAGTACCGCCTTCAGTACGTGCTGGCGAAGCTGACGCAGCACGTCGAGTTGCAGGCATACGGTGAAACCGAGGGGACGCGCTGGCTGGAAAAGTACACTAAGAGCAACTACGAAATCGAGCACATCTACCCGCAGAACCCGAGCGAAGAAGCCGTGAAGGAGTTCGGCGAGTTCAAGGACCCGAAGACGCCCCAGCGCCTTGGCAACCTGGTACTGGCTGAAAAGTCGATCAACTCTTCTCTGGGCAAGAAGCCATACTCTCAAAAGCGCAAGGTGTACCCGCAATCGCAGCTACTCTTGACCCGCGCGCTGGCCGAACGGCCCCAAGTAGGGTCCAATACCAAGATCGACACGGCCGTTGCCGGCATTGAGCCGTTCACCGAATGGAACGAGGCGAACGTCCAGAAGCGTCAGGAGTTTCTGGCAAAGCTGGCACGGCAAGTGTGGGCGGTGCCCGAGCTGTAGGCGGCAGGACTGGCGAGCACAAGGACAGTGGGGATGGATCAGACTATCAACATTTACTGCGACGAAAGCTGCCACCTGGAGAACGACCGACAAAGGGTGATGGTGCTCGGTGCCCTTTGGTGTCCCAAGGATAAGTCGCGGGAGATCGCAACCAGAATCAGAGAGATCAAAGAAGCTCACGGCTTGGCACGGTCCATGGAGATCAAGTGGAACAAAGTATCTCCGTCGAAGGAGGTCTTTTACCAAGCAGTTCTCGACTACTTCTTCGACGACGACGATCTCCACTTCCGCGCCATCGTGATACCTGACAAGACGAAGCTGCGGCACGCCGACTTTGGCCAGGATCATGACACGTGGTACTACAAGATGATGTTCACGTTGTTGGAACCGCTACTCGCACCAAGCCTCGCCCATCGCATCTTCCTTGACCAGAAGGACACCCGCAGCGCGCGCAAGATCGAGAAGCTTCACGAAGTCCTGTGTAACAACCTGTACGACTTTAACCGGAAGATTGTGGAGCGCGTTCAGGCCGTCGCTTCTCACGAGGTCGAACAAGTTCAGTTGGCAGACCTGCTGATTGGAGCCGTCGGCTACGCCAATCGAAACTTGGAGGGAAGCAAGGCGAAGCTGAGCCTAGTAAAGCGGATACGGGAACGTTCGCGGTACTCACTCACCCGGACAACCCTTCTGCGCGAACAAAAGATGAATCTGCTCATCTGGAATGCCAGCGGGGGGCAGGGATGACGGACTGGCTTCCTCCGCTCTTGAGTATCAACGATTTCGATGGCGAGTGGCGGCGCTACTTCGATGCGGTGTACCAAGCATTCCAAGCCGACTTTTGCGGCACGCGGCCCGACTTCATGGGTAAGCGCATGGGTCTGAAGAGGCAACCGCTTTTGCAAGACAAGGAGTCAACCTACTGGCACTTCATCACCGATGGGAAGGTTGAAGATGAGCGGCAGTGCGACTTCGATAGGTGTGCCCGAATCAGATGGCCGCGCGCCATGATTGAACGCTGTCCCGCTGGCCGACCAGCAGAAGAGGATGTGGTGTTGTGGTGGAAGACAGTCCGCAACAATGAAGATCGGTATGTTCTGGCGCTGCCTGACTTCAGCTACATCGTGATCCTAGCTGATCGTGGCGAGTTCGTGTTGCCTTGGACTGCCTACACTGTGAAGGAACAGCACCGTAGAGCAAGGTTGGACCGCGAGTACGAAGCCTATTGGGAGGGCATTAAGTAAGCTGGGGGCGCCACCTTTCGGCGACGACCCCGTTACTCCTTCAACGCATGGTTGATGAGCTAACAACTAGTCAACAACATCGACCAACAGGTGTCAAGGGCTTTAGTTCTTGACAAGCCGGGAAGCAGAAGTTATGGCGCAAGCCTTCTCCGAATCTGTAGTTGAGCAAGCCGCGCTGGCGTGGTTCGAAAGCGTCGGTTGGACCGTGCGTTCGGGCACGGAACTTGACCCGCCGGAGGAAGACGGCGACAACCCGTCGTCCGAGCGCCGCGACTTCGGCCAAGTGGTGCTTGAAGGGCGGCTGCACGAGGCGCTGATTCGCTTGAATCCCGGCGTGCCCAAAGACGCCATCGAAGAAGCGTTCCGCAGGGTCTGCCATCCTGAAGGGGCAAACCTGGTTGCCCGAAATCGTGGCTTTCACAAGCTGCTGATCGAAGGCGTTACCGTCGAGATCACACGCAAGGATGGCAGCCGGGGGGGCATCTCCGTTCGCGTTGTGGACTTCGACGACGCTGATAACAACGATTGGCTGGTCGTCAATCAGTACACCGTCAAGGAAGACCGCCGCACCCGCCGGCCGGACATCGTTGTGTTCCTGAACGGCCTACCCCTCGGCGTGATCGAACTAAAGAACGCGGCCAACGAACAGGCGACCATCTGGCAGGCGTTCAACCAGTTGCAGACCTACAAGCGTGAGTTGCCTTCTCTGTTCGCGTTCAACGAAGTGCTGATCGTTTCCGACGGCCTGGAAGCGCGCATCGGCAGCCTGACGGCAGACCGGGAACGCTTCATGCCCTGGCGCACCATCGCCGGCGAAGACCTGGGGGCGCGCAAGGTTGCTGAGCTAGAGGTGCTCATAAAGGGCGTGTTCGACAAGCGCCGCTTCTTGGACCTGCTGCGCTTCTTCATCGTCTTCGAGGACGAAGGCCCCAGCCGCGTGGTCAAGAAGCTGGCCGGCTACCACCAGTTCCACGTCGTGCAACGTGCCTTGGAGGCGACCCGCAAGGCGTCCGGCCCAAAGGGCGACCGGCGCATCGGTGTTGTGTGGCACACGCAGGGCTCCGGCAAGAGCATTACCATGGCGTGCTACGCCGGCCGCGTGGTCGCGGACCCGGCCATGAAGAACCCGACCATCGTCGTGCTGTCCGACCGCAACGACCTAGACGGGCAGTTGTTCGGCGTGTTCGCGCGTTGCAAGGAGTTGCTGCGGCAGGAGCCGGTTCAGGCGCAAAGCCGAGCCGACCTGCGCGCGAAACTGAAGGTCGCGGCCGGCGGCATCGTGTTTACGACCATCCAGAAGTTCTTCCCGGAAGAAAAGGGCGACAAGCACCCTCTGCTCTCGGATCGCCAGAACGTCGTCGTGATCGCCGACGAAGCGCACCGCAGCCAGTACGACTTCGTTGACGGCTACGCTGCCCACATGCGCGATGCCTTGCCCAACGCCTCGTTCATCGGCTTCACCGGCACGCCTGTTGAGCTGACCGACAAAAACACGCGCGCCGTGTTCGGCGAGTACATCCATCCGGTCTACGACATTCAGCAGTCTATCGAAGACGGCGCGACGGTGCCGATCCTGTACGAAAGCCGACTGGCCGAGTTGAACCTGGATGAGCGCGAGAAGCCGAAGATTGACCCGGACTTCGAGGAACTGACCGAGTACGAAGAAGTCGAGGAACGCGAGCGCATGAAGACGGCGTGGTCCCGGCTGGAGAAACTGGTCGGGGCTGAACGACGCGTCAAGAAAGTCGCAGAGGACCTGGTTGAGCATTGGGAAGCGCGCCTGCGCGACGGCCTGCCGGGCAAGGCGATGATCGTTTGCATGAGCCGGCGAATTTGCGTTGACCTGTATAACGCGATTGTCGCCCTCAGGCCCGACTGGCACGACGACGACGACGGCAGGGGCCGGCTGAAGGTGATTATGACCGGCGCAGCAAGCGACCCCGAAGACTGGCAAGGCCACATCCGCAACAAGGCCCGACGCGAGGCCATGGCCAAGCGGTTCAAGGATGCCGACGACGACTTCCAAGTGGTGATTGTGCGCGACATGTGGCTCACGGGCTTTGATGCGCCAAGCCTGCACACGATGTACCTGGACAAGCCCATGAGGGGCCATGGGTTGATGCAGGCTATCGCCCGCGTGAACCGCGTCTTCAAAGACAAACCCGGCGGCCTGGTGGTGGACTATCTCGGCATTGCCCATGAGTTGCGGCAGGCGTTGGCGACCTACACGTCCAGTGGAGGCAAGGGTCGGCCGACAGTGGACAAGGAGGCTGCTGTCGAGGCCCTGCTGAACAAGCACCAGCTCTGCGAAGCCATGTTCGACGGCTTCGATTGGACGGCTTGGAAGACCGGAGCGCCAGAGGCACGCCTGCGGCTGTTGCCGGACGCGCAAGAGCACATTCTGAAGCAGAAGGAGGGACGCAAGCACTTTGTCGCGTTGGTGCGCGACTTGACCAACGCCTTCGCCTTGGCCGTGCCCCATGAGGAAACGGTCAGGCTGCGTGACGATGTGGGCTTCTTTCAGGCCGTCCGGGCCGCCTTCGCCAAGACGACGGGCGAGGGTGAACGCACGTCTGAGGAAATCGACGCGGCCATCCGGCAGCTAATCAGTCGCGCGGTGATCTCGGACAAGGTGACGGACATCTTCGCCGCTGCCGGCCTGAAGAAGCCGGACATCTCCATCTTGTCGGACGACTTCCTGGCCGAGGTGCGCGGGATGCCGCAGCGCAACCTGGCGGTAGAGTTGCTTCATCGCCTGCTGACTCAGGAGGTCAAGACTCGCTCCAAGAAGAACGTCGTGGAGGCTCGGTCGTTCACGCAAAAGCTCGAAGAGGCCATTACCCGCTACCAGAACCGCGCGATTGAAGCCGCAAAGGTGATCGAAGAGTTGATCGCCCTGGCCAACGAGATGCGCGAACGGGACAAGCGGGGCGAGGAACTCAAACTGAACGACGACGAAGTCGCGTTCTACGACGCCCTGCTGGTCGCCAAGAACGCCAAGGAGGTTCTAGGCGATGACCTGCTGAAGCTGATCGCGCAAGAGCTGGTGAAGACCGTTCGCGCGAACACAAAGATCGACTGGACGCTCAAGGAATCCGTTCAGGCCAAGCTCCGGGTACTGGTGAAGCGCATCCTCCGCAAGTACGGCTATCCGCCCGAGAAGCAAGACGAGGCAACTAACACCGTTTTGGAGCAAGCAAAAGCACTGTGTGTGGACGTCACAGGTTGAGTTTACTACGGATCGGTCACACGACGGGACTCCGGCGTGTTGGGCGGCTTGCCCTTGAGGTCTGGAGGGGGCTGGGGGGCTCCCTGGGTGGGGTCTTTCCTGAGGGTCTTAGAGGGGCCTTCGCTTGGGGTACGGGGTGGTCTGCCTGGCTCTTGTGGCGGTTTGGCTTGGCTTTCGGTGCGGTTTCCGCTTCCTTTCCTGCGCGTTTGCGTGCGGTTTCCGGTGGCTTTGCTGCTGGTTTCTGGTCTGCCTTCTGTTCGGTTTCGGCCGGGTTTCTGGTGGCTTTCGGTGGTGGTTGTCTGCCGGTGTCGAATGCCCTGCCGGTTTGCCCTGCCGGTTTGCCCTGCGGGTTTGCCCCGGCGCGTGCGCCAGGATGACGCGCCTTCCTGCTGCCGGATGACGCGCCTTCCTTCCGGATGACTCGCGGCCGATGCGCTTGCCTTCCTTCTGGTTTGCTGCCGCTTTCGCTTCGCTTTCCATTACGTCTCGCGCGTGCGCCTGCGCGGCTTGGCGTGCATGCACTTCCCCTGCCTGCGCGTCACGTGCAAACGGCAATCCGAAAATTTTTGATCGGCCAGGAAACCGCATGAATTAGCGGCTTTGGGCCAGCTCTGTCCGGTGCTGGCCCAATTTCTTTTTGACGGATGAAAATATGCGATGCATACTCTGCATACTTCGGTCGCGGTGGCCGGAGAAATGAAGCGGCCCGGCAAGGCGCGCCAACGCCAAACCGGGCCTGACCAAACCTAACTGTGAAGGAGTTAGAAATGGCTGTTCGTGATGGTATCACGGCGCGTGAACGCGCCAACATGGCTGCGCAGTCGGTGCTGCGCGTTTGGGAAAGCGGTCAGCTTCCCGCCCTTCTCGCTCAATCGGTCCTGGCGGCAAAGTCCGATCTGCCCTGCGCCAAGTGGTCGCTGGGCAATCGCCTTCTCATGCTGGTACAGGGCACGGCCGATGCGCGCGGCTTCCAGCAGTGGAAGGAAGCGGGCCGCAACGTGCGCAAGGGCAGCAAGGCCATTTACATCCTTGGGCCGGTGCTGGTGAAACGCGACAAGGAAAACCCCGAATCCGATCTCGCTCTGATCGGCTTCCGCGGAATCCCGGTGTTCCGCTTCGAGGACACCGAAGGCCAGCCCCTCGAAACCAGCAGCTACGCACCGGAAGCCCTGCCGCCCCTGCAAACCGTTGCAGAGCGCATCGGCGTGCAAGTGTCCTACTGCCCCGCCCTGGCCGACTTCATGGGCCGCTACATCCCATCGCGCCAGGCCATCGAGTTGTGCACGCACGACACGGCAACGTGGTTCCACGAGCTCGCTCATGCCGTTGACGATTACCTGGGCAGCATGAAACGCGCCAAGCGCAAGGATGAAGCGGCTTACAAGGACGGCGAAGTGGTGGCGGAATTCTGCGCGGCAGCCCTGTGCAAGCTCTACGGCATCGCCTACGAACACAACGCCCTGCGCTACATCCAGCACTATCGCCAGGATGCGGCAAAGGCTGTCACGCGCCTTCTCGCGAGGATTGAGGCTGTGCTGTCCTTCATCCTCGAAGCCGAATCCGGCGAAGCCGCCGGTCCCGTGAACGTCACCGAAACCGTTGCCGCGCAGGCAGCCTAACCAACAAGAGACGCTGCCCGGTGCAAGTTCACCGGGCCGCGCGAAAGGAACCAGCCATGCCACTGTTCGAAGATTACCGCCCGGCCGATTGGTCTGCCTTCATCGGCAACGACAAGGCGGCAGCCAAGGCTAAAGCCATAGCAAACCGTTCCAAAACCACCGGCAAGCCCTTCGCCCTCTGGATTGACGGCCCAAGCGGCACCGGCAAAACCACCCTGGCCCACCTGATCGCCCGTGAGCTTGGCGCGGACCCCTGTATGGACGTGACTGAGCTTGACGGCCCGGATTGCGACGGCCAAGCCGTGCGTGACCTGCGCAGCCGACTCGATCTCAAGTCATGGGGTGGCGGCTTCCGGTGCGTCATCATCAACGAGAGCCACAACATGACGCCCAAGGGCGTGCAGCTGTGGCTGACCATGCTGGAGAAACTTCCCGCCAAGGTGGCCGTCCTGTTCACCACCACCGAAGGCAGGGGCAAGGATGACCTGTTCGGCGCGTTTGACGGGCCGCTCAAGTCTCGCTGCATTCCGCTCTCGCTGACCAATCAGGGTTTGGCGGAAGCCTTCGCCAGGGAAGCCCAGCGCATCGCCGAAGCGGAAGGCTTGGGCGGGGCGGAAGCCAAGGACTACCTGGCCCTGGTGCGCAAGCACAAGAACAACATGCGGGCAGTGCTGTCGGAGATCGAAGGCTTCGAGATGTTCCGCGAAGCCGCGCAGGCAGCCTAGAAACCAACCACAAACCGGCCGGAAAGGGGCGGGAAACCGCCCCTGACCGGCAGGAAGGGAACGACCATGAACACCAAAGCAGTCGGATACATCCGCGTCTCAACCGAAGGCCAGGCCATTGACGGTGTCAGCCTTGACGCGCAGGAAGCGAAGATCCAAGCCTACTGCGTCCTGAACGAAATCGAGCTGGTGGCTGTGCTGGCCGATGCGGGCCTTTCAGGCAAGCGGGCCGACAACCGGCCGGAGCTGCAACGCGCCCTGGCAATGATCGACAGCGGCAAGGCCGACGCCCTGATCGTCTACAAGCTGGACCGGCTGG
>JAJVIO010000017.1:0-9739 GCA_022071975.1 Planctomycetota bacterium
ACTTCTGCTTGATCGGCCACAGCAGGCGGCGTGCCTTGTCGAGATTGGCGTTGTCGGGCCAGCTGTTCTGGGGGGCGAAGCGCTGCTGGCCTTCACCGGCGCCGCCGCGCCCGTCGCCGATGCGGTATGTGCCGGCGGCGTGCCAGGTCATGCGGATGAAGAGCGGGCCATAGTGGCCGAAGTCGGCGGGCCACCAGTCCTGCGAGTGGGTCATCAGCGCCTTGAGGTCGTGGATGACGGCCTTGAGGTCGAGGCGCTTGAACTCCCTGGCGTAGTCGAAGTCTTCGCCCATGGGGTCGGAAAGATTCGAGTTCTGGCGCAGGATCCCCAGGTCCAGCTGGTTCGGCCACCAGTCCCGGTTGGTCATCGGCGCGCCGGCCATCTTGCCTTCTGCACTGGCACTCATTCGTTTCTCCACTCAAGTTTTGAGGCTGCGGTCATAGTTTTCGATGCAGAGACTATCGTTTCTTCCGCCAACAGTAACGGCGTATGCGCAAGATTCATCCGGAAAAGCATGACGCGAAGCGGGCCCGACAGAATTGTCGGGCCCGCCCAGAACTTCGCGTGCTGCGCTAGTTCACCTGCTTGAAGCTTACCAGCTCGAAGGCGTTGCCTTCTTCGTCGTTGGCTTTCTGGATTGCTGCCCTGGCTTGCTCTTCCGTTACCTGCTTACCGGGCTTCATGGTCAGGGTGGCCTTCTTGTCCATGAAGCTTACTTTCACTTTTTCCACGCCATCCAGGCGGGCGAGGGCCGTCTCGGCCGACTTCACTCAGCCGGTGCCTCACGTCATGCCTTCGATACCCATCTCGTAAACGATCGCCACCGTTTCCGGCGTTTCCTTCGGCGCCTCTGCGCTGGCGTTGTTGGCCGGCGCGGTCGTGTTTGCCTTGGGCGCTGGCGCGTTGTTGCCGCCGCCGCAGGCCGCCATCAGCAGCACCGCCACAGCCAGCAGGGAAAGCTTTTTCATGGCCACCTCCTGTTTCTTCCTTAGATAAGACTGAACCTGACTACGGATTCAAGCGTTAGAATCTTCTTGAATCTGTACAACACTACGCGTTGATACTGCATTCCACGGTAATGTATGGCCATTGACCTGGAACACCTGCGCCTTGACCTGCCGGAAGAAGACTTCTCCCGGCCGGACGGCGTCTCGCGCTTCTGGCGCTTCAGCACAGTGGTGCTGCTGCTGGGCGTGGGCGTGCTGGTGTGGCTGCACTGGTTCTACCAGCCGCCGCAGGCCAACTCCGAGCGCATCCCCGTGCGCACGCACACCGTGACCTTCGCCGCGCAGACACAGCAGACCGCCTTCACGGCCGGCGGCTGGGTTGAGCCCGCCTGGCCCTCCCCCACCCAGGCCAGCGCGCTGGTCAACGGGCGCATCTCGCTGCTGCTGGTGGTGGAAGGCGACGATGTAGAGGCCGGCGAGAGCATCGCCATGCTCGACGACGCGCCCTTCGAGGCCGAACTGGAAGCCGCCAACGCCCGCCTGGCCGAAGCCGAGCAGAAACTCGCCCAGGCCGAGGCAACGCTGGAACGCCAGGAAGCGGGCCCCCGCGACGAAGAAATCGAAGTCGCCGACGCCGAAGTCGAACGCGCAAAAGCCGCGCTGGCACGCATGGAAGCCGGCTTCCGCGAAGAAGACATCGAGGCCGCCCAGGCCCGCGTGCGCGAGGCACGCGCCACGGCCGAATTCAAACGCAGCCGTGCCGATCGCTTCAAGACCCTGGGCAACGACAGCGTGGTGCCTGGCACGAAAGCCGAAGAGTACGAGGCCGAGGCCAAGGCCGCCGAGGAAGCCCTCAACGCAGCGCTGCAGGAGCTCAAGCGCCTGCTGGCCGGCTACCGCGAAGTGGACATCGAAGAAGCCCGCGCGGCCGTCAGCGAAGCCGAGCGGCGTCTGGACCTGCTGAAAGCCGGCACGCGCGAGGAAGTGATCACCGAGGCGCAGGCCGCCGTGGCCGCCGCCGAGGCGCAGGTGGCGGCGCAGGAAGCGGCCGTGGACCTGGCCGAGAAGCACGTGAAGTGGTGCGACGTGACGGCGCCGGTGAGCGGGCGGGTGCTGGAAATCCTGATTCCGCAGGGCGGGCGCGTCACCGACGACCACGCCGCGATTCTCACCATCTACGACCCGGCCAAAATGCAGGTGCGCGTGGACATCCGGCAGGAACAGGCGTCCGGGCTGTTCGTGGGCCAGAAGTGCGCCATCAAGCTGGAAGCCCGCAAGAATAAGCCCTACGAGGGCGAAGTTGTGCGTATCGACCCGCTGGCCAACCTGGCGCGCGACACCGTGCGCGCCAAGGTGAAGATTCTTGAGCCCGACGAAAACCTGCGCAAGGACATGACCGTAACCGTGGACTTCCAGCCGCGCGGCATAGTGACCGAAACCGGCGAGCAGCCCCTGCTGCTGCCCAAGGGCGCGATCCTCAAGCGCGGCGAAAAGTCCGTCGTGTTCGTGGTGCGCGGCGGCGTGGCGTACGAGACCGCAGTCGAGCTCGGCGAAGAAACAGACGCCGGCGTGATCGTGAAGTCCGGCGTGGTGAACGGCGACCTGGTCGCCAGCAGCAACCTCGCCATGCTGCAGGATGGTACAACCATATGGGTGGACGAAGGGGGCGCCGAGTAATGGCCAAGCGCCTCGTTGAAATCCGCGCCCTGCGCAAGACCTACGACACCGGCGAAACCAAGGTGACGCCCCTGGACAACATCAACCTGGACATCGCCGAGGGCGAGTTTTTGTCTCTCATGGGCCCCTCGGGCTCCGGCAAGACCACGCTGATGAACATCATCGCCGGCGTGGACAGCGCCACGGCCGGCAGCGTGACCATCGACGGCATCGACATCGCGAAACTCAGCGACGCCAAGCTGGCGCGCTGGCGCAACCGCAACATCGGCTACATCTTCCAGCAGTTCAACCTGCTGCCCGTGCTGACGGCGCTGGAAAACGTCGAGCTGCCGCTGATGCTGCTGCCGATCAACAGCCGCCGCCGCCGCAAACAGGCCGAGATGGCGCTCACGGCCGTGGGCCTGGGCGACCGCATGAAGCACTACCCGCGCCAGCTTTCGGGCGGCCAGCAACAGCGCGTGGCCATCGCCCGCGCGATCGTGACCGACCCCAAGATCATCGTCGCCGACGAGCCCACGGGAAACCTGGATGCTGTCAGTGAAGAGGAAGTGTTGGATATACTGAAGCAGCTGAACGAGCGGTTCGGGAAGACCATCATTCTGGTCACCCACGACCCGCACGCGGCCGCCACGGCGCAGACGCGGCTGCACCTGGACAAGGGCGTACTGCACGCGCACGGGATTGAACCGCCGGAGCCTGTAGCCACCACGGAGGAAGCATGAAATTCCTGCCACTGGCGCTGAAGAACCTGAAGAACAACCGGCTGCGCGCGGGCCTGACGGTGCTGGGCGTGGCCGTCGCTGTGTTCGTGTTCTGCTTCTTCCAGAGCATGCAGAGCACCATGGCTTCGGTCGTGACCAAGGCCGGTGAAGAGAACAACCTGATCGTGCTGCAGGCCAACGCCTGGTGCAACGTTGAGAGCCGCATTCCGGAAGACTACGCCGCGAAGATCGCGCAGGTGCCCCAGGTGCTTGACACCATGCCGGTCTACATCTCGGCCACCAGCTGCTGAAGTTTTGAGCCGGACAAGGTCATTGTCCACGGAATCGACAAGAACAAGTTCGAGATCTTCCGCGAGTACAAGGTCGTCGAAGGCAGCATGGAGGATTTCAAGCAGACCCGCGAGGCCGCGCTGGTCGGCGCCAGCATCGCCAAGCGCAAGGGCTGGAAGGTCGGCGAAACCGTCGACCTGCGCTCGCAGCTCGGGTTGCTGATGGACGTCAAGGGCATCTTCTTCAGCGGCAACGAGGACCAGGACAACACCATCCTCGCCGGTCTCGACTACGTGCAGGACCAGTACAACGCGCGCGGCCAGGCCAACATGGTGATGGTGAAGCTGCCGCCCGAGGCCCGCGCCGAGGACGTCTCGGCCCTGATCGACGCGCTGCCGCTGTCTGAGGGCTCCAACACCCAGGCCGAGAAGGCCTTCGTCAGCGGCATGATTGAGGACCTGGCGGACATGATCGCGCTTTCCAGGCTGGTCATCCTGATCACCCTGCTGGTGGTGTTCGTAAGCGTGGCCAACACCGTCTCGATGTCCGTGCGCGACCGCACCCGCCAGCTCGGCATGATGCGCACGCTCGGCTTCCGGCGCTGGCAGATCCTGGCGCTGGTCGTCACGGAGGCTTCACTGGTCTGCCTGGTCGGCGGCGTGGTGGGCGTGGCCGCGGCCTGGGGCGTGATCAACTTCCAGGACATCACGGTGCAGTCGCGCTCGATCAACCTCGAGATCCAAATGCCGCTGGCCGTGATGGTCTGGGCGCTGGCGCTCTCGATCGCGATCGGCTTCGTCGGCAGCCTGGTGTCGGGCTTCCGCGCCAGCCGCCTGAAAATCGTCAACGCCATCGCCAGCGTGGAGTAGCCGTGGGTGTGCCCCTTCGCTACAGCCTTCGCAACCTGACGCGCCGCAAGGTGCGCACCGGCCTGACCATCGCGGCCATGGCCCTGGTGGTGGGCATCAGCGTGGTGATGTTCGCCTTCGCGAAGGGGATTTTCCTGTCGGCCAAGAGCTCCGGCTCACCGGACAACGTGATCGTGATCGACCGCAAGGCCGTCAACCAGAGTTTCTCGCAGCTCACGCTCACCGACTACAACCTGCTCAAGAGCCTGCCCCAGGTGAAGCGCGGCGCTTCCGGCGAGCCGCTGGTATCACCCGAATGCATCCAGGCGGCACGCGTCACTGCCGGCGAGTACAAAGACCGCCCCGCCACCCTGCGCGGCGTGAAGCCCATGGTGTTCGAGGTCAACCAGCAGCTGCGCATCGTCGAAGGCGAGAAGGCCGCCAGCCCGCGCAAGCTGATGGTGGGCTCGCTCGCGCACGCGTCCATGGGCGTGCCCGCCGAGTTGCTGGCAATCGGCAAAGAGCTGGAGTTCGGCGGCGAGACCTGGACCATCGTCGGCCGTTTCGATGCCGGCGGAACCGCCATGGACAGCGAGCTGCTGGCCGACCTCAACGACGTGATGGCGCTGTACAACCGCAAGACCTACTCGGCCGCGCTGATCAAGCTGCAGAACCCGGGCGAGGTGCCGCTGCTGGTGCGCTCGCTGAACAACCGCAACGACATCCAGGTGCAGGCCGTGGCGGAGCAGGAGTACTACGCCAGCCTGGCGGAGGGTTTCGACCGGATTATTTTTCTCGCCGTGTTCCTGGCGGTGATCGCGGGCATCGGCGGGCTGGTGAGCGGCATGAACACCATGTACGCCAGCGTGCTGGGGCGCATCCGGGAGATCGGCACGCTCAAGACCATCGGTTACGGCCCGGGCGCGATCGTGCGCAGCTTCGTGATAGAGTCCGTGGCGATCGCACTGGTAGGCGGCGCGATCGGCGCGGCCGTAGCGTTACAGGCCAACGGCATCTCAGCCAAGTTCGCCAAGGGCGCGGTAAGCCTCACCATAGACCACTGGGCCCTGATCGCCGGCGGCGTAGTAGCGCTGGTGATAGGAGTATGCGGAGCCCTACCCCCAGCCCTGAAAGGCGCCCGCATGGAAATCCCGGCAGCCCTGCACTACAGCTAGCGCGCCGCAACCCAAACGCCGGCCAAAACCAAAGACCTCAACAGGCCAACACCCACAAGGCGCTGGAAACGCGGCCCCATAAAGGAGCCTGATCCCTTTGCCCCCCCCCAGCGACTAAAGAATGCTGTACCCGTCCGACCATGCAAGGCGCACGCCGTCGAACAGACACATCGGAATCCCTTCAAACAACTCCCTCGGGAATGGACGGCTCGCAAACGGGTTTTCGAGGCCGTAGATCTCATGGCGCATCCGTGGCAGCAATGCACTGCTATCGAAGTGTTCCTGAACGAAGAGCACGCCAGAGACTCGGGTGTGGTGCCGCACAGTTCGTCCGGCCGCATCAACATGCTTCTGCATCAACGCGCCTGACAGTTCATGAACTAAGCCTATCCTGGCCGTTTGGCCCGTCCTCGAATCGAATGTGACGGTCCGCATGGACTTGCCATACAGTGCCTGAGTCAAAGCTCGACGTTCAACCGGAAAGCCTGTTCGTTTCGGGCACAGTACCACGATGCCCGGCCCTCCGGGCGGAATCTGTTTCGTTGCCTTACGAAAGATCTGATCCAGATACTTGTGGTCATCGATTTCATGCACGATGTCCATCGGGGCTATCAGCAGTGGTGCTTTCACTTCCGTGAAGAAGTCCACTTCGCCAGCGCGAATCGTGAAGTCCGGAACTTTTCCGTGTTTGGTTCGGGCCTTCGCGGTCAGCGACAGTCCGAACACCGTCTGAAGTACAAACGCGGTCATGCACTCCGCACGCGCCTGAATCGACTGCATGGCGTCCTTGTTTCGTAATCGTGCGAGCAAATCCGCGTCAACCATGTCGATCTTCAATGCCGCCATCAGGTACGCTTCCATGCTCGCTCGCTGCGCACGCAGATATCGGATGTACCGGTCTTCGCGGTCGTCGAAGAAATCCCTGCCACAAGCCACAGTTGCCAAGATTCGACGCTCATGTTCATAGAGCGACGCATCGAGTTTCGCGAGGCGATAGAAACACTGCTCCTCAGCTTCCGAGAGTACTCGCGCCCAGGACTCGGATTCCAACTGATCAACGAGTGTCTGAAGCCGGTCGCGCTCACGTTGAACGCCCGCGTACACGTCCACCAGCTTCAACCTAAGTTCCTTTGGGAAGACGAACTGAACCGGATCCCTTAGCATCCGTGGGTCAACATCCATGCTTCTGCGTCCCCGCGACGTCGTCTATCAAATCTCCACAGCCAGCGTCGCAATCGAACGCCGAGCGCTTACGTTCCGTCAACGCATCATGTTATGAGCGCCAACACTACTTCCTGAAAAGCGCTGCCGGTATTTCCAACCGTGGAGCGCATGAGTTTTCTTGAAGACCTTAGCCCTGAGTCCTTCGCTGTTTGTTTTCGGGTTTAATGGGTGGGGTAATTGTCCTCTTCCGGTAGCAAAGAAAACCGAGATCGAACAGCGCGCCGGCCTACCCTTGCAAGGCCGCAGTGCGGCCTTGCTGCGTGCGCGGCGCGGTGCGCCCCTTGCGCTCCAGACTGGCCATCCAACTGTACCATGCGCTGAATCAGCGTGAACCTCTTGCCTCCATTCCCGGGCCTTCGGCCCGGGCTGTTTGAGGCGGCCCTTCAGGCCGGAATGACCCTGCCCAGAGCCCCGCCCGAAAGGGCGGGGGCACCCGCCGAAGTTGGCGGGTGAGGCGGTACGCGGTCTCACGCGGCAAACTCACCGCGTGTCCCCGGCGGTTGCTTCGCAACGCTCGCTGGCCAACGCACTGCGTTGGCGCGAATGCCGGGGCTCATTTGCACGAAATACTGACATTCCCCCTTGTTTTGAAACAAAACCTGCTACCATGGCGTTTGTCAGTTGAAAGCGGCCGATGTGGCTGCCTGATACATCCTCCGACGGTTACACGCGTCATGCTCGGCCGGACACCATCCGGCGCTTTGCCCCGAGATCTTGTCGCTAGTTCCCCTCGGGCAGAGGAGCGCAGGCATCTTGCCTGCAAGGCCTGAAGGCGTCCCGCCTTCAGGGCCGGGGGCCGGAGGCCCACGGCGGTGCAGGCTGGAAGCCTGCGCTCCCGGCGAGACGCGGCGCTCCAGAAGAAAGTTTGAATGTCTGATAGTTTTTCCGCCTTGTCCCTCGACGAGGCAATCCTTCGTGCATTGGAGCATGAAGGCTACACGCGCCCGACACAGATCCAGTCGCTCGCGATTCCCCACGCGCTGGCAGGCAAAGACGTACTCGCCATCGCACCGACCGGCACCGGCAAGACCGCTGCCTTTACCCTCCCGATCCTGCAGCGCCTGGCCAAGGGCCAGCACGGCGGTATCCGGGCGCTGATCCTCGCCCCCACCCGCGAGCTGGCACTGCAGGTCGATCAAGCCCTGCGCGCCTACGGCCGCAACTTCAAGCTGCGCAGCAGCGTGGTGATGGGCGGCGTCGGCGAGCATCCGCAGATCCAGGCCCTCAAGCGCGGCGTGGACATCCTGGTCGCCACCCCCGGTCGCCTGCTTGACCTGATGCAGCAGGGTTTCGTCAAGCTGGAGAAGGTCGAAGTGCTGGTGCTGGACGAGGCCGACCGCATGCTCGACATGGGCTTCATCCATGACGTGCGGCGCATCTGCTCGAAGGTGCCGACCAACCGCCAGACCCTGTTCTTCAGCGCCACCATGCCCAAGGCCGTGGCCGAGCTGGCCCACACCCTGTGCAAGGACCCGGCCCGCGTGGACGTTGACCCCACGCCGGTGCTGCGCCCGAAGATCACCCAGAAACTGATGTTCGTGGACCAGCGCAGCAAGCCGGACCTGCTGGTGCACCTGCTGAAAGATGAGCCGGACGCCATGGTGCTGGTGTTCTCACGCACCAAGCACCGCGCCGACCGCATCGTGAAGAAGCTGCAGCAGGCCAAGATCCGCGCCGGCGCGATCCACAGCAACAAGAGCCAGGGCGCGCGCCAGCGTGCGCTCGCTGACTTCGCCGACGGCCGCACACGCGTGCTGGTGGCGACGGACATCGCGGCGCGCGGCATTGACGTCGAGGGCATCACCCACGTGATCAACTTCGACCTCAGTGACGAGCCCGAGAACCATGTGCACCGCATCGGTCGCACGGCCCGCGCGGGCGCCAGCGGCGTGGCGATTTCGTTCTGTGACCGCGAAGAGCTGAAGAAGCTCGCGGCCATCGAGAAGATCGCGGACACGGCCCTGATGACCGACGACAGCCACCCGTACCACATGAGCGAAGGGGCCAAGGCCTACATCGCCCAGGTGACGGCAGCGCCGAAGTCCAAGACCAGCCGCGGAGGCTGGCCCAAGCCCAAGCGCAGGGGCCGAGGCCGCAGCCGCCGCAACGGCATGCGCTAAGGATCGCGGGCGTCTCGCACAGGACACGCAAAGGGGACAGGCACCAAGGTGCCTGTCCCCGCCTTTTTCAGGCAAGTGGACGTGGCACGGGCGCCTCGCCCGTGTCTGCCGGGCCTTCGCCCGGCAGTACCGGCGCGCTGGCGCGCCGGCGCATGGGCGAGGCGCCCATGCCACGATCAGGTTTCCTTGTCGTACTTGTAGATGCGCTTCTTGAGCCAGTAGAGGCCCATCAGGTCGAGCAGGCCGCGCGCGCCGCGTTTCAGATTGCCGTACTTGCTTACGCCGGCCGTGCGGGCGCGGTGCTCGGTGGGGACCTGGGCCACCTTCAGGCCCATGAACACGAAGATCGCCGGCATCAGCCGATGCACGCCGTTGAACCGGGGCAGCATCAGCCCGGCCTTGCGGGGAAACGCCCGCAGCGAGCAGCCGATGTCCTTGATGCGGTCGCGCAGGAACAGGTTGCGGATCACGTAGGCCGTGCGGCTGGCGATGCGGCGGTTCAGCTTGTCGTTGCGCTTTTTGCGGATGCCCTGGGCAACGTCAGCGTCTTTCAGCGCGGCCAGCAGGTCCGGGATGCTGGCCGGGTCGTTCTGGCGGTCGCCGTCCAGCGTCACGATCAAGTCCGCCTGCGCGGCCTGGATGCCCGTGATGGTGGCGGCGCTCTGGCCGAGGTTGCGATTGTGCACGATGCAGCGCACCCAGCCGATTTTTTCGCAGGCCGCGGGCGTTCCGTCGGTTCCGGCGTCGTCCACGTAG
>JAJVIO010000017.1:9749-21544 GCA_022071975.1 Planctomycetota bacterium
GAAGGTTTTGCCCGCCGTCTCCATGGCCGCCTTCACTTCATCGGCCAGCGGGCCGACGTTCTCGACCTCGTTGAAGACGGGAATGACGACTGAGATCTCGGGCTTATCCATCCGCATTCCAGGCGCGCAGCACTTCAGGCGCACAGCGCCGTAACAATTGTTAGCCCCGGTCGTAAGACCGGGGTGCCCGCAGCCCTACCGTTACAAGCCGCGTAGCGGCGACACAAGCCGGTCGGCGTTTGTGCCGCCGCTCCGCGGCTCGGGCTCGTTTTGCTCGTATACCCCCAGCTAACGCTGGGGGCTAACCTTGTGTGCCTGCTCCGCAGGCAACTGCCCTGCCGATACTTCTGCTTCCATGGCTGCCGGCTTCTCAATGTCCGCCTCTACGCTATCGGCAGTTTCCGCCGTGGGCTTGGGCTTGCGGTAGATCAGCATCAGGTTGCGCACGGCCGGGATCGGGTTCAGCACATAGGCCAGCACGAACACCGCATCAGGCTTGTAGGCCGCGTAGGCCGTCAGCAGCCCGGCGCCGACCAGGCTCATCCACCAGAACACCGGCGGCAGCACGCTGCGCCCCAGGCGCTCGCTGATGATCCACTGCACGGGAAAGCGCAGAGTCCACAGCGCAGTTCCGGTGAAACCCACCGCCAGCCACAGCGGCGAGGCATCCAGCGCGATGATGTCTTTCTCTTCGGCCGTAAGGTAGGCCGCGACACCGCCGCTGAGCACCATCACGGCCGCCAGCGGGATCAGCACGTTGCCCAGCTTGCGGCCTCTGCCGGCGATCATCAGGTTGCGGACGTACAGGAACAGGTTGAGCGTCGGCCCGATCAGGAAGATCAGGTCGCGCGTGAACCAGGCGTACACCAGCAGCAACAGCGTGCCGAACACCGAAAGCCACCAGAAGCTTTTCGGCACAACGCTGGCCTTGGCCTTCTCGCTGGCGTACCACTGCACCAGCATGCGCGCTGTAAACAGCCCCTGGCCGGCAAAGCCGATCGCCGAAAAGATCGCCTTGGCGCTGAACGGGTCAAAGGTCAGAAGGGTCTGCGGCACGGGCGGTCCGGCGGAAAACCTGAAGCTAATCAGCATACGGGCCCGGCTGCAATCGCCCGCGTTGTGGAACCGATGTGCAAAGCTATCGTTTTCCCATGGACCCGGCACCCGCTAACCACACCGACCGTCAGCTCGCATGGCTGATGCTGGCCGCGTTCGTGCTGCTGTTCGTGCCGGCCTGGTTCTCGCGCGGGCCCTGGCACGTTGACGACCTGCGCTACGTTGAGGCCGCGCGCCAGATGGGCGAATACGGCGACTGGCTGGTGCCGCGCCTCAACGGCGACGTCTACGGCGAGAAACCGCCGGGCTATTCCTGGGCGATCATCGCCGTGCACTACGCCACGGGCGCCAGCTACCTGGTGGCGGCGCGCATCGTGTCGGCCCTGGCGGCGCTGTTCACCGGGCTGCTGCTGGTGCACCTTGCGCGGCTGCTGTTCGGCGCGCGCACGATCGGCTGGCTGGCGGCCGGCATTTTCTGGACGTTCATCTTCATCCTGGACCGCGGCACGCGCAGCCTGATCGATTCCTTCCTCTATGTGTGGACCACGCTCGGCGTAGTCACCGCCCTGCACGCGGCCCTGGCCGAAAACTGGCGCGCGCGGGCGGGCTGGATCCTCGCCACCGTGGGTGCCTTGGGCTACGGCTGCGTGGTGAAGGGGCCGGTGGCGCTGGCGATTCCCGCCATGGGCGCCTTGGCGCTCGGGCTTACGTGGAAAGGCCGCAAAGGCGTGAGTTTCAGCGCTATCGTGATCGGCGCCCTGATTGGCGGCGCGTTCACCCTGTTGTGGCTGTGGCTCGCGAGCCTGCAGGCCGGCGACTGGTACCTGGAGCGCCTGCTGATCAAGCAGTCGGCCGGGCGCGCGGTGGAGTCGTTCCACCACGCCGAGCCGCCCTGGTTTTTCGTGGGCGTGGTGCTGCCCGTCGCGCTGCCCTGGATCATCTTTTTGCCCGGCGGCCTGCGCGCCGCCTGGAAGATGCGCCACGCGCCGGAAGCGCGCGCCGCGCTGGGTTGCCTGGCCTGGGCGGGGGCGATCTTGGTGTTCTTCTCGATCATCTCCGGCAAGCGCGCGGGGTACGTGCTGCCGCTGTTTCCGCCCCTGGCCCTGGGCATCGCCTGGGGCATCGCGCGCATGCAGAGTGTGGCTGAGCGCCGCTGGTTCAACTGGCCCGTGAACCTGATCGCGCGGCTGGCGCCCGTGGCCGGCGGGCTGCTGACGCTGGCGGGGCTGGCGCTGTCCTTCCTGCCGGCCGCCGCGCTGGAAAGCCTGCCCGGTGAGGGCGCTGACATTGCGTTTGGAATCAATTCCATCGGCCGCGTGGTGCTGATCGGCGGCGGCGTGGCGGCGATGCTGTGGGGCGCGATGCTGGTGGGTTTGGCCCGGCGTGGCAGCATGCAGCTTGGTGTGTTGATTCTGCTGGTGCCGCTGATCGGCATTTTTCATGCGGCCGTGCACCTGAGTGTGATTCCGGCCATGGACGCGCCGCGCAGCGCGGCAACGTTCGGCAAGGCGGTGAATCGCGAGTGGAACCGCGAGGAGCCGCTGGTGATCCTGGGCCCGCAGAAAGACGGCATCGTGAACTACTACTGCGAAGTGCAGCGCACGGAGTTGTTCAACCAGCCCGACGAAGCGGAAGAGCACCGCGCGCTGATGGCGCTGCGTGGTCCGCTGTGGGTGGTCAGCCTGCGAAAGGACTGGGACAAGTTACCGGAAGATTTCCGCGCCGACTTCCACCAGCGCGCGGCAGCCGAGTTCAACAACAAGGAATATGTGCTGCAGCACCGGAGGTAGGGAAGTCGGGGCTTGGGGAGAGTGGCCGGTGGTCGGTGAGGTAACCAATCTCTCACATTGATAACTCTGACCTCTGTCCTCTGGCCTCTGACCTCTAAATCGAACCGTGACTGTGAACCGGGAACACTCCAAGGCCATCCTGCGCGTTGCCGTGGCGCTTACCTGTGTCGGCGCGGCGGCGCAGATGCTGCTGTACGGCGGGCCCGTACTCTCCTGGCTGTGGCTCAACCTGGACTGGAGCGAGGCCGCCGCCCTGCGCGTCGAGCACGCGGCCGCGTTCGGCCTGCTGGCCTGCGTGCCGTTCGTGTTCTGGGGCAAGGCGTGGCCGGTGCTGAAGCTGGTCGCTGCCTGGCTGCTGTTCAGCGCGTTTGCGTCCACGATGGTGGAGCCCTGGTATCCCTGGCTGACGCCGGGCGCCCACGCCGCGCGCTACACCGCACCGCTGGCACTGGCGGCGCTCAGCCTGCCGCCTGCGCCGCGCAACCGGCGGTTGGCCGAATGGCTGCTGCGAGGCGGCATCGCGGCCACCTTCCTGTGCCACGGCGTGGAGGCACTGCTGCTGCGCGCGCAGTTCATCGACTACCTGATCGGCGCCTCGGCCAAGCTGCTGTCGCACGACCTGTCGGAATCCGCAGCGACCGCCATGCTGATCAGCATCGGTGTGCTGGATGTGGCGGTGGCGCTGCTGATCCTGCTGCCTCGCAGGCTGTGGCCCGTGGCGGCCTGGATGGCCTTCTGGGGCGCGGTCACGGCCGCCGCGCGCATGGTGTACTTCGGCTGGGCAGCCTGGCCGGAAACCCTAATCCGCGTGACGAATGCCGCAGTTCCACTTACACTCGTGCTGCTCTGGACCAGGATACAGCCCGCGGAAGGCAGGCATGAAACGACTGAATAACCATCGTGCAGCACTGGTAATCGCCGCGCTGATCGTGAGCCTGGCCGTGCTGCTTGGCGCGCTCACAGCTCCACCCGGCCTGGGCGCCGCCGATCGCAACCCGGACGGCAGCTACACCGGAACGAAACTCGATGGCACCACACCCGCCCAGTGGCGGCTGATCTGGGAGGAAGACCCCGCCCACGCCGCCAGCGTCAGCTGGACCACCGCAGTCAAACCCGAAAAAAGCAGCGTTCTGTACGACACCCAGCCCCGCAACGGCGAACTGGCCAAGTACGCGCACACCGCCACGGCCAGCAGCGGGCGCTATTCCGACAAGGACTTCAAGCTCTGGTACAACCACGCCGAGCTGTCCGGGCTCAAGCCCGCCACCACCTACTGGTTCGTGATGGTGAGCGACGGCGCGGCTTCGCGCGAGTTTCATTTCATCACCGCGCCCGAGGGCGACGCCGAGTTCAAGCTGCTGTACGGCGGCGACTCGCGTTCCGACCGCGACGCGCGCCGCACCATGAACCGCCGCATGCGCACGCTGCTTGAGGAAGACCCCGAGATCATCGCGCTCGCCCACGGCGGCGACTACGTGGCCGATGGCGAGAAAATGGAAGACTGGGTCGAGTGGCTCACCGACCACGAACTGACCGTCACGGCCGACGGCCGCATGCTGCCCGTGATTCCCGCGCGCGGAAACCACGAGGCCGAGGGGCCCCTGTACGACGAAATCTTCAACACGCCCGGCAAGAAAGACGGCAACTTCTATCGCACGCTGATCGGCGAACAGTTCCTGCTGGTGACGCTCAACAGCAACATCAGCGCCGGGGGCAACCAGGCCGATTTCCTTGAAACCGTGCTGCACGAAAACGAGAAGACGCGCTGGCAGCTCGCCAACTACCACCGCCCCGCCTACCCGGCCGTGAAGAGCCCTGGCAGCGCGCTGGAGCACTGGGTGCCGCTGTTCGAGAAGTACAACCTGGACATCGCCTTCGAAAGCGACGGTCACGCGCTGAAGCGCACCTGCGCGATCCGCGGCGGCAAGCAGGCCGACGACGGCGTGGTGTACATCGGCGAAGGCGGCCTGGGCGTCAAGCAGCGCACGCCCAAGGATGACCGCTGGTACTTCAAGGGTGGTGTCGCAGCGTCCACGCTGCACGTGCAGAAACTGACGGTGAAGAAAGACTCGCTGCTGGTGGAGTCCATCACGGACAAGGGCAAAGTTTACGACGCTCACACGGTGAAGCCGCGCAAGCGGTAGGGAGAACAGACATGCGAAAAGTGACGGCACTCAGCGCCGCGGCGCTGCTGGTCGCGCTGGCGATCAGCGGCGCGCAGCCGCCCGCCGAAGTCAACGCGCAGGAGCAGACGTACCTGCTGAAGGAAAAGCTCGAGGTCGGCACCGTGCGCATGGTGCGGGCGGAGCGCGCCTCCACAGCCGACATCACCATGAACCCGGACGACTATCCGAGTAAGAGCGACCTCGCCATCCAGCGCACCAGCATCATCCACGAGTGGGTCAGCGCCATGGACGGCGGGCGCGTCAGCGAAGTATGGCGCAGCTACCGCGACATCGTCGGCACGGAAACGCGCACCTACGACTACGGCAACGGCCCCGAAAAGGTCTCTACGCCCATCGAAGAATGGAAGCGCAACCACAGCTTCATCATGAAGGTCAAGGCCGACAACACCCGCCAGATCACCCACGAAAACTACGCGACCATCGGCGACCGTGACCGCGCCTGGGTGCAGCTCGACCTCGACGCCGATCTGCTGCCCGCCCGTGAAGTGAAAGTCGGCGAAAGCTGGAAGGTGCCCGCCAACCGGCTGGGGCTGATCGCCATGGCCGGCCCCGAGGACAAGCTGGACGAGGCCGACTTCACTGTCACCCTGCGCGGCGTGAAGAACGACGAGAACGGCCGCAAGCTGGCCGACCTCAAAGTAGAGGGAACGCTGAAGTTCAGCTGCGATATCCCCAACCAGTTCGACGACGCCGCCAGCACCCGCTTGAAGTCCAGCGCGAAACTGAGCGGCAGCGCCAGCTTCGACGTCGGCGCGGGGCGCATGGTCTCCTACGAATGGAAGGGCAACGGCAGCACCAGCGGCAAGTTGAACGGCACCGCCATCAAGGCCGAATCCAGTTTCAGCGAGACCAACCTGTACGCCTACTCGTTCGTGTTCGACAAACCGGCCGTCAACGGCAGCGAAGGGCCTGACAGCGCGGATTCAATCCAGACCTTCAAACACGACGCAGTGGCCGCGGGCCATATCGTGATCGCGCGCAACAACGGCAAAGTCGCGCGCATCCAGGTGTTTGATCCGGCTTCGAAGAAGATCGTCAAGACCGTGCTGGCGATGCCGGGCGCGAACACCATCGCCACCCTGGCCCTGTCGCCGGACCGCAAGCGCATCGCGTTTTCCTCAAACCTGAACGCCGGCATCTCGATCAGCACCAGCGACATCTTCGTGCTCGAGCTCGAGAGCGGCAAACTCAACCAGGTCAGCCCCTGGTGGGCCACAGGCGACGGCATCGCACAGCCGATCAAGACCGAAAAGACCTGCACCGTCAGCGGCCGCATCATCTGGGCCGACGACGACCCGCAGTTCCGCCGCGACCGCCATGACGGCTTCACCGGCGCGGTGCGCATCGACCACACGCCCTGCGTCGCGATCATCAACGCTGACGGCACCTTCAAGCTGGAAGGCGTACCCGTAGGCGTGCCGCTGCTGCTGGACATCCACGGCCGCCTGCCCAACTACAGCAACGGCAAAATGCGCGACGCGCTTATGGTGTACGCCGGCGCGACCATGGTTGACATGACGCTTGAAGCATCCGGCAAAGACCTCGGCACCGTGCGAATCCACCCGGGCCACGTGCAGTCCGGTTACGATCGACCCTGCTGGCAGGGCGACGCCCTATGGCTGAACACCTCAGCCTGGACGCAGGGCTACAAGGCCGGCTACCCGAAGCACAGCTGGGAGAAAGTGGACTTCGGCGCCCTTGAGCTGCTGTACGGCGGCTTCTCGGTCAGCCGCGACGGCAAGTACGTCGCCCTGTGCCGCGACTCATCCGGCGGCCACGGCGCCGTGCACTTCTACGACTCCAAGGGCAAGCACTTGTGGGCGGCCGAGGTGCCCGGCGCTACGCTGGCCTACTGGGCCGAGGGCGCCTGGACCAGCAACGGCGCATGGCTGTGCACCGCCGACGTCGAGAGCATGCTGGGCAAGGGCCTGTTCGGCGCACCGGCGCTGTTGTACGCCAGCCGCGAAGCCAAACAGGCCGGCGTGGTGCGCCTGTGGCCGCAGCTTACGGGCCACTCGATGAAGTCCATCGCGATGGACGAAAAGGGCGAGACCGGCTTCTTCGTCACGCACAAGTACGTGGCGGAAACGCAGCTCACCATCGGCGACGCCTGGATGTGGGATTCCAACACCGACACCCTCACGCGCCTGACTTCCCTGGGCGACGTGCTGTGCCTGGCCGGTTACGGTCGCTAACCGAAGTGCAAACGGCCCCCGCCTCGGCGGGGGCCGTTGTGTTTCTGCCCTGGCCTACGCCCACTTGTCCGGCGACGACTGCAGGCCCATCACCACGTACCAGATGATCCAGATGATGGCGCCCAGCCACATCAGCTTGATCCAGAGCGGCATCTTCTGCTCGGCGACTTCAGGGATGGTGGCCTCGGCCTTTTCGCTTTCCGGCACGGCGGGCTTGTCGGTCTCGGCCGGCTTGGTTTCCGTTTCGCTCATTGGTCTTTCCCCCCGGCTACGTTGATTCCCTCGACTTCCAGCACGCGCAGCTCCTGGCGATTGTCCGTCTTGAACGCGCCGGCGCGCGCGTAGGCGATGCAGATGAACAGCATCCCCAGCATGAAGCTGCCGAAAATCGCCATCACGAACATGGCCGTGTTGTTCGCCCCTTCCTCACAGAAGAAGCAGGCGTGCGCGGGACTCGCCAGCCACAGGGCGGCAAGCAGCACCAGTATTGTCGTCGCGTAACGCATGCTTACTCCTCCTTGTACTGCTGCCGGTCGAACAGGCTGTTCAGGAACGCCGCCAGGTCGTCCAGCTCCTGGCCCTTGATCTTGGGGAAGGGCGCCATCGCCGTGCCCGGCCTGCCTTCCGCCATCACCTTCTTGATGTAATCCGCGGTGTAGAGGCGGTCGCGGAAGTGCTTGGGCGCGGGCTTCAGCCCTTCCATGGCGGGCGGCACCATGCCGTTTTCGCCGTGGCAGCTGGCGCAGTTGTTCTTGCGGTAGACCTCGCGCCCTCGCTCGACGGCCGCGGTGTTGGCCGCCAGCGCCAATGCCGGCTTGCGCACTTCCTTGCCCATGTCGTGCACGTACTGGGCGAGCGCCCACAGGTCTTTTTCGGTCAGTTCGCTGAAGCTGGGCATGGAGCTTCCCTCGCTGCCCATGAACAACACGCGGAACACTTCTTCGCGAGGCAGGTAGCGGGTGGTGATGTCGGCGGCGCTCGGCTTCAGGAAATCCTTGGCCAGGCCCATGCCGTCACCTTTCTCACCGTGGCAGCCGATGCAGTGCTTGGCGAACAGCTCTGCGCCGCGCTTGGCGTGTGCTTCGGTGGCAATCGGCGCGCCGGCGGTCACCACGCGTGTCGGCCACACCAGCTTGCGCACTTCTTCTTTCTTGGCGATGCCCAGGCCCTGCAGGTACGCGACCAGGTCCTTGGCCTTCTCGGTGGGCACCCAGGTCTCGCCCTGCTGCTCGAACAGCCAGGTGTACTTGGGCATGATCGAGCGCGGCACCGTGCTGCGCGGGTTCCACAGGTGGGCGTAGTGCCAGTCGTCGCTGCGGCGGCCGGCCTCGCGGGCGAGGTCGGGGCCGATGCGCCGTGTGCCGAAGGTGTTGGGCACGTCGTACATGGATTCCCAGGCCTGGCTGACCGGCCCGTAACGGAACTCCTCGTTGGCCACGGGGCGCACGAACTGCGAGTGGCAGTGCCAGCAGCCCTCGTTGATATAGACGTCGCGCCCACGACCGGCGGCGTTCTTGTCGCCGTTTTCGTCACGGTACGGGTTGGCGTCGGCGATCTCCTTGGGCGGGTCCATGGTGGCGCTGAGGCTGATCCATGGCCCCAGGCCCATGCCCACGAACGAGAGCAGGAAGAATCCGAAGCCCGCCACCAGCAGCACGAACATGGGTTTCTCGGCGGCGATTTCCTTAGTTGCTGACATCGGCCACCTCCAGTCCTTCGTTGCCCTTGCGGAACAGGTTGATGATGAACAGCGTGGTTCCGATCGTGATCAACACGCCTGAGACGGCGCGCGTCGCCCAGAAGGGCTCGGCGGCTTCGATGGAATCCATCAGCGGCAGGGTGGTCAGCCAGAACATGCCCTGCATCAGGCCGGCAATGGTGTCCGCGATGTAATACAGCACCCAGAAGGCGATCAGCGTGATCCAGAAGTGCCACTCGGCCAGTGCTCTGCTGTAGCCGTGGCCGGTGATGCGCGGCCAGATCCAGTAGATGAACGCGAAGATCCACCAGCTGAACACGCCGAACAGCGCGAGGTGCGCGTGGGCCACGATCCAGTCCGTGAAGTGGACCACCTGCTGCACGTTCAGCAGCGCGTGGAACGGGCCCTGGGTGCAGGTAAGGATGTAGTTGAAGATGCCGAACACCATGAAGCGCAGCGGGATGTTGCGGGCGATCACTTTCCACTGGCCCTTCATGGTGGCGAAGAAGTTGTAGACCACCGTGTAGACCACGAAGATCAGGGCAAACGTCAGCGGCACCGCCAGCATCTGCAGCCACCAGGGCGTGGGGCTGTAGAAGAAGTGGTGGCTGCCGCCCAGCGGATAGAAGAAGGCCAGCGTCCAGAAGCCGATCAGCGACAGTTTATGGCTCGCGATGGGGCGCTTCAGGATCACCGGCAGCAGGTAATAGACGATCGCCACGCCCATCGGCGTCACCCACAGGCCCACGGCATTGTGAATCCAGAGTCCTTCCAGCGCGGCGCCCGCGGCGCCCGGCGCCACATGCGCCACGATGGTGTTGGCCATCACGAAGTTCAGCGTGGTGAAGACGAAGCCCAGGATCAGGTACCAGAGCGAGACGTACATGTTGCGCACGCCGGAGGTCAGGATCGTGCCCACGTTCACCAGCACCATGCCCACGAAGCTGAGCGCGAAAACCACGTCGGCCCACCAGGGGGATTCGGCGTATTCAACACCCTCGGCGTGGCCGGTCAGGATGCCGATGCCGCCCAGCAGCACGGCCACCTGCACGAATGGCGCGTTCAGCTTCGCGATGCCGCGCGCGAACAGCTTGCGGCCGGTCAGGCGCGGGATGGCGTAGTACGAGAACGCAAAGAAGCCGTTGCTCAGCCAGCCGAAGATCACCATGTGGGTGTGCAGGATGCGGATGCGGCCGAACGACAGCAGCTCAATGTCGCCGAGCCACTCCGCGGCGCCTGCCCCCGACAGGCGATAGCCCATGAAGGTGCCCGCCAGCATGCCGGCAATCAGCCAGCAGACCGCGGCGATGATGTGAAACTTGACGAGTCCCAGCTCGTCGGTTGACCCGGGTGGTTTGGCTTCGTCGCTCATCTCGGAGACCCTGTAAGCATCTATATTAGGACTATCTACTCCTGATATCTGGATACTTCCAGATTCAAGCAACGGGCGCAATAGCCTATTAGCAGGCTGATTCGGCCCACTGGACCCAGTTTGTCCGCTATCGTGATTTCAAGCCCATCGCGTAGTGCAAACAGAGCACACGCACCGGGTTGCAACGCGGACCGGCTGAATTCGCATTCATGCTTCCCGTTTTTTCGCGCGGGCCTACAGCGCCCGGTAGCGGGTTGATCGGCCTTGCCCAACCCGCTCGCAGAAACCGCCCCGTGCCAGCTCGCTCAAGCCCGTCGAGACCGTGGTGCGAGACAGGCCCAGCCGGCGCGCCAGCGCCCCGGCCTGCGCCTCGCCCAGTTGCCGCAGCGTGCCCAGGATCAGCCGCGATGAAGTCGCCATGCCCGGCGCGTCCATCGGCAGCACCAGGCCGCCGCGCGCCGCGCCGATGTCGGGCGCCTGCAGGTCCCGCACCCCGACTTCTTCACCCGCCGCCATCACGGCCGCGCGGGTTGCGGCAGCCTTCAGTTCACGCACATTGCCGGGCCAACTGTGCTCGCGGATGTACTTCTCGGCCGCGCGCGAGAAACGCAGCTTGCGGTTGAGCTGCCGTGACTGGCGCTCGAGTGTTTCGCGGGCGAACAGCAGGGCGTCATCGCCGCGCTCGCGCAGGGAAGGCACGCGCAACAGCACGCCCTGCAGGCGCTGGGCCAGGTCTTCACGCAGCAGCCCCTGCTGCACGAGCTCAGGCAGCGGCTGCTCGCTGCTGACCACGATGCGCGCCTTCAGTTCGCGTTCGCGCAGGGCGCCCACGGGCAGGAAGCTGCGCACCTGGAACGCACGCAGCAGCATGGCCTGGATCGCCGGATCAAGGTCCGCGATGCCGTCCACCTGCAGGGTGCCCTCGCCGGCGCGCTCCAGCAGGCCGACGTGGTCGTGCGTCGCGCCCGTGAACGCGCCGCGCACGTGGCCGAACAGCTCCGAGGCGGCCGTCTCGCGCCGCAAGGTGGGGCAATCGATCACGACGTGCGGCTGGGCGGCGCGGCTCGAGATGGCATGCAGGGCCCTCACGGCCAGGTCCTTGCCGCAGCCGGGCTCGCCGCTGACCACGATGGGCAGGTCCAGGTCGGCGAAGCGGCGCAGCTCTTCGAACAGCTTGCGCGAGGCCGGGCTGGCGCCCAGGTTCTCACCCGCCACGGTAAGCGTTTCGTCGTCGCCGGGGCGACCCAGCTCCATGCGCAGGCGGTCCGGCGCTTGCCGCAACACCGACGCGAAGGCACGCGCCGCCCGCTGGGTTGACTCGTCAAGGGTAAGCGGGTCGCCGCCGCTGATCCGCGCGCGCAGCCGCAGCGCCGGGTCCACGGCAGCAGCGGCTTCTGCGCTCCAGCGCGCCAGGCTGCCCGCCGCCATCAGCTCGTGGCCGCCCCGCAGCACCGCCAGCGCGGCGTCAACGGCGCCTGTCTCGGCGATCAGCAGCGT
>JAJVIO010000002.1 GCA_022071975.1 Planctomycetota bacterium
ACAGCCACGACAGCGTCAGCGAGGCCCGCCGCACCGGCGGCGCCAACCCCGACGGGCTGAACTTCGACGACTGGACCGCCGACCAGATCACCCGCTTCCTGCGCGATGTCTACGCTGAGGTCCACGGCGTGAACCCGAACCTGCAGCTCAGCGCCGCGCCGCTCGGCCTGTATGCGGCCAGCGCCTACGCCGGCTACCCCAGCGGCTACTACTACGGCCTGCCCCGCCACCAGGACGCCAAGGCCTGGCTGGCCGCGGGCGCCCTGGACTGGATCGCCCCCCAGTGCTACTGGGCCGACGGCGGCGGCCTGCCCGATTTCAGCGACCTGGTGCCCGACTGGCAGGCAAGCGCAAACGGCCGTCACGTCTACCCGGGCATGAGCGTGACCGGCGACGCCAACGAGACCGAGACAGTCAACGAGATCACGGCCGCGCGCAACTTCGGCTGCATGGGCACCATGGTCTGGAGTTACGGCAGCGCCAACAGCCTGAATTTCTGGAGCAATCTCAGCGCCGCCGGCAAGCCCTACGAGCAGCCGGCGAGCACGCCCGACCTGCCCTGGCTCAGCACCCCGACCACGGCGATTGTGAAGGGCGTGATCACCGACTTCGCCACCGGCCAGCCGTTGCAGGACGTGTGGGTCACCCGCGCCGGCGACACCTACACGGCGCTATCCGCAGCCGACGGCTTCTGGTGCTGGCTGAACCTGCCGCCGGGCAATCACACCTTCACGGCCGACCTGCCCGGCACCGGCACGGCCGTGTTCACGGTCAACGGGCTGACAGCGGGCGAGGTGCGCACGGTGAATATCGCGATCGCGCCGGCGGGCACGGCCACGCGGCTGGAGATCGACGCCGCCACGCCCACCAGCGTGCAAGCGGGCAGCAGCTTCGGCCTGACGGTGCGAGTGGCGGATTCGCTGGGCACCACGGTGACGAGCGGCAGCTACAACCTGAACGTAAGCCCCGTGGGCGTGACCGGCACCCTGACGGGCGCGACCAGCGCGGCAACGGTCAACGGCGAACACACGTTCACCTTCACACACGACACGCCGGGCACGATCACCTTTATTGTCAGCGAAGCGGGCGGGACGCTGGCGTTCACCAGCCTCGACGTAACCTTCACGGCCACGCAATCCGGCGGCGGCGAAGACGAAGACTCCGGCTGCGCCATAGCAGCCAGTCACCAGACCCCGTGGTGGCTACTAATCCTGCCGCTGTTTGTGCTGGCGACAAGGCTGGCCCCGAGTCGTCGCCGGGGAGTCTAAGGGCGATTGATGACGGACAACCTCACACCTCGTCAGCGAAGCCAAGCGATGTCGCGGGTGCGGTCCACCGATACAAGCCCGGAGAGACGCCTCCGTTCAATAGTCCATAGAATGGGCTATCGCTTCAGGCTGCACCGGCGAGACCTCCCAGGGCGTCCCGATCTTGTGTTCCCATCCCGCCGGAAGGTGATCTTTGTCCACGGGTGCTTTTGGCATCAGCACCATTTCTGTGGGAAAGCGCGGATTCCTCGGACACGACGCAAGTACTGGCAGGCGAAGCTGTCAACCAACGTCGTTCGAGACGCGCGGGTGAAGCGTCAACTGCTTGCCAAGGGTTGGAAGGTGCTTGTGGTTTGGGAATGTCAACTTGCTAACCTGTCTACAGTGTCACGACGAATTCGCCGATTCCTTGAGGATAACGATGTCCGATAGCCGGCACCGGTTTATGGAGTTCTTCGCAGGCGGCGGCATGGCCCGCCTCGGCCTTGGGCCATCTTGGAAGTGCGTCTTTTCCAACGAATGGAGTGAGAAGAAAGCTGCATGCTACCGGGCGAACTTTGCAGGCGGGGCCGAATTGCGGATTGGTGATGTCCGGGAAATCGATCCAAAATCTTTGCCTAGGGACGCAGCGCTCGCTTGGGCGTCTTTCCCTTGCCAAGACTTGTCGTTGGCCGGCAACGGACTGGGTTTGGCCGGCGAACGCAGCGGCACTTTTTGGTCGTTTTGGGACCTGATAAGCACGCTCGAAGACGACCGCCACCCCGTCCCCATCATCGCACTTGAAAACGTAACCGGTCTTCTGACTTCGCAGAACGGGGCGGACCTGCAAGAACTCTTACGCACGCTAGCGAGGAGCGGCTATGCGTATGGCGCAATGATCGTGGACGGCGTGCATTTCGTGCCGCAGTCGCGGCCGCGTCTCTTCATCGTGGCCGTTAGAGCCACGGCTCTTGACGCCATTCCCACCCATCTAAAGGGCTCCCCTCACCCTCGCTGGCACAGCGATCGCATGCGTCAATTTGTTTTCAGCCTTCCAAGGACTCTTCGGGCGAACTGGATTTGGTGGCGTCTACCGGAACCACCTGCAATGAAGGATTCATTCGCTAGCGTGATTGAGCCAGAGCCGGCAGGAGTGAAGTGGCACACTCGACAAGAAACCGAGCGATTGCTCGCCATGATGAGTGCGGTGAATCTGCAGAAAGTCGAAAACGCAAAGAGGACTGGCTGCCTGCAAGTTGGTGCAATCTACAAGCGAACCCGCATCAACGAGTCTGGCGCAAAAGTTCAAAGAGCGGAGGTCCGGTTCGACAACATAAGTGGCTGCTTACGGACGCCTGCAGGCGGTTCCAGTCGACAGTTGGTGTTGATCGTTGAAGGTATGCGCGTCCGTTCTCGTCTGCTCTCCCCGCGCGAAGCAGCTCGACTGATGGGGCTTCCAGACAGCTACGTGCTGCCAGACAACTACAACGAAGCGTACCACTTGGCTGGCGACGGCCTAGTTGTGCCAGCGGTGAGATGGTTGTCGGATCATCTGCTTACCCCGATTGCCGACGTACTGCAGCCGGTCGAGGTTTAGCGATGGCCCAACGCAGGCGGTTGCCTCCAATCATACCCTGCCAGCTGCAGGACGAGGTTCGTCAAGCCGTCAACGACTTGGCCGAAGACATCGTCAAAAGCGCACATCGAATCAGCCGCCGAAAGTTGACAAGGAAAGAGCTGCAGGAATCCGGCCTGCTTCACAGCGCCATTGAACGCTTACGCGGGCAACAGTCGGCATCCATGGGTGTTAAGCGCGATTTCATGCGTGACATCCTCAATCACCTCAAAGCCGTCGGAGAGATTGAGGATTGGGGCTTTGCCGGGGATGGCGAGCGACACGACTACGAAGTCCGGTTTTCTGACGGCTACCTGTCGGTCATCGAGTCCAAAGGCTGCTTAGACGGCAACAACACGAACATCTTTGTACGCCCCGCGAATGCGGATGAGTTTGTCATTTGGTCGCTTTGCCAGAATCCTGCTTCGGATCCCGCGCACAACGCTTGGTCCGGCATACACACGAGGCTAAGCGGCGAAGTCATTCATCGGCGCGTCGTCGTCGACGGGGTCATAATCTGGGACATGTTATGCGGTACCGTAGGCCGACCGTGCCCAAAACTGCAGGCCGCGCCTGAACGCGCAACCGAAGTGGCCAACCGCATGTTGCCGCCTCCTTGTTTATACTTGTTTCCAAGCCAAGTACCGGACCCGCGCAACAACCCAGCGCCGCGCGTGCACCGTTTGTCGGAGGTTCGACTGATCCATGCCCTGTTTCGGGCGTTCGGCTGCGATGACGACGATGTGGTGTCAGTGCGAATCGAGGCGCGTATGAACGGGGCGGAGTTGGAACGCCGCACGCGCTATCACCGAAACGATGAGGAAGTTGCCACTTCAGAGTGGGTAGCGCTGCAAAGAGCGCGTTAGATTCACGTTGTAGAGAGCCGGGTACCAGTGCACACCGCCCTTTCTTTTCTCGCGTAGCTTCACAGCTTTGCATCCTTGCCTAGGCTGCTATCTTGCCGCCATGGCTGGCAAGGGCGAAGACTCACCGGCGATGAAGCAGTACCGCGAGCTGAAGGCCGCTCATGCGGGCGCTTTGCTGCTTTACCAGATGGGCGACTTCTACGAGACCTTCTTTGAAGACGCCCGCCAGCTCGCCGACACGCTGGGCATCACGCTCACCACCCGCGGCGACGATTCCCAGGGCAACCCCATCGACATGGCGGGCTTCCCCCTGCGCGCACTCGACCAGCACCTGCCGCGCCTGCTGGAGGCCGGCTTGCGCGTGGTGATCTGCGAGCAGATCGAAGACCCCGCTGAGGCCAAAGGCCTTGTCAAGCGCGACGTCACGCGGGTGATCACACCCGGCACGGTGCTGGAAGAATCCCTGCTGGACGCCCGCAAGCCCAGCATCATTGCGGCCTGGCTTCCCCCGAAGAAAGACCTGGGCGGCCTCGCCTGGGCCGAGCTCAGCACCGGGCGCTTCCAGTGCGCGGCATTGCCGGGGCACCAGCTCGAGGCCGCCATCGCGCGCCTCGACCCCGCTGAGCTGCTGCTGCCCGAAAAACTCTGGGCCAGCGACCGCGAACAACTGAGCCGCCTGCGCCAGGGCCTGCGCGCCAGCCTGACCGCCGCCGCCGACTTCAGCTTTGACAGCACCCGCGCCGTCGAAGAGCTGCACCGTCACTTCGGCGTGCAGACCCTGCAGGGCTTTGGCTTTGAGGACAGCAAAGGCCCCGAGCTCGCGGCCGCGGGCGCCCTGCTGCTGTACCTGAACGAGAACCAGCGCGGCAAGCTGGCGCACGTGCGTTCGCTGGAACGCTTTCACCCGCAGGAAGTCATGGCGCTGGACCGCGCCACGCTGGACGCCCTCGAAGTCACCCGCACACTGCGCGAAGGCAAGCGCGCCGGCAGCCTGCTCGACTGCGTGGACCGCACGGCCACAGCCATGGGCGCCCGCGAGCTGCGCGGCTGGCTGACCGGGCCGCTCACCGACCCGCGCAAGATCAACGCCCGCCACGCCGCAGTCGATGAGCTGGTGCACACGCCGCGCCGCCTGGGGCTGATCCGCGAGGCGCTGCAGGGCCTGCCTGACCTCGAGCGCCTGGCCGGCCGTCTCGGCACCGGGCGCGTGACACCGCGTGACCTGGGCGGCCTGCGCCTGGCGTTGCAGCGCCTGCCCCTGCTTCGCGGGGCCCTGAGCGGCACGGAAAGCTCGCTGCTGAATTACGCCGGAGAACAACTGGACGCCCTGGCTGACCTGCGCGCGCTGCTGGAGGAACGCCTGGCCGACGACCCGCCCGTCACCCTGAAAGAGGGCGGCATCATCCGGCCGGGAGTGAACGCCGAACTGGATGAGCTGCGCGACCTGGGCCGCGACGGCAAGTCCTGGATGGCGCGCTTCCAGGAGCAGGAGATCGAGCGCAGCGGGATTGGCAGCCTCAAGGTCGGCTTCAACAACGTGTTCGGCTATTACATCGAGGTCACCCACGCCCAGGCCGACAAGGTGCCCGCCAACTACATCCGCAAGCAGACGCTGAAGGCCGCCGAGCGCTACATCACGCCGGAGCTGAAAGACTACGAGTCGCGCATCCTGAACGCCGAGAAGCGCATACTCGCGCTGGAAACCCAGCTGTTCAGCCAGCTGCGCGAGGAACTGACCAGCCACACGCCGCGCCTGCTTGCAAGCGCGCGGCTGGTGGCCCTGGTGGACGCGCTGGCAGGCCTGGCGCTGGTCGCCCACGAGCGCGGCTGGTGTCGGCCGGTGCTGGAGGATTCGGCCAACTTGCGGCTGGTGCAGGCGCGCCACCCGGTGCTTGAACAGTCGCTTGAGCCCGGCAAGTGCGTGCCCAACGACGCGCTGCTGGAGAACGGCGCCAGCATGGCGATCGTGACGGGCCCCAACATGGCGGGCAAAAGCACCTACGTGCGTACCGTGGCCCTGTGCGTGCTGCTGGCCCAGGCGGGCAGCTTCGTGCCGGCCAAGCAGGCGGTGATCGGCGTGGTGGACCGGGTGTTCACGCGACTGGGCAGCGCCGACGACATCGGCAGGGGCCAGAGCACCTTCATGGTGGAAATGGCCGAGACCGCTAACATCCTGAACCACGCCAGCGCGAAGTCGCTGATCGTGCTGGATGAAGTCGGCCGCGGGACCAGCACCTTCGACGGCGTCAGCATTGCCTGGGCGGTCAGTGAGTACCTCCTGCGGCAGGTGAAGGCGCGCACCTTCTTCGCGACCCACTACCACGAACTGACGCAGCTCGCCCTGCAGTTCGACGGCGTGGTGAACCTCAACGTGGTGGTGCGCGAATGGAACGACGAGTTGATCTTTTTGCACCAGATCGCCGAAGGAGGCGCCGACCGCAGCTACGGCATCCACGTCGCCAAGCTGGCCGGCATCCCGCCCGAGGTAGTGGGCCGGGCGTCCGCGATCCTGGGCAAGCTCGAGGCCGACAGCCCGGTGCTGTCCGGCAAGGCCCTGAAGGGCGAGCCCGCGGGCCCGAGCCTGAAACGGCCGAAGCAAGTGCAGCTCAGCCTGTTCAGTGTGTCTGAGAACCGCGCGCTGAAAGAGTTGAACTCGTTGGACACTTCAAGCATCACGCCTGAACAAGCCTTGGCCGAGTTGTTGCGTTTGAAACGACTTTCACGAGAGTAATCGGCTGGGATCGAAATTTACTTCCACGTAAAACGACTGGACGCACTTTGTGGGTGCGTATTGTGCGTATTGCAGTGAAAAGTGAGCTGGTGCAACCGTTCATTCACAACAAATTGTGCGTTTGACGTCTTTGATGCTACATCGTAAGTTTATGCGGCATTGAAACTTACGGTTGTGATGTGAGCCAAAATTAGGGCATTGACCACGGGGTCAAATCGCCTTTTACATCGACTTCCGCTCCAATCGACAATACAATCTCCTTTGCACACTGAGTTGCAACTGGGATTGACCCACCCCGGAGTTGCAGGCCGTGACCAAGTATTACACCACCAGCGAAGTAGCCAAAATCTGCAATGTGCACCGTAACACCATCATTGGTGCCATCCGCAAAGGGCTGCTGTCGATCCACCGCACGCCCGGCGGGCACGCACGCATTGCGCAGGAAGACCTGGATGATTTCTGTCATCGCCGCAGCCTGCCCACGACTTCCCTGATTTCGCGCAACAACCGCGCGCTGATCCTTGACCCGGACCCCAAGTTCGCGGCCACGCTGGCCAAGGCCCTGCGCGACTACGAGTACCAGGTCGAAGCCGCCCGGGACCCGTTCCAGGCCGGCTACCTGCTTGGCAAGTTCCAGCCCAACGTGGTGCTGGTTGAGCTTGAGGTCGGGCCCGACATGTCCGGCGCCAGCATCTGTCGTTCCGTGCGCAGCCTGCCCAAGCTGCGCGACACGGCCGTGATCGGCATCAGCGCCGAGAAGGACCAGGAGAAGATCGACGCGCTGCTTGATGCTGGCGCGGACGACTTCGTGGCCAAACCCTTTGAGGCGGAAGCGCTGGTTGAGCGCATCGTCAACCTGATCGGCCCGGTCATCATCGGCACCAGTGGTCGCGCCACGACGGGCGAGATCACCGGCAAGCTGACCAAGCGCGTCGCGCCCAAGACCGGCGAGGTGGAAGGCGACTCCGACGAGCGCATGACCCGCAAGGCCCCGCCCAAGCAGTCGCACCGCACCACGCACGGCGGCGTGCTGGCGGGCCCGGAAGAAGAAGAGGAAGATTTCGGTACCTAGGGAGTGGCGCTCCCCAGAAGGCCCGGCGAGTACCGCCGGGCCGCCTTGTTTTTTCCGCTTGGCAGAACCGGGCGCTAGAGCTTTTTCATGGTTTGTTTACAGAGATTCCGCGCAGCGCCGAGCAAGCAGATCAAGAAGCGCGGACGCAGGCGTGGCTGGAGGCCACGCCGAGGTAGCGCGACGCAGAGCTGCGAAGTTCGCCGCAAGCGGAAGCCTGCAAACTAACCATGAAAATGCTCTAGGCCGTGACAGCCATTTCCTCAAGCGCCTTGAACTTGCCGGCCTCGGTGGCGGTCTGGCACTTGCGGTGCTTGATGTGGTACTCGAACTCGTCGCGGAACTTCGCGATGTAGCTCTGCACCGGCATGATCAGCGAGTCCGCAAGGAAGCAGATGGTGCGGCCCTTGATCATCACGCTGACCTCGTTCATCAGGTCGACGTCGCCGTCCTTGCCGTGGCCGAACTCGATGCGGTGGCACAGCTTTTCCAGCCAGCCCAGGCCTTCGCGGCAGGGCGTGCACTGGCCGCAGCTCTCATGGTGGTAAAAGCGCGAGAGGTTCAGCAGCGCGTTCACGATGCAGGTCTGGTCGTTGAACACGATCATCCCCGCCGAGCCCAGGAAGCTGCCCGCCGCGCGGATGCTGTCGAAGTCGGCCGGCGTATCGAGCTGGTCCGGCGTCATGATCGGCATGCTGCTGCCGCCGGGGATGATGCCCTTGATGTTGCCGATCGGCCCGCCCGCCATGTCGATGATCTCGCGCAGGGTGGTGCCCAGCGCGACTTCATACAGGCCGGGCTTCTTCACGTGGCCGCTGACGCAGAACAGCTTGGGGCCGGGGCCGCTCTCCGGGCCGATGCTTTTGAACCAGTCCGCGCCGCGCGCGATAATGTGCATCACGTTCTGGATGGTCTCGACGTTGTTGATGATCGTCGGGTAGCGGAAGTAGCCCTCAACGGCCGGGAAGGGCGGCTTGATCTTCGGGTATGCGCGACGGCCCTCGGCCGCTGACAGCAGGCCGGTTTCCTCGCCGCAGATGTAGGCGCCCGCGCCGGTGATGACCGTGACGTCGAGCTTGAACTTGCCCAGGCCCAGCACGTTTTCGCCCAGGATGCCCTCGGCGTAGCATTCGTCGATGGCGGCCTGCAGGCGCTTGGCTTCGCGGGTGAACTCGCCGCGGATGAAGACGTAGGCGTGGTTGCTCTGGATCGCCCAGCAGGCGCAGATGATGCTTTCGATCAGGTTGTGCGGGTCCTTGGCCAGGATCTCGCGGTCTTTGAACGTGCCGGGCTCGGATTCGTCGGCGTTCACGGCCAGATAGCGCGGCTTGCCGTTTTCGGGCAGGAAGGTCCACTTCACGCCGGCCGGGAAGCCCGCGCCGCCGCGGCCTCGCAGGTTCGATTTCTTGACTTCCTCGGTGACGGCCTTGGGCTCCATCTCGAGGGCCTTTTTGGCCGTGGCATAGCCGTAGTAGCCTCCGCGGGCGCGATAGTGCTTGAGCGTCCACGCCTCGGGCTCGTTGAAGTACTTGGACAGAACCGGTTCAAACTTGGCCATGGCGGTGCCTTCCAGAGTTCGCGGGCACGTTACCACAGGCGGCCGGGCGTTCAACCGGTTCGAGGACGTCCGTGCGGGTCGTCATCAAAGGGGACGATGCCCGCCCTGGCGCATGCCTCGCGCATGCGGATGGTCTTCTGCCGCAACTCGGCCGAATCCTTCAACTCAGCAAGTATGGCGGCGCCCTGCCGCCAGGTGCGCGCGGCTTCATCTTGGCGCTGCATATCCAGCAGACAGTGGGCGTACTCGCACAGGTGGCTGCCCTCGGTATGTCGGTTGGCCACTTCGCGATGGAGCGTGAGGGCCTGCTCGAAGCCCCGCGCGGCCTCGGCTGTGCGGCCGACGTCACGTTGCAGGGTCGCCAGGTTTCCCAGCACCACTCCCTCGAAGCGCCGGTTGCGAAGTTCCCGGTGTCCTGCCAACGCCTCCAGGTAGGTTTTCTCGGCCTGCTCCGTTCGTCCGCTCTCCTGGTACAGCAACGCAAGACTGCCCAGCGCGATCATCTCCTCGCGCCGGTTGGCAATGCCGCGAAAAATCGCCAGGACCTGCTGATAGGTCTGTTCTGCCTTTCCGGTATGGCCATTGCCGGCGTACAACTGCGCCAGGTTCCCCAGTACGATTCCCTCGCCTCGCCGGTTGCCGGATTCGCGGTGGATCACCAGCGCCTGTTCGTAAGCTTGCGCCGCCTGCTCCATACGTCCCGTGGTGTGGTAGAGGGCCGCCATGTTCCCGAGCACCACCCCCGCGCTTCGCCGGTCGCCGGTTTCGCGGGCAATCGCCAACGCCCGAACGTAAAGCTCTTCCGCCTGGTCGGGCTTGCCGCTTTCGAAGTGCAGGGCCGCCAGTTGCCCCAGCGCATGCCCTTCGCCGCGACGGTTGCCGAGTTCGCGTGAGAGGGCCAGCGCCTGCCGCGTGGCCTGTTCGGCCTGCAGCGCGCGCCCGGTGCCCTTGCACATGTGCGACAGGTGGCTGAGTGACGTACGCTCAAAGTTGCGCTGTCCGAGTTCCCGCTGTACCGTCAGCGCCTCGCCCAGCATCGACTCGGCATCGCGCACACGCCCCGTTTCAAAGAGTGCAAGCGCAAGCGCGGCCTTCACAAGGGCCGCCAGGCTTCGGTTCCCGTCTACGCGCGCGAGTTCCAGGGCCTCCTCGTACAGTTGCACCGCCAGCGGGACGCGACCCGTTTCCATGTACAGGGTTGCCAGGTTGCCCAGCGTATTGGCCGTGCTGTGCCGGTTGCCCGCTTCGCTGTGAATCGAAAGCGCCTGCTGGTAGAGCGGCTCGGCGCGCTGCACCTCCCCGATCATGCGCAGCGTGTCGGCCGCGCGGCGCAGGGCCTCGCCGCGCGGCACGCCTTCCAGCAACGCGGCCAGTTGCTCCCATGCCGTCACGGTCGCGCCGATCCGGTACTGTTGCTGCGCGTACTCGGCCGCTCGGCGCAGGTACAGGATGCGCGCGGCCTGCAGGCCCGGGTCCGGCGCTTGAGCGGCATCCAGGGCCAGGGATGCGTGGCTCGCAAGCTCTTCCGCCACGAGGTCCGTGGTGTGCGGCACAAGCTTCGGCGGGTCGATGGCGTCCAGCGCCGGGGGCTCCGGCGCTCGACCGCCAAAGACCCCCTCGATCAGGTGAAACGCCAACCCGTGCAGCGCCGCGCGGTCGCCGGGAAGCTGCAGCGAGTACGCGGCTTCGCGTACCATGGCGTGCCGGAAAAGATATGCCTGCTCGGCGCTGGTCACGGCGGCACTTTACAGGGCTGCCAGCGCTAGACGAGGGACTCGTGCCCCGCCCGTTCGCAGGCCTGGCGCAGCAGTTGCGCCTTCTCATGGATCGTCTCGCCCTGCCCCAGCCCGGCCAGGATGGCCGTGCCCTCCGCCCAGTCCTGTCGGGCCGCTGCCAGGCTGCCGGCCTGTACCTGCATGCGCGCTCGATCGCACAGGCAGACTCCTTCCAGCCTGCGGTTGCCGAGCGCGCGATGGATCGAGACCGCGCGGCGGGATGCCTCCAGCGCTTCGTGCAGGGGGCCAAGCTCTTCGCGGATCAACGCCAGGTTGCCGAGCAGAATCGCCTCGCCGCGCAGGTTGCCGACTTCGCGGTGGATGCTGAGCGCGGACTCGCAGATCGGCAGCGCCTCGGCAAGCCGCCCCGCGTTCTGGTGCAGCACGCCCAGGTTGGTGAGCGTAATCCCCTCGTGGCGGCGGTTGCCGACGCTGCGGTGAATTTCCAGCGAACGGCGGTAAAGGTCTTCGGCCGCGTCACTGTCACCGGCGTGCATGCGGACGATGCCCATGTTCATCAGCACGACGCCTTCGAAAGGCAGGTTGCCGAGTTCGCGGTGAATCGCGAGCGCCCGCTCAAACAGTTCCAGCGCCTGGGGGAAGCGCCTGCGCCCGAGCTGCGCGCCGGCCAGGTTTCCGAGCGCTACGGCTTCGAACTTGCGGTTGCCGGCGGCGCGATGCAGCTCCAGCGCCTCGGCAAGCATGGCTTCCGCCTCGTCGTGGTGTCCCTGGTCAAGCAGCAGCGCGGACAGGTTGGCCAGGGTGACGGCCTCGGCGGCGCGATTGCCTTCGCGCCGCCAGATGGCAAGCGCTTGCTCGAAGCATTCGCGCGCCTTGCCGGGCTGCCCGGTCTGTTCCATGTGCACGCCCAGGTTGGACAGCGTGGTCGCGATTTCTGGCGCCTGCCCGCCGGCGCGCGCGTTTTCAAGGGCCCGGTTCAGGCAAGCCTCGGCATCGGCGTGCCTGCCGGCATGGTGCGCAACGAGGCCCGCGCGGCGCAGGGGTTCCGTGCGCGAGTCAGCAGGCAGCAGCACCGTCAGCTCCTGCCACAGGCGCAGGGCCTCGTCGTTGTGGTACTGCCGTTCCGCGTGCTCAGCGGCGCGGCGCAGGTAAAGGCATTCGAGCCCGGTGCCTGTCTCGTCCGCGCGGGCCAGCCGCGCGTGCATGGCCAGCTCTTTGGCGAAGGGGTCGCTGGCGTGAGGCACGCACCTCAGCTCGCCTCCTTCGTTCCGCTGCGGGCCGGGAGCGCGCCCCCCGTTCAAAGCCTCGATCAGCTCCAGCGCAAGCGCGTGCAGCCCGCTGCGCTGCCCTGGCGGCTGCAGCTCGTATGCCGCGTCACGCAGCAGCGCATGACGAAACAGGTATGCGGTCTCGGCACTGGTCACGACAAGCCTTCATCAAATGGGGGCACTCCCGCCGCAAGGCATGACCTGCGCATGTCCGCTGTCCTGGCGCTCAGCCCGTCCGTGTCGCCGATGTTGCGCAACAGATCGGCTGCCTTACGCCATTGTTGCGCGGCCTGGGTGACATGCCCGAGGGTCAGCAGGCACAGCGCGTACTCGTGGCCGTGCAAGGCGACAAAGCGCCGATTGCCGGTGTGCGCGTGGATCGCGAGCGCCTGCTCGAATTCCGCTCGCGCGCGCTCGTGTCTGCCTGTGTCACGCAGCAGGCACGCCAGGTTGCCGCGTGCCACGCCCTCGGAACGCGCGTCAGCGACTTCGCGGGTGATCTCCAGCGCCTGCGCGAACATCTGTTCGGCTCTGACGACGTCGCGGCGCGCCAGATAGACGGTGGCCAGGTTGATCAGGCTGGCGCCTTCGTAACGTCGGTTGCCGACTTCGCGGTGAATCTGCAGGGCCTGAAGCTGCAGTTGCAGGGAACGATCGGTGTCTCCCGAGTTGTAAAGCGCTGATGCCAGATTTCCCAGCACGATGCCCTCGGACCTCCGCGCGCCAACTCGCCGATGGATCGTGAGCGCCTGCTCAAGAGCCTGCATGGCAGCCTCGTGGCGAGATGTGTGCTGGTAGAGGATCGCCAGATTCCCCAGTACCACGCCCTCGTAAGAATGATGACCCGCATCCCGAAGGATCCGCAGCGCTTCCAGGTATGCAGTCTCGGCCGGCTGCATGCGCCCCGTTTCGCGGTACAGGCTGGCCAGGCCGGCCTGCGCCATGCCCTCATTCCGTCGGTTGCCCGCCTCCCGATGGATTGCCAACGCCGCCAGGTACGCCTGCTCGGACTGTTCGGCCCGCCCGGTTTCCTGGTACAGGCCTGCGAGGTTTCCCAGCGCGAAGCCCTGCAGAAGTCGATTGCCGCAGTCCACAAAGCCGTCCAAGGCCCGCTGTAAAGCCTGTTGCGACTGGACGGTTCTGCCACCGGCACGCAGCACCTCTCCCGCGCGGCGCAATGCCTCGGCCCGGTTTTCGCCCAAGGTCAACTCTGCCAGCTCCAGCCAACACTGCGCCGCGGCTTCGTGACGGTTCCGCGCCTCGGAAAGCTCAGCGCCGCGGCGCAGATAGAGACCCAGAACTTGAACGGCAGCCTGCTCGGAACTCTTGTCCCCTGTCAGCGCAAGCCTGGCGTGCTCGGCCAACTCCATCGCGATCATGTCAGTGGGGTGGGGTTCAAGTTTCGTCGGACCTGCGCCATCCACGAGGGGGAGCGCATGGGGTCGTCCACCGAACGACTGCTCGATCAAATCCAGCGCCAGCCTATGCAGTCGCGCGCGCGTGCTCAGGGGATGAAGCTGATACGCCGCGTCGCGCAGCAGCGCGTGCCGGAACAGGTATGCTTGCTCGGCCGTGAGCGTGTCGAACGTTTTGGCGTGCATGGCGGCGATTGTAGCGAGGGTTGTCGTGCCCGCGCGCGAAATCAGTGTCAGCAGGCGGGGACAGGCGCCCAGGATGCCTGTCCTTAGCCGTCAAATGGCCTCACGCCGGCCTTGGCGCAGGCGGCGCGCATGGCGGCGCTCTTTTCTTCCAGCTCGGCCCGGTCACCGATCGCCAGCAGGATGGCCGCGCCCTGGCGCCAGGTGTCGGCGGCCGAGGAGCGCCCAAGCGCCAGCTGGGTCAGCCCAAGGTCGCACAGGTTGGCGCCCTCGAAGCGGCGGTTGCGCACCTCGCGGTGGACAACCAGCGCCCGGTTGAACTCGCGCTCAGCATCGGCGTGGCGCCCGCTCCTCGCATGCAGCGTCCCGAGGTAGCCGTAAACAATGCCTTCCCAGCGTTTCGCGCCGGTTTCACGCATGATGGCCAGCGCCTCGTGCAGCAGCCGGCCCGCCAGTTCCGGGCGCGGCTCCATGTGGCAGATGTACGCGAGGTTGGCCAGTGTAATGCCCTCGGACAGGCGCTGGCCGGTGGCGCGATGCGCTGCCAGCGACTGCTCGAAGGCGTCCAGGCAGCGAGCCTGCTGACCGGTCTGGAAGTAGGCAACGCCCAGGTTCCCGAGCACAATGCCCTCGTCGCGACGGTTGCCCGTCGCGCGATGGATGGCCAGCGCTTCTTCGAAAACCCGCACCCCCTGCTCGCGCCGCCCCGTCTGCAGCAGAATGCCGGCTAAAGCGCCCAGCGCGATGCCTTCACTCTTCCGGTCGTCGGCGGCCCGGTTCAACTCTATGGCCCGCTGCAGGGCCTGTTCCGCTTCGCCGTGGCGCGACAGTTCAAACAGCGAATAGCTCAGGCCGATCAACGCCACGCCTTCGCCCTTGTTGTGGCGCGCGGCGGTAAAACCCTTTTGCGCGCGCGAAAAGAAATCGGCGGCCAGCATCGCGTTGCCCGAGTTATGGGCCGTCACACCCGCCCTGCGCAGCGCCTCGGCGCGCGACACTCCGTCCAGCAGCTCCGCGAGCTCGCTCCAGGCCGCCACGGCCAGGGGGTTCTGATGGGTGCGCTCCGCATGCAGGGCCGCGCGGTGCAGGTAGATCCGCTGTCGCTTTCGCAGCGCATCATCATCCGCGTGGCGCAGGTGAACGGCGAGTTCGAAGGCGATCGGGTCGGTTGGGTGTGGTTTAATCGCGGTGCTCCCCGGCACCGGCTCGCCCGGGTCAGGCGCTTCTCCGCCGTGGGCGCGCTCCGCGGCTTCGAAGGCCAGGGCATGCAGCCGCGCCCTCTCACCGGGGGGCTGCAGCTCATAGGCCGCCTCGCGCAGCAGCGCGTGGCGGAACAGGTATGCCTGCTCGGCCGTCAGCGAGTTGGGCGAGTCGAATCGGTCGGCATAGGGCATGGTGTGATTCTAGCCAGCTTCCGCGCCGTGGTAGAATCCGCACATGGCCGCCGATCAGGGAAATCAACTGCGCTGGGAGCGATGCCCGCGCCGCCTGCCGAATGCGTTTGAGCTGTACAGCCTGCTGCTGGGCGCCGGCGCCCTGTGGTATGTGCCCCACGCCCTTGGGCGTCCCGTGCCCCCCGGCGAGCCCGCATTCGTCGGCCCGTTCAAGGGCGGCACGCGCGCGATCGGATGCCTGCTGCGCGGCGACCTGGTTGAGGCCGTCACCTACAACCCCCTGGCCGTCGCGCTCGCCGCGTTGCTGCTGGCAGGCGTGGCGCGCTGGCTGCTGATCGTGCTGCCGCTGGGTCGCCGCCCGCTGCTGCAACTGAACCAGCGCGGCCGATGGCTCGCGCTGGTGCTGGTGCTGCTGGTTTTCGCGGCGGGCTGGGCCTGGGTGATTTTCAGCGAGTCCTGGCGGCAGCCTTGGAGTGCCTAATAACGCTTCAGCTCACGGATCTCGGCGGTCTTCTTCTTGAGTTCCTTGAGTTCCTCGATGTCGATGTAGGTCAGCAGCTTCTGCAGCAGGATCGGGTAGTACTTCTTGAAGGCGTCGGCCACCACGTCCGGCTTGAAGTCGCGCAGCAGCCGGTTGCTGCACGTCCAGCCGGCGTGGGCCATGGTGCCGCTTTCCTGGTGGTAGTACTGCTGCTCGTCGCCATCGAAGCACTCCATGGCCGAGGCGGTGTAGTCCTCGAGTTCGATGCGCTTGACCCACATCTTTTCGCTCGACATCGGCTCGTGCATCGCGAACACGAACCAGCCCCGCACCGTTACCTCGTAGTCCTTCACGAACCACACCTTGCCGGGCTCATATTCGCCCATCCGCACCGGCTGGCCGGGCTGACTGGTGGTGCCGTCCGTGAGCGCGCGTCCGCCCACCGGCTTCACGTTGACGGTGATGAACACCTGCGGTGCCAGCGTCAGGTCGCTGGCCTTCTTGTCGCCGTAGGTGATTTCCTGCAGGTCGGGGTAGGGGCCCTTGGTGGTCATGCCCTTGCTGATCAGCACCTTGTCGATGTCCACACCCATGGAGGCCGAGAAGCCCCGGCCCACGGGGCGGTAGGCGTCGAGGCGCAGGACGCTTTCCTCAACCCGATACTCCGGGTTCACCACAGCGATGGTGATTTGTTCGGAGACCGGCGGGGATTCCGCCAATGCCAGGTTGGCCGAGTAGGTGTACCCCTGGCTCCAGGCAGACGTCGGCAGGCTGACCTGGGGGTACTCCGGCCTTTCCGGTGTGGTGGCACAGGCCAGCACGAACAGGGCGACGGCGCCGAAGAAGGCATGGACGTGCCAGGAAGGGTTTTGCATGGCAAAAAAACCTCGGCAGTTGCAATGCGGTTAGGGTGGTGCAACACAGAAGATCAACGCTACCAGAGTACATCCGCGTCCAGCTGCGCAATGGGATTAAAGTCAACTCTGGCAGTTGTTTGTCAATTATTGTGCAAAGTGGACTCGGCAGGTACACTTACCAACGGTCCGCAGTTTGGCACATGGCCAGCGGAACGCACGGAAGGATTGGCGAAGACGATGTGACGCGAGGTACGCGCCGCGTACCAACGAGGTCTCGGAATTCGCCTGTCACTGCGCTCCCCTGCGGTTTACAGATACGTTGAACTTTATGGATTCCCAGACGGTCCTCGACGGCCGTATACGCAAGCACCCGATGGTTACACCACGCCCCGCCCGTGAGACGGAGTCAGGGGCCGCAAAATGCGGTCAGGGTGCAGCTGTATCTGCTGGAAGTGCACACACTTATGCTGAATTGCCCGCGGGCGTTGGCCTGGCGCGGCTCTGGGGTGTGGCAGCCGGCTAAGCGGAATTCCATCTCGTTCGGCGTACCTCTGCCGCCCGGTCTGGGTGGCGTTCGTCCCCGCAAGGGGTTGGAGGCGCGTCATGGAATACGTAATCGGCATCATCATCGGGTTAGTGGCCGGCGCAGGCGCAGCCGCGGCGGCCGTGTTCTTTGTCATGAAGGGCAAGGTCGAGGCTGCCACCAAGTTGAGCCTGGGCGAGGCGGATCGCCTTAAAGAAGAAGCCAAGAAGCAGGCGGAAAACATCCTGGCGACCGCACGCCTGGAGGCCAAAAACGAGGCCCTCAAACACCGCGAAAAGATCGAGCAGGAACTCGACAAAGATCGCAAAGAGGTCAAGGAGCTCGAAAAGCGCATCGCCAAGCGCGAAGAGTCCATCGAGCAGAAATTCGAAATGCTCGACCGCAAGGCCGACCAGCTCGAGAAACGCGAACAGGAAGTCGCCAAGGCCCAGGCCCACGTCGAACAGCTTGAGCAGGACCATCAGGTACTGGTGGAAGAAGTGCGCGCCAAGCTGTCCCAGGTGGCCGAAATGTCACCTGAAGAAGCCCGCCGCGAACTGCTGGAGCGCATCGACGCCCAGATCGTCACCGAGAAGGCCGACCGCATCAAGAAGATGATCGAGACCGTCGAGGAAACCGTAGACGAAAAGGCCAAGTGGACTATCAGCCAGGCCATCTGCCGCCTCGCCAGCGAGCACACCGGCGAAACCACCACCAGCACGGTGGAAATCCCCAGCGACGAAGTGAAAGGCCGCATCATCGGGCGCGAAGGCCGCAACATCCGGCACTTCGAGCGCGTGACCGGCGTGGACGTGATCGTGGACGACACCCCGGGCCTGGTGGTGGTGTCATGCTTCGATTCCGTGCGCCGCGAGATCGCGCGCCGCACCCTGGAGAAGCTGATCCAGGACGGGCGCATCCACCCCGCGCGCATCGAGGAGATTCACGAGCTGTGCACCAAGGAAGTGGACAAGGAAGTCATCGAGGCCGGCAAGCAGATCCAGTTCGATGCCGACGTCCACAACATCCACCCCAAGGCACAGCGCCTGCTCGGCCGCTTGAAGTTCCGCAGCAGCTACGGCCAGAACAACTACAAGCACAGCGTCGAGGTGGCGCACATCATGGGCATGATGGCCAGCGAGCTCGGGCTTGATCCCAAGCTCGCGCGCCGCTGCGGCCTGATGCACGACATCGGCAAAGCCATCGACCACGAGAAGGAAGGCGGCCACCCGCTGGTTGGCAAGGAGTTCCTGATCAGCATCGGCGAGAGGCCGGAAGTGATCGAGAGCGCCGGCGGCCACCACGACCAGCCCATGCACCACAAGTACCCGTATGTGTCCCTGGCCGCGGCGGCCGACGCGATTTCCGCCAGCCGCCCGGGCGCGCGCCGCGAAAGCATGGAGCGTTACGTGCAGCGCCTCACCGCGCTCGAGGCCGTGGCCAAGAGCTTCGAGGGCGTCTCAGAGGCGTTCGCCATGCAGGCCGGCCGCGAGCTGCGCGTGCTGGTGAACAGCAAGAAGGTGAGCGACGACGAGGCCCTGCTGATCTGCCGCCAGATGGCGGAGAAGATCGAGGACGAGCTGACCTACCCCGGAGAAATCCGCGTAACCCTCATGCGCGAAACCCGCGTAACCGAGTACGCCCGCTAGAGCCCCGGCGGAAACGCCGGGGAGTCGCTGCAGGCGACAACCCGCAACGCGAAAGGCCGCCCGAATTCGGGCGGCCTTTTCTGTTCACGCGGGGCGACAGGCCGTACAATGACTGCATGGCGAACACGGCCGATTATCCGATCCGCAGCAAGCCAGGCGAGCCCGTCTGGGAACTCGCCACGCACTACCCTCCACAGGGCAGGTGGACGAAAGATCAGTACCTGATCTACACCGAAGGCCGCCGCGGCATCGAGTTCAACACCGGCACGCTGGAGTTCCTGCCCATGCCGACCGAGTACCACCAGCAAATCATCCGTCGTCTGGTCGTGCTGTTGCTGGCCCATGTTGAGCCGAAAGCACTGGGCGAGGTGCTGTTCGCCGGCCTTCGTGTCGAGACGCAACCGGACAAGGTGCGTGAACCCGACGTGGTGTTCATGGCTCGCGAACATGCAGGGCGCAGGACGGACGAGCTGTGGCACGGCGCTGATCTGGTAATGGAAGTTGTCAGCGAGTCACCGGCAGATGTGCGCCGAGACTATGTCGAAAAGCGCGCAGAGTACGAGGCCGCTGGTATCTCCGAATACTGGATCGTCGATCCGAAAGACAAACGCATCACCGTGCTTGCGCTGAACGACGGCAAGTACGTCGAGCACTGCGTCGCCGGCGACGGCGAAGTTGCCACGTCGGCCCTGCTGCCCGGCTTCCAGGTCGAGGCGGCCAAAGTCTTCCACCGGGAGTGATCCCCTGCCGGTGCTTGGGCAGTCGCTGCGCTCTGCTATCTTCGCGCCATGGAACCGATGCCCGGCACGGACGCGTTCTGCCACCTGCTTGAGATTGTGCGCGCGCGCCACTACCTCGAGATCAACCGCAACCTCGCCGCTTCCGGCCTGCCCGGCAAGTTCGTGGCCGAACAGCTTGGTGACGCCATCGCCGTCTCGCAGGGACAGAACCTGCGCCTGATGTTGTTGCGCCCGCGCGACCTGGAGCAGCTGCCCGCCTTCGAAGCACTGGCAGCGGAGCGCGGCCTGCAACCCACCATCGACCTGCCGCCGCTGCGCGAGAACGAACTGCTGCTGGAAGCCCTGTCCGCGCGGGGCTACCGCATGTACCGCTGGCACGCTTTGTGTTGGGCCGACCCGCGCGAGACCCCGCCCGGTGAAGAGCCGGCCGTCGAGCCGGTCAGTGACGCCAATTGGGACGAGTTCCTGCAGACCTTCATGCTCGGCTACGGGCTTGAGCCCCACGAGATCGAGGAAGACCGCCCGCTGCTGGACCACCGGTTTCGGCATGGACAGTGGCGCCTGTTTCTGGCCCGTGTGGACGGCAGACCCGCCGCCGCCGGCACGCTGGCGTACGTGGACGGGCACGCGCGGCTGGCCAACGCCTGCACCATCCCCGCATACCGCGGGCGCGGCCTGCAAGGGCAGTTGCTGCGGGCGCGCATGCGCCAGGCGGCCGCGGATGGCCACGGGTTCGTCACTTCGGACACCGAGCTGGACGGCGTCAGCCTGCGCAACATGCTGCGCAACGGGCTGAAGCTCGGCTGCCAGATCAGCGGCTGGAAACGCGCGGCCGAGTAACCCGGGAAAATCCGGGAATTTTCTGGCCTGCTGTGGTTGTTCGGTATAGAACATATTCGTTCTATATAGAACATTTTGAAACCACAGATGAGGAGATTTCTATGGCGGGCGAAAAGACGATTCTGGTTACCGGTGCGACCGGGCAGCAGGGCGGTGCGGTGTTGCGCCACCTGCTTGGCAAGGGCTTCAAGCTGCGGGCGCTGACCCGCAAGCCGGAAAGTGACAAGGCCAAGGCACTCTCCGCCCAGGGCGTGGAAGTGGTCAAGGGCGACCTCGACGACGAAGCTTCGCTGAAGGCCGCGCTCAAGGGCGCCTGGGGCGTGTTCGCCGTGCAGAACACCTGGGAAGCAGGCGTCGAGAAAGAAGAAGAACAGGGCCACCGCATCGCCAGGCTGGCCCGCGCGGCCGGCGTACAGCACTTCGTTTACACCTCGGTCGGCTCGGCCGAGCGCAACACCGGCATCCCCCACTTCGAGAACAAATGGCGCGTCGAGAACACGGTGCGCGAGCTGGATTTCCCAAGCCACGTGATCCTGCGCCCGGTGTTCTTCATGGAAAATCTGCCGTCGCCCTGGTTCCTGAACGGCGACAACCTCGGCACCGCCATGCAGCCGAACACCAAGCTGCAGATGGTGGCCGTGGATGACATCGGCCGTATCGGCGCGCGCGCGTTTACCGACGCCGAGAAACTGAACCGCCGCGAGATCGAGATCGCGGGCGACGCCGCGACCATGCCGCAAGCCGCGGAGGTGCTGGGCAAGCAGCTGGGGCGCAAGATCAGCTTCGTGCAGTACCCGATCGAGGCCGTGCGCAAGAACAGCGAAGACTTCGCCCTGATGCTCGAGTGGTTCGACAAGGTGGGCTACAACGCGGACATCAAGGCGCTGGACGCCGAGTTCGGCGCCATGACCCGTCTCAACGACTGGGCAGCAAAGACCCTGAAGAAGTAGCAAACGGGAGTGACAGGGAGCCCCGGGCGTAAGCTCGGGGCCCTTGGTTTTAACCGCGAAGCGCCGCAAAGGACCGCGAAGGAAATGCAACCTCACGCCAAGGAGCCGGGAGAGGCACTGCTTTTCGTAGCGCCTTAGCGCCTCCGCGTGAACCCGCAGTTGCCGTGCTTCGCTGTCCTTCGCGGTACTTCGCGGTTCACACCGTTTCGAGCAAACTGCGACAGGCCACGAAAACACGAAATCACAAAAGGAGCAGCCACAAAA
>JAJVIO010000076.1 GCA_022071975.1 Planctomycetota bacterium
GGAATAGCTGAAGGTCGATCCGGCCGTTCCTTGTGGAGTGGTGCCCAAGTTCAGGCTAGTCGGGTTCACAGTGAGCGATGGCGGATTGACCACGTTACCTGAAACCGCCACGTTAACGGTGGTCGCGCCGCTGCTTACGTGGCTGATGTTGCCTGAGATAGCGCCGGTCGGCGCTGTATTCTTGATGCGAGCCCAGATGGTGGTTGGCCCCCAAGAGCCAGTTGTGGCGATGTTCAGGTTGTCCATGTAGCCGCTGGACTGGCTGAACGATAACTCCACATTCGATGGCGCTGTGATACTTGTGCTGGAAGTTGTCGAGAAACCGCTCACGGTGTAACTAACGGGCGTACTGTTTTGCCCCACGTAGGCTGTGCCGAGGTTGAGCGAACTGGTAGACGTGGAAAGCCCCGGACCAGTCAGGTACTGAATGTCGTCAATGTTGTGAGCGCCGAAACTGCGCAGAGCTACTCCACCCGATACGACTGAGCCGAGGTTGTACGAGACCGAAGTCAGCAAAGTGGAACTTGAGTTATACAACCTGCAGATAACAGCCGTGGATGAGGTCCATTCAACTTCAATCTTGTACCAGGCGCTCGAGGTGTAAGTCCAAGCCGCCGATGCAAGATCGGCAAAACTCCAACTTGCGTTATTTTGGAGCAGCAGTTGGCTTGTGTTCGGGGCAAGAACGACGGAGTAACAACCGCTGGCGGTTGCGCCAAAACCCACATAGGTTCGCCCGGTTGTTGATGTAGGCATCACCCAGCAAGAGAGTTTGTGCCCTGCCGAGCCTCCCACGACTGGCGTTGTACGGTAGTACCATGGTGATGTACCTGCCGCCGACGACATGCCGTAAGTCCCACTATGTGCGGCCGTGGTGGTTTGGGTGAGCGCCGTTCCCGTATTAGCCAACGCCCACGGCGACCAAGGCCAAGAACTTGTTGTGGTCTCAAAGTTCTCCAGGTTCGTTTGTGACCAAGCCGGTACGGCAAAAGCAACCGAAAGCAGCAACAACCAGATCACATATCGCATAGTCCACTCCCGTAGACATGTCATCCCCGACCAGGCACCTCGAAAGATGGCGGACCGGCCGGACAGGAAAATCGTATGTGTCACAATGTAGATCAGATTAGTTCATCAGTTGATCATGGCAAATTAAAATCGCGCAAAGCGCACATCCTTTCCGAGAACATCTCAGTTCTAGGGCGCATGCCTAAGCAGCTTGCCTCTGGGCCATCCCAAGCCAACATGGCGAACCGTGCATCTGAACCCGGCGCTTTCATGTGGGCGATTCGGCCGTATAAGAGGGCGCTTCTGGAGGAGCGCCGCGGATGAACAAAGAGCATATCCACCTCAAACTGGGCACGGTCAAAGAAGCGCAGGCCGACGCCATCATCAGTGAAATCAACAACGACCTGATCTTCGCCCCGGAAGCCCACTGCAGCCTTGGAGCGGACATCGACACCGAAATCATCCGCCAGTGCCTGGCGATCGGGAAGCTGGACCTGGGCGACGCCGTGGTCACCGACGCCGGCGACCTCGACGCGCGCTGGGTGATCCACGCCGCCAGCATGAACTACGACCAGGTCAGCACCGAGGACAGCATCGTCAACTCGCTGCGCAGCGCGCTGGCCAAGGCCAACGAAATCGGCGCGCGCACGGTCGCCATTCCGCCCATCGGCATGGCCACCAGCAGCGTGCCCGTCAAGCGCGTCACCGAGCTGCTGCTCAGCGAATGCCTGCGCCACGACAACCGCGAAAGCACCGTGGAAGAAGCCACATTCTACCTGCCCGACCGCACCATGATGCGCATCTTCGAGGAGTGCCTGAAGCAGGTGTAACCGCGCCCGGCGCGGAAGTTCGAAGTGCAAAGTGCGAAGTTCGAAGTACGCTCACTTCGAACTTCGCACTTCAGATTTTGACCTTCGCCCGGAGGGCGCCATGGATATCCGCGATTCCATCCTCGACTGCATCGGCCACACGCCGATCGTGAAACTCAACCGGCTCTCCGACGGCCTGGGCTGCACGCTGCTGGCCAAGCTGGACCACCTCAACCCGGGCGGCAGCGTCAAAGACCGCATCGGCATCGCCATGATCCGCGACGCCGAGGCAAAGGGCCTGCTCAAGCCCGGCGGAACCATCACCGAGGGCACCGCCGGCAACACCGGCCTCGGCCTTGCCATCGCCGCCAACGTGCTGGGCTACAAGTGCGTGTTCTGCCTGCCCGACAAGATGTCGCGGGAAAAAATCGACCTGCTGCGCGCCTACGGCGCCAAGGTGATCGTGACCCCGACGGCCGTAACCAAGGACGACCCGCGCCACTACAACGCGGTGGCCAAACGCATTGCGAAAGAGACGCCGGGAGGCTGGTACGCCGGCCAGTTCCAGAACCAGGCCAATCCGAAGGTGCACTACGAAAGCACGGCCGCCGAAATCTGGGAGCAGACGGGCGGCAAGATCACCCACTTCTTCGCGGGCGCGGGCACCGGCGGCACGATCACCGGCGTCGGCAAGTACCTGAAAGAGCGCAACCCAGCCTGCAAGGTGGTGCTGTGCGACCCGGTCGGCAGCTACTACAGCCTGTATTTCAAGGACAAGAACGCGTCGCCGGTCAACCGCCAGTACACGGTGGAAGGCATCGGCCTCGATTACATCCCCGGCACCATCAGCTTTGAGCACATTGACGACGTCATCCCCGTCACCGACGGCGAAAGCTACCAGGCCGCGCGCAAGTTGACGCGCATGGAGGGCATCTTCACCGGCGGCAGCAGCGGCAACAACCTGGCGGGCGCGCTGAAGTGGCTGCGCGAGCACAAGCCGGGGGCCGGCTCCATGCCGGTGGTGTTCCTGTGCGACGTCGGCGACCGCTACCTGTCCAAGATGTACAACGATGACTGGATGCGCGAAAACGGCTTCATCGACGAGTACGACATGACCGCGGCCGAGCTGCTGATGCACCGCCCCGGCCAGAAGCTGGTGACCGCGGCGCCCGGCCAGTCCCTGCGCGAAGTAATCGGCCACGTCAAGACGCTGGACCTGTCGCAGATCCCGGTGCTCGAGAACGGCGAGCCCGTGGGGGCGCTGTACGACGACCAGCTGATCAAGCTGCTGCTGGAAGGGCGCAAGCTGGACGACATCAAGGTGCGCGAGGTGATGGGCGACCCGCTGCCCGTCGTCAACGACGAGGCCAGCGCCAGCGAGCTGCTGAAGACTTTCCAGGCCGGCGCGCCGGCGGCGCTGGTGAAGCGCGCTTCAGGTGACTGGGGCATCATCACCAAGGCCGACCTGGTGGCCGTGCTGTAGCAGAAACACTCGATGGGCAACGAACCGCCACGGCCGACGCCGTGGCGGTTCTGCTTACCGGCAGAAGCAAATGCGATACGAGGTTTACCTGTTACGGGAAAAATGCTATCGTTTAGTGACTGAACGCAAAATTCTTCCGTGTCGTGGATGAAACTCCGGTCCAATGCTGTTGCAACTCTCATGCGCGAACCAAACGAAATCAACCTCCCCCAGTTGAGTCTGCATGAAGAGGTAGCTACTCGCATCCAGTGGGCGGCCGGCGTGGTTCAGGATGAACTCTCGCGACTGGCCAAGGGCGCGGGCCTTTCGCTGCCCCAGTACCGCGTGCTTCGGATTCTGCGCGACGCCGGGGAACCGCTGAGCTGCTCCGAGATTGCCGAACGCATGATCGCGCGGGACCCCGATATCACCCGGCTGGTGGATAAGCTTGAAAAGGCCGGCCTGGTGTCGCGTACGCGCAGCGACCAGGACCGCCGCGTGGTACGCTCCGCGATCACCGACAAAGGACGCGGCATGGTGACGCCGCTGGACGCACGGATGGAGCGGCTGCACACCGAACTCCTGGGTGGGCTCGCCTACCGCCAGTTGCGCGAGCTCAGCCAGCGACTCGGCAGCCTTCGCCGTCGGCGCTGATCGGCGCCGCAACACTCGTAATGCGCATGTAATGTATTAGTCGCAACTCGCGCCTTTGCGCGGAACCCCATCAGTTGTAAAGGCTTACGCCAGTTTCCAGGCCTGCCTTCGCGTTCAGGTTTGAGGAAACCTCGCCGCATGTACGCCGTTTAAGTGGAAAGTCGTTTCCCGGGAGTTTCCCATGTCCGAACTGACCGATCGCGAAGTCGAAAAGATCACCCGCCGCTACACCGGCCTGACTTCCTCACAAACCGTGGTGCGCCTGCGCGAAAAGTACACGCGCCGCCGCCAGGCCGTGGAGAAGTTCACGGACCGCCTGCAGAAGTCCGGCTTCGTGGACCAGGAAGAGATCCTCAGCCTGCGCGCCCTGGGCGTCAGTGAGGAAGAAATCAAAGCACTGGTCGAAAACTACGGGGCGATCTGAGCCGTAAGTGCTTTACAAGTGGCTGCTTGCATGCAGCGTCCCGCAACGTCGTTGCAGCTGCAACGGACGCCGGCTTCAAACCGGAATTCAGACGCCTGAATTGTTGTTTGAACCGAGAGGGCTACAACACAAAGCGAGGCACCCGTGAGCAACGCAGCGACACAACCTGAGCAGCCGGCCGAGAAGGCCACCCGCAAACTGCCGTCCGAAGTGCAGGAGACGGCCCGTATTCTGCGCCAGAAGTACACCCGCCGCCGCGAGGCGATCCAGCGCTTCACGGAGCGCCTGGAGAAGGGCATCTTCCCTGACGACGCGGAAGTCCACTCCCTGCGCGAAGCCGGTGTCAGCGAGCCCGAGATCAGGGCGCTCGTTGAACGCGCGCTCGCCGCCTGAACGCACCCAGCGGATTGTCCGAAATCCGGTCCTCACAAGGCGCATGCCGCGCACAACACACGCCTTTGGCCCATGCTGTGCAGGGCCCCTCGAGCTGTTCTTTCGTGCGCAGTTGTTTTGTGTTTTCGTGCTTTCGTGGCCAACCTGCAGTTCGTGCTGCCTGGCAGCATGCAACCGCGAAGGGCCGCCAACGGCCGCGAAGAACTGCAACTGCAGGTTTTGCGCGGAGTCGCCAGGAACTGCTGCTTTTCTTGGCGGCTTGGCGGCTTGGCGTGAGACCGATTTGTTGGGCCACAAAAACACGAAAACACGAAAGGCACTGCCACGAAATGAGCTTGATGGGTCCGCAGAAAGCGCCGGTGACGTAATCGGACTGGGGCGTGGGCGGCAGCCGTTCCAGTTCCCGCCTGCGTGCCTGTGCTTCGTAGGGACGCATTTGTCCGAATTTTTACGAATGCCGCCGCGCTCTTCACCGTTCTAACTTCCCGCAATGAACAAGGGAAAGGACGGCTGACATGAAGATCGCGATCACTACACCGACCGGGAACATCGGCTCCTGGCTGGTTGAAAACCTGCTTCACAAAGGCGGCCACGAGCTGCTGCTGCTCGCGCGCGACCCGGCCAAGGTCCGCAAGTTCACTGACCGCGGCGCGCAGGTGATCAAGGGCGACCTCAACGACCCGGAATACGTCACGCGCGCCACCAGCGGCATTGACCTGCTGTTCTGGCTGACGCCCCCGAAGTTCGACGCCGAGGATTTCCGCGCCTACCAGGCCCGCCTGGGCGACATCGCCGCCGCCGCGATTCGCGCCAACCGCATTCCCCGCGTCGTCAACCTCTCCAGCATCGGCGCGCAGCATGCCGCCGGCAACGGCCCCATCGCCGGCCTGCACGCCGTTGAGCAGAAGCTGAACGCCGCCGTGCGCGACGTGGCTGGAAGCATCTGCCACCTGCGCCCGGCCGCGTTCTTTGAAAACTTCTTCATGGCGCTGGGCAGCATCCGCGCCGACGGCGCGATCTACCTGCCGGTGCCCGGCGACGCAAAACTGGCGATGATCGCCACGCGGGACATTGCCGACGTGGCCGCCCGCGTGATTACCGATCCAGCCTGGAAGGGCGTACAGGTGCGCGAGCTGTACGCCGGCGAATACAGCCACGACCAGGCCGCGCGCATCATCGGCGAGGCGTTGGGCAAGCCGGTCAAGCACGTGGCGGTCCCGCCCGAGGCCGCGCAGCAGGCGCTGATGCAGTTCGGCGCCAGTGAAGACACGGCGCGCACCTTCGTCGAGATGTACCAGGCGATCCCGAAGGGCCTGCTGAGGCCCGAGTTCCCGCGCGAGAAGGCGGTGATCACGCCGACCACGCTGGACCAGTTCGCGCGGGCCGCGCTGGCGCCGGCGCTCCAAGCCTGAACGGTTGCGTCACGCGCCGGCCGGAAGTATGTTGCGACTCATTCTCATTAAACAGGAGCGCGCATGGATACCCCGAAGGTGATCGATACTCTCAACCGCATCCTCGAACTCGAGCTCGCCGGCGTGGTGCGCTACACCCACTACAGCCTGATGATTTTCGGCCACGCGCGCATTCCCATCATCAGCTGGATGTCCACCCAGGCCAGCGAAGGGCTCGCGCATGCCCGCAAGGCCGGCGAGCTGGTAACTTCGCTGGGCGGCCACCCCAGCCTGAAGATCGGCAAGCTGCTGGAGACCGAGAAGCACAGCATCGACGACATCCTGCGCGAGACCCTTGAGCACGAGAAGGGCGGCGTCGAGGTGTACCGCCAGCTGCTTGACCTCGTGCGTGACCAGGACGTGCGCCTGGAAGAATACGCCCGCCAGATGATCGCCCACGAAAGCGACCACATCAGCGAAGTGGAAAAGATGCTGCGCAAACCCGGTGAGCTGAAACCCGCCACCTGAGCAGACGCAAGCCGTTTGCAGCGGGGCCGCGCCGTTGCGGCGCGGCCCCGCTGCGTTTAACTTTGCTGGCATGGCCGAGAACCACGACTGCGCGCATTCACACGACTGCCTGCCCGACTACAGCGGCAATGAGCGCCGCACCTGGGCCGTGGTGGGGCTTACCTTCATCACCATGATTGCCGAGCTGGTGGTCGGCTACTGGTCCGGCAGCATGGCGCTTACGGCCGACGGCTGGCACATGGGCACCCACGTGGGCGCGCTGGCGCTGGCGGCGCTGGCCTACTGGTGGGTGCGACGCCAGCGCGGCAACCGCAAGTACAGCTTCGGCGCCGGCAAGGCGCTGGCCCTGGCCGGCTACACCAACGCCATGCTGCTGGGCGTGGTGGCGGTGATCATGGTGGTGGAATCGATCGAGCGCCTGCTGAGCCCGGTGCGCATCCGGTACGAGGTCGCGTTGATCGTGGCGGGGGCAGGCCTGCTGGTGAACCTGGCCAGTGCCGCGCTGCTGGGACACGGTCACGGGGAAAGTCAGGAGTCCCGTGTCCCGAGTCCCGAGTCAGACAGCGACCACGGGCACGCGCACGACCACGACCATGAAGACTCGGGACACGGGACGCGGCACACGGGACTTTCCCACGACACCGGACACGGCACACGGAACACGGCACACCACCACGACCACAACCTCAAGGCCGCCTACCTTCATGTGCTGGCCGACGCGCTGACCAGCGTGCTCGCCATCGTGGCCCTGCTGGTGGGGCGCTTCGCCGACTTCCCGCTGCTGGACCCGATCATGGGTATCGTGGGTGCGCTGGTCATCCTGTACTGGGGCTTCGGCCTGGTGCGCGCCACGGCCGGGCAACTGCTGGACAAAACGCCCAACCCCGAACTGGTGGAGACGATCCGCGCACAGCTTGAGGCCATGGACGACAGCCACGTGCGCGACCTGCACGTGTGGGAGTTCGCGCCCGGGCGCTACGGCTGCATCGTGTCACTGAGTTGCAGCCACCCGCGTGAGCTGGCCGAGTACCGCGCCGCGATCCTGAAAGACGCCCGCATCCACCATCTGACCGTGGAAGTGGCCACGGCCTGAACTCTCCACAATGATTGCAGTTCGAAAACCGCTCGCTACGATGGCGAGAGGCGCCCCGATGAGGGGCGTCGTGCGTTAGGCGCCGTGTTGCGGGCGCCCCGCCCGCACGGCCGGGACCAGGCGACGGATGAATCGGGCAGCGTGCCCGCAAGACATGGGTGCATGACATGAGCAAGCACGTCACCAAACACATCATCATCACCGGCGGGGTGGTTTCCTCGCTGGGCAAGGGGCTCACCACCGCGTGCATCGGCGCGCTGCTTGAGGCGCGCGGCCTGCGCATCCGCATCCAGAAGTTCGACCCCTACATCAACGTAGACGCCGGCACCATGAACCCCTTCCAGCACGGCGAGGTGTTCGTCACCGTTGACGGCGGCGAGACCGACCTCGACCTCGGCCACTACGAGCGCTACGTTTCCGCCCCGTTCTCGCGCAACAACAACATCACCAGCGGCCGTATCTACCGCGACGTGATCGCCAAGGAGCGCAAGGGCGCGTACCTGGGCGGCTGCGTGCAGGTGGTGCCGCACATCACCAACGAGATCAAGGCCAACATCCGCCAGTGGGACGGCCCGGAAGTGGACGTGGTGTTGAGTGAGCTGGGCGGAACGGCCGGCGACATCGAGGGCGCCGCGTTCCTGGAGGCCTTCCGGCAGTTCGTTTACGAGCACGGGCGCGACAACTGTATTTTCCTGCACCTGACGCTGGTGCCGTACCTGCGAGCAAGCGGCGAGCTGAAGACCAAGCCGACCCAGCAGAGCGTGGGCATCCTGCGCCAGATCGGTATCCAGCCGGACATGCTTGTCTGCCGCACGGAGAAGCCGATCACCCAGGAGATGCGCGACAAGATCGCCATGTTCTGCAACGTCGAGAAGAAGCACGTGTTCGAAGAGCGCGACGTCGAGAACACCATCTATGAGCTGCCCCAGGTGCTGCACGACGAGGGGCTGGATGACGCCATCATCGCTCGGCTGGGGTTGCCCGCTGGCTCCCAGAACCTCGGTCCGTGGCAGGAGGTCGTGCACACGGTGACCAACCCGACCGGCACGGTGGACGTGGCCGTGGTGGGCAAGTACGTCGAGCTGAAGGACGCCTACAAGAGCGTGTACGAGTCGATCGACCACGCGGGCATCGCGAACAAGGTCGAGGTCAAGATCCACCGCATCAACGCCGAGGAGCTGACCGACGAGAACGTGGGCAAGCGCCTGCGCGGCATGTCGGGCATTTTGGTGCCCGGCGGCTTCGGCGAGCGCGGCATCGAGGGCAAGATCAGCGCCGTGCGCTTCGCGCGCGAGAACAAGATTCCGTACTACGGCCTGTGCCTGGGCATGCAGATCGCGGTGATCGAGTTCGCGCGCCACGTGGCGGGCATGGACGACGCCAACAGCAGCGAGTTCAGCCGCGAGACCAAGCACCCGGTCATTTCGCTGCTCAAGGACCAGCGCGACGTGAAGAACATGGGCGGCACCATGCGCCTGGGCGCGCAGCCCTGCAAGCTGATCGAGGGCACCATCGCCCGCGCGGCCTACGCCACGGAGATGATCTCCGAGCGCCACCGCCACCGCTACGAGTTCAACAACGACTTCCGCGGGCAGCTTACCGAGCGCGGCCTGGTGATCAGCGGCGTGAACCCCGAGCTGGATCTAGTCGAGATCGTCGAGCTGAAGGACCACCCGTTCTTCGTGGGCGTGCAGTTCCACCCCGAGTTCCAGAGCAAGCCCCTGAAGCCGCACCCGCTGTTCACCGCCTGGGTAAAAGCCAGCGTAGACCGCAGCCGCAGCCAGTAGCAGTGCAGCACCAGGGGACTGTCCCCGAAGTTGGGGACTGTCCCCGTGGTTGGGGACTGTCCCCGTCCTCGGCATGAGCTAAATTTGGCCCATGCCCAGAATCGCGCGCAAGGCCAGAGGCGGCGTCTGCTACCACGTGATCAACCGCGGCAATGAGCGCCAGCCGGTGTTCCACGACGACAACGAATACGCCTCATTCCTGCAGTTGCTGCACCGCGCCTGTCAGCATCAACCCATGCGAGTGCTGGCGTTCTGTCTGATGCCCAATCACTTCCACCTGTGCCTGTGGCCCCACGAGGATGGCGATCTAGGCCGTTACATGCAGTGGCTGACCACGACACACGTCGCGCAGTTTCGGAAGTCCCATGCCGGCGTCGGCCACGTCTGGCAAGGCCGCTTCAAGGCCTTCCCGACCGAGAGCGACTCGCACCTGCTGCGCGTCTTGCGATACATCGAACGCAACCCGGTTCGCGCCGGGCTCGTGGAGCGTGCACAGGAGTGGCCCTGGTCCAGCGCGGGATTGGCAACGGAGTTTCTCGGCCGGCAGGGCACTGTTTTGATGCACGGCTGGCCGGTACCCAAGCCGGCGGACTGGCTTGCGTGGTTGAACAAGCCTGAGGAACAGGTTGAGTTAGACCGGATTCGGCGCTGTGTAAAAGGCGGCACGCCTTTCGGCAACCCGGACTGGGCGCGTCAGTTTGCGGGTTGAACGCTGTCCACCGCTCCGAGGACGGGGACAGTCCCCAACTTCGGGGACAGTCCCCTGTTGCGGGCCGGTCAGTCTTCCAGCTTTCGGACGAGAGTCTTGGGCGCGATGGAGCGGTAGCTCTCAAGGATCCAGGCCTTCAGCGTTGACACGTCAAGTTTGTCCTTCGCGCTGAAACGGGCGGTGATCCAGCCGGCTTTGCCCAGGCCGTAGCCCGTCATTTCACACTGGTCCATCTCTATGGCGTCGTCGCCGCTCTCCGGCAGCTTGACGGTGATGTTCAGCTCCTTGTTTCCGTCGTTGTCGATGAAGGCGAAGATCTTCTTGCGCACCTTCACCACCTGGTGCTCCCAGGGGAAGTCTTCCCAGGCTTCGGGGAAGCTGAGCGCGTACTTGCGCAGCTCGGCGGCGACTTTGCTGATGTTCGGCATGGCGGTGATTCTAGCTGTTCGCCCCATTTCCGCGAAGCAGGACGGTGACAGCCCCGGCCGGAAGGCCGGGGAATACAAAATGGACGTGCATATCAGGGGCTGCTCCCCCGCCCTTCCGGGTGGGGCTGGTTGCTACTTCTTCTTGGGGGCTTTGAAGATCTTGGTGCCGGGGACGCCGTCGCGCTCGTAGGTGACGACGAACTCCTCGGTGCCGGCGTTGTACTGGGTGCGCACGATGCGCCGCACGTCGCTCATGCTGGCCACGGGCTCGCCGTTGATGGCCTTGATGATGTCGCCCTTGCGTCCGCCGCGCGCGATCACGGTGTTGTCTTCGGGAATGTCGTCGCTGATCTGGATGCCCAGGGGCTTGCCCTCGCGGTCGTGCACCACCTTGGCGTACTTGGCCAGGTCGTCCACGTTCACGTTCTTGTAGTCGTCAGTGCCCAGCGTCCAGGTATCCGTGGCCGCGTCGTAGCTCGATTCCTTGGGCCGCGGATCTTCCGGCTCGATGCGCGGGTCGGGCGGCGGCTGGTCCGGCAGCTTGATCTTGTTTTCCGGGATCTTGCCGGTCTTGCCCAGCTTGCTGACGTCCGGCACCTGGAAGGCCTTGGGGTCCGGCGACAGCTTCACGTCGAAGTAGCGGTCCTTGTACTTGGGGTCGCGCGAGGGGCCGTTGATCAGCACGTGGTCCCACTCGATGCGCACGATGGTCAGGTCGTGGGCCGCCAGTTTCTGCACCTTGGGGTCCAGCGCCTTTTCCTTGGTGAACTCTTCCTTGAACTTCATGCCCGCCTGGAACAGCAGCGTGGCGTTGCCCGCCTCTTTGGAGATCGCCACGGCCTTGGCCACGTCCTCGGGGCCGTACCACAGGCGCAGCAGCGTGAACTGCGAGTTCACCCATTTTTCAAGCTCGGCGGCCAGCTCGGCGTCGGTGCGTTCCGGTTCAACCTTCTCGGAGAAGTTCAGGGTGTACGACTGTTCTGCATACTCGGTGCCGTCCGGCAGAGTCGCGCGCACCGTGACGCTGGAGCCCTGGGGTGTGGCCTTGGTGAACTTCAGCGTGGTGGACTTGCCGCTCTTGGCGCTGAGCGAAACGCCCGCCGGCGTGGCGCCCTGGATGGCCCAGTTGTAGCTGGTCGGGTTGCCGGCGCCGCCGCTGGCGGTCAGGCTGGTGTCTTTTTCGAGGGTGCTGCCGGTCGGCGAGATCGACATGATGTCCGGGCGCTTGCGCGGCGACAGCATGGTGTCGCGGTAGAACGCGTGGTCGGCCGTGGCGGCCGGGTCAACGGTGTCAGCCCAGGTGAGACGCTTTTCCTTGGTGACGGGCGTCGAGGCCTTGGTGTAGGTGGCGTCGCGGTCGGCGCGGATCTCGCTCCAGATCTGGTAGCCCGCAAAAGCGCCGCCGGCCAACACCAGCAGGTTGGCGAGCCAGATCAGCGCGGAAAGTTGCGGACCTTTCATGGGCGTTCTTATACCTGATGGCCTTGCGGGTTAGCTACCGGCTTACTTCAACGGTTGGTTTGACGGGCTTTTGCGTGGTCTTGCCGCCGCCATCCTGCAGCAGCAGCAGGCCGCCGATCACGGCGACTGCCAACACGCCGGCCAGGATCACCACCACCAGCCCGTTGCCCCTCTTGTTCTTGCGCATTGGTTCTCCCGCACCGTCCAACCCCTGTAACGACTCTGGGGTCAATCCGTTGCAGGAAAATCACGCCTGGGCGGCAAGTTCCTTCAGCTTGTGATGGATGGCCCAAAGCAGCTCTTTCAGGCCAGATCCTGACACTCCGCTGATCAGCGCCACCGGCACCCCCAGCAGCTTCGAGAGCTCTGCCGCCTTTTCCGCGGCGCCCGGGATGTCGGCCTTGTTGGCGACCACCATGCGCGGCTTGGCGGCCAGCTCCGGGTTGTGCGCCTCCAGTTCGCGCACAATCACGTCGTGGTCGTGCTTGAGCGTCTCGACGTCGCTCTCGCTTACGTCAATCAGGTGCAGCAGCAGGCGGGTGCGCTCCACGTGGCGCAGGAACTGGTGGCCCAGGCCCTTGCCCTGGGCCGCGCCCTCGATCAGCCCGGGGATGTCGGCCATCACGAAGCGGCTCTCGGGGCTCAACTCCACGATTCCAAGGTACGGGGCCAGGGTGGTGAAGGGGTAAGCGCCGATCTTGGGCCGGGCGGCCGTGCAGCGCGACAGCAGGGTGGACTTGCCGGCGTTGGGCAGGCCGACAAGGCCGACATCGGCGATCAGCTTGAGTTCAAGGCGCAGCTTGCGCAGCTGGCCGGCGCGGCCGTCGGTGTGCTCGGTGGGGGTCTGGTTGGTGCTGGTGGCGAAGTGCTTGTTGCCCAGGCCGCCCTTGCCGCCCTTGGCGGCGATGAACCGCGCGCCGGACTCGCTCAGGTCGGCGATCTGCCTGACGCCGGTGACGGCCGGACCGGGCTCAAAGTCTTCGCCGCTGGCGCCGTCTTCGGTGAAGGCTTCGGGCGGGGCGTTGGCGATGTCGAGTTCTTCCTCGGGGGCTTCCTGGCCTTCGGTCAGTTCGTAGACCACCGTGCCGACCGGCAGCTCGACGATCTTGTCCTCGCCGTTCTTGCCGTGGCAGTTGCCGCCGCGCCCGGGGCCGCCGGCCGGCGCCTTGATTTCGCGCACGTGCTGCAGGTGGTGGAGGCCGTCGAGGTGGTGGCTGGCGACGAACACCACGTCGCCTCCGTGGCCGCCGTCGCCGCCGTCGGGACCGCCGCGGGGCACGTGGGACTCGCGCCGGAAGCTGACGCAGCCGTCACCCCCGCGCCCGCCCTTGACCGTAAGTTCATGCTCATCAACAAACATGGCGGGCAGAGTAGCAGCGAATTACGGAAACAGCAGTCCCGGCCAGTTTCGCCGAGGGGATGGTGCCCGGGACGCCTGGCCTGAGACCAGAAGGCGCTCGTATGCTCCCGACCCAGTTTGGTGAGGATCTAACAATGGCGTTTGTCAGGATGGACAGGAAGTGAAGGGACACGGATTCCACGGGGCTCAGGCCAACTGAGACCCGCTTCCGTTTCATTCCTGTACATCCTGACTGTTGTGGTTTCCAACGGAGCGAGTGATGGCGGCGAAGGGCCGGAAATTCAAGCTGGACCGCTACATCGAACTCGTCAGCCGGGTTCCGCTGGTGCCGATTGTGTCCGAGGCCGCATTGGACGGCGCGATCGCGTTCATGGATGAGCTGCTGGACAGGGACCGCACACTCGAAGAAGAAATGTACCTCGACGTCCTGTCGGACCTGGTTGAGAAGTATGAGACGGAAGCCTATCCGGCCGCGCCGGTCAGCGACTCTGAGATGCTTGCCAGCATCCTCGATTCCAGCGGTCTCACCCAATCCGCGCTCGCAAGACGAGTCGGCATTGCTGAATCGACGATCTCCGCGGTGCTGAACGGGTCGCGCAATCTGACACGCGCACAGATCGGCAAGATCGCCGAAAGCTTCAACATCCCCGCCGGTGTTTTCGACTTCAGTTCGTAGGCTAACGGCCGAACACCGGCGACGCTCCTACTGGCACCAGCTGGGCAGGGCGTAACTCTTGCGCTCTTTGTTGATGTGGAACCAGCCGGTCTGGGACTTGCCCTCCAGGGCGGCGATGTGACTTACCTTTTCACCCACGTACTTCTGGAACTCTTCGGTCGTCACCAGGCGGTCGCGGTTCGTGTCCGCCTCGCCTGCCAGGGCCTCCAGCGCGAAGCTGGAAAACAGGCCGTGGTTCAGGTCGTCGATCTCGAGCGCTTCCATGTGGTTGTCGCTGAGCGTGGCGTCCGTGGCGCTGAGCACAATGCAGCGGGTGCCCCGGGCCTCCACGCTGGCAATGATTGGCGCCAGCAGGCTGCCCGTGCGTTTGGCTTCGCGCAGCGTTGTCAGTTGCGCCTCGGTGGCCGCGCAGCGCCGGTTGCCGGGCGCTACGAACGCGCAGTCCAGCACCAGCGTCAGCGTGCGCGGGTTGTTCTTCAGCAGCGCGTCCACCGTCTCCTGCAGCGTCACGGTTTCCAGCTTGCGGGCGCCGGCGGGCTGGGCCAGCACCAGCGCGGGCTGCAGGTTTTCGTCCAGCGTGCCTACACCGCTGAACACGAGGTAGACATCGTCGTTGTAGCGCGCCAGGGGCGACAGCTCCTCGGCGGCCGAAAGCACGCCGCGCTTGCTGGCGCGGGCGCCGATCACTGTGCGCAATGCACCCTCCGGCACGCCGGCGTTCTGCGCCTCCAGCAGCTGCACGGCAAAGGACTCCGCGTCCTTGGCCGCATAGCGGCTCAGCGGCACGGGGGGCTGGCCGCTGCCGTCCACGCCCACTACCAGGGCGACGCGCCGGCGGATGCCGTCCAGGAACCGTTCGCTGTCGGCCTCCTGGGACAGGTCGCGGGTCACGTAGCGCAGGGCCGCTTTCTGGGCCTCGTTCTCGGCGATCGGCATCAGCAGGCCGCCGATGCGCGTCCAGTTTTCGACGTCGAAATGGCTGGGCGTGCTGTAGATGCTGAACAGGTTGAAGCCTTCGTCCCAGTCGTCGAGGCTGCGCACCACGGTTTCCGGCGGCTGCAGGCGCTTGGAGCCCAGCTCGAGGTCGCGGGTTGTGGGGTACATGCGCAAATCCACGTGCAGGTTGGCGTCAAAATCCTCGTCGGCGATCCACCAGCTGAAGATGGGGCTGACCATCCACCACACGAACATGTTCCAGCCGTAGGCGCCGTTGCTGTCGACGTAGCCCACGTCGTGGCGCTTGAGCGTGGGCACCAGCACCACGTCGAGGCCCTGGCGCAGGGCGGCCGCCTGCAGCTCGTCGCGCGGGGTTTCTGGCGTGGCGCCCTCGATGGCGTCGATGCGCTCGAACATGCGGTACTTGCGGAAAGTGTCCAGCAGCTTGCGGTGCAGGCCTTCGGCGCCGTTGAGGCGGGCCTCGTCGGGCGTCAGCACCCAGCGCTGGGTGTCCTCGACGTTGTAGCGTTTCTCGTCAAGCTCGAGCGCGCTGCGGAAGGGGGCCAGGCCGACGCGCAGGCGCAGCGGCTGCCATCCCTGCGGGATGATCTGCTCGTTCTTCACGTCGGCATCGAGGTCAGGCACCTCGACGTTGCTGCACGCCGTGAGCACCAAGAGGATGGAGGCCAGAGGCCAGAGGCCAGGGAAGAACCTGCCGGTCCACATGCGTGCAGTTCCCCTGACCTCTGACCTCCGACCTCTGACCTCTCGCGCACTAGTCATCACCATCCTCGGAAAGTTCGAAATCCTTGGCGCAGCGGAAGCCGCGCCCGATGGAACGGTCCAGCAGCTGCGCGACGCTGTGCTTGGCGCGGCGGGCGTAGCGGAAGAACAGCTCCGGGCGCAGGCCGGGCTCAGCGCCCTTGACCGTGGCGCGGTTCTCGGCGTACTCGGCGGTCCACTCGGCCACGTTGCTGCCCAGGTCGCGCACGCCAAGCACGCTGCGGTCCCACTCCGTGGTGCCCACTTCGCGCGGCTCGCTGACGCCGTCGGCGGGGCCGTCTTCGCGGGCGCCGAAGGGGTAGTCGCCACGCTCATCGGCGTCATCGGTGCGCGGGGCGCCCGCCGCCACTTCCCATTCGTCGGGCGTGGGCAGGCGCTTGCCGGCCCATTTCGCATAGGCGGCCGCCTCATACCAGCTGAGGCCCGTGACGGGGTGCTTGGCCAGCGAGGGATCAAAGCCGCCCTTGGTCCATGAGGCCGGGCCGGGTGCGCCGGTTGCGTCCACGAACAGGCTGAGGTACGGCACCACTTCTTCCGGCCAGAGCTCGCTGTTGGTGTACCCGCCGGCGTCGATGAACTGTTTGAACTGCTCGTTGGTGACCAGGTACTTGTCGATGAAGACGAAGCCGCTGAGCTCAAACACGCGCTGCGGGTTGTTGTCGCCCTCGCGGTTGCTGCCGACCAGGAAGCTGCCGCGCGGCAGCAGCAGCAGGTCTTCGGACACCTGCTTCAGGGCCACGCGCATCTTGATATCCATCAACTGCGCGTTGATGTCGGCGATGATGGCCTTGTCTCGCGTGAACTCGAGGGCGCGCTCGAACAGCTCGCCCTTCACGCGGTCGTCTTCGGCGGCCAGGCCTTCGTTGTAAAGGGTGCTGCCCAGGCGGGTGGTTACTTCGTCCTGGTACGTGAGGGCGCGGGTGTTGTAGTCCGGGTCGGTCAGGTCCGGCAGCAGCGCGGTGTAGCCGTCCAGCACGCGGCCCAGTTCTTCGCCGGTCTTGGCGCGCACGTCCCTTGCGCGCAGCTCTTCAAGGCGCGCCAGCTGCATCATGCGCTGCAGCTCGGCGCGGTCCTTGTCCGTGGCGTACTGGCTGGTCTCGGCTTCCTTGAGCGCGGACTGGATGTCCGACTGCGCCAGGACCCAGCTGCGCTCGGCGATGCGCTGGCGCGCGCCCTGCAGCAGGCGGGTGAAGCGCGACTGCTCTTCGATTTTCTTGTCCAGCACCGTGCGCGCGGTCGCCAGCTTTTCCTGCAGGCGGCCGGTGCCCAGCGCCGTGTTCAGCATCAGGTCGGCCACGTCGTAATGGCCGCCTTCCATGGCGCGGTTGGCGAAATCCAGCGCCGCCTGCGCCTTGATGTCCAGCGCCTCCCCGCGCAGCTTGTCGCCGGCGGCACCGGCCACGTTCACCGCGATGGCCTGGTCGCACACGCTGATCACCTGCACCAGTTTCTGGGATGCCTGGCTGTACTGCTCCGCGGTCAGGTTGCCGACGGCTTCGTGCTCTTTGCGGGCGCCGTCCACCAGGCCGCGCAGCTTGTTCAGTTCATCTTCCGCTTTGCGCCGGTCCTCGAAGGCCTTCAGCCAGCCGCCGATTTCACCCAGCGCCTGCACCACCTGGGCCTTGTCTTCGTCGCGGCCGGTCAGTTTCACGGCCTGCACCTGGCGGTAGCGGTCCTGGGCGTCCTCGTACAGCTGGCGCTGGCGGGCGGCGGGCTCGCCGGCGGATTCGGCGGCGCGGGCGTCGGCCATGGCCTGGTTGGCGGCCTGCAGGGCCTGGTCGAAGTCCTGCTCGGCCTGTTTCTGCTGCTCGGCGCGCTGGCGCTCGTTTTCGGCGATGGTGATCGCCACGCGTGCTTCGCTGCTGACGTTGTTCGCCTTCTGCCTTGCCGCCAGGGCGTCCTCGTCTTCGCCCAGGGTCAGGATGGCCGAGTCGTACTTGCGGATCGCCTCCTGGGCCAGCTTGTCCGCCTTCTCGTAATCCTGCGCGCTCAAGGCACTGCGGGCGCCGGCTGCGTCCTGGTCCGCCGCGGCCACCAGCTCGTTGGCGCGGTCGATGGAGGCCTTCTGCGCCGCGTTGTACGCAAACACGCCGCCCACGCTGAGCGCGCCGATCACCAGCAGGATCATGATCAACCCGACCTTGTGGCGGGCGATCCACTTGCCGATCAACTGGCCCAGCGAGTACTCGACCGCCGCCAGGGTGCGCCCTTCCTGCCACGCGCGCAGGTCGTCGATCAGTTCCTGGGCGCCGCGGACGCGCTTGTGGGGCTGCTTGATGATGCACTTCATGGCGAGCTGTTCGAGCTCGGGCGGGATCTTACGCTCCGGCGCGCGTTTGCCGGGCGGCTCGGGATCGAAGTTCTTGACCTGGTCCAGCACCTGGGCGCTGGTCTGCGCGGTCCACGGCGTGACCAGGCACAGCAGCTCGTACAGGATCACACCCAGGCTGAACACGTCGCTTTCCGGGCCCATGGTGTTGACTTCGCCGCGGGCCTGCTCGGGCGACATGTAGCTGGGCGTGCCCAGGATGCTGCCGGCCATGGTGCGCGCGGCGTCGTCGTCCTGGCGGTCGGAGCGCACCTCGCGGTCGGCCGTGTCTTCCTTGCGCCCGACGATCTTGGCGACGCCCCAGTCCATGATCTGCACTTCGCCGAAGCGGCCGACCATGATGTTGGCCGGCTTCAGGTCGCGGTGGATCACGCCGCGGCTGTGGGCGAACGCCACGCCTTCACAGACCTTGATGAAGATGTCCACCAGGCGGCTGACGGGGAAAGCCTGCTGGGCGCTGGGGTCGTTTTTGCGCAGGCGCTTGATGATGCTGGACAGCTCTTCGCCCTCCACCAGCTTCATGGTGAAGTACAGGTTGCCGCGGCCGTCCACGCCGATTTCGTGCACGGGCACGATGTTGGGGTGCTCGAGCTGGCCGGTGATCTGGGCTTCCTCGAGAAAGCGCTCGACCAGGTCCTTGCGGTCAAGCATCTCCTTGCGCAGGACTTTCAGGGCGACGCTGCGGCGCAGGTCGTTGTCTTCTACCTCAATTACCTTGCCCATGCCGCCGCGGGCGATTTCGCGGATCACCGAGTAGCGCTTCTTCTTGCCGCCCTTGAGGCGCCCCATGGCGCCTTCTGCGGCGCCGATCTTCACCCCGGCGCCGATGCCCATCTGCTGGCGCAGGTCGGCCAGCGTCATCTCCTGGCCTGTAACCACGTCGGAGTCGCGGGTAATGTTGCTTTCGACCCCCAGCTTGCTCTCGGAGCGGTCGCGCAGGCCTGGGCGGGCCTGCTCACCGGTGGCGAACTGGGTGCGGCTGCCGGTGGTGACCTCGGATTCGTCCGTGACGTCCTCGAGGCTGACGTTGCTGTCGTCGTACACCGTGCTGGCGTCGGTGGGGAATTCGCCGGGCACGGTGACGCCCACATCAATGTCCGAGTCGTCGGTGATCTCGCGGGTGGGCCTGCGCTCGGCCGGGGCCTGGGGCGGCGTGGTGGCGACGAAATCCTGCTCGTCGTCTTCAGCGCCGGCGCCAACCGCGGCCTTGAGGCTTTCCGAGTCGAACAGCGTGCTGCCGTCGGCGGGCCTGGGCGGGGCGATGGAGTCTTCCAGAAGCTCGGGCGGCGTGATGGTGAGGTCGGCGGGCGGGCCGAAGTAGCCGTCGTCGGCCTGCTCCATCACTTCGTTGACGGCGCTGTCCACCATGCGCACGGAGGTCTCGTCCGATTCCTCGGCATGGGAGGAGTCATCGTCCCCGAAAGCCGCAAAGTCGTCCGTGGCGCCCTTGCTGGCACGCATCTCGAAAGCGGGGGCGGGCGCCGGGACGGCATCGCCGCGGATACCGCTGATGCCCAGCGCGGTGTCGCTGGCCGTGCGGCCGGGGTCGCCCCTGCGGGCGGTCTCGAAGCGCTCGGTGTCTTTCTGGCGCGGGCGCAGCTGGTCCTCTACGAAGGTGTCGCCGGAGCTGGAAGCCGGCGCATCCGCCGCCAGGACTTCCTCTTCTTCCTGCTCGATGCCTTCCAGGTCGCCGATGTCGAGGTCATCGGCCTCCAGGTTCTGCAGCGCGGAGTCGATGTCGCCGATGATGGTGTCGTGCACCTCGGCCCGTTGCAGCGCGCGGCCGGCGTTGAAGCCCATGGTAGGGGTCTTTTCGCCGATGATCTGGGGCTGCTCGAACTCGGTGTCGAGGGCGGGGATCTGCTCGGAGTCGTTCTCCTCGAACAGGCTGTCGCCGCTGGCTGAGCCGGGTGGCGGCAGCTCCATCTCGAGGTGGCTGTCGCTGGCGCCCGAGTCGGCAACCGCGTAGCTGGGGGCCAGCGGCTCGACGAGGCGGGGCACTTCATCGAACTGCTCATCCTGCGGGTCCAGCTCGATGTCCGTGAGCGCCGCAAAGCGCTCGGTGGTGCCGCGTCCGTCGGATGTCTCCTGCTCAAGCAGGTCGGGCTCAAGCACCGGCTTCAGTCCGCCGTCACTGATTCGGGCGGTCAGGTCGGCGATGGTGTCCTCGGGCCCGGCGTCCAGGATCGCCAGCGCCGCTTCAACGCCGAGCAGCCCCTGCTCGACGGCCAGTTCGTGCGCGCCGAGGTCGGGCTCGTGGCGGCGGCGCCGGGTCAGCTCGGCACGCAGGCCGCGAACCTGGGACTCGGAAAGCAGTCCCCGTTCGCGGGCGCGTTGCAGAAAGATGTCGTCCAGCTGCTCGCTCATGTTCTATTTCAGCAGGAACGTCCGGAATGCGTTGGTGCCGATGGCACGGCCCAGGATCGTTCGTTCACCGAACACGGCGTAGTATCTTCCCGTCGCGGGATCGTACAAGCCCGTTGCTCCGGTCGTGTTGTTGTTGTTCGGCGGCGCCAGGTAGTGCCAGACCGCCCCGTTGGTGCCAAGCACGATGGCCTGGGCCTTGGGCCTGCCGCCCGGGGTGTGCAGGATGCGGCTGCACTCGTCGTCGTAGACGCCGACGCTGAGGTTGACGTCCTCTTCCGCGCCGGTGTTGGCCACGCTGAGCGAGTTCCAGTTGCCGGTGGTCGCCGTCACGGGCGTGTACTGGTGCAGCTGGCGGTTCGGCCCTGAAACCGTGCTGTCGCCGCCGCACACCAGCAGGCGGTTGTTGCGTGTGTCAAAGCCGATGGTCGCGTTGGTGCGGGCGTTGCGTGGATAACGATGCTCGCGTTCCCGGCCGCGATTCGAATCTACGTGGCGGTGCAGCCCGTGGACATGCGCAAATCCTTCAACGGACTGTGGAGTGCCGTGAACGAACGACTCCACGAGGATCCGAAAAGCGGGGCCCTGTTCGCCTTCACCAATAAAGAACGCACGCGGCTGAAACTGCTCTACTGGGATGGGACCGGGGTGTGGGTCCTGGCGAAGCGACTCG
>JAJVIO010000062.1 GCA_022071975.1 Planctomycetota bacterium
GCGCGAATCCATCGAGACGGTGAACGCAGAGGGCGAGAAGTACCCCCTGCAGACTCTGTGGGTCTCGCGCCGCGGCATCCTCGGCGCCGACCTGCCCGAAGGGCTGCTGGCCGTGCCCGCCAACGAGCTGTTCAGCAAGCTGCTGTGGACCATCAACAAGGTGCTCACCCGCATCGAGCGCGGCGAGACCCATCTCAAGGAAACCCTCGCCAGCCTGCGCGCCGCCATGACCGAGCGCAACTCGCGCCTGCTGACCACCGCGCTGGACGGCCTTGAAGAAGACCGCGCCGGCCACCTGCTGCACGAAGTCGAGCGCTGCCGCGGCCTCTCCGACATACACCAGTCCAGCCTGCGCGAGCAGATCCTGCGCAGCTTCCCCACCCTGCAGGCCCGCGCGTCGCTGGCGACCGTGGAAGTCCACGAAGAAGAGTACGGCGGCGAAATCCTTGCCACCGAACGCGGCCTGCGCAAGCGGCAGGGCGAGCTCAAGCGCATCCAGGAAGAGGAGCTGCCGGACGTCGCCAAGCAGATCGGCGAAGCGCTGGCCATGGGCGACATCAGCGAAAACGCCGAGCTGGACGCCGCCCGTGAGCGTGAAAGCCGCCTCAAGGAAGCCGCCAAGGAAATCATGGAAGAGCTCAAGCGCGTGCGCGTGGTAGACCCCGCCGGGGTAGACGCCAGCGTGGCGGGCTTCGGCACCAAGGTCACGCTCAAGCGCGAGGACGGCAAGACCAAGATCTACACCATCCTCGGCCGTTACGAGGCCGACCACGAACGCTTCATCATCAGCAACGAAAGCCCCATCGCCCAGGGTATCGTGGGCAAGAAGCCCGGCGAGAAGGCCACCGTGGAGACGCCGGAAGGCGCGGTGCAGTACGACGTGATCAGCGTCGAGCGCGCCGAGTAAGCGGCAACGCGGCAAATCCAAAGCCCGGGGCGCATGCCCCGGGCTTTTCCGTTTCGGCGTTGTGAAGCTACTTCCGTTCCAGCCAGTAGGGCGGGCGGGCGTAGTCGATTTCGACGCCTTCCGGCATCAGCGGGTACTCGCGCTCCTCAAGTCGTACCTTGGCCGCCTTCGGCAGCACCCAGATGCCGTAGGGCGTGTGCTCGGCCTCGGAGCGATACTCCTGGCCGGCGAAGCGCAGCACGCCGCCGTTGCCGTCGCGATAGCAGGCCTGCAGGCGGTATTCGAGAATCTTGCCGCGTTCCCCGCGTTGACGGCCGCCGAACACCGCCACCACCACGAACCGGTCGAACTCGACCTTGGGGCTGGGCGCGTCGGCGCCGGCGTGGCGTTGCCACAGCTTGTCCAAGGCCTGCGCGTCCGTGATGACGTGCTGCTCGCGTTGCTCGATCAGGCTGTCGCCGCCCTGCCAGTAACGCTCGACCTTCCAGGCGTTCTGCATGGGGTAGCGCGGCGTGACCAGGGGCTGGAAGGCCGGGGTGTGGCGTTTCCAGATCGGCGGCTCGCCGATCAGCGACTGCACGTTTTCCTCAAGGTGCACAGGACGGTCCACTTTCGTGAGAACATAGATGCCGAAGGGGGTAACGGCGTCGGCGCCGTTCATGGTCTGGTAGGATTGCTCGTCCACGCGAAGCAGGTACTCGAACTCGCCCTGCAGGATTTCGTTCACAAAGTAGCCGCGGCTGTTGAAGCTCTCGCCGCCGAAGATCGCGAGCACGAACTCGTTCTCGAAGTCCATCACCGGCGGGTCCATCAGCTCCGGCGCCGTGTGCTCGGCCCACAGCTTGACCCAGCCTTCGTCGTCCGTCACCACGTGCACGCGGGCCTCGGTGATCGAGCTGACGGCGCCGTTCCACTGGCGCAGCACCCGGAAGCCGGACTTCGCCACCAGCGGCTTCAGCAGGGCGTGGATCGCCTTCACGTTTTCGGTGGTAGCGATGTCGTTGATGTGAAGCAGCGCGTTGCCGTTGTAGACCGCCATGATGCCGGTGTTCTGCATGCTGACGCGTACCGTCTCGCCGTTGTCCATCTCGAAGCTCAGCTCAAAGGCCTGGTAGTCGCCGACGTGGGTCTTGCTGAAGCTGTTGTCGTCGTCCCACACCAGCCCCGCCAGTTTTGCCACCAAAGCCGGGTCATTGAGTTCGCCGCGGAACTCCTCGCTCTGCTCGAACTTGTCGACGAAGCGGACCCTTACGGCCTTGCCCAGGCTGCGGCTCATGCCCGCCATGTCGCGCACCGGGTAACGCTCCAGCTTCTTCGCCTCTTCGATGCGGGGCTTGAGCGTCTCGTACAGCCCCTTGGTGCAGGTGTACTGTTCCCAGCGCTGCCAGCCGGGAAGCTTGAGGTCCAGCAGCCCCCCGCTTTCGTAAACGGCCGCCTGCACCACGCGGCCGTCAGCCAGCGTAAACAGGAATTCGTTGTTGTGATCCCAACCCGCAACCTCCCTGGGCCGGGCGCTGAGGGCCTTGGCGAAGGTGCTGCCCAGCTCACTGGCGTCGGCGCCTTCGAGCGGCAGCCAGCCGCTGTACTGCCAGTCGTCGCGCAGGGCGCGCAGCTCAATCGACCGCACGTCCTCCAGCAGCTTCTTCACACCGGCGATGTCGTCGGGCTTCGGGATCTCGTTCTTCACCTCCGGCGCCGGCAGCTCCTCTGCTTGCACCTGCACATCATTCAGCATCACCTGGCCGGTCAGTACGCACACCGCAAGGCCCCCGGCCGTGAGCCAGCGTTTTGTCAGCTTCAACATCTGTGTCTCCGATTCGCTGAGTTGCAGTTCGTTCGCGAGCGTGTCCAGCGTGTCCGCGTTCGGGATTCCGACACCCGCCACGGCGCGCCCGCGCACGTCGCTGACACGGCCGGCCCGGTTGGCCGGGCTGCCGGACTCAACGCGCACCTCGGGCGCACCGTCGGTAAGCAGCAGCCAGCCGGACTTGAGTTGGATGTAGTCGTCGCGCACCAGGTAGCTGGCGGCGGGAGTTGCCGTGACGCTCTCCGGCAGCGAACGCGGCCACAGCACCCAGGTGATCAGTCCCAGCGCCAGCAAAATGCAGGCCGCGGCGGCAATGCGGCGAAGCAGTACCAGTCGGCCGCGCGGCGCCGGATTCGCAGCCGCGGGCGTGGCTTCGCCGGTGGGTTGGGCGCTTGTTTCGACACCGGATTCCAGGCGCGCCAGTGTGCGCTCGATCAGGTCGGGCGGGTTGATGCCGCCCAGCAGCTCCTGCAGATCGTTCTCGATCAGTTGTTCGGCGCTGGTCATGGGCGCACCTGTCTTTCCACACACTCGCGCAACTGCTCGCGCGTGCGTTTCAGCAGCGCCTTGGCGGCCTCGGTGCTGGTTTCCAGCGCTTCGGCCACATCGGCCTCCTTGCGGGCTTCGCGGTACTTCAGCTCGATCGCGCGGCGGGCGCGCTCGGCCAATTTGCCCAGGCAGCGCTCAAGAGCGTCGAGGCGCTCGTCAGCGCTGCCGGGCGTGAAGTCGCGCCACACCTGCTCGGCCTGCTCAAGCAGCTCGTGCGCGGCTTCGCGCCGGTTGTCGCGCAGCCAGTTCAAGAAGCGGTTGCGCGCCGCCTTGCGCAGCCACGCGGCCGTGGACTGCCGGCTGATTTCGTCGATGGGGTTGCGATACAGCTCAATGAAGACTTCCTGGGTGAGGTCGTCGGCCGTGGCGGGCTCGGCGCCGAGAAAGCGCAGGTAGCGCCAGAGGTCGGCCTGGTGCTCACGCATCAGGCGAATCAGGGTGTCGTGCTGGGTCATGAGCGCGTCCATCATCGCCTAAGCACAGGTGGCAGGCAAAAAGTGGCGCGGGAAATCCGAAATCTTCCGAAATCTCAAGGCCTCGTCGTGCGTATTAGATGCAGCAACGTGCGGAGGCAGCTCCATGAAAACGGTCGTCTTGCTGGTTTCAGCCCTCGCCATTCTTGTATTGCCGGGCCTGCAGAAATCCGGCGACGCCTGTCCGGCCTGCGAGGCGCGCTGGAAAGCGCACCTTCCGCTGAACCAGCACGACATCTGGAACGACGCAACCCTGCGCGACACCGTGCCGCTGAACTGCCTTAGTATTGAGTCCGAGCCCACCCTGCGAGACACGGTGCCGGAAGAGCCGCCCACCGAGTAGTCCCGGGCTTTCATCACACCTTCAAGCCTCAAGCACATTCGCCCACGGAATGCCGGAAAGAAATGCGCCCGGAATTCGACTAATGGGTGTGCCCCCGGTGTTTTTGCCCGCCCCAAGACCGATACCCCTGCGTTGACCCAAGCCATGAAAGCTTGGATACTTGCGGGAATTACAAAGCGCGAAACCTGACGGCCGTTGGGGCCGCCGTGGTATTGTTCGCACATCCGGAGAGCAAGAGTTGCCACGTCTGCTGGTTGAAAAAGGTCCTGATCGCGGCAAGTCCATCACCGTGGTGGTGGGTGGCCAGGTCGTGGCCGGGCGCGACAAAGACGCCAACCTGCAGCTCTCCGACAGCATGGCCTCGCGCCGCCACTTCCTGATCGCCAGCAAGGGCAGCATCTTCGGGCTGAAAGACCTGAACAGCGCCAACGGGACACTGGTGAATGGGCGCAAGGCCGAGGGCGCGCACAAGCTGGCCTACGGCGACAGCATCCAGGTCGGCGAAACGCTGATCTCGTGGCTGCCCGATGAGCAGACCGACAAGCAGGGCGGGCTGATCGGCCAGCAGATCGGCGGCTATCGCATCGAAGAACGCCTGGGCCGCGGCGCCATGGGCACGGTGTACAAGGCCACGCAGCTCAGCCTCGGGCGCACGGTGGCGCTGAAAGTGCTGTCGCCCGACCTGGTGAAAGACGAGAAGTTCTGCGAGATGTTCGTGAAGGAGGCCCGCGCCGCCGGCAGCCTGAACCACCCGAACATCATCCAGGTCTACGACGTCGGCGACGAGGGCGGACAGTACTTCTTCAGCATGGAGTTCGCCGCCAAGGGCAGTGTGCTGGAAGAGCTGGGCAAGCAGAAGTCAATCACCATGGCGCGCGCGGTGCAGATCATCCGGCACGCCTGCAACGCGCTCGATTACGCCGAGCGCAAAGGCCTGGTGCACCGCGACATCAAGCCCGACAACCTGATGGTCACCGAGGACGACACCGTCAAGCTCGGCGACCTGGGGCTCGCCATGAGCGCCCAGGAGCTGCAGGCCGAGCAGGACGGCGTGTTCGGCACGCCGCACTACATCGCGCCCGAGCAGGCGATGGGCAAGCCCATTGACCACCGCGCGGACATCTATGCCCTGGGCGCCACCTTCTACCGCATGGTCAGCGGGCGCACGTTGTTCACGGGCGCCACCGTCAAAGAGATTTTAAAGAAGCAGGTGCGCGAGGCGCACACGCCCATCACCGAGCACGTGCCCGATTGCCCGCAGGCCATCGTGCGCATCATCGACCGCATGCTGGCCAAGAACCCGGCCGAGCGTTACCAGCACGCCAGCGAGATCGCGCAGGACCTGACCGACTGGGAAAACCTGTCGTCGCGCAAAGCCGTCAGCAGCGGCAGCGCGTTTGCCGAGCGCCCCACGGGCCTCACACCCGAGCAGTCGCAGCAGCTGCAGGCCCTGGACCAGCGGCGCAAGCTGATGGTCGCGGCCATCGTCGCACTGATAGCGCTGATGGCGGCGATTTTCTCGCTGTGGTTCTTCGTGTTCAGCGGCAGCCCGGCCGCCAACGACCTGGTGGGCGAGGCTAATAACAGCGGCCCCGCCAACAGTGGTCCGCCCGCCAACAACGAGCCCGAGGTGCCGCCCGAAGTGGCCGAGGCGAACGAGGCGCTGAAGCTGGCCCTGGGCATCGCCAACCTGCAGATCGGCGAGCACCCCAACGACCTGGAAATCTACGCCAAGGAGATTGCGCGCCTGGAAGAGGCGCTGGCCAAGTACCCCAAGGCGGACGAGTCCCTGCGCAGGCAGGTCAGCGCACGCCTCGAAGAACTGAAAGCGGACCTGGTGAAGATCTCACAGGGCGCTGCCGCGGTGCGGGATGAATGGGACCAGGCCTGGCGCAATGCGGAGGGCCAGATCAAGGAATTCAAGTACAAGGCCGCGGCCGACATCGCAGGCGCCTTCATCAAGAAGCACGAGCAGACGACCAACGAAGAGATCAAAAAGATCGTCGAAACCGCCCGCGACTACCTGAACAATTCGTACCCCGCCAGCGTGAAGTCGCACTACGACACCTTCGAGGCCACCATGAAGCGCGAGGTGGAAGACGCCAGGCACCAGGAGCCCGGCGTGAAGGCCGCCACCGTGGAGTCCGTGGTGGTGCGCGTGCGCGACGCGGCGACCGCCTGCGACGACGACTTCTACAAGAACCGCCTGAGCAAGCTGGCCGACGACTTCGAAAAGCTGGCCAAGATCTACAAGGCCGAGGCCGAGCGCGCCGAGCGCAAAGCGACGGACGAAGCCTTTGCCCGCTGCAGCACGGCCCTGGCGCTGGTGCTGGAACGCTGCCGGGGCGACATCGCGCGCGGCGATTTCAAGCAGGTGGCGCAGCGTCTGACGGACTTCAAGCTCAGCGACGCCGACTTCATCGCCTACCAGGACCGCGAGCGCTTCAAGCCCATCGTGGAAGACCTGAAACGTCGTGAAGACCAGACGTTGCTCGAGCACAAGTCGCTGCTGCAGCTCCAGGGCGCGCTGCCCGAGATTCTTGACGCCGTAAAGCTGCTGAAGTCGGCGCCCTGGCCCGAGGAGGCCGTCAAGCTGTTCGGCAGCCAGTCGTCGGTGCTGCGCCTCAAGGTCCAGCCGGAAACCGACAGCAGCCAGTGGACCCTCGAGGTCTCCGACACCAAGACCATGAAGTCCACCCTGATGAAGGCCGCCGACTTCGACACCCGCGAAGAGCGCCTGGCGCTCGCCGCCGCGATCAGCCACCTGGTCCGCAACCACACCGGCGCCTACGAAAAGCTGATGCAGCCGGCCGTGAAGGACGGCCCGCCCGCTCTGCTGGGCGTCTTCGCCTGGATGGCGGAACTTGAGGCCTACGAGCCGGCATTTCCGCTGATCGAGCACGCCTACAACAAGATCGGCGCCGCCGACCCGCAACGCCCGCTGGTGCGCGAGTACTACGCCTGGGGGCTGCTCGGCAAGGCCAACGCCCTGGCGGCGCGCGGCGACCGCGCCGGCGCACAGGCGCTGATCGCCACACTGGAGCGCGACTTCGCCGACACGCGGGCCAACAAAGGCCGCAACTAGCTCACATGGCCGACGATCGACAATCCTGGTGCAGCACAACGCGCGGCCGCGGCATCACTTGCGCAAGCGCACGGGGCTGACGTGGACTTCGGCACACTGATCATCTTCCTGGGCATTCTCTCCCTCTCCGCGATGTTCTCGGGGACGGAAACGGCCATCACGGCCGTCTCAAATACCACGGTCGCGCGACTGGCCGAGCAGGGCAACGCCTCGGCGCGCAGGCTGCAGAAGTTGCTGCGCGAGAAGGGCCGTGTGATCGCCGCGCTGCTGGTGGGCAACAACGTGGTAAACACGGTGCTGGCGGTGTTCGCCACGGTGGTGTTTGACGGCATGATCCGTGGCGACGGCCTGCTGCCGCCCTGGGCGGCGCCGGTTGTCGCCTCGGTGGCCAGCGTGGTGTTCGTGCTGGTGTTGGGCGAGGTGCTGCCGAAGTCGATTGCAGTCCACTTCCGCAACAAGTGGGCGCTGGGCTCGGTGTGGTTCGTGCTTGGTCTGATGCTGGTCACCAGCCCGGTGACCTGGCTGCTGATCCAGATGAGCAACGCGGTGATGCGCTTGATGGGCCGGCGCCCCGGCGAAGAAGACATCTTCGATGTGCACGAGATCCATACAGTCGCCCACATGGGCGAGCAGCTGGGCGTGATCGACGCCATGGAGATGCAGCTGATCCAGCGCGCGGCGCATCTCAATGACACGCGGGTGCGCGAAATCATGATCCCGCGCACGGACATCCAGGGCATCGAGGTGCACAGCAGTCTCGATGACATCCGCCAGCTGTTTCAGAAGACGCCCTACTCGCGCCTGCCGGTCTACAAGGGCGACCTGGATGACATCGTCGGCATCCTCAACTTCAAGGAGTTCCTGCGCAACGAGCCGGGCGCCGAACGATCGTTCGATGTGATGGCCTTCCTGCACAAGCCCCTGTTCGTGTCAGAGGCCATGTTCATCGGCGACCTGCTGAACCAGATGCGCGAGCGCCGCACCCACCTTGCTATCGCGCTGGACGAGTACGGCGGCACCGCCGGTCTGATCACACTCGAAGACGTGGTCGAAATGCTGGTCGGGCGCATCGAAGACGAGTACGACATCGTTTCCACTCCCTTCCAGCAGATCGACGAAACCACCTGGGAGGTCGACGGGCGCGTAAGCGACGAGCGCCTGGTGCGCCAGCTGGGCCTGAGTCTGCCGTCCGAGGCCCTGGAAGGCTTCGATACCGCGGCCGGTCTGGCGCTGAAAGCCTTCGGGAATATCCCGTCGGAAGGGGACGTAACGACGTATCATGGTCTGGAGATCACGGCGACGCGCGTGAGGGGTCACCGTGTGCGCCGGCTGCAGATCAGGGTCATGCCGCTCGAAGAGGTGGCCCTGGCCGAGCAGGCGGAGGCGGCGGTGCCCAGCACCCGGCGCCGCACCACCCGCCAGATCGTGGCGGAAGAAGTGGCGAGAGAAGAAGAGACCGAGCGCAAGTCGCTGGACCAGCCGCCGACGGCCGGAAACGAATCAGCCGAGAAGCACAACGACTCGGTAGAAACGAAGCAGGAGTAAGCGATGCGATACCTTGCCTGTCTGCTGATCGCCCTGTGCGCCGCCCAGCTTGCGGCCCAGTCGCTGCCGTCCGGCACCACCACGCCGGACCCGTCCGCCGCCAAGGAGTCGTTCGTGATCCAGCCCGCGGCCGTGGAGCGCGGGGTGCGCAACTTCGCGATCCGGCTGGTAGCCAACGAGACGGCCGCCTTCGCCAACAGCAGCAGCAAGCCCCCGGCGCTGACTTTCGGGGCGGGCGTGAAGCTGGTGGCGGGCAGCTTCAGCCTGCTGAACCAGAACGAGGCCCAGGCCAGCATTGACGTGGAGGCCGATGTCGAGGGCACAGTTGAGGTCAAGCTCGAGCTGTTCTCGGTAAACGGCACCACGGTGCTGAAGACCCTGCGCGCAAGCCTTGGCATCAAGGGCGTCAGCGACGTCAGTGGTTCGCAGGCAAAGGTGGGGGCGGAAAGCGTCAAGCTGGTGCGGGCGAACGTGTCGGATCCGCAGCCCGCGGGCGTGATCCTGATCAGCGGCACGATCGCCGGAACCGTCAGCATCAAGGCGCCAACCGGCTGCGCGTTCTCGGTGCAGCCGACCGCCACGACCAGCAGCGGCGACATCAACACGCCGGCGCTGGCGACGGCGAACACCGTGTTCAGCTTCTCGATCGGCAACCCGGCGCTGGACAACATCACCGTGCGCGTTGAGGGCATCCAGTACAACACCCAGTTCTTTACGCTGGCCGGCGGCGCCGAGGGCGACCTGGCCTGTGAAATCACGGGTGCGGCGTTGTCGAACCAGACCGCCCTGGTAGTGAACGCCTTCACCGCCCGCACCACCATTGCGGGCAGCAACGACAACACCACGCCCGCGCCCGCCGCGCCGACCGGCACCGGCAGCCAGAGCAGCAACAGCTCCACGGGCAAGTCCGCCACGCCCTCATCGATCAACACCGGCAGCCGCCCACTGGAAAGCTCCGACAACAACCGCGCCAACCGCGACCGTAACAACCGCAACAACCAGGGTGGGGGGCTTTCATCGCAGCCTGTGCCGGCCGGGCCGCAGTCCAGCCCGCCGCGCCAGCCCGGGGGCCCCGGCGCCGTGCCCCTGCCCGACCAGGGCGGACCCGCGCCCCAGCAGGGACCTGCGCCCGCCGTGGGACCTGCCGGCGGCGGCGCGGCCAAGGCCGGCGGCGGCGCCACCATGGGCGGCACCGGCAGCATCACCCAGGAGAAAGTGGACGGCAGCGAGCTCGAGCGCAAGCTCGAGACGGCCAAGCCCGAGCCCAAGACGCTCGAGGTATCGCCCGGCCTGTACTTCTGTGACAAGGACTTCAAGCCCGTCTCGGCGCTGGTGCTGGACAAGATGATCGCCGGTGAGGCCGGCGGGCGGGTGTGGATCGTGCTGAAGCTGAAGAAGGACAAGCAGTCCGACAAGGTCGAAACCGTGACGGTCAAGCTGACCGTGGCGGGCGTAAGCCGAGAACTGGCGCTGACCGAGACCGGCAAGAGCACCGGCGAGTTCCGCTGCGGCAAGGAAGGCATTCTCGTGGTAGCCAACGAGAACCCCGACAGCAACCGCGAAGAAAAAGAAGCCGAGCCCCCCAAGCCCCGCTTCGACCGCTAGAGCGGCCATTGGTTGTTACTTGGGCGGCGGCGGGGTGTCTTCGTGGATGGCCACCCATTCGTCGGCCAGGTGCGCGTCGTGGAACAGCAGCCAGCTTCGCGTTGCAACCTGCGCCTGGCGCATCTGACCGATGATCACCGGGATCGCCTTCTGCACGTCCGTCAGCGCGAGATCGAGGTAGCTGTACTTCTTGCCCGTGCCGGTCCCCACCACCACGCCCAGTCCTTCGGCAACCAGCGCGTCATTCACGGCCTTCTCGACGTGCTTGCGCTCTTCCATGCGCGCGGCGATCTTGCGCCCGTCCCCGTCGAACTTCAGGAAGCAGAAGGTTTCGCCCACCCTTGAGTAGCGGCGCGAGTCGAACTTCTGGCCCAGCTGCGCGCAGGCGCTCATGCTTTCCAGGGCGCTGCTGCCCATGATCAGGTCCTGCTGGCGCGGGTACTCGTCCTTCAGCGGCGGGCTCAAGCGCCACAGGCCCCACTGCAGGCGGTCCACATTCTTCACCAGCGGCGTGTCGTACAGGCGCGCGTCGATGCGGTCGATCTCGTCGGTCACCTTGCCCGGCAGCGAAGCCAGCGGCGCCCAGCCCGCGCCGTCTTCGCGGTCCACCACCTCGATGCGACCGATCCAGCGCGCGAACTCCTCTTCGCCCAGCAGCGCCTCCGCCGCAATGGTGCCCTGCACGGCCGCCAGCTCGCGGTCGATGGCGTCGGGCAGGTAGAACTTCAGGGTCACGCGGTTCATGTCGTCGATGGCGGTGCTGACTTCGCAGTGGCCGAGCGGGTTGTCCGTTTCGGCCTCCACGGTGGCCAGCGCTTCCGCCGGTTCCTCGGCGGGGCGCGCGTGGCGGAACTCCCAGCCCGCGATGTGCGGGGCGCGCGTAATGATGGCGTCCACCAGCGGCCGCAATTGCAGGCGGTGTTCTGGCGTGATCACCAGCAGGTCGCCGTCGTCCGAGGTCGCCAGTTCCCAGCCCAGGCGCTGGTCGATCTGCTCCAGGCTGCCGCGCATGAAAACCGAGACGTCGAACTCCGAGTCGTCATTGATGCTGTCATGGATCTCGGCTGCGTGCTCGGCAAAGGCCGACCACCAGCGCTCGATGCGCGATTCCACGGCATGGCGCGCCGCGTTCTCTTCGTGGTCGTGAGGGTCAGGGTAAAGCCACCGCATCCGGCGCACGTTAGCGTGGGCACGCGAGTGGTGAAGCCCCGGGAAGCGTACGACGGTAACCGCCGTTAGAATGGCAGCGAGGAACCCATGTTCTGACTGCTCGAAAGCGGCGTCCGTTGGACGTATCGGAAGCTGACCGGCTCGAAAAAAGGCGGCGACTACTGCTGGTCCCTGTTCGCGGGCAGTTACCCGCCCGTTTCCGCCAAACCCACCGCCGACCCGCTACCACAACGAAAACCCGCCGACCCGCCGCCGGAGGATTCCGGAGAGTTCAAGGCCGTCCGGTGAGTGTTTGGCGACCAGTGGCCAGCAGCTATTGAATGCTGTTTACTGACCTCTGATCACTGACCTCTGGAGCCACCATGGCCCTGAAGATTGCCCTCAACGGTGCGGCCGGACGCATGGGCCGCCGCATTGCCGACCTTGCCGCCCACGCGGGCCACGAAATCGTGGCGCCGATCGACCACAAGTTCGTGGGCGAAGTCTACGGCGCGGTGATCAACGACCTGCGTTTTCGCAGCCCAGTCGTTGGTGAGTACCACGGCGGCGCCGACGCGCTGATCGACTTCAGCCTGCCCGAGGGTTTCCGCGCGCGCTTGGCTGACTGCCTCAAGCACGGCACGCCGCTGGTGTCGGGCACGACGGGGCTCACGGCCGACGACTTTGCCAGGCTGGACGAAGCCGCCAAAACCATCCCGGTGCTGTGGGCGCCCAACATGAGCGTGGGCGTCAACCTGCTGTTCGCGCTGGCGAAACAGGCCGCCGCCGCGCTGCCGGAAAGCTACGACATCGAGATCATCGAGATGCACCACCGCCGCAAGGTGGACGCGCCCAGCGGCACGGCCCTGGGCCTGCTGCGCGCGGTGTGCGCCGGCAACGGGCGCGACTCCGAGCAGGTGGTGCGGCACGGGCGCGAAGGCCACACCGGTGAGCGCTCACGCACCGAGATCGGCATGCACGCCCTGCGCGGCGGCGACGTGGTGGGGGACCACACCGTGGTGTTCGCTACCGAAGGCGAGCGCATCGAGCTGACCCACAAGGCCAGCAGCCGCGACACCTTCGCGGGCGGCGCCCTGCGCGCGGCCGAGTGGCTGGCGGGCCGCAAACCCGGCCGGTACGGCATGTACGAGGTGCTGGGCCTGCCTGCATGATGCAGCGGCCGCCCGACGCTAACGGCTGCCGCCTGAAAACCCTATACTGCCGCCCGTGAAAACGGCCTTCGTTACCGGTGCCAGCGGCTTCATCGGCTCGGCCGTCGTGCGGGAACTCCTGCGCGACGGCGTGCACGTGCGCGTATTGCTGCGCAAGGGCGCCGACCGCCGCACCATCCACGGCCACGACGTTGAAGTGATCGAGGGCGACCTGCTGGACATCGCCGCGCTGGCCAGGGGCCTGGTGGGCGCTGACGCCTGCTTTCATGTGGCGGGCATGAACGCCATCTCCCTGCGCCGCCACCAGATCAGGCAGATCTACGACGCCAACGACCGAGGCGCGGGCCTGGTGCTGCGCACGGCCGCGGAGGCCGGCTGCAAGTCCATCGTGCACTGCAGCTCCGTGGTGGCCGTGGGCAAGCCTCCTCGGGGTGAAGACCGCCACGCTCACGAGGACGACCACCCGCACGAGCACGAGCTGACCGTGCACTACGCGCGCAGCAAGTTCCTGGGGGAGCAGCGCGCCCGCAAACTCGCGCAGGAAGGCGCGCCGGTGGTGATCGTGAATCCAAGCGCGCCCATGGGCCCCTGGGACGTCAAGCCCACCAGCACCGGCCGCGTGGTGCTTGATTTCATGCGCGGCAAGATGCCGGGCTACATGGAGACGGGCCTGAACGTGATCGACGTGGAGGACTGCGCACGGGGACACATTCTGGCGGCGCAGAAAGGCAAGCCGGGCGAGCGCTACATACTGGGCCACGAGAACCTGCCGATCCTGCGGATTTTTCAGATGCTGGCCGAGATCACCGGTCTGCCCGCGCCGCGGTTCAAGGTGCCGAAGTCGGTGGCGCTGGCGACCGGGTTTTTCAGCGAGCTGAAATCGAAGGTGACCGGCAGGCCGCCAGTCGTGCCCCTGGCGGGCGTGCGCATGGCCCTGCAGCCGATGTTCTACGACAACCGCAAGGCGCTCGAACACCTGGGCCTGCCGACCCGCCCGATTGCCGAAACGCTGCGCCGCGCCGCCGCCTGGTTTGTCGAGCACGGCTACGTGCAAGCGCCGCCCAAAGTCCTGGGCAGGCCCGACGCCCCCGCAAATTGAGAAACCCGAGGCTTGGGGGCCTCGGGCTCTCTGGTGCCCAGCGTGGGGACTGGGGTGGATCGGCCGGGTGCGGAGTCGGCCGAGCCACGAATCCTGGGGCACAGACTACCACCCGGCGTCGTGAGGCCAAACGCGACGCGCAAAGCCCTGTCACGGAAACGGGAAGCCCCTGACCGGGCATCTCAAATTCGATCAGGCAGTGGCAGGCACTTCTGGCGCCAGTCCCTTTTACTGCCCAGCAGGCGCGACAGACGCTACACTCTGCCCTTCGAACAGCAGAACAACCCGTGCCGAGACAGTTGACAGTCTCCGCACGATGTGGCATAAACATAACGGCGTTATGAAAGGTGCAGCGTGCAGCCGGCACTCTCGCAACTGAACACCCGCGTCAACTGGGCCGAGCGCCTGCCCTCAGGCCCTTGCGTGCTGGTCGGCGAGCACTTCACCCCCTTCGACGCCGCGTTGATCCACAAGCTGCTGCCGGGCGCCACACTGGTCGCCGGCGCGCCCGCATACACCACGGCCGGTCAAGACGTGCTGGTGGGCAGCCCGGCCGATGCGGCCGTGAACGAGAAACTGAAGGCCGCGCTGACGCAGGGCAAGCGGGTGTGCGTGCTGCTTGATGCGCACCTGACCAAGGGGGGCGAGATCCCGGGCCTGCAGGCTGCGCTGGAGTTGGGCGCACCCGTGGTGCCGATCTATTTCGACGGCCCCTGGTCGAACCGCTACAAGGATGGCGTCGAGGACTACCTGCTGCCCCGGCGCGGCAAGGCGGCGGTTTCGCTCTCGATCGGTCAACCGGTTGTCGAAGACGGGGACAGTCCCCAACTGCGGGGACAGTCCCCTTTCCTGTCAGCGCTGCTCTCACTCGAAGCCGAAGTCTGGCTGGAACGCAAGCGCGACCTGGCACCGCTTTCGTTCAGCATGGTCAGCCGCCTGCGCGAAGCGCCCGAAGCCGTGGCCCTGGCCGACGCCATCCGCGGGCCGGTCACGCGCATCAAGGCGCTCACCGGCGCTGTCGCCATCGCGCGCGCCATGAAACCCCACTGGGGCGAGCAGCCGCGCGTGGGCCTGCTGCTGCCCCCCAGCGTGGGCGGTGCCTTGGCCAACATGGCCGCCATCCTGCAAGGCCGCGTGGTGGTGAACCTGAACTACACCACCGGCCGAGAGGGCATGGAATGCGCCGTGCGCCAGGCCGGGCTGAAGACCGTGCTGGCCAGCAAGCAGTTCCTGAAGAAGGGCAACATTGAGCCGCCAACCAACGCGCAGCTGATCTACCTTGAGGACGTGGCGCGCGGCATTGGCCGCTTCGCCAAGCTGAAGGCCCTGCTGGCGGCCAAGTATCTGCCCTATCGCTCGTTGCTGAAGTTCGCCGGCGCCCTGCGCGAAGCGGGCATGGACGACGACCACGCCATCATTTTCAGCAGCGGCAGCACCGGCGAGCCCAAGGGCATCCCGGTCACGCACTTCAACATCATCAGCAACATCGAGCAGGCCTCGCGCTCGCTTGACCTGGACTCGCACGACAGCCTGGTGCACATGCTGCCGTTCTTCCACACCTTCGGGAACTTCCTGCTGTGGGCCGGCCTGCACTGGGGCGCCGGCATGATCTTCCTGCCCAACCCGCTGGACGCCGACGCCGTAGGCGAGATGACGCAGAAGTACAAGGCCAGCATCCTGGTCGCCACGCCGACCTTCTTCCAGATTTACGCCAAGAAGTGCACGCCGGAGCAGCTCAAGAGCCTGCGCATCATCGTGGCCGGCGCGGAAAAACTGCCGCAACCCTTCGCGCAGAAGTGGCTGGAAAAGTACGGCGTGCCCATCAGCGAAGGCTACGGCTGCACCGAGTGCTCGCCGGTGATCGGCGTGAACGTGCCCGACTACAAGGGACGGCGCGGCAGCCTGAGCGGCAGCATCGGCCGCCCGCTGCCCGGCATCCAGGTGCGAATCCTGGACCCGGATACGCGCCAGCCGCTGCCGCTGGGTAAGCCCGGCGTGCTGGAGGTCAAGGGACCCAACGTGATGCGCGGCTACCTGGACAACCCGGCCAAGACCGCCGAGGTGCTGAAAGACGGCTGGTACTCCACAGGCGACATCGTGAAGCAGGACGCCGACGGCTTCCTGACCATCACCGACCGCCTCAGCCGCTTCAGCAAGATCGGCGGCGAGATGGTTCCCCACGGCAAGGTGGAAGAAGCCCTGCACCTCGCGATCGGCGCCCATGAGCAGATTTTCGCCGTCACCAGCGTGCGCTGCGAAAAGAAAGGCGAGCGCCTGGCCGTGCTGCACTGCAACTGTACCCACGAGATCGAAATCGTGGTGAAGGGCCTGCAGGAACAAGGCCTGCCCAACATCTTCATTCCCAAACCGCGCGACTTCATACCGGTGGAAGCCCTGCCCGTGCTAGGCACCGGCAAGATGGACCTGCGGGCCATGAAGCAGATCGCGGTCGAGCGCCTGAACGGCGGCTAACTGCGTTTGTAACCACGAAGGGCCGCGAAGGACCACGAAGTAAAAGCTTCTGCAAACTCACGCCAAGGCGCGAAGAACTGCGAGGCGTTACTGATCGCGCAAGAGTCGCAACACAGCATTCGGGGCAGGTTGAGCCTCAATTCAAGCCGGGCTGCAGATCGGCACAGATTCTCGACCACAAATCAGTGTCCACTTACTCCTGTCCATCCTGACTCAATGCAGTTGTAGTTCTTTGCGCCTTTGCGCCTTGGCGTGAGATATTGTTGTACTGTAGTTCTTCGTGGCCCTTAGTGGTGCTTCGTGGTTACAAGCCTTTATGTTTGGGTTCATCAAACGCTGGCGGCGGGACAAGGTGATGCGGCGGCCGTTTCCGGCCGCGTGGGAGGCGCACCTGGTTGCCAACATGGGGCTGTACTCGCGGCTGAATCGCGAGGATCAGCTTGAGCTGCAGCGGCACATCCTGGTGTTCCTGGACGAGAAGCACTTTGAGGGCTGCCGCGGCGTCGAGATCACGGACGAAATCCGCGTCACCATCGCGGGCAACGCCTGCCTGCTGCTGCTGCACCGGCGCACGGACTACTTCCCCGAACTGGTGACGATCCTTGTCTACCCCAGCGCCTTCTTTGTCGAGCACAAGGAAGTGGACGAGCACGGGCTGGAGATGACCGAGATCGCCGAGAACGCGGGCGAAAGCTGGGACAAGGGCAACGTGATCCTGGCCTGGGACAGCGCCAGGCACGGCGCGCTGGACCCGCGCGACGGCCTGAACGTGATCCTGCACGAGTTCGCCCACCAGCTCGATTCCGAGGCCGGCGAAACCGACGGCGCGCCGCTGATGGAGTCGCGAGCCATGGCGCGCGGCTGGGCCCAGACTTTCCAGCGCGAGTACGACGCCCTGTGCGAGGCCGTGGACGACGAGCGCGAGACATTCCTGGATGACTACGCCGCGACCAACCCGGCCGAGTTTTTCGCCGTCTGCGTAGAGACGTTTTTCGAGAAGCCCTGGCAGATGCAGGAGCAGCACCCGGATCTCTACGCCGCCCTGCAAACCTACTTTAAGCAGGACCCGGCCGGCTGGAAACGCAGCGCGGCCGGCTAGGGGACTGTCCCCGAAGTTGGGGACTGTCCCCGTCGTCGCGGCCGGATGAAGCTCTCGAACACGGGCAGACTCCATCAGCACTTCGCCAGCGTTCGGGTAAAAACACGGTTTCCTTTGGTAATCCAGCGCGTGCGGATAGAATTGAGGCGTGAGGAGCCAGCCATGCGACATCGAGTGCTCTTGCTCGCGGCGTGCGGGATCGCCCTGGCAGCCTGCGATGCAGGCAGCCCGGAACCGGAGCCGCTGAGCCTGCCGCCGGTGCAGAGCGCCGAAGCCGATTCGACAGACTCTGCGCCTCCGGCAAATGCACTGGGGCCGGGCATCGAAGAACTGCTCGGTCGGCTGGAGGCTGGTGAATCCCCTGATGCGACGGATTCCCTTGAGCCCGGTCCGACCGTTGAAACCGGGCAAGTTCTGCCGCCGCCCAAAATCCTGGATCCCGATCGTATTCCCCGCGCACGGCAAGAATGGCTGAAGTCCAGCAACGCGGAACGCCGTGAACAGTTGGAAGCGCTGGCGGCAGCCGGGAGCGAATGGGCGAGGGAAACCCTGAGCGGCCTCGACGACGGCTCGCTCAAACCAGAAGACCTGCAGGGATTGGACGCGGAGTTCGAGAGGGAACTCGTGCGCGTGTCTTTCCGGGAACGCACGCGCTCGATTCGGATCCGAGCCGGCAGCGGCGACGGCACCGCGCCCATGCCGTTTGGCAAGTCAAGCTTCGGGCCCTGGGACACGGGTGGCGGTGTGGGTCAGTAGGCCACCGGCGCCGTTCGAAAACGGGGACAGTCCCCAAACGCGGGGACAGTCCCCATCAGCCCTTCGCCATCTTTCTCAGCACCGAGTGCAGGATGCCGCCGTTGCGGTAGTACTCGACTTCCATGTTGTTGTGCAGGCGGCACACCACCTCGAACTGCTTGTCGCCGGCCTTCACTTTCAGCAGCTGCTTGGGCTTCACGTCGGCGGGCACCTCGATGTCGAACACCTCGTCGCCCTTCAGGCCCAGGCTTTCGGCGGTCTCGCCTTCCTTGTAGGTCAGGGGCAGCACGCCCATGCCGATCAGGTTGCTGCGGTGAATGCGCTCGTAGCTTTCGGCGATCACGGCCTTGATGCCCAACAACAGGGTGCCCTTGGCCGCCCAGTCGCGGCTTGAACCCATGCCGTAGTCCTTGCCCGCCAGCACGATCAGCGGGATGCCCGCCTTGATGTAATTCTCGCTGGCCGGGTAGACGTACTTCACCTTGCCGTCGGTGAAGTCGGTGGTCCAGCCGCCCTCGGTGCCCGGCGCGAGCTGGTTGCGGATGCGCTTGTTCGCGAAGGTGCCGCGCATCATCACCTCGTGGTTGCCGCGCCGGCTGCCGTAGCTGTTGAAGTCCGCTTGCTTCACCCCATGCGCGATCAGGTACTGGCCCGCCGGTGTCTTGGGGTCAATGCTGCCGGCCGGGCTGATGTGGTCCGTGGTCACCGAGTCCGCCAGCTTCAGCAGGCAGCGCGCGCCCTTGATGCCGGCGATGGGCGCCGGCTCGGCGGCCATGTCCTGGAAGAAGCTGGGTTCCTGGATGTAGGTGCTGGCTGCGACCCACTGGTACAGGTCGCCGCCGCCCGGCTTGATCGACTGCCACTCGTCGCCGCCGCCCTCGAACACGCCGGCGTAGCGCTGCTGGAACTGCTCGCGCGTGACGGCGCTGTGAATGGCCTTCTCGATCTCCTTCTGGCTGGGCCAGATGTCTTTCAGGAACACGTCCCTGCCCTCGCCGTCTTTGCCCAGCGGGTCTGTTGACAGGTCAATATCGACGGTGCCGGCCAGGGCGTAGGCCACCACCAGGGGCGGGCTGGCCAGGTAGTTGGCCTTCACGTCGGCGTGCACGCGGCCCTCGAAGTTGCGGTTGCCCGACAGCACGCTGGCGGCCACCAGGTTGTGCTCGCGGATCGCGTTGCCCACGGGCTCGGGCAGCGGGCCGGAGTTGCCGATGCAGGTGGTGCAGCCGTAGCCGACCACGTTGAAGCCCAGTTTCTCGAGGTCGCCGAGCACGCCGGCCTTCACCAGGTAGTCGGTCACCACCTGGCTGCCCGGCGCCAGGCTGGTCTTCACCCAGGGCTTGCGGCTCAGCCCGCGCTTGACGGCGTTGCGCGCCAGCAGGCCGGCGCCCAGCATCACGCCCGGGTTGCTGGTGTTGGTGCAGCTGGTGATCGCCGCGATCACCACCGAGCCGTGGTTCAGCTTGAACTTCTTGCCCTCCAGCTCGACGGGCACGCCCGGTTCGTCGGCCACGGCCGTGGCCACGCCGTTGTCCTGCTTCGCGCCGGCCGCGCCGCCCTCATCGGCCATGCTGCCTACGCGGGCCGCGGCGCCGGCGTTCTTGACGCCGAAGGTGTCGGCCAGGTCCTTGTGCCACTGGCCCTGCATGGCGTCGAGGTCGATGCGGTCCTGCGGGCGCTTGGGGCCCGCCAATGCCGGCTTCACGTCGGCCAGGTCCAGGCGCAGTTCCGCGCCGTAGGCGACCTTGCGGCCGGGCTCGCGCCACAGGCCCTGCGCCTTGCAGTACAGCTCGACGGTCTTGATCAGCTTGTCGTCGCGGCCGGAAAGCTGCAGGTAGTCCAGGGTGTGCTGGTCCACGGGGAAGAAGCCGCAGGTGGCGCCGTACTCGGGGGCCATGTTGGCGATGGTCGCGCGGGTGGCCAGCGACATGTCGTCGAGACCGCTGCCGAAAAACTCGACGAACTTGTTGACCACGCCGTGGGCGCGCAGCATCTGGGTGACGCGCAGCACCAGGTCCGTGGCGGTGGCGCCTTCGAGCAGCTTGCCGGTCAGCTCAAAGCCCACCACTTCGGGCACCAGCATGGCGATCGGCTGGCCGAGCATCACGGCCTCTGCCTCGATGCCGCCGACGCCCCAGCCC
>JAJVIO010000024.1 GCA_022071975.1 Planctomycetota bacterium
AGGCGGCGCGGGCGGACTCCAGCTCGTTGTCGGCCAGCAGCAGGCGGGCGCGGGCCAGGTGCGCGGCGGGCGGCGCGTCGGCCAGCCCCTCCAGCAGCACCAGCGCCTCCGAGCGGCGACCGGCCGCGGCGAACGCCTCGGCCAGCCCCAGCGCCAGCGAGCTTTCGCCGGGGCGCAGGCGCAGGCCTTCCTTGTAAACCGCAATGGCTTCGTCGTAGCGCGCCGTCTTCAGCAGCGACTCGGCCAGGTGCCGGCGCAGCGGCAGGTTGTCCGGGCTGACGGCCAGCGCGTCGCGCAGGGCCTGGATGGCCGCATCGTTGTTCATGGTTCCGCCCTCTGCCTCGCGATTATCGGGCGGGTTTGTGATCACGCAACTGCCTGCGCCTGCTTTACGCGCTCGGCCTGGCCGAGGTGTCTGTGGGTGTGCAGGTGGGTGATCTCGAAAATCTGCGCGGCCGTCATGCGGAACAGCGCCAGCACCGGCGAGCCGAAGCGCACCTTGCCCAGCGCCAGCCCTTCGGCCTGCCCGGCCAGCTCCGCCAGCTTCTCGGCGTACGTGCGGAACTGCGCCTGCAACTCGGCCAGCTTCAGGTCGCTGCGTTTGGGCTTGAACGCGCCGGGCGCCGGTACCCTGGGTGCCTGAGGGCCCTGGCGCAGGTTGTTCAGGATGTAACGGCCGATCCAGGTGCCGTTGCCGTAGGGCTCGCCGCCCGTGAGGCCCCTGGCGCGGGCCTTGGCCAGCGCGGGCTCGAGCTTCTGCACGTACAGGCGGTTGGTCAGGTTGATGTGCTCAAGGCACTCGTTGATCGACCACTTCTTGGGCGCCGGGCGGAAGTTCGCCTGCTCGTCGCTGAGGCCGGCCGTGAGGGCTTCCATGCGGCGGATGGCCTCGCGCATCTGCGCGGCGGCGGTGGTCAGCATGGGGCTGCGCGTGTCGTTCATGGTTACAGGTCCAGCTCGCACAGCACCGGGGTGTGGTCGCTGGGCTGCTCCCAGGTGCGGGGTTCCAGGTCGATCCAGGCCTTCTTCACGCTGTCTTTCAGCGCGTGGCTGACCCAGATCTGGTCGATGCGCATGCCGTGATCCTTGGCGAAGCCGCCGCCGCGGTAGTCCCACCAGGAATACAGGCCGGGCTTGTCGTCCACCAGGCGCAGGCTGTCATGCAGCCCCCAGTCGGCGAAGTGCTTCAGCCACTTGTGCTCGTCGGGGTGGAAGCCGATTTCGCCCTTCAGCTTTTTGGGGTCCCAGACGTCGCGGTCGGCGGGCGCGATGTTGAAGTCGCCGCACAGGGCCACGGGCTCAGAGGGCTTGCCGATGCCGTCCAGGTGCTCGCGCAGTGCCCTGTAGAAGCGCTGCTTGTACTGGAACTTGTCGCTGTCCACGGCCTGGCCGTTGGGCGCGTACACGCTGAACACGTGCACGCCCTCGATCACGGCCTCGATCAGCCGCGCCTGGCCCTCTTCGCCGGGGAAGCCTTCGATTACTTCCTCAATGGGCAGGCGCGACAGGATCGCCACGCCGTTGTAGGTGGGCTGGCCGTAGACGGCGGCTTCGTAGCCGGCGTTGCCGACTTCATCGAAGGGGAACTTGTCGGTTTCGAGCTTGAGCTCCTGCAGGCAGACCACGTCGGGCTGGGCCTGCTGCAGCCAGTCCAGCAGGTGCTGTCGGCGGGCGCGCACGGAGTTCACGTTCCAGGATGCGATCAGCACGTCGGTTTTCCGGGGCCGGGATTATGCTGCCTGTTTGACCGGCAGAAGCGTACCTTCCGCGCGGCCGGCAACCAACCACCCGGCCTCGATCGTCGGTTACTCTCCCGGCTGGTAGACCGCGCCCATGAACAGCGTGGCGCTGGTGTTCTCGTCGCTGATCCAGAACAGGAACGGCCTGTCGCACACCATGCTGAAGGGCTCCGGCCCCGCGCTCTCGGCCTTGATGCCGGCGATGGTGGCGGCCGCCGCCTCGGTGCCTTCCTCGTTCACCTCCACCACGGCCTCGTGCAGCACGAAGCCGAGGTACAGCTTGCCCATGCCGGAGGTGCCCAGGCGCGAAAGGTCCGCGCTGCCCGAGTCAAACGCCAGCTTGATGCCCAGCGCCTTGAGGTCGTCGTTCAGCTGTTTCTTGAACTTCATCTTGATGCGCGGCAGCTTCAGGGTGCCCTCGCCTGCGTGCGCGGCGTCTTGCCAGCGCTTCAGGCTGCCCTTGTCCATGCCGGCGATCAGCGTCTCGAGGCTCGAGTCCGCGGCCGGCAGGGCCACCCACATGGCGATTTTCTTGTCGTTGCCGTAGGGCAGCTTCACCAGCTGCAGGCCGGGCAGCTCGGCGTGGGGCATTTCATCGCTGCGCCGCATCATCTGCACCTTGGTGGTGTTGCCGTCGGCCAGCTGGAACTCGGCCTCTTTGGTGTCTTCCTTGTCGAACTGGTAGCTCCAGGTGCCCTTGAAGTAGATGGCGTTGATCAGGAAAGTGACGTCGTCCTGCTCGATGCGCTCGAGCATCTTGGGGATATTCTTCTCGGTCTTGTCGCTGATCCAGCCGTTGACTTCGTCCAGCGTGGCCGGCGCGCTGAAGTCGGAGGCGCGCACCTCGGCCTCGAAGTGCCTGGCCATTTCGTCCACGTATTCCTGGTTCAGGCTGACGCGGGCGGGGTCGGACCACAGGGCGTTGGCGACGCTGAGTTTCACGCCGTCGCGGTTCTTCAGCTGCTTCAGCAGCTCGGCGTTTCCGAGGTCGAGGTCGATCTCGCCCAGGTGCATGGTCTTGCGGAACTCGGCGTTGGTGTCGCCCTTGCTGGCCTGGGTCACCATCTGCAGGCACATGGCGATGCTGGTGGGCGAGATGAAGGTGTTCTCGCCCTTCACGTGCAGGCGCTTGAACAGGTCAACTCCGAACTCGCTGTTGCGCGCGGACAACTCGTCGGCGCGGGATTTCCAGGTATTCGCCCGCTCCTGGGCCCGGGTGTCCGCGCCCGTGAGGGCGCAACCCATGGCCAGGGCGGCGACGGCCGCCGCGGGCAGCATCCACTTGAGCATGACTTGCCTCCGTTATTCGCCGGGCTTGTAGACCGTGCCCATGAACAGGATTGAGCCTGTCACGTCGTCCGCGATCACCACCAGGAACGGGCGGTCGCACACCATGGTGAACGGCTTGGGCGGCATGCCCTTTTCCATTACCACGGCCGTGGCGGCCGCCGCCTCGGTGCCTTCCTCGTTGACGTCGATGACGGCCTCGTGGATCACCTTGGTGATGAACAGCTCGCCGCCTTCGCCTTCTTCAAAACCGCTGAAGTCGGCGGCCGAGGTGAAGGGTTTCTTCATGCCCAGGGCCTCCAGGTCTTCGACCAGGTCTTTTCCGAAGCGCATTTTGAAGCGGGGCAGCTTGATGGTGCCTTCGCGCTCCCAGGCCCGCTCGCGCAACTGGGCGAACTTCGCGGCGTCCAGGCCTTTCACCTGCTCATCGAGGCTCTTGCCTTCCTTGGGCAGCAGCACCCACATCTTGACGTTTTTGTCGGCGCCGTAGGGCATGCCGATCAGCTGCAGGTCGTCGTTCTCAGCATAGTTGTACTCTTCCTTGTTCGACATCAGCTTGATCGGCGTGGTCGAGCCGTCGGCCAGCTTGAACTCGGCGTCGCTGGTCTTGGCCTTGTCGAACTTGTGGGTCCAGTTGCCCTTGAAGTAGATGGCGTTCACCAGCACCGTGACCGCGCCGCTGATGTCGTTCTTCAGCAACTCGGGGATCATCTTTTCGGTCTTGTCGCTGACCCAGCCGTTGATCACCTCGCGCGTCTTGGGGTCGGCGAAGCTTACCGACTCGAACTCCGCGTCGAACTCGGCCTTCACCTTGCCGCAGAACTCCTTGTTGAGCGTGATGCGCGAAGGGTCGGCCCAGACCGAGTTCGCCACCGCCAGCTTCACGTCTTCGCGGCCGCTGAGCGCGTCTTTCAGGTCGCGGTTGGCTTGGCCGACCTCGAGCTTCTCGACGTGCATGGTGGTGTTCATCTCGGCCAGGGTGTCGCCCTTGGCGCCGCGGCTGGTCATCTGCAGGGCGGTGCTGATGCTGGTGGGCGAGATGAAGGTGTTTTCGCCGTCCTTGTGCAGGCGCTTGAACAGCTCGAAGCCGAAGGCGTTGTTCGCGCCCGAGACGTCCCGCGCCGCCTGGGTGGCGGTGCGCCCCGGGTCCTCTTCGTCGCGTGCGCTGACGTTGCCCGCATAGAAACTGCCGGCCAGGATGGCCGTAGCCAAGGCCGCGCTGATCTTGCCCAGTGTCTTCACCTTCATCATCGTCTCCGATTTCGTGGTCCCATAGGACGCGAAGGACCGCACACGGTTCCCGCAAATCCGCTGATGCAACGTCTTGCTGGACGAAACGTTAGGGCACTTTCAATGCTGCTTTGCAGAATAGAGGCCCCGATAGGGGCCCCCTAGGGTAGCCGGGCGCGTGAGTGCCCGGACTCGGACGGCAGCGTTTTATGGACGCCCGAAGGGCCGCCTAACAGGTGCAATGCCGGGTTAGGCGGCCCTTCGGGCGCGCGGCACCGTGACTCCAGAATCCGGGCGCTTACGCGCCCGGCTACCCTGGCTAGGCCCTTCGGGCCAGTACGACTGCAAACGAATCGTGAGAATGCTCTAGGGCTGGCGGTTGGCCAGCCGCACGTGCTGCCAGGTCAGGATGCCGATCACGATAAGCCCCACGACCAGGCCGACGAACACGCCCTCGGTGACGCCCAAGGCCACGCCGACTTCAACGGGGTCGAAACCCGGCGAATCGGTGCGGAACACGCTGCGGTAGTACTCAGGCGTGTAGGTGCCAATGCCCCAGCCCAAAGCGCCGCCCACCACCCCGCCCAGAACAATCGTGCCCGCCAGCACACCAAAGGCGCGCCCCAAGGTCATCGGCTTGTTCAGGAATCGGGCCATGGACGCAGTGTAGAACAATAGTGGCATGGGCGCCTCGCCCATGCCCGGCGGGCCTTGGCCCGCCGGTACTGCCGGCCAAGGCCGGCAGACTTGGGCGAGACGCCCAAGCCACCCACTACACCGCCGCCAGCTTGGCGAACATGCCTTCCTTGTAGGCGCTGATCTTGCCTGTGAACGCGCTTGCCGCCACTGTCAGCGGGCTTGCGAGATACAGCTTGCCGGGGCCTGACCGGCCGGGGAAGTTGCGGTTGATGGCGCTTACGGTCACCTGCTCTTTGTTCTCACTGACGCCGGGGCCGCAGCCGATGCAGGCGCCACAGCCGGGGTTGATCACCTCCACGCCGGCCTTGGCGAACAGCTCGGGGTAGCCCTTGGCCTCGGCGTACTTCTTCACGCCCTCACTGCCGTACTGGATGTACATCTTCACGCCCTCGTGCACCTTCAGGCCGGCTTCCACGGCCTCGCGGCACACTTGCGCGTAGTAGTCGAAGTCGTCGTACTTGCCCGCGGTGCATGAGCCCGCGTAGGCGATGTCGATCTTCACGTCGCCCAGCTCATCGATCAGCTTGCCGTAGGTGGGGTCGCCGGGCTCGGCCACCATGGGCTGGATGGCGCTCAGGTTGATCTCATGCACGCCGCCGTCGTAGTGGGCGCCCTTGTCGGGGGCCACGGCGCGGGCCTTCTGGCGCGCCAGCTCGGCGGCGCTGAGCTTGCGCTGCTGCTTCAGCCAACCCCACAGCACGTCGTCGGCCTCGCAGATGCCGGTCTTGGCGCTGCACTCGGTGGCCATGTTGGTGAGGGTAGCGCGCTCGTCCATGCTGATGGATGCGAGGCCCGGGCCGCCGAATTCCATCACGCGGTTCAGCGTGTCTTCGCGCTTCGCATAGGTATCAAGAATGTGCAGCATCACGTCCTTGGCCGTGACGCCCGGCTGCAACTCGCCCACCAGGTTGAAGCGAATGCTTTCCGGCACCTGCACGAAGGTCGAGCCGCTGTAGATCAGGCCCGCGTACTCCGTGGCGCCCACGCCGTAGGCCAGTGCGTTGGATGCGCCGCCCATGCAGGTGTGGCTGTCCGTCGCCTGCACGAAGTCGCCCACGTCAATGAAATGCTCACGCGCCACCTGGTGGCAGATGCCCGGGCTGATGCCGCCCACGGCGCTGTAGTCGCGCACGCCCGTGTGCTTCTGGAAGGCGTTCTGCATGTCCACCAGGGTCTGGATATTGTCGGCAAAGGGCTTGAAGCGCGTCACGCCCTTGGCGTACAGCAGGTGGTCTTCAAACACCGCGAACTTTTCGGGGTTCTGCACCTGGTAGTCACGGCCGTACTCGTTTTCCAGGAAGTAATGCACCTGGGCGGTGGTGAACTCGTGGCTGTAGCCGGCGTCAACCTTGACCATTACCGGGTCGCCGGGCTTGACGTAGGGCTCGCCCTGGCCTTCGACCAGGTGGGAAGCAATCAGCTTCTCGGCCATGGTCATGGGGCGCTTGGCGTTGGCCAGCTTGGGCAGATCGAGCTTGCCCTCGGCCAGTTGCTTGCTGAAGGGGAACAGGCCGCCGGCCTCCAGCGTGATGCGGGTGACCGGGTCGAACTGTTTCGTGAACTCGCCGAGCGGCAGCTCTTGCCCGGCCTGCAGGCGCTTGAGCTGCTCATGGTTGCCCATGATCTGGCCCAGGTTGATGTTGTTGCGTTCATGGATCGGCGCGAAGCTGGCGGCGATCACGATGCGAATGCCTGCCCACTTCTCGGCCTGCGGCGCGGTTTCGCGGCTGCTGCCGGTGCCCTTGCGCTGGCCGGAAACGATTACTTCGAAGTTGCCCTTGATCAGGGCGTCTTCCTTGAACACGCGGTCGCCGCTCGCATCGAACAGGCCGGCGTAGGCATTGCGGGCGAGCTTGGCGGGGTCGTAGTCGAAGCAGACCCAGGCGGGGGTCATGGTGTCGGTGTTGATGTCATCGAGCAGGTCCTCGACGCGCAGGTCGGCCATGCGCAGGTTCAGGCCTTCATAGAGCTGCTTCTTGACCAGCTCCAGGTCCTTGGTCAGGAACAGCACGCGCTTGTCGGGGTTCAGCTTGACGGTCTTGGGCAACGGCATGAGTCTTCTCGCAAGTTCAGGGCGCGGCCGCGCCCTCGATCAATCAACAGGCACGGCCTGCGCCGTGCCCGCCTTCTTTATACAAAACGCCCGCCCGGCGGGCAGGTGTTTCAGGCCTTTTGCGTTGCTGTGACCGGGCGCAAAAAACGGGCGAAGGCGCTTTCAGATGCGTCCGTCAGCCGGCCTGGTTGCGGCCCCCCAGGCTTTCCAGTCTTTGCTGAAGACGATCGAGATAGCGTGTATCCCCGAACTTCCGGCTGAGTTCCCCGCAGTGCCGGAAGTGCTGCAGGGCGTGTTCCGGCCGGTTCTGCAGCAGCCGCAACTCGCCCAGGAAGAACGTAAGCGACACCATGTCGCTTTCGGGCCTGGCCGGGTTGCGCAGGCGCAGCGATTCCTCCAGCAGCGACTCCGCCTCGGCAAGCTGCCCGCGTCTGACCAGCAGCGCGCCCAGGTTCGAGAATGCCGTGGCACGATCCGGGCGCTGCCCTTCCATCGCGAGCCGCAGGGCACTGCGCATGAACGACTCGGCCCCATCCAGTTCGCCCCTGTCAGCTTCGATTTCACCGAGCAACGTGTAGCAGTTGACGGCATCCTGGTAGCGGCCGGCCTTGAGGGCCTGCTCCAGAAGCTGGTGCAGCTCCGTGGCGGCTTCCTCGTTGCGGCCCAGGCGCGAAAGCGCGAATGCGATGCCCTTGCGGGCGGGCGCCGCGTTTTGGCGCGGCAGGTGGGCGGGCAGCAGCTCGATCGACTCGCGGTAACTCTGCATGGCGGCTTCGTACTCGCCGGTGCGCATCAGGGTGTCGCCCATGGCGCGTTTGGCCTTGGACATCTCGAACGGGTAGTCCTCGGACAGTTCCATGGCGCGCCGGATGTGCTGGCGCGACTCCTGGTGACGGCCGTAGATCATGGCGAAGAAGCCGGCGCCGATCAGGGAATTCGCCAGTTCGCGTCGGTCCGGGGTCCGTTCCAGAATCTCGATCGACTTGCGGATGTGATGATCGGCCTCCTCTCCGTGCCCCTTGATCTGCAACACGGTTGAGAGCGCCCGATGGGCCCTGCCGACTTGCGCCTGGTCGCCTAGTGCGGTCGCGAACTCAAGCAGCTCGCGCGCGACTTGCTCCGCGTATTCGCGCCTGCCCAGTCCGAGCGCGGCCTGCCCGGCCAGCACCAGAGCTTCAATGCGGTCGCGGGGTGAAGCGCCGGGCAATTCGGCCTGCAGCTCGGCCAGCGCGAGCAGGCTGGTGAGGTCGTCCTTGGCCGCGGCGTAGCGTACGGCCAGCGCCAGGTGGCGGGCCTCGGCGGCGAGCATCTGCTCAGGCTCGGCGCCGCCTTCGCGCGCGAGGCGGGCGTGCTCGGCCATCAGGGCGGCGGTGTGGTCGCGCTGATCGTCGGGCGTCAGGTCTTCCAGCACGCGCAGGGCCAGGGCGTGCAGCAGGGCGCGCTCTCCCGGCAGTTGCAGGGAGTAGGCGGCGTCGCGCACCACGGCGTGTCGGAACAGGTAGGCCTGCTCGGCGGTATGCATGGCGCGCCATGCTAGCGGCGGCACGTAACCCCGGCCATGCACCAGCAGCCCGAGCATTTGCCGGGAAAAACTTCACGGCTGGCTTGACTGCAGCCAGACCGCGGTGTATTAAACCTATCGGTTACATAACCGAACGGTTTAATACGATGCTGGAAGAACAGCTTGACTCGGTGTTCGCGGCCCTGGCCGACCCCACCCGGCGCGCGATCCTTTCCCGCCTGGCGCGCGGCGAGAAGTCGGTCTCGGAACTGGCCGAGCCTTTCGACATGTCCATGCCCGCGATCAGCAAGCACCTGAAAGTGCTCGAGCGCGCCGGGCTGGTCGAGCGCGGGCGCGAGGCCCAGTGGCGCCCCTGCCGGCTCAACGCCAAGCCACTGAAGAAAGCCGCCGGCTGGATCGAGCACTACCGCAAGTTCTGGGAAGAAAGCTTCGACCGCCTCGATGCATACCTGAAAGAGCTGCAGAAGCCCGCGCGCGGAAAGAACCGCAAATGACCAGCATCGACGACTACCTGGCGGAACTCCCGCCCGAGGCGCGCAAAAGCCTGGCCAGGCTGCGCGACGACATCCGCAAGGCCGCCCCCGACGCCACCGAGGGCAAAAGCTACGGCCTGCCCGCGCTGATCCAGGACGGGCCCCTGGTGGCCTTCGCCGCCCACCGCGGGCACTGCGCCTTCTACCCGCTGAGCCCGGCGGTGATCGAGGCGCACAAGGCAGAGCTGCAGGGCTACGAATTGTCCAAGGGCACCATCCGCTTTGCGCCGGGCAAGACGCTGCCGGCCGCACTGGTGAAGAAGCTGGTGAAAGCGCGCCTGGCGGAGAAGGCCGCGAAAGCACGGCCGCGAACAACCCGAAAACAGAAAGGCTAAGCATGTCGAAACAACCACGGAGCGAGCTGGTGCTGACGCGCACCTTCGACGCGCCAATCGCGCTGGTGTGGGAGGCCTGGACCCGGCCGGAGCATTTCACGAAGTGGTGGGGGCCCAAACCCTACACCGCGCCGACCGTGCAGATGGAAGTCCGCACCGGCGGCAAGTTCCTCTGGAGCATGATGTCCCCCGAAGGCCGCGAACACTTCAACGCCGGCACCTTCCGCGAGGTGACGCCGCGTCGCCGCCTGGTGTGCGACATCTTCTTTTCGGACGCCGAGGGCAAGCATATGAGCCCGGCCGCGCACGGCCTGCCCGGCGACTGGGACGGCCGCCAGACCATCGACGTCACGTTCGAAGAGCTGGGCGAGCGCACCCGCATCACCATCCGGCAGAGCGGCTTCCCGGCCGGCGAGATCCAGGGTATGGCCCGCGCGGGCTGGAGCACGTCGCTGGACAAGCTGCACGAGTCGCTGGTGGAAGGGCGCGCCATCGTGCTGGGCCGGGTGTTTGACGCGCCGCGCAAGCTGGTGTGGGAGGCCTGGACCAGGCCGGAACACACGGCCAAGTGGTGGGGTCCGAGGGGTTTCAACACGGTGACGCACGAGATGGATTTTCGCGAAGGGGGCGTCTGGCGGCACACCATGGTCGGCCCGGACGGCACGGAGTACCCCAACCGCACGGAGTTCATCGAGATCGTCGAGCCGGAGCGCCTGGTGTACCGCAACGGCACGAGCGCCAAGGACCCGGAGTGGTTCCGCGCCACGATCACGTTCATGGAGTTCGCGGGCCAGACCCACGTGAACATGATCAGCGTGTTCCCAAGCAAGGAAGCCCGAGACGAAGTGGCCGAGAAGTACGGAGCCATAGAAGGCGGCCAGCAGCACCTCGCCAACCTGGCAGAGTACCTGAAAACGCTGTAGGGGACGCAAGTTCGGGGCATGCGCCCGAGGCGCGTGTCCCGGCCGGCCCCGGAGGAGGTTGCAATGAACAAAGTGACGCCGTTCCTGATGTTCGACGACCAGCTTGAGAAGGCACTCGAGTTTTACGTCGCCACCTTCCCGGACTCGAAAGTGCTGACGCACGCCCGGAGCGGGGCCGATGGGCCCATGCGCTCGGCCGAGTTCGTGGTTGGCGGCCAGCGGTTCATGGGCTTCAACGGCGGATCGTACTTCAAATTCAGCGAGGCCATCTCGATGTTCGTGGACTGCGCCGACCAGGCCGAAGTCGACCGTTACTGGGACGCGCTGGTGAAGGCCGGCGCCACGCCGTCGCGCTGTGGCTGGATCACGGACCCGTTCGGCGTCTCCTGGCAGATCGTACCGCGGCGTTTCATGGAGATGCTGGGCGACTCCAACCCCGCAAAGGTGCAGGCCGTGGTGAACACCATGATGGAGATGTCGAAGCTGGAACTGCCGGAGCTCGAACGGGCGTATCGCGAGGCCTGAACATGGAACGCATCAAACCTTACCTCAATGACGTGGGCTTGCTGATTCTGCGGCTGGGCGTAGGCGGGTACATGCTGAGCCACGGCGTCGGCAAAGCGCGCATGGTGCTGGAGGGCAACTTCGAAGTGTTTGGCGACCCCATCGGCCTGGGCAGCCACCTCAGCCTGCTGCTGACCGCCTTCGCCGAGTTCCTCTGCGCACTGCTGGTGATGCTCGGACTCGGAACGCGCCTCGCCGCCGTGCCGCTGGTAGTGGCCATGGGAGTGGCCGCCTTCGTGGCCCACGGCGCTGACCCCTGGTCCATGGAGACAGCCGCGCTGCGCTTCATGTCCGGCGAATCGCAAAGCTGGGCCAGCAAGGAACCGGCGCTGCTGTTCCTGATCCCGTTCCTGGCGCTGACGTTGACGGGGCCCGGGCGACTATCGCTGGACGCGGCGGCCGCAATACGGTGGAAAAGACGCCACCGCACGCCGGAAGCTGAGACGATCTGAGCCTTACTGCAGAGCGCGCGCTTTCACTACCCAGGCGACTTTTTCATCCAGATGCCCCAACTGACCGGCCCGGCCACGGCATCGGGCATGGCCAGCCCTGACAATTTGAGCGCCAGCTTGATCTGCCCGAGGTGATAAGCCTCGTGCCATAGCAGGTGCTGGATCATGAGCAGCGGGTGATCGTAGTGCAGGTTCATGGGTTTGCCGGAATCGATGCGTCCCCGCGTCGCAGCGCCCACGACGCGGGCGCTCTCCTCCAGCATGCGCACCAGGGCATGCCGGTCCGTAAGCGCCTGCCATTCCTGTTCCGGCACCGGGACGGCGTACTCCGGGGCGTCTTCATAAACGTGAACCAGCCGCACGTAATGGATGTGCGACAGGTACTGGCCGACGCTTGCGCCGTCCGGTGCGGCCTTGGCCGCCAGACCGCATTCCGGCAGGGAGTGCAGGGTCTGCACCAGAACGCTGTTGTTCCGGCGCCAGGAATCAAGCAGGGGTTCGAGCAGGTTCACGATTCCTTCCGCCAAGGGAAACTCCGGCAAACGTAGGCGCGGCAGCATACAAAATCTTCGAAACCTCAATGGTTGAGGCGTGTTAGATTGGCCGTTGACCCGGAGATCGCCATGAACACGCGTGCCCTGCTTGCCGGTGTAACTCTCGTTGGCGCTGTCACTTGCGGCGTGCTTGCCTTGTCCGCGCCCTCGGCCGCCCAGGAGCAGCCCAACCCGGAAAAAACCACCACGGCCGCGTTGCCCGAGCGCGAGGTCAGCAACCGCATCGACGCCGAGATCAGCAAGGTCTGGGAGCGCGACGGCATCAAGCCCGCGCCCCTCTCCACCGACGAAGAGTTCGTGCGCCGGGTCTACCTCGACACCGTGGGCGTGCCCCCCACGGCCGAGGAAGTCACCGCCTTCCTGGCCGACAAGGAAAAGGACAAGCGCCGCAACCTGATCGCCAGGCTGGTGGACGACGAGCGCTTCGGCCGCCACCTGGGCGACCTGTGGGGCAACATCATCCTGGGCCGCGGCGGGCGCGACTACGGCGGCAGCTCGCACCTGTTCGCGCTGTGGCTGTCCGAGCGCATCAACAAGGGCGACAAGTTCAGCGACGTCATCTACGACATCGTCACCGCCAGCGGCAGCGTCAGCGAGAACCCGGCCGTCGCGGTCTACACTCGCGAGGTGCCCTACAAGGTGGCGAACTCGGCGGGCACCATCACCAAGAACCTGACCGGCGTGCAGGTCCAGTGCGCCGAATGCCACGACCACCCCTATGAAGAAGCCTGGACCGAAGAGGTGTTCGCCGGCGTGGCCAGCTTCTGGTCCGGTGTGCAGGTGCGCGTCAACAACCGCGTGCAGCCCGTGGACCCCAGCGTCAGCGACGACGCGCAGAACATCCGGCCGTTGCCGCCGGGCGCCATGGAGAAGCTGCCGACGGACGCGCAGAACCGCCTGCGCGAGCAGAACAAGTACAACAAGCCGGTCACGCTCGACGGCCAGGCGATCAAGACCCAGAACCGCAAGTTCTGGCGCCCGGCCATGGCCAAGTGGATGGTGAGCGCCGAGAACAAGCAGACGGCGCGCTACATGGCCAACCGCTTCTGGAGCTTCGCCTTCGGCAGCGGCATCTTGAACCCGATCGACGACTTCAACAGCTTCAATGAAGCCAGCCACCCTGAGCTGCTGGAGTTTTTGGGGCAGGACCTGATCGACAACAAGTACGACGTCAAGCGCCTGTTCCGGGCCATTTTGAACAGCCGCACCTATCAGCTCAGCAGCAGCGACCGGCCCTCCAAGGCCGAGAACTGGCACTTTGCCAGCGCCCCCGTGCGGCAGCTGAACCCGGAGCAGTTCTTCGGGGCGCTGATCCAGATCGCCGGCGGCGGCGACCTGGCGCGCGCGATCCGCACTCGCGGCGGCAGCGTGGCGGACCAGCTCAAGCGCCGCTACGAAGGCTTGAAGAAGCGCGCCGAGAAAGAGCCCGCCGACGAAAACATGCGCGAGACCTACTATGACGAGGAGACGGTGAACCGCCTGCTCGCGTGGTACGAGAAGTTCGACGACTCCTGGTTCGTGCGCCGCACCATGGCCCAGAATTACGCCCAGCTCAGCAGCGACGACGAGATGGTCGAGGCCGACAGCTTCAGCCTGACCATCGACCAGGCCCTGCTGGTGATGAACGGTGAAGTGACCAACGGCCTGTCCGGCGCGCGCCGCGGCAGCGTGGTGTGGAAGCTGGTGAACGAGACCAAAGATGACGAACAGCGCATCGAGAAGCTGTTCCTGACGGTGCTCGGCCGTAAGCCTGACAGCAGCGAGCTGCGCAACATGAAGGCCTACGTGAAAGAAAGCAAAGACCTGAACGCGGCCTACGAAGACCTGATGTTCGCCCTGCTGGCCACCACCGAGTTCGCCACCAACCACTAAGCCTGATCACCGTGATGCAATGACAAGGGCCGGGGATTTCTCCCCGGCCCTTGTCATTGCCTTCCGCTAGTCGCGGGTGATGGCGCCGTCGGTGCCGCCGGTCGCGCCGCCCAGCACCTCGTAGATCGCACCCGGCTCTTCGCGCAGGTTGGTGTTGGTCGTGCCGCCCGTGCCGGTCGGGTCCAGCGCGATGGTTCCGCCGTTGCCGCCTGTGGCGCCGGTGCCGCCGTTGGCACGGATCACGGCCGTGCGCTCGATCAGCAGCGCGGTGGCATTGTCTTCGCCCAGCAGCACGTTTGCGCCGCTTCCGCCGGTGGTGGCGCCGTTGCCGCCGTTGGCGACCAGCACGCCGCGGAACACGATGTTGCCGAACGCGCTGAACTGGGGCGACACGGTTCCGCCGCCTGCACCGGAGACGGAGTTCCCGCCGCTGCAGTTGGCGCTGGCGTCGAAGAGGATGGAGTCGGCGTCGTTGACATCCAGCTCGCCGGCCTGGCCGCCAGCGCCGCTGCCGCGGGCGTCGCCGCCGCGGCACTCGAGGGTGCCGCGCAGCTCGATGTAGCCGCGGTTGGTGTCGCCGTCGTTATCGAGGTAGATGCGGATGTCGTTGTCGCCGCCTCCGCCGCTGCCCGTGCCGCCCGCCGAGCCGCCGTTGTTGTAGAGCGCCAGGTTCAGGATCAACGGGTAATCGGTCTGGGAGAACTCCATGTTGTCCGCGCCGGAGCCGCCGTTGCCGTTGCCGCTGACGGTCGCGCCGTTGCCGCCGCTGGTGTTGATGTAGCCGCCGACCAGGCTGGCCGGGCCGTCAAAGGCGGCGGTCATGAAGTTGGCACCGCCCCCGTTGCCGGTCTGGCTGTCGCCGCCGCGGGCGTCGATGGCGCTGTCCTCGGCGACGAACACGCCGCCGCCCGCGTTGCTGAACAGCACTGTGCCGCCAGAGCCGCCGTCGCCGTTGACAGCGTTGCCGCCGCTGACGTCGGCCGTGATGCGCAGCCTGGCCGAACCGTAGTTGCCGTTCAGGCTGGATGCCTGGATCTCCAGCGTGCCGCCCTGGCCGCCCTGGGCTGTGCCGGTGGCTTCGCCGCCACGGGCGTCGGCGTTGATCAGCGCGTCAAAGTGCGCGTCCTGCGGCGCAATCAGCCCGATCCGGCCGCCCTGGCCGGCCTGTCCGGTGTTGCTGGCGCCGCCGTTGGCCGTGCCGCGCACGATCAGGCCCGAGGCCGAAACCGACACGCCGGTGCAGCCGATCCAGCCGCCCTGGCCCGCGTCGCCGTCCGGCGCGTCGCCGCCGTCCGCGTTGCCGTAGATGTCCACGGCCGTGGCATTCACCGGCGGGGGCGCGGCCGCGACCGGATTGTAGCCCAGCAGGATTTCGCCGCCGCTGCCGCCGTTGGCCGCCGAGCCGGTGGCGTTGCCGCCGCGCGCGCCGCCCTCGATGCGGGCCAGCTCGACGTTCAGGTCGCTGCCCTGGAAGCCGGTCAGCACGATCTCTCCTGCGTCGCCGCCGTTGTTGACGCCGTTGCCGCCGTGCACGCCGGCGGCCAGCAGCGCACCGCGAACCGCGGAGAAGTGCATGGCCGCGAATCCGCCGTTGCCGCCGTCGGGGCCGGTGCCTCCGTTGGCGCTGCCGCGCAATTCAACGTCGCGGCCATAAAGGCCGCCGAAGGTGATCCCGCCCGCCGTGGGCGCGCCGCCGGTGATCACGTCACCGCCGTCGGCCACGCCGTAGAAGATGCCGGTGGCGTCGACCACGGTGACGTCACCATCGCCGCCGACTCCCGCATTCGTGCCGGTACCGCTGGTATTGCCGCCGATGCCGCTGTAGCGCACGGCGACGTTGGCATAGCCGGCAATGGAGCTGCCGTAGTCGCCGCCGCCGCCGCCGTTGCCGTTGGTGCCGTGGCCGCCGTCCAGCAGAGCGCCCCAGACGTGAACCTGCGCCAGCGCGGCGCCGGCGGTCAGGGTGAAATCACCGCCCTGGCCGCCCGCGTTGTCGCCGCTGCCGCCCGTCGCGCTGACCGAGCCGTAGGGGATCAGCAGGTCCTGGCCCGCCACGAACAGCAGGTCGCCGCCGCTGCCGGCATCGAGCGCCGCGGTGGCCGCGCCGCCGCTGAGGTTTACGCCGCCCATGGCGATCACGGTGCCGTAAGGGGCAATCAGCGAGAAGTCGCCGCCGCTGAAGCCCGCGTCGCCGCTGCACGTCACGCCGCCCTCGAGCACGATGCAGGGGCCGCCGATGCGATTGCTGTCGAACTCCAGGCCAACGGCAATGGCGCTTGTGCGGGTGGTCAGCACGGTTCCGCTGACACGCACGATGTCATTTGAAACGATCACTACAGTGTCCACGGTGCCGGCCGGAGCGTCCGAGAGGTTCAGTGTGCTGCCCGCGGGCAGGTGGAAGCCCGTACCGGCAGGCAGGTTGAAGGTGGCGACACCGAGCGCGACCGTGGGTGACAGCAGGCCCGTAAGCTCGGTGTAGGTGACCAGGTTGTCGCCCAGCTCCGTGGCGGTCAGGAAGTTGGTCGTCGGCGTGGGGCGCGCGCGGCCGTCATCAGGGCCGACGCCGCCGGTGACCTGGAACGATGTGTTGCCGCCATCGCCTCCGTTACGGCCGGTCTGGCCCACGGCGCTGCCGCCGTCGGTGCGCCAGTAGAAGGCTCCGAAGCCGGGGATGGCATGGACCACGATGCCGGAGCCGCCTCCTCCGCCGTCGTCATCGTCGTCGTCGCCGCAGCCCGAAAGCAGCAGCGCCAGCAGCAGCATGGGCAAGCCCAGCCGCGAAAACAAGGCAAGTGCAGGAATCCGGTTCCAATGCATCGTCGTCTCCCCTTCCGTAGGTAGTGCAGTGAGCAACGCGTCGAAAGCTAGTTCGCGTCCCGTCTCCGGGAAAGTTGAAACCTGAACAAATGAAGGCCGCTGGGGAAACTCTGACCTATCGACGTGAATGCACAAATCGCGTGAAGTAAGCACCGCGACGGAAATTCCTGTTTTGCGCGTGAATAGTCGCATAGCCCGCGCGTGAGTGTGTTGTGAGCGGCGCCTGGATGACTGCTGAGCATCGCGACTGGGATTTCAGTCGGCTCGTCGAGGAGCATTTCTCACGGGCGGTGCGTTTCTGCGCCCGCATGCTTGGCAACGTCAACGACGGCGAGGAAGTGGCCCAGCAGGCCTTCGTCAGCCTGTACGAGAAGGGCAGCAAGCCCTGGGAAAAGGGCGACCCTTTGCCCTTCCTGTTCCGGGTGCTGCGCAACGCCTGCGTTGACCACGTGCGCCGGGCCAAGGTGCGCCGGGCAGAAGGCGAGCTGGAACAGGCCCACGCCCGGACAGACCTGAGCCGCGCCGAAGAGGGCGAGATTCGCGAGGCGCTGCTGGGGGCGCTGGGCGCGCTGGAAGAGGGACAACGCGAGGTGGTGCTGCTGCGCTACTTCGAAGAACTGTCCCTGAAGGAAACGGCGGATGCCGTGGGGAAGACAGTCGGCGCGACGGCCATGCTGCTCAGCCGCGCCAAGCAGCACCTGAAGGAAACACTGGGAAAGCTGCCGGAATTCGGCGAATGACGATCAACTTGAACACTCTCGATTCCAATGCGGTAGCCTGCGGAGCAGGCCAACAACCGTTAGCCCCCACCGTGAGGTGGGGGTCAGCCGGCCTGGCGTGGTCGAGGCGCGGAGCGCCGGTACAAGCCATTTCGGCAGAGGTTGTGTCGGCGCTTCGCGCCTGAATTTCAGCCACAGGGCGAACTCGATAGGCACGAACTAGACGACCATGGACCGGACGATGGCACAACAGATGTTCTCTCGCGCGCTCGCGGACCAGCTGTCGCCCGATGAGCTCGCGGCCTTCGAGGCGGCCATCGCGGCCGACCCGGAACTGGCCGGCGAGTTCGAGGCCTACGCGGACGCGCAGGCCGGCGGCGGGCTCGAGAACATCAACGCCTGGCTGCGGCACGCGGGCAGACACGCCCCCGAGCTGCCGGACGTCTACCACGCGCAGGTGCGCGCCCTGCTGCAGGGCGCCAAACGCAAACAGCGCGGCCGGCTGATCCGGCTGGTGGCGGCGGCAAGTGCGGTTGCCGCCGCGGCCACCGTGGTGGCCGTGCTGATCCTGCCCAGCCGCGCGCCAGAGCCGCAGGAGTGGCCGGAGAATGTGCCGGGCCAGGTCGCGGTGATGTACGACGACTACCGGCTGTTCGAGGCCGAATACGCGCAGCACCGCCCGGCGCCGGGCGTGAGCCTGAGCCTGGAAGCGAACACGCTGATCAGGCCGCACGACAACGGGGCGCGGCTGGCGCTGGGCACGGTGCGCGTGAAACTTGAGTCAGGCGCAAGTTACGAAGTGCTTGTCGGCGACCATCGTGTCTCGGCTGAGGGCCCCGCCGAGTTCGAGGTCACCGCTACCCCTAACCGTTTCCCCGATTTCTCACCCATTCCACTGGAGAATGACCCGATGCTCGATTCCCGCTTACTCGCGCGCTTTGGCGCCAGGGGCTTCGCCCTGGGCCTGAGTGTGATCGCGGGCGCCGCTACACTGCACGGCGCGCAGGCGCCGCAGGTGTACAGCGCCCCCGCGCAACAGACCGTGCAGGCCGGCCCCGGCCAGCCGCCGCCGCCCGCGCCGCCGACCGCGCAGGACGTGTTCGACCACCTGGACGGCAACAGCGACGCCGTGCTGGACAGCAACGAAGTGCCGGCGCAGATGATGACCGATTTCGACGACGACAAGAACGGCGAGATCGACTTCACGGAGTTCCAGGCGCACTGGAAGCCGCCCCTGCCGCACGACCCGGACGACGCCTTCAAGGTGTTGGACAAGAACAACGACGGCAAGCTCGATAACACCGAGGTTGACGCCAAGATGCTCGCCGACTTCGACGACGACGGCAGCGGCGACATAGACCTCACCGAGTTCAAGGCCCACTACAAGCCGGGCCCCAACCCGGACGCCGAGTTCCAGCGCCTGGACAAGAACGGCGACGGCGTGCTGGACAACAAGGAAGTTGATCAGCGCATGATCAACGACTTCGATGACGACAAGAGCCACGACATCGACCTGGCCGAGTTCAAGGCTCACTGGCAGCCGCCCCAGGGCCCCGGCCCGCAGCCCAAGCCCGAGGACGTATTCCGGCACCTGGACCTGAATGCTGACGGCGTGCTGGACAGCACCGAAGTGCCGCAGCAGATGATCACCGACATGGACGACAACAAGGACGGCGAGATCGACCTTGCCGAGTTCAAGGCCCACCCGCCCAAGCCGGCCAAGCCGGAGGACGTGTTCAACAACCTGGACAAGAACGGCGACGGAGTACTGGATAACAAGGAAGTTGACCAGCGCATGGTCAATGACTTCGACGACGACAAGAGCCACGACATCGACCTGGCCGAGTTCAAGGCGCACTGGAAGCCGATGCCGCCCAAGCCCGAGGACGCGTTCAAGCACCTCGACAAGAACAACGACGGCAAGCTGGACAACACCGAGATCCCGCAGGCCAACGTCAACGATTGGGACGACAACAAGGACGGCAGCGTGGACCTGGCCGAGTTCAAGGCCCATCACCAGCCGCCCCAGGGCCCAGGCCCCGGCGGCCCGGGTGGTGGACCCGGCGGTCCGGGCGGCGGACCCGGCGGTCCGGGCGGCGGACCCGGCGGTCCGGGCG
>JAJVIO010000028.1 GCA_022071975.1 Planctomycetota bacterium
CCTCGGCGTGGCCTCCAGCCACGCCTGCGTCCGCGCTCCTTGATCTGCTCGCTCGGCGCTGCGCGGAATCTCTGCAAACTAACCATGAAAAAGCTCTAGGTGACGCGGGCGCCCCGCCTGCAGGAATTAACGCGATCCTCGCGGCCCAACCCGCAGGATCTTTACACGCATGGCGTACCTCTGTCTCCGGAGAAACACGGAGACCGGTCATGGCCGTCGCAAGAACAGTCCTGATGGTAGTGGTGAGCGTGCTGCTCAAAGCCGCGCGCGCCCGCGGTTGATGGGCTAATACACCATCATGTCCTTCAGCTCCGGTGCGACTTGGTCCAGGCGCTTACCGAGCTTGGCCCAATGGCAGGTGGGCACGGCCGGGAACAGGTGGTGCTCGATGTGGTGGAACATCTGGTAGCTGATGGCGTTCTTGAGCCAGCCGCGCTGGGTACGCGCGACGTGGTGGGCCTCGTCGCAGCCGTGGTGCACGGTCCAGACCGCGAAGAAACCGGTGCCGCTCTGGCCGGCCCACATGGTGAGCAGGAACAGGCCCAGCCACCATTGGTTCAAGGCAAACGTCGCGTAGGCCACGAAGGCGTACCACACCAGGTTGCCCGCCAGCTCGGCGTACACCCACTTGAGCTGGTTGGGCTTACCGGTCTTGAGCGCGAACCAGTGCAGCTTGAGCGGGAAGTACGGGCCGACCGCCATGGCCTGCCACCACTTCAGCTTGGCGGTAAAACCCTCGACGTCGTCGGGGCCCAGGTTGGTGCGGTGGTGGTGCAGGTGATTGATCTGCACGGCGTGCATGCTGCCGGTCATCACGATCGACAGGAAGTACATCAGCAGGTCGCAGCCGCGGCGCGAAACGCCGACGGCGTAGTGGTAGGCGTTGTGGGTCTGCCGCAGGCCGGTGAGGAACAGGTAGAAGCTGGCGAGCTGGGCGGGGATCATCCACCACCAGGAGCCCGTGTACTGGATCAGCCAGAAGAAGCCCAGGCTGGCGGCGATCCAGGGCAGGCTGAGGGTGACTTCCTTGAAGGCCTGCCACTTGCTGACATGCACCAGGTCGCGCCATTCGACGGCCTTCACGCGCGGGTCCTTGGTGATGTGGTAGTCCGCGTCGCCGGGCAGGGCCGAAAGCGGCATGGGTGTTTCCATGCCGGAGACCTCGTCGGCGGTTGGGGTTTCGCCCGAGGCGTGCACGGTGAGTTCTTCCGGCTTGGGGACTGTCCCCGCCAGGGGACTGTCCCCGTTCCGGATATCAGTATCAACAGGCTTCTCAGCCGTGGCTTCCGCGGTTGGCGACACTACGCTCTCCTGAGGCAAGTGCATCACTGCACGGCCGCAGGATAGCGCCGGCCGCCGGGTCAGTAAACTAGCGTCGCAGGACGGTGAAGCGGTTGCCCTCGCGGGAGACGCGGAAGGTCACACCCAGCAGCGGGGAAGTAACGTAGCCGTCCGGGTCGGCGGGGGGCTGTTGGTAGAGACCGTCTCTAGGGCTCACGTGCAGGGCCACGGCGCCGGTTTGCGGATCAACCACCCAGTATTCCGGCACGCCGGCTTCCGCGTAGGCGTCGCGTTTGGGACCCATATCGTTGGGCGCGCTGCCCGGGGAAGTGATCTCCGCAACCAGCAGCGGCAACGATTGAATCGGCCCCGCTGCACCCTTCTCCAGTTTGTCATCCACGACCACGACGTCCGGCGCCACGTAACTGCGGCCACCAGGCAGCACGACGTCCACGTCAACATCGACACTCAACGTGGTGCGGTCTTGCAGGCTCGCTTCGATGAAGTTCGCCAGCACCCTCATGAGTCGCTGGTGATCACGACGTGGTTTGGGAGCCAATGTCGGGGTCTCCTGAATCAACTCCCAACCCGATGGGAACGGCCACGGGAACGCCTCGAACTCCTCCACGGTCATGCGCTCAGGCACGTTGCGAACCGTGCCGTCATCGAGGGTGACGGTTGAGGGCGTGTCTTTCGAGTAGGGCTTCGTAAGCGCCATGCTGTCAGTTTACGCCACAGCGGCCGCGTTTCCAGCAAACGGAAAGAAAAGGCCCCGGACATTCGCCCGGTGCCCTTCGCTTAGAACTCTTCTTCCTGCTCTTCGCCGTAGTCTTCGTCTTCCTTCTTGGGCGGCGGCAGGTCTTTTACCTTGTCGTACAGCACCTTGATGCCGGCCTCCTTGATGGTGTCCGCGCCGGCCGCGTACTCCAGCAGGTCTTTCACCGGATGCGTGGGCTCGACCGGGTTGCCTTCCAGTTCCACTTTGCCGTAGGCCAGGTCGCGCACGTTCTGGGCCGGGTAAATCAGGTAGCTGCCGTCGGGCAGTTGCGCAAACGTGCTGCCCAGCACCGCACCCGGAGTGCTCTCGCCCACCAGCGGCCCGATTTCCAGCCATTTCCAGTTGTGGGCGTACACTTCCTTGGCGCTGCGCGAGCCGCTGTCCTGCAGCGCCACCACCGGGCGGTCCCACTTCGGCATGCCGTAGTCCACCTGGCGGCCGGGCATGCCGGGGAACATGCTCATGGCCGGGGGCTCACCGAACGGGGCGAAGCAGGCGTTCATCACGTTGGGGCTGCCGCCACGGCCGCGCAGGTCGATGATCAGGCCGTCGCACATTTCCCATTCCTTCTTGAGGGCGCGCTTCAGCGCGACGGTCATGCCGTCGTGCAGGAAGTGCCAGAAGCGAATGTAGCCGAACTTGCGGCCCTCGTGCTCGATGATGGTCACGCTGTTGCGCGTGGCCTGGATCATGTTGATGTCGCTGGGCGTGATGGCGATGTCCAGCTTGCTGTCGGCGCCCGCCTGGCGCTGCACCTTCACGTTCAGCTCGCCGTCGCCGGGATTGCGAATGAAGAAGTGCGCGTGCTGATTGGGCAGGCCCGGGTCGCCGCCGGCGTCCACCAGCAGCGGGTGGCCGGCGATCGGCTGGCCTTCCAGCTCGAGCACGCGGTCGCCGCGTTTGAGGCCCGCCTTGTCGGCCGCGCCACCGGTGAGAATGTCGCTGACGAAGTATTCGCCGGGGTTCAGCTCGGTGATGTCGAAGCCGACCTGGCGTCGCTTGGTGTTGTCCATCTCGGGGGCGAAGTGGTTGTCGTAGGCCTCCTGCTCAATCACGCTCAGGTGGCTGACCTTGAACTCGCCCAGCAGTTCGCGCAGCACCTTGTGCAGAGCCTCGCCGGCTGGGGCTTCGGCGCAGCGGCGCAGGTAGCGGGCGCGCATGTCGTTGAGGTCATGGCCGCCGAATTTTTTGTCGTAGAAGCCGCGGCGGATGATGTTCAGCATGCCGTCGAGCACCTCGACGTTCTTCTTCTGCGCCTCGGTCAGCTTGCTTTCATCGAAGCTGGATCCGCCCTGGTCCTCGGCCACGGTTTCCTGGGCCAGTGTGGGCGTGTGGATCGTCCAGCCGAACAACAGCAGAGTCAGCAGCAGCAGGGCCTTGGTTTTCATGGCAGCTCCGGGTATCGAACGTTCGCGGCGTTGACGCCGCTGGTTTCGCCTATCAAATACGCACCAACCTCGATGGAAGGATAGTCTCCCCATGAACTTTTCCCTCACGGAAGAAGCACGGTTTTTCAAGGACGCCGCCTGGCTGCAGCACGCTGACGACGCCAACGGGCGCAAACCCTTCATGAAAAAGGGCACCGAGCCCAAGTGGTGCCGCGACCGCTTCGTGGACGTACAGCACATCCGTTTGGAGATCGAGCCGAACTTCAAGACCAAGTCCATCAGCGGCACGTCAACCCTGACCGTCGCGCCCATCTACGAAGACACCGACTTCCTGGTGCTCGACGCCTGCGAAATGGAAATCGAGAGCGTCAACGCCGACGGCCGCAGCGTGAACTTCTACCACGATGGCGAAAAACTCACCCTGCAATTCGGCCAGAAGCTCGAGGCCGACCGCCCGCTGGAAATCGCGATCCGCTACCGCGCCACGCCCCGCCGCGGCGCGTACTTTGTAGGCCCCGACCACGGCTACCCCGACAAGCACCTGGAGTTCTGGACCCAGGGCCAGGACGAGGACAGCCGCTACTGGTTCCCCTGTTTCGACTATCCGAACGAAAAGGCCACCAGCGAAGTGATCGCCCGCGTGCCCAAGGGCATGACCAGCCTCAGCAACGGCGCGCTCGTCAACACCGAGGACCACGGCGACTACCAGCTGCACCACTGGAAGCACGACGTGCCCCACGTGGCCTACCTGATCATGCTCGTGATCGGCAACTACGTGAAAATCAGCAAAGAGTGGGACGGCATCCCCGTCGATTACTACGTGCCACCCGGCCGTGAAGAAGACGGCGAGCGCAGCTTCGGGCCCACGCCCGACATGGTGCGCTTCTTCAGCCAGAAGACCGGCGTGCGCTACCCGTACGCCAAGTACGCGCAGATCACGGCCGAGGATTTCATTTTCGGCGGCATGGAGAACACCTCGGCCACGCTGCAGACGGCGCTGACCCTGCACGACGCCACGGCGCACCTGGACTTCAGCAGCGACCCGCTGAACAGCCACGAGCTCGCGCACCAGTGGTTCGGCGACTACGTAACCTGCCGCGACTGGTCCCACGCCTGGCTGAACGAGAGCTTCGCTACGTACTTCGAAGCCATGTGGTGCGAGGAATCGCTCGGCGACGACGAGTTCAAGTATTACCTCGACGGCGACTGGCGCGTGTACCTGGCCGAGGACAAGGGCAGCTACCGGCGCGCGATCCAGACCAACATCTACAACGAGCCGCTGGACCTGTTCGACCGCCACCTCTACCAGAAGGGTGCCGTCATCCTGCACCACCTGCGCAAGCTGCTGGGCGACCGGCTGTGGTGGAAGGTGATCAACCGCTACCTCACCAAGCACGGCGGCGGCAGCGTGATCACCCAGGACTTCGCGGGCGCCATCGAGGAAGTCACCGGCAAGAACTACGACTGGTTCTTCAGCCAGTGGATCTACGGCGGCGGCCACCCCGAATTCAAGCTCAAGGCCCATTGGGACGACAAACACGGCGGCCTGGATTTCAGCATCCTTCAGAAACAGAAGCCCGACGAGCTTACGGCCGTGTTCCGCACGCCCGTGACGGTGCGCTTCGTGTACCAGGGCGGCGAGGAAGTGCGCACCTTCGAGATCAGCAAGCCCGCGCATCGCTACCACGTGAAGCTGCCCTCGCGACCAAAGTGGATCGCCTTCGACCCGGGCAACAGCGTGCCCAAAACGCTGGAGACGGATTACAGCGAAGACATGCTGATCCAGCAGCTCCAGCACGACGACGACGTGATGGGCCGCGTTTACGCCGCCCGCGGCCTCGGCGCCAAGGCCACTAAGAAGGCCACCGAGGCGCTGGCCGAGGCTCTGGGCAAAGACAAATTCTGGGGCGTGCAGGCCGAGTGCGCCCAAGCGCTGGGCAAGGTGCACAGCAGCCAGGCGCTGGATGCGCTGCTGAAACACTCGAGCATCAAGCACCCCAAGGCCCGTCGCGCCGTGGCGCGGGCATTGGGCGAGTACCATGAAGGTCGCGCGGCCGCGCGCCTGCAGGAGTACCTGGAAAGCGAAGAGAGCTACTACGTGACCGGCGAGGCCGCGCTCGCCCTGGGCAAGACGCGCCAGGCCAACGCCTTCGACGCGCTGTGCGAAGTGCTGGCCCGCGACAGCCACGTGGATGTGATCCGCAGCAGCGCCTTCAGCGGCTTCTGCGAACTGCGCGACCCGCGCGCCCTGGAAATCATGCGCGAGTGGACCACCTACGGCCGTCCACAACAGGCTCGGTTGTCGGCGATCGCGTCGCTGGGCCGCCTCGCACACGAGGTAGGCGAAGAGAAGGACAAGACCGTTGCGCGCGAAACGATCGAGCCGTTGCTGGAGGGCGACTTCCGCACGGCCATGTCGGCGATCAGCGGCCTGCAGGCCCTGGCCGACATGAAAGCCGCGCCCGCGCTGGCCAAGCTGGCGCGCGCCACCCATGACAGCCGCATCAAGAAACGCGCCCAGGGGGCGATTGAAGCCATCCGCGCGGCGCAGGGCGCCGTGAAGGAAGTGAAGGAGCTGCGCGAGGACTACGACAAGCTGAAGGAGAATTACGACAAGCTGGCGGAGCGCCTGCAGAAGCTCGAGGACCTCGACAAGGAAAGCAAGAAGAAACGCCCGACGGAAAGCCTGAAGAAGACAGCGAAGTTGACCACCAAGGTGAAGCCGGCCGCACGCAAAGCCACACCCAAGAAGGTGAAGTCAAAGAAGAAGGCCAAACGCTAGGGGCGGTCAGTGGCATTCGCGTCCCGCGAATGAGTTCCGCTGGCCTCCGGCCAGCGCCGACGGCCAGAGGCCGTCGCAACTCATGCGCTGGAAGCGCATGCCACTCAGACGTCCGGGGGCTCACGCCCCCGGCTACCATAGAGGGCCCCCTTCGGGGCCCTACTCGTGCAGACTTCGCGGCCCTCTGCGGTTCTTCGCGGTTCCAAACCCGGCTCAACGCGCGGGCGGGAAGGCCAGCAGATACGCCAGCGCCGCCACGCCGGCGATCGCGCAATACACGCCGAACCAGCGCAGCTTTTCCTTCTGCACCACCAGTTTGATGCCCGCCAGGCCGATCAGGCTGAACACGAGACTGGCAATGAAACCCGCGGCCGCGGGCGCCGGGTCGATCTGGCTGATCTCACGCGCTTCAATGAGGCCGGCGCCGCCGATGGCAATCAAACCCATCAGGAAGCTGAGTTTCACGGCGTCGGTCTTCACCCAGCGCAGCATCAGCGCCATGCAGATCGTCGAGCCCGAGCGCGATACGCCCGGCAGAATCGCCACCATCTGCGCCACGCCCACCACCAGTACCAGCCAGAAGTGCATGCCCTTCGCTGCCTCGAAGGTCACGAACAGCTCGCGCTTGCGCTCGGCCAGCCACAGCACGCTGGCGGTCACCAGCAGGCCGAAGCAGGCCACCCAGGGCGACTGCAGCACGTTGTGCTCGATCCAGCCGCCCTGTGCGGCGGGCAGCAGCTTCTTGATGGTGATGCCCACAATCGCGGCCGGCAGGCTGGCCAGGAACAGCAGGGCAAAGGCGTGCAGGTCAAAACGCGGCCAGACCAGCTTGATGATGTCCTTGCGGAACACGATCAGGATCGCGAACCAGCTGCCCAGGTGCAGCAACACGCTCTGGGCCGTGCTGCCCTCGCCGCCCAGTTCGCGGCCCAGAATTTCGCCGAGGATTACCAGGTGGCCGGAACTGCTGACAGGCAGGAACTCCGTGAGTCCCTGCACCGCGCCGAGGATGATTGCCTTGAGCGTCTCCATGACCGGATGATCGGCAAAACGCCCCGGGAAAGTGAAGCACGACCGGGACTTGACGCGTTAGGAATGAGGCGGTATCTATTCGCGCCGCAAGCGGCCGGAAAGCGGTCGACATTGCGGGGGTGTAGCTCAATCGGTTAGAGCGTCGGCCTGTCACGCCGAAGGTTAGGGGTTCGAGTCCCCCCACCCTCGCCATTACTCAAGAGCGGTCGTGGGAGTTAATCCCGCGACCGCTTGTTGTTCCCGGACTCGAACCCCGGCGGGCTTTCGCCCGCGCCGCTTCGCTTACGCCCGTCTGCGACGGGCTGCTTCGCTGTCAAACGCCTGCGGCGTTTGAGGTTCGAGTCCCCCCACCCTCGCCATTACTCAAGAGCGGTCGTGGGAGTTAATCCCGCGACCGCTTGTCGTTCGTGGCATGGGCGCCCCGTCCGATACTGCTGCGTTACGGGTCCGCAGCGTGAGGGATTCGCCTGCGGAGCAGGCCAACAATTGTTAGCCCCCAGCGTAAGCTGGGGGGTGATCGAACCCTAACAGGCAGAGCCGCGGAGCGGCGACACAACGGCGGCTTGCCGCCGAACGGAACGCGCGGCCGGGGCCGCGAGTGTGTCGGCGCTCCGCGCCTTCAATGGTTCTTCTGCAGATCACCCCCACCGAACGCCAGAGGCGCCCGGTGGGGGCTTCCACTGTGAAGGCGCTCCGCGCCAAATGGCAGGAACGACGGACGTGCCGCACAACGCCGCAGCTTTGAGCGCTTCGCCCGTGCTGTCTTGGCAGCGGCGAGGAGACGTTGCCAAGATGTCGCCGTTGCAGTCCGATTTTCTTCCGCATCGCCGTTCCGTGTCGCAGGCACTGTTATGCTTCCTCCAGGTTTGAACAGGAGCATTACCATGCTTACGGATACGGAAGCAGGACTGGCCTCCAGCAAGGCTTTCCTGGGCGACTGCGTCGAACTGACGCAACTCATGCTGCGCGAAACCCTCGAGGCCGCGCGCCGCGGCGAGCAGGTCAACTGGCACGCCGCACGCGAAGTGATGCGCGAGGGGCGCGCCGCCGCGCGGCAGCTGGCGCAGGTGGCCGCGCTGGAGGTGCGTGACCGCGCTCTGCAGCAGCAGCCGAAAGAGAAGGCCGAACCCTCGGATCGCGTGATCTACACCATGCACGCGGGCGATTGGGTCGAGCAGGTGTACCAGCAGCACGAGCGCGAGGATTTCGACTTCAGCCAGGTGCCATTCGCGCCGGAGTTGCAGGCCATGATGAAGCGCTACGGCTTCGATCCCGCGGACTGGCACTCGCTGGAAAAGCTCAGCATGGTGCTGTTCCCCGAGAACATCGCCGACAAGCTGATGGTGTAGGGGCTATCCGGCGCGGATGGCTTCGCGCGCCTCTGTGGTCAGGGACACGCGCTCGGGATCATGCAGCCAGATCACCGGGCTCAGGTCGTGCATCTGCAGCAGCGCGTTACTGGTCGGCCCGTCACCGAAGCGTTGAAACAGCTCATTGACATCTATGGCGCCGTCGCGCTCCACAATGGCGGCCAGTACGCGCGCGACATTCTCGTCGGACACTTCGCCGAGACGTGTGCGTTTCCGCATCAGCAACCAGGCCTCGGTCGAAAGCGAGATCGGCGCCGTTACCAGCGTGATGACCGCGCGGATCAGATGCCCGAGCCAGTGCAGGTCGTACACGCCCACGTTCATCATGCGCGGCACGAACAGCGTTCGCTTGCGAACGGTATCGGCGCGAATGGTGGCTTGCTCGCGGGGCAGGCGGCCGAGCACGAAGTAGATGAAGGCGACGATCAGCAGCCCGATACCGGCGACGTCAAAGCCTGCTAGAAACGCCGCCGCCAGAAACGAGCCGATCGCCAGCAGCACCAGCAGGCCCGCAATCACCAGCAGGTCGCGGCGGGCGTTGTGGACGTGGTCCACCAGCCACATGCGCGCATTTTCGAACATTGTCGATTCATCCATGACGGATAGCGTGCGACAGGTCTGTTTGAATGGCGATTACAAGGATGGCTGCCATTTTGAATGGCTGCTCATGCGCTGGAAGCGTGTGCCACTGACTGGCCGGCACTTGCGTTTGCCGGGTGGAAGCTATCTTTCGCTTCAAGTTTGGAGCATTGCACCATGCAACCTGACTTGAAGCCGGGCACCTCGCGCCCGCTGATCTACCTGCTGGCTGTCGGCGCTGGAATTGCCATTGCCGCGTTCACCTGGGGTTTTCTGCTGGACGCCAAGCCCATGCTGGACCAGCCCGACCTGTTCTGGCCGTTCCTGTTCTTCGGCCTGTGCGGAAGCCTGCTTGGCTGGCGCATCGCCATGCGGCACGACAACCACCCGCTGCGCAACCTGATCGGACTGGTCGGTTCGCTGGTGGCGTGGCGCGTGAGTTACTTCCCGTTCATGGTGGTGGCGGGCTGGAAGGCCAGCCTGGGCGAGTGGGTCACGTTCAACACCCTGGGGGTCAGCATCATCTACCCCACCTTCCTGTTCTTCATGTTCGCCCAGCACGCGGGCGTCGGCTTCATCGGCGCGGCCGCGGTGGCGTCGCCCCAGACGAAGGGACCAGACAAAGGCCCATTGCTGTTCTTCCGCAAGCTCTTCCACAAGCCGCCACGCAAGCTGCTGTGGGCGCTGGCCTGCGTGGCCTTGCCCGTCGCCGGCATGGTCAGTTTTAGCACGGCCAAAGATTTCGTGGCGTTCAACGACGCCGCCGATCCGCACATGCCGCCGGTTGCGATCTCAGAGCCGCAGATCAACCCTTACGCCAAGATCATGGATGAACACGACCTTGCTCCCGCGCCCTGGGTGTTGGCCGTGAACGCGGCAGTCACCTACCCGCTTGTCCCCCACACCCCTTGGGGCGACGCCATGGCTGGCACGCTGGAACGGCTGGCCCTGGACAACCCGATAGCGACCACACGCGACCGCATTGACGAGCACTACCAGGCGTGGATCGCGTCGCACGCGCGCATCCACGACCCTGAAGCCGGGAAGGCCAAGTGAGCCGGGTACTGATTGCCGGCGGGCGCGGTTTCATGGGCCGCCGCATTATCCGTCTGCTGAAGCGGGTGCTGCCGCAGGTCGATGTGCTGACCGCCGGCCGAGGCCCCGCCAATGACCGCGTGTTCGACGTGCACGCGCCGGAAGACCACTATGCCGCGCTGCGCGGGATTGATGTTTTCCTCAACACCGTCGGCCCGTTCGAATACGACCCCAGGCCCGTGATGCGCGCCTGCCTTGACAACGGCGTACATTACGTGGACATCGCGGAGACACATGAATTCATGGCTCAGGCCGCGGCGCTGCAGACCGAGGGTGTGGCTTACGCCACCGTCAGCGGCGCGAGCTCGGTGCCTGGGCTGATTCAGGTGTTCGCCCAGCGCTGGGCGGACAGCCCGCCGGTTCGGATTCGCGCGCAGCTCAGCATCGGCACCAACAACCCCGGCTCGACCACGCTGCTGCGCAGCATGCTGAGCCCCATCGGCCGGCGCATCCCCGGCGACGGTGTCTGCTTCAACCACACCTGGCTGCGAGCCCATGCCGGCCTGCGGGCACGGCGTTACGGGCCTTATCCCTGCGGCCTGAATTCACTGCGGCTGGGCGAGCGCGTTGTACCGCTGCAGTTCGGCTTCGGCTTCGACCGCCGGCCTTACACGCTTGCCCTGTGGCTGCTGGCGCCGCTGGTGGCGGTCACGCCGCGGGTGCTTCTGCAGCTTGGCGCCGCGGTCGGCAACGCGCTGTCGCCGCTGGCACGGCCGCTGGGTACGAAGATTGGCATCCTCTCGCTGGATGCCATGGACGAGCGCGGCGAGGTGACCGACAGCGTCGAAATCCGCGCGTTGTCTGAGGGCCTCGACGTTCCGGCCTGGCCAAGCGTGTGGGCGATTGAGGCCCTGCTGGCTCAACCGCGCCCCGCAAGCAGCCTGGCAGAGCTGATCACGCCCGAGCAGGCCGCTGCAAAGCTCGAAGCGGCCGGCTTCACTGTCACAATCAGCTGACCACCAGAAACAATTTGGCATTGTGCAATTGGTGCGGTATATTGCACATAATGCCCCATATGCACATCGCGGGGCAGCCGAAAGGAGGCCCGTCATGTCCGACAATACGACGAACTCGAGCCGTGTCAGGGTGATCCTCGCGGTTGAGCACGAGTTCCCCGAGGCCGTGCGCCTGGAGATCGGCGAGTCGCTTGAGATGGCCGGCTGGGTTCCAGTCGGCGACAGCCACGACTGCTGGCTCTGCCGCGCCCGCGTTGACGAGGTTGACCGCATCGAACGCCAGGTTCGCAAGATCCTGGAGTTCGCGGCCTTCACCGCCGGTCTGAACGGGCGCCTGCCTTTCGCCCTGAAGATGGGCAACTTGCCGCCGCGTGCGTGCGCGGTGCGACTAGGCTCCGGTGGCATGAAAACCAGGAGCGTGCCCCAGCGCAGCAGCGGCGTGGATTTCGCCACGGAAAAGGTGCCCAACGGCGGGATCGGTCGCCTGGCAAGCGGCACCAACCTGCCCGGCCTCACGCAACTGAAAACAGCTTTCTAGCAGGTAAATGGCGGGGATGCCGACCTAGATGGGACAGCCCGCCCGGCCGAATGGCCACGGTATCCCCGCCAGTCCCCCAGCCTGTCAGCCGATCTGGAACGGGTTTTCGCTGTCGGTGTCTTCGCCGAACAGGCTCATGAGCGTGCCGCTGTCCTCGAGTTCGACCGACTCGCGGGTGATGCTGATGATCAGCACGTCGTCCACGGCGCGGTGGCCGGCGTGGGCGGCTTCGCAGATCAGGTCAGGCACGTTGTCATCCAGCTTGGCGCGCTCGAGCACCTTGTGCACGCCGGCGTAGTCGAACTCTTCGCCGTCGTCCTGCTGGCACTCGATGATGCCGTCCGTGAACATCACGATGCGCCCCTCGGGCTCAAGGTTGGTGCGATGTACCTGGATGGCATCGGCCCATGACTCGGTGCGCTTCAACCCCAGCGCCACGCCGGCCGTGAGCACGTCTTCGCGCTTGCCGTCCGCGTACTGGAACACCGGGTGCGGGATGCCGCAGCGAGCGTGCGACCAGTTGCCGCTTACCACGTCCAGTACCCCCACCATCGCCGCGACGAACTTGCCCTGCGGAATGTCCTCGGCCAGCTCGTCGTTGGCGAAGCGCAGGCCTTCGCGCAAATCGCCTTCCTTGATGCGCATACCGATGCTGATCACCTTGCGCGCCATGGATTGGATCACCGCCGCCTGTATGCCGTGGCCGGAAACGTCGCCGACCACGACGCACAACTCGCGCGGATTGAGCCAGAAGAAGTCGTAGAAGTCGCCGCCGATGAAGCCGCCGCTGGGTGAGTAGTGCACGTCGATCCGGATGCCCTGGGGCTTGGGCGGGCGCGCCAGCATGGTGACGAAGTTCTGGGCGGCGTCGGTAAGGTCTTCCGTGGTGGCGCGCACTTCGCGCTCGAGGCGCATGATCTGGCTGCGCAGCTCCTGGCGTTCGCGCTTGCGTGACTGCTTCTGGCGCTGGGTCTGGCGCAGCACGGTCTCGACCTGGATGCGCAGGTGGTCCAGGTCCACGGGCTTCTTCAGGATCGCGAAGATGTCGCACTCGTAGGCGGTCAACGCGCTGGACATGTCGTCGGTGCTGACCATCAGGATCACCGGCACACGGCTGAGCCTGCGGTTGCGCGCGAGTTCATCCAGGAACTCGACGTACTCCTCGCCCATCTTCTGGTCGCTGATCAGCAGCGCCGGGATTTTCATGGTGACGGACTGGCGCGCCTGCTCGCTGCTGCCGACGGCCTCGACGCTGTGGCCGTCGCGCTTGAGCGCTTCCGCGATCTCGCTGCGCCGCTCTTCGCTTCCCTCAATCAGCAGGATGTGCGCCATCTTTTTGTCGCGTGGTTCAGCGTCTGGAGATGCAGATGATGGTGGCGTCATCGTCGGCCCGCGCCTCGAGGTCAGACTGCTCAAGGATTGTAGCGATAAAACGCTCGCCGGGCCGGGTTTCTTTCACGGCCTTCATTACGCCTTCAACGTCGAAGTCCTTCTTCTTCTCGTCGTCCTGGTAGCACTCGATGATGCCGTCCGACATCAGCATCATGGACTGTTCCGGCTCCAGGATCGTGGCGTACTCGCCCACCTGCACGTGCCAGTCGGCCTTCTTGGACAGGCCCAGCGGGCCGCCCGGCGTCACCACCGAGTCGCTTTCGCGCCCGGTGATCAGCAGCGGGTACGGGATGCCGCAGCGCACGTGTTTCCAGGCGTGTGTCGCGGTGTTCAGGATGCCGACGATCGCCGCCACGAAGCTGCCGGGTGGCAGGTCGTTGGTCAGCTCGCGGTTGGCAAACGCGACAACCCTGTGCAGATCGCCGTTTTCCTGGCGCAGCGCCAGGCTGATCAGCTTGCGCGCCATGGCCTGCAGGATCGCGGCCTGGATGCCGTGGCCCGACACGTCCCCCACCACCACCGCCAACCGGTCTCGGTCAAGCCACACAAAGTCGTAGAAGTCGCCTCCCAGGCGGCCGTAGGGGCGGTACAGCAGGTCAACGTCATAGCCGTCGATCTGCGGGGGCTTGGGCTGCATCCAGGTGAAGTGGCGCTCGGCCTCGGAGAGGTCTTCCTCGTTGGCCTTCATTTCGATCTCGAGCCGCTCGATGCGGCTCATGTACATCTCTTTGCTCAGCTTGCGGCTGAACTTGTAGGCCTGGTTGAGGCGGGTGTGGGCGCCGATCTTGGCTGTCAGCAGGTCCGTGTTCAGCGGCTTGTGCAGGAAGTCGACGATGTCCCAGCGGAAGGTGCGTGCCAGCAGCTCGTTGTCGGCGTTTTCCGCCATCATCATGATCGGCACGCGGGCCAGAGCGCTCTCGCTGCGCAGCTCTTCCAGCAGCTGCAGGGCCGGCATGTCGGGCAGCTTGATGTCCAGCAGCATCAGGTCGGGCTCGTGGTCCTGGGCCTGCAGGATCGTCTCGCGCGCCGTGGCGGCCTCGATCACGTTGTAGCCGTTCTTCTCCAGAACCTGTTTCAGTTCGGAACGGATCTTGGAGTCATCGTCAGCGATGAGAACGTGGGTCAAGCAGCGGCCTCGGCAAAATCAGTGAGCGGTCAGAAGATTAGACGATAACTCCGCAAGCGACAAGAGTTTGCGCTCAAGCCGTTGGCGAGGCTTCCGGTTTCACAGATTGCATAAAGCAGCCGTATCCCTTGCCGACCATCTCCGGGAAGAAGCGCTCAGCCGCGTCGCGCAGCTCTGCGTGGCGCCTGGAGCGCGTCCGAGGCTCGATCAGCAGCCGGGCGTTGCGGTGGTGTCCCGCGACGGCGATCACATCCACCGTGAACTCGGGCGGAATCTCACGCCGGCGCGCCTCGGCTTCGTCCAGGAACTTCAGCGCCAGAGCCTTTTCGCCGCACACCCGTGCCAGCCGGCAGTAGCTCATGGGCACGCCGAAGCGTACGATCGGCTCCGCGCTGCTCACGCTGCGGGCGCCGACATCTTCCCGGATGTACTGCAGGCCCGGCCCGGCATTGCCTTCATGTGCCTGCTGCAGAACAAGCGCATAGCGGGTGAACACGAAACCTTCCGGCAGCTGTTCAGGCCGCGGACCCACACATTCGCGGGTCACACGCTTGAGCAGGGCCGGGTCCTCTCTCCAGACGGCCCATTGCAGCACGCGCGTCGCAAGGCTGCGGCTGGGCGGGCCCAGCGACAGGGCCGCCTCGGGGGAGATCATGCCGGTCAGCAACTGCGCGCGTGCCAGGAAGCCCGCCGAGTGCCCGAAGTAGACGTCCGGGTGCGCGGCCGCCTGGCGCTGCAGGCGCGTGAGGCCTGAGGGCACCTCGCCCATGTCGATCTCGATCACGCCCAGCAGGCCCTCGCACAGGCCGACATGAGGGAAGTCGCGCTCCGCCGGTCCGACCAGCGCCAGGGCGGCTGTCAGGATGCGGCGCGCCTCCGGGTGGCGATTCAACTGGTACAGGCTCATGGCCAGGTTGTGCGCTTCGTTCAGGGATTCGCCGGAGAGCCGCCCGCGGGAAAGCGCATGGAACAGCACGTCACGCTGGATCTCGATGCTCTGCTTCACGCGCCCCTGAATGTACTCGTGATGCGCGCGCAGGGCATCGAAACGGGCCTGCAGGGCGGTGTCGTCGTTGAGGCGCGCCAGCTGGCCGTGGACGCGGCTGAGGTCATCGGCGTTATTCAGGTCGTGGTTGTTAAGGGCCAGGCCGTACTGTTGCAGAAGTTCATTGAAGATCGGCGAGGTGCGCACATTGAGCTGCGCGCGCAGCTCCTCGTAGCGCTTGAGCGCGTCATTCAACTCGCGCAGCACACGCAGGTGGTGCTTGCCGGTCAGCGAGCCCAGCCGCATGCGCGCCACCGAGTTCATGGCCTCCACCAGCTCGAGCAGGTCGCCCGCCAGCTTCTCATTGCCGGCCGCGCTGTCGGTAAGCCAGGGCGCGCCTTCACCCATCAGCAACCAGGCCGGGTTCACACCAAGCTCGGTGCACAGGGCGGCGCCGAACTCAAGCGGCATCTTCGCCCCGCGCGTGTAGCGGCTGACGTTGTTGCGCGAGCTGCCGGTGCGCCGCGCGATCTCGGACTGGCTGTAACGGCCGGCGACCAGCTCGAGGCGCTGGTGAAGGTCTTTCAATCGCTGGGGTGCGTCCATGGAGTGTCCGTATCGTCGGCGGGCGGGAGCGCCCGCATGTCATAAATAAGATACATAACAGGACAGCATACGCACATGAAATATGACCGTTCCTGATACAGTTCCTCCAGAGCCCTGAACGGAGGATAGAAATGCGGAACCACCGACTCACCCTGCTGTTCCTGATCGCCTGCATGCCGGCCGGCCTTGCCGCGCAGGCGGTGATCACCGGCCTGGCGCCGGCGCGCAACCTGAACGCCGCGACGCTGGACGCGGACGCCGTGGCCCATTGCTCAGCGCCCATGGCCCAGCCGGGCAGCGGGCAGTTCCGCCTGTACAGCCGCCAGAGAGGCTGGTTACAGGGCAGCGCCTCGGCCAACGGCAGCGACCTGGTGTTCGATCCCGCCACTGATTTCTTCCCCGGCGAAGAAATCGAGGCCGTTGCCACCGGCCAGCTGCAATCCGCCGCGGGCGGCAGCCTGGCCGGCCAGGTATGGAAGTTCCGGGCCTGCACGCCGCAGCGCACGCCCATGTTCAACACCGACACCTACCAGTTCCAGAACCTCGCGGGCGCCGATGAATGGAGCGTCGCCTGCGCCGACTTCAACGGAGACGGCCATACCGACATCGCCGTGGGCCGACACAACGGCCAGAGCGCCGTGTACTTCAACAGCGGCAGCGGCACCTGGCCTGCCAGCGTGAACCTGGGCGGAGCGGTTGAGTACTGCTACGACCTCGCCACCGGCGATTTCGACGAAGACGGCGACATGGACATCGCCAAAGTCAACTACGCCCAGCAGAACAGCGTGTGGCTGAACGACGGCAACGGCAACTTCAACAGCCCCTCGCACTTTGGCGCCGCGGATTCCACCACTTACTGCGTGGCGGTCGGCGACCTGAACGGCGATGGCCACCTCGACATCGTGTGCGGCAACGGCACCACCAGCGGTGTGCCGAACACCATTCACCTGGGCGACGGCACGGGCGCGTTCCCCGTGACGAAAACGGTCGCGGTGGTCGCCGGTTACAGCGGCGATGTTTCCGACCTGACCTTCGATATCGAGCTGGCAGACATGGACAACGACGGCACGCTGGACATCATCACCGCCGAGTTTTCGCTCGGCACCAATCTGACCAGCCGCGTCTACTACAATGATGGAGACGCCAACTTCAGCCAGCAGGTCTGGACAGGCACCGCCCTGGTCTCGAACTGCAGCGACATCGGGCCCGCCATGCAGGTGATGTCCCTGGCCGTCGGCGACCTCGACAATGACGGCGACAACGACGTCATCCTCGGCACCAACGGCAACCCGGGCACCGCGACGCCCACCGTGAACGACCTGACCCACGTGGTGTTCAACCAGGGCAACCGCGCCTACACCGTGGAATGGATGAGCTTCCAGGATGAAAAGACCTGGGGGATCCGCCTGGCCGACTTCGACGGCGACGGTTTCCTTGACGTGATGATGGCCAACGAAGGAGGCTATCGCACCGTGCGCATCAACGACCAGACCGGCCACTTCAACAACTGGTACTACCTCGGTGGTTCGCCCTGGTTCCCCAAATGCGACGTGGCGGACATGGACAAGGACGGCGACCTGGACATCATCTCGCCCCGCTGGGTGTACTACAACGGCGCGAAAAAACCCGACATCCTCGTGCAGGTCGGCGGGAACTGGCTGAACAACGGCGACACCGTGCAGGTGGCCCATGGCGCCACGCTTGCCGGCCTGGCGCCCCATGTCCTGGTAACGGACGCGCAGTCCTACCCGGTGAATGTCACCACCACGATTTCTTCCGTCACCACGCAAGGCTTCAATTCCGGCGAATGGAGCGCCACAGGCGCAGCTTCACCCTGCAGCCTGTACCCCACCAGCGGTGTGTTCGACGCGGGCGGTATCACCCACAGCTTCAACGTCGTGGCCGATAACGGCTACGCCGTGCGCACTTTCGTGTTCAACGTGCAGGTGGCGAACGCCCAGGCCCCGGTGCTGGTGGTCAGCGACGGCGGCGCGCCGCTGGCGCATAACGCGGCCGCGGGCGGCAACCGCGACTTCGGAGCGCGCGACGTGGCCGCGGGCGCGAGCACCCCGACCACGATTACAGTCGAGAACCAGGGCTGGGTGGCCCTGGTCGTGAGCTCCGTCAGCCTGGCGGGCGCGGACGCGCAGGACTTCGTGCTGGATCTGAACAGCCTGAACACGACCATCGCCCCGGGCGCGTCTTCCAGCTTTGCTGTGCGGTTCGACCCGGGTACGCCGGGCGCCAAGTCGGCGCAGGTTGAAATCGCGCACAACGACGCGGCCCAGCCCAGCCCCTTCCGATTCGAAGTCGCTGGCACCGGCACGGCCTATGCCGCGATCGTGGTCAGTGAAAGCGGCAGCGCGCAGAACCCCGGCGCGCAGCTGTTGTTCGGCACGGTGCCGGTGAGCAGCGCATCGGCAGTCCGCACCATAACGATTCAGAACGTCGGCACGGGCGTGCTTACACTCGGCATGCCGAGCCTGGCCGGCGCAGATGCGGCGCAGTTCAGCCTGGACACCAACGGCCTGAACCTGAGCGTCGCACCGGGCGCCAGCACCAGCTTCAGCCTCGCGTACACCCCGGCCGTGACGGGCAGTCACGCGGCGCAGGTCAGCTTCAGCCATGACGCAATCGGCGTGGCCGCACCGTTCACGCTGCAGCTGTCCGGCTCAGCCACGGACGGCGCGGGAGGCAGCGCGTCCGGCGGAAGCGGCGGAAACTCCGGCGCCGGTTGCGCCGGCGCGGCCGGCAGCGGCTGCCGGGTGCTGTTGCTGATGATTCTGCTTGCGGCGGCCGTTGCCGCTCGCGGGTTGGCCGCGCGCCGGACCTGAATGCTCACGGCGGAATCCGACCCGATGAAGCAGGCCCCGCGAGGTT
>JAJVIO010000066.1 GCA_022071975.1 Planctomycetota bacterium
TCGCCGCGCGGCCAGCGACATGGCCGCATTCCGCCGTGATTTCAATCTGGACTAGCCCGGACGAAGTCTGCGCTTCCAGACGTCGGGATTGCGATGGGAGTGGATTACCGCGATCACCTCGATAGTGGTAGCCTCTTCGACGAAAATGATGATGTATGGAAATCGGCGGAGTAAGGCTCGCCGCGCGCCTTCCTCAACTTCGGGGTAACTTCTTGGTCTTTCGGCAATCCTTGCCGAGGTCGCCCTGAACTCATTCAACAAGTCATCACCCAGGCCAGGAAACTTCGATTCGTACCAATGGTCCGCCTCTGCCAAGTCGAGAAAGGCAGCGGCCTGAAGATGGACCGGTTTCACTGGCGGCCTGCCCTGATTTCGTCAAGCGCCTCCTCGATGGGCTTGCCGGGCGCGGGATTCCGTCGATACTCCTGCAGGCGGTCGCGTATCAAGCGGCGCTGTGATTCCGAGAGCGAAACGTCTTGCGGAGTTTCCGCCAGACTTTCACAGAGCAACTCCAGAAGGGCGAGTTTTTCAGCCGTGCTCAATTTTTCGATGCTTGGAATCATGTGGATTAGTTTAGCAACCCCCCAATCCCCGAAGAAGCCTGAGTTGCGCGGGTCTGGCAAACCGTTTAGGGCCGGGCATACTTTGCGTCGTGAACGACGCCCGACGCACCGAGAAGATTTTCCAGGAGGCCTTCGAGAGCCAGGACTTCTTTTTGCTGCTTGAGGCCGACCGCCACATCACCATGGCGAGCGCGAACCTGCGGGTGCTGAAGTACATCAACCCCAGCAACAGCAGCGAGATCGCGCGCGCCTACATCACGCGCGAAAAGACGCCTCGCAACAACCCGCGCTACCGCTACCGCGAGCTTCAGTTCGACCCCGAGCACACCAAGGTCGAACTGCTGAACCTGCCGATCGTGGACTCGGAGCTCGGGCGCATATACCGCGCCAAGCGCGACGAGGTGTTCAACACCATCTGCATGCTGGAAAGCCGCAACACCCCGGAATTCCTTGACAGGTCAAGACTTCTGTTCGGTACCGCCGACAAAAAGACGCTGACCAAAGCCGAAGACTGGCTGAGACTCGAGCCCGAGCCCGAGGAGCCCAACCAGCTCGATGCCCGCGAGGCCAAGGCCAAACTGGACGCTATCGTGCGCAAGCAGCGCTTCCTTTGCAGCATCCGGGTGCGCACGTACCTGTCGTCCGACGCCGCGGCCGGCGAACTTTCCGTGGCGCTGCGCAAAGGCGCAACGTACAGCGCTAACGACATCGCCAGCCTGGGCGTGCACGAGGTGCAGACACACGTGCTGCGCACCCGCAACGGCGAAATGCAGCCCTTCCGGGCGTTGTTCTTCCACGGTTTCCCGCGCGTGGACCTGCCGGCATCGGGCTATCTCGCTACCGAGGAGGGGCTGGCCACCTTCAACGAGGAACTGGCAGGCGTGCTGACCAACCGCCGCCGCCGCCTGCTCGCCGGTCGTGTGAAGGCCGTGTACCTGATGGACAAGGAAGAGCTGAGCTTCGGCGAAATCTTCAACGTGCTGGTGCAGCAGCACAAGTTCACGAAGGCGGAAGCCTACGCCATCTGCGAACGCGTATTCCGCGGCGGAGGCTACACCAAGGACCACATCTACTTCTTCGGCTACGAGCAGGTGAAGGAACTCTGGAACACCAGCCCCGAAGATTTCGAAATCCTGTACATGGGCAAGCTGGGTGTCGCGCACATCCCCATCGTGCGGCGCCTTTACAAGAACGGGCAGGGCATTCTGTACCCGGCCCGCTACATGCCTCTGTTCTTCACCAGCCTGCCCGCCGAGACCCGCGCCCGCCTGCCGATCGCGCCCCTTGATGACGACAAGGTGGATTGAAACCCTCGAGCGTATTCCAGCGTCAGCAGGTTGATCTGTGGCGGCCGTGAGTTTTAGTTGTGCGCGGTGATGATGGAACGGAAACGGAAACCATGCGAATCCTCAGCGGTGTACAACCTTCGGGTAAGCTGCACATCGGCAACTACTTCGGCGCGATCCGCCAATTCGTGGAACTGCAGCATAAGGGGCACGGCTTGTATTTCATCGCCGACCTGCACGCCCTGACCACGATCCGTGAGGCGGACCGACTGCGCGAGTTGAACCACGACGTAGCGCTCAATTTCCTGTCGCTGGGCCTGGACCCGGAAAAGGCCACACTGTTCCGCCAGAGCGACATCCCGGAAGTCACCGAACTCAGCTGGATCCTCAGTACCGTCACGCCCATGGGCCTTTTGGAGCGCGCCCACAGCTTCAAGGATAAGACCGCCCGCGGCATCAGTCCGGACCACGGCCTGTTCGCCTACCCGGTGCTGATGGCGGCGGACATCCTGGTCTACCACAGTGACGTGGTGCCGGTCGGCAAAGACCAGAAGCAGCACCTGGAAATCACCCGCGACATCGCCGTCAAGTTCAACCAGACCTACTGCAAACATTTCGACCCCGCCACTGGCGAAGGCGGCGTGCTGAAGCTGCCGAATCCGCACATCCTGGAAGACACGGCCGTGGTGCCCGGCATCGACGGGCAGAAAATGTCCAAGAGCTACAACAACACGATCGAGCTGTTCGCGCCCGAGAAGGAAGTGAAGAAGCGGATCATGTCGATCAAAACCGACAGCACGACCCTGGAAGACCCCAAAAATCCGGACACCTGCAACGTGTTCGCGCTGCTGAAGCTGTTCGCCAAGGCCGACGAGCTGGAAGAAATCCGCCAGCTGTATGTTAAAGGAGGGGTCGGCTACGGCGACTTCAAGAAGAAGCTGCTGGAGTTCTTCCTGGCGACCTTCGGCGAGGCCCGCAAGCGCTACGAGGAGTTGAGCGCCAACGAGGACTATGTACAGGATGTGTTGCGAAAGGGTGCGCTGAAGGCGCGCGAAATCGCGACGGAAGTGATGGATCAGGTTCGACGCGCCACCGGTTTGAGGTAGAATGGCCCGACTGTCCAAGGAGCAGAGCATGTTCCCAAACAACAATCGCAACCAGGGCTACCAGAAGTACGGCCCGGTAGAAAACGCCTACCCCCAGCAACAGCAAGGCTACGGCCAGCCATACGGCGTACAGGGGTACGCCGAGGGCACGTACGCCCCGGAGGGCGCTTACGAAGGCGACCTGTCGGACCCAGCCGTGGCAGCGTTTGCAAAGAAGGTATACGCCTATTTCGCCAGCGCGCTTGCGACCGCAACAATGGCTGCGTTCGGCGGCACGATGGCGGTGGAGCATTTCGTCGCCGCTGGAAACTTGGGTGCGGTGAAAGGCCTTTGGATCGGCTCTTTGGTTACATTCTTCGCGACTTACCTGATCGTCGTATTCTCACGAAAAAGCCGCAGTCCGCTTAAGACCGGGCTGCTGTATGTGTTTGCAAGCGCGGCTGGATTCACTCTAGCGCCAACGCTGATGTACTACGTGGCGGCAGGTATGGGCATGTCGATTGTCATGGCGTTTGGCATAGCGACGGTGACTTTCTTCGGCCTCACAGTTTACGTGCTGACTACGGGGAAGGATTTCCGAAGCTTGGGTGGCATGCTTGTATTGGGCATATTTGTGGTGCTTGGTCTGTCGCTGATGATGTTGTTTGGGGACTTTCCAAACCTGCTGACGCAGGTGGCGATGGGCCTGGGCTTACTGGTGTTCATCGGTTTCACACTGTATGACACCTCTCGTGTCGTGCGTGACAACTACTACAACAACGACGCCGTCAGCGCAGCTATCAACCTTCTTTACGACTTCGTTATGCTTTTCCGCTACGCGCTCTATTTCCTGGGCGGTAGCCGGGACTAGCGGGGCTTGATACAGCGGCTACACTCTTCGCGGCAGGCCGGTTCCGGCCTGCCGTTTCCTTGGGATCGCCATGCCGAAGAAGTTCAAACGAGGCGCCGCCGACCGCAAACGCCGCGCGGGCAGCAAAAAGGCCCGCAAGCGCGACTCCGAACGGCATGAACGCAAAGCGCGCAGGCCCAACGCCAAGGTTGTGGGCAAACGCGGCGGCAAGCCCCGCCGCGCCAAGCCGGAGCGCGAAGAAGCACGCGCCGAAGAAGGCGCGCCCCTGCGTGAAACACCACAGGGCAAGCCTTACACCAAGCGCCAGAAGACCGCGGCCGAACTCGGGGTTGAGTCTCGCGGCGGCCTGCGCCTGCCCGTGGTGGCCATCGTCGGTCGTCCCAACGTCGGCAAGAGCAGCCTGTTCAATCGCCTGGCCGGCAGCCGCATCTCGATTGAAGACCCGCGCCCCGGCACCACCCGCGACCGCATCAGCACACCGGTCAGGATCCGGACGGAAGAAGGCATGTTACGCGTGGTGGAACTGTTCGACACAGCCGGTATCGGCGTGGTGGACGAGCAGCGCGTCAACGAGCACGTGCACGAACAGATCAACAACGCCGTGGCGTCAGCTGACGTGGTGATCCTGCTGGTGGACGTGCATGACGGCCCCACGGGCCTCGACCGCGAGGCCGCCATGATGCTGCGGCGCGCCGGGCGCAAGGTGGTGCTGGTTGCCAACAAGGCGGACGACGCGGCTCACGACAAGCTGGCGGACCACTTCTACGAGTTTGGGCTTGGCGACCCGGTAACCTGCTCGGCCAAGGGGGCCCGCAAGATGAAGCAGGTGGCGGCCGCCGTGTGCAAGCTGCTGCCCCCGAAAACCGACGCCGAAACCATGGAGCCGCCGGAATTGCTGCTGGCGATCGTGGGGCGCCGCAACGTGGGCAAGTCCACGCTGGTTAATGCACTGGCTGAAGACGAACGCGTGATCGCCAGCGAGCTTGAGGGCACCACGCGCGACAGCGTGGACGTGCGGTTTACCTACGACGGCAAAACTTTCGTGGCGATCGACACCGCGGGCGTGCGCAAGCGCAGCACGCTGCAGCACAGCGTCGAGTTCTTCAGCCAGAGCCGCAGCTTCCGGGCGGTGCGTCGCGCGAGCGTCGCGGTGCTGATGCTGGATGCGCGCGAGCCCATCACCAAGATCGACCAGCAGTTGGTTGAGCTGGCGGTGCGCGAGGCCAAGCCGGTCATCATCGCGGTGAACAAGTGGGACCTGGTGAAGGGCCACACCACCGGCTCGTTCACGGACTATTTGCGGCGCAAGCTGCACGCGATCGACTTTGCGCCGGTCGTGTACTTGTCCGCGAAGAACCGCGAGAACGTGTTCGAGCTGCTGGAAGTTGCACGCGACCTGCACGCGCAGGCCGGCCGTCGTATGGGCACCGGCGAGCTGAACCGCGTGGTGATGGGGGCCTACGACCGCCACCACCCGCAGCCGCGCAAGAGCAAGCTGGGGCGCATCTACTACGCCACGCAAGTGGAGACCTACCCGCCCAAGGTGGTGGTGTTCGTGAACGACCCGGAGCTGTTCCCCGAGAACTGGCGGCGATACCTGCTGCACCAGCTGCAGCAGGATTCCGACTTTCCGGAAGTGCCGATCCGACTGAAGTTCAAGGCGCGCACGCACGTCGTTCTGTAGGCAACGTCACAACCCCGCCACTTCAACATTTGCCCCACATCTGTGGAAAAGAATATGTCAGCAACTTGCTTGACGTGTCAAGGACAGCGGGTACACTCCCTGAGTCCGCAAGCAGTTACGGCGGGCAACGTCGCCCGGACGCGGGCGGTAACAGATCGGCCTCGCCGGCGCACAGCTTTCAGCGCCAGGTGACGCCAGGACCCGAACGAAAGGAGGTGATCTGTGAGTAAAGAAGACAGCCGAAAGCGTGGGGGGCATCGCTAGCCGAGACCGACGGGCTAGGCTATCCGAGCCCATCCCCTGCGTAGATATACGCTGGATTAGGGGTGTCTGCGAAAGCAGGCACCCCTGCCGCGCTTAACAGCGCCCTGCTGCAGCGTCCTGTTGCCACATCCGACACACCCTGCGCGCGCTCTTGCCTCTTGTGACGCTACGCGGTAAACCGTTCCACTGAGCAGCTTTGGAGCAGATCGAACGTGAACGTAGATATCTTCAGCCTCGCTGTTTACGCCGTGCTGATCTTTGCCGTTGCCAGCGGCGGCCTGGTCACGTCCATGCTGATCGGCAAGCGCAAGCGCGGCTTCGTGAAAGAAGAACCCTACGAGTGCGGCGTGCCGCAGATCGGCGAGACGCGCACCGAGTTCAACGTGCGGTTCTTTGTGCTGTCCATGCTGTTCGTCCTGTTCGACATTGAAACTGTGCTGCTGGCGCCTTACGCGATGACATTCCTGGGCGACGTCGAAAGCGGCAAGGGCGTGGAATACCTGGCCGAGGTGGCCGTGTTCCTTGCTGTGCTGGGCTTCGGCCTGTTGTACGCCTGGCGCAAGGGCGTGCTGGACTGGAACGTTCCGCTGGGCCATTCGCCGGAGGAAGTCGTCCAGAAGGAAATCAGCGGGGCGGAAGCAAAGCGGGCAGCCTGAAAGGTATCCGATGGGCCTTGAGCAGATGATTCCCTCGCTGGCTGGCGAAGGCTTTTTCACCACCCAGGTGAACAAGGTGATCGCCTGGGCGCGCAAGAACAGCCTGTGGCCGTATCCGTTCGGCACGGCCTGCTGCGCGATCGAGATGATGGCCACCCTCAACTCGCGCTACGATTTATCGCGCTTCGGCGCGGAGGTGATCCGCTTCAGCCCCCGACAATCGGACCTGCTGATCGTTTCCGGCCGCGTGGTGCTGAAGATGATGCCGGTGCTGTCTGAGATCTACCAGCAGATGGGCGAGCCGAAGTGGGTGATCAGCATGGGCGCCTGCGCCAGCACGGGCGGCGTGTTCAATACCTACCCGCAGATCCAGGGCGTTGACCAGTTCATCCCGGTGGACGTGTACATCCCGGGTTGCCCGCCCCGCCCGGAAAGCCTGATCGACGGCGTGCTGAAGATTCAGAAGATCATCGACGGCCAGGCCGAGCGCGGTGAATTCACCCGCCCGACCGTGGAGGCGAACTGATGGATGCGGACATGATTCGCTCGTTTTACTACGCGGATCCATTCCGTCCTTTCGGATTGCGGTTGTCGGACGGCACCGTCGTAGAAGTCTTGCAGCCTTGGTACGTCGCCTTCGTTCCAGACGGAAAGACGCTGGATGTCGCATTGGCAGATGGCGGTTGGAAGCTGGTGAAGATCGACGAGGTCAAGGAAGTAGTCATGCTTGAAGGCGCGGGCGGGAGTTCGCGCTAGGCCGGGAGCCAACTTGACGAGGGAAGAGTTACTGACGTGGTTCAATGCTCAGCCCTTCAGACCGTTCGACATTTTTCTTGCCGGCGGCCGAAAGGTACCGGTTAGACACCGGGAGTTTCTAAACATCCAGGCAGGTGGGCGAACGATCCACGTTCATCAGCCTGACGAATCGCTGAATGTAATCGACTTGCTGCTCGTGACCGATCTGGAGTTCAAGAAAACAGAACCATGAGCGACGAAAAAAAGCCCGAGCCCAAGCTGCCGCCGACCCATGACTCGCACCCGGTCAGCACCCGTGTGCTCGAAGAGAACCAGAACGACCTGGACCAGCTGCGCGACAAGCTGGCAGGCCGTTACAGCGACATCTCGGTCCAATTCAAGCAGACCGTGATCAAGACCGACCGAGACAACGTGATCGCCGCCCTGGAGATCCTGAAGTCCGACCCGGAGCTGAAGTTCAACATGATCACGGACATCACGGCCGTGGACAACATGCGCCGCGCGGACTTCGATCCTGAGCGCCGCTTCACCGTGATTCACACCGTCTACAGCGTGGACCGCCGCAAGCGCGTGCGCCTCGAGACGGACCTGTCCGAAAGCAGCCCGCGCATTCCGACCGCCGCCGGCGTCTACAAGGGCGCGGCCTGGATCGAGCGCGAGGTCTACGACATGTACGGCATCGAGTTCGAAGGCCACCCGGACCTGCGCCGCGTGCTGCTGCCCGACTACTACGAGCACTTCCCGCTGCGCAAGGACTATCCGCTGACAGGCCGCGGCGAGCGCGACAACTTCGTCCGCGCCGAGGAAGTGGAATAGATCCGCACGCTATCCGCTGCACACTTTCTCGCGATCCCCGCCGATGAATCACATCGTGATTCATTTTGATTCTTTCTCGAACGGAATTAGACTGGTCCGCTTGTCTTCAATTTCACAATCGAGAACGGCGGCCTCGTATGACTCCCTTGCAGCCCGACACGTTCACCCTGGAGCAGGTCCGTGCCGTTCTTGAGGCGATGCGGGCTGCGGTCATCATCACAGACGCGGCCGGCAACTTTCGCGTCTTCAACGCGGCCGCCGAACGGATTATGGGGATCGGCCCCAAGGAAGTCGGACCGGAAGAATGGGCCGACACATACGGCGTGTTCCATCCAGACCGAGTCACTCCGTATGCCGTGCACGAGTATCCGTTGATTCGAGCCCTCAAGGGGGATGTGGTTGACAACGAAGAGATGTTCATCCGCAACCACTCCGTTCCCGCTGGTGTGCCTATCTCCGTTTCCGCCGCCCCGCTACGCGACGAATCCGGAACCATAGTCGGCGGCGTTGCAACCATCTACGACATCTCGCCGGTCAAACTCGTTGAAGGCCGGCTGGACCAGGTTGGGCGGCAACTGGTGGTGGCGCAGAAACTTGAGGCCGTGGGGCGCTTGGCCGGCGGCGTTGCGCACGATTTCAACAACCAGTTGTCCGTTATCCTCAGTTTCACGCAGATGGCCCTTGACCAGTTGCCCGAGGACTCGACGGCCGCTGCCGATCTGCAGGCCGTCGTCCAGGCGGCCAACCGAGCCGCCGGCTTGACCCGGCAGCTGCTGGCCATGAGCCGCAGGTCGGTGGCCACGCCGCGCGTGGTGGTTGCCGACGAGCTGGTTACGGAAGCTGAAAAGGTACTGCGCCGTGTGATCGGCGAGGACGTGAAGCTCCACCTGAAGCTGGACTCGAACCAGGCCTGCATCCAGATCGACCCCACCCAGTTCGAGCAGATCCTGATGAACCTTGTGGTTAACGCGCGGGATGCCATGCCATCAGGGGGGACGATTACCGTTACCTCAGATGTGTCGGAACTCGACCAGACTTATGCAGCGAACCACCACGCCGTGAAACCGGGCCCGTACTACTGCCTGACCGTGACCGATACAGGGCACGGCATGGACGCGGGGACCCTTTCCCGGCTCTATGAGCCCTTCTTCACGACCAAGCCCGAGGGCAAGGGAACCGGGCTGGGGCTTTCCATCGTGCACGGCCTCGTGAAGCAGGCGAACGGCGTGATCCTGGTGTACTCCGAGCCGGGTGACGGCACCTCCTTCAAGCTCTACTTCCCGTGCCTGGATGCGCAGGCAACGCGAACTGTTCAACAGCCGGGCGAAGTCAGCGTGGACGGCCGTGGTCGTACCGTTCTGCTGGTGGAAGACGAGACGCAGGTACGCGCCGTCGCTTCGCGCATCCTCAGGCGTGAAGGTTTCACGGTGCTCGAGGCTTCCAATGCGCAAGAAGCGCGCGAGATTGCCATCGCGACCGACCGTCCCATCGAAGTGCTGCTCTCTGATGTCGTCATGCCTGGTGTCTCCGGCCCGGAACTGGCTGTGCAACTGACCCGCATGATCCCGGGCATGCGAGTTGTGTTGATGTCCGGGTATCCAGCGGAAGCGTTGCTGGAGCGGAAAACGGCTTTGGCCAAGGCCAGGTTGATTTCCAAGCCGTTTTCGCCGGCGGAGTTGCTGCGCGCGGTTGCGGCCGTGCTGGCTCCGCGGCAGGACACGGGCAGCGTGGACAAGTCGCTGGGACACGTGCTGGTCGTGGATGACGAGGAAAGCGTTCGCAAGCTGGTCAGGCGCATGCTGGAAGGCGGCGGTTTTTCGGTCACCGACACCGGGAGCGTGCAGGGAGGGCTGGACCATTTCACGGACCATCCCGTCGATGTGGTGGTGTCGGACATCCACCTGCCCGACGGCCAGGGCTTGGACCTGTTGAAGAAGATCCGCCAGCGCGACATGGATGTTCCGGTGATCCTGATGACGGGCGCTCCCGACCTTGAAATGGCAACCGAGGCGATTCGCTACGGCGCCTTCCGCTTCGTCAGCAAGCCTGTGCCTCGGGACGAACTGCTGCAGATGGTGCAGTATGCCGTTCGCATGGGCCGGCTCTCCCGCCTGAAGCGTGAAGCCCTGAACCTGACCGGAAAGGACCATAAGCGGCTGCGTGATACGGCGGGATTGGAAATCAGCTTCGACACGGCGCTTCAACGGCTGTGGGTGGAGTTCCAGCCCATCGTCCGAGCGGGTGAGAGATCGGCCTACGCGTACGAAGTGCTGGTGCGCAACGATGAGCCCACGCTGCGATCGCCAGTAGATCTGCTGCGCACCGCGTCGGAGCTGAACCGGACAAAGGAGCTCGGGCGGCTGATCAGGCGCAAGGCCTCAGAAGCGATCCGGCAAGCGCCCCCGGGCGCACTGCTTTTCGTGAACCTGGTGGCGCAGGATCTGGAAGACAGCCATCTGTTTGACCCGGATGCCCCGTTGTCGCGAATCGCCGAACGCGTCGTGCTTGAGCTGACCGAACGTGAAGCGCTTGAGCCGGGGCAGGAACTGGAGGCAAAGATCAGCGCCCTGCGGGACTTGGGTTTCCGCATCGCCGTGGACGACCTTGGCGCCGGCTATTCCGGCCTTGCGACCTTTGCGCAGCTTTCACCCGAGATCGTCAAGCTCGACATGTCGCTCGTGCGCGACATCGACAGCAACCTGGCCAAGCGCAAGACCGTCACCGCGATGATCGAGCTGTGCCAGGGGCTGGGCATCAAGGTCGTTGCGGAGGGCATTGAAACATCCGCGGAGCGTGACTGCCTGACGCGCCTGGGCTGCGACTTCCTGCAGGGCTATTTCTTTTCGCGCCCCAGCAAAGAATTCGTGACCGAACTGGGCTGAGAGCTGTTCCAGCGCTGCGCACCTACGCTTTTTCGCACAGCAGCACCAGCTTCTCGCTGAACGGGCGCCAGTTCCAGACCTTGCGCACGATGCGCAGACCGGCTTCGCTCACGTCGCGTTCGAGTTCAGCCACGCTGTAGCGGTGCTCGGGCACTTTCACTCTCATGCCCAGCGCCTTGCGGAACTTCTTCCACCACAGGTTGACGCAGTACTTGTGGCGCACGTCCAGCACCACGTAGCGTTTGCTGACGCGACCGTACTCGCGGAAGATGCGGATGCGCACGTCGTGGGGGACGTGCATCAGGAAGCGGATGCTGATCACCAGGTCCAGCGCGCCGTCGGCGAATGGCAGGTGCTCGGCGTTCATGCGCGCGCTGCCCAGCAGGTTCGGTTTGCCTGCGCCATACTCGCGGGCCCTGGCCAGCATGGGGCCGGAAATGTCGCCGTTGATCAGCTTCCAGCCGTGATCGAGGATGCGCGACGTGAAGCGCCCGGTGCCGCAGGGCAGGTCCAGCACGGTGTGGATGCCCTGCAGGCCCCGCACGGCCTTCAGGATCATCTGCCACTTGCGCTCGGACTTGGGGCCGGCGAGCCCTCCTTTGAAGCGGCGGTCGTCGTAGGCGTCCACGATGTCGTCGCGCTGATAGTGCGACTTCTTCGCGTCCCAATCGGGTTCACGGGGTGCGGATTCGTTCACGGAAGTCCTAGCGTACGCCGTCAGTGCCTTCGATGCCGACGGTGCCGCCCTTGAGGTTGAAAGTCAACATCGAGCCTCCGCGCTCCACCAGCATGATCACGTCATCGGTGGCCTTGGTGCGGCGGATGGCCTGGCCCAGCCCGCCCCAGCTGGTGATCGACTCGCCGTTGTACTCGATCACCAGGTCGCCAACCTGCAGCCCGAGCTTTGATGCCTGCGTATCCGGGTAGATGTGTGTCAACCGGCAGCAGTTGGGCTTCTGCAGGCGCACGGTGAACTGGTTGTCGCCCGCGCGCAGGGAGATGAACTGGCTCTGCGAGGCCAGCCCGCGCGACGTCGCAACCAGGCTGTAGCTGCCGACCTCGACGAAGCTGACGGTCGCGACACCTTCCCCGTTGGAATTGGCGTTGAAGTTCCTGGCGCCGCTCAGCTGCACGTTGCCCCAGGCGATTGCGTTACCCTGCTCATCGACCAGCTTGACGATCACCGTGGCGCCCGCGTCCACCACCACGTTACGGATGTTTTCGCCCTCGCTCAGCGTGACGGTATCGGAAAACACCTCAGCCCAGTTGCCGGTGGTGTAAACCTCCAGCCGCCACTGACCTGGCTCTGCGGGGCCCAGCTTGAAGGTGCCGTCTTCGTCAACCTGCGCATACCGGCCCGTTCCCCAGCCGCCCCAGCGGTCTTCATCTTCCTTGCGCAGGCGCACGCCCACGTTGCTGACTTTGCCGCCGCTGCTGCTGGTGATGGTTCCGCTCAGCATCGCGCCTGTCGCAAACTTCAGGCTCAGCTCGTTGCTGCCGGCCGCGATGGTGATGTCCTGCTTGATGGCGGGCAGGCCGGCTGCAGTTACGGTCATGGTGTACTCGCCCGGCGCGATGCCCGCGTACTCGGCCAGCCCGGGTTCACTGGAAGGCATGCGCTCCGGCCGTGGCCAGTTGCGTCCGCCCTTCTGCTGGAACCAGACCGAGTCCACTTCAACCGGCTTTCCGGATGGATCGGACAGGCGCAGGCGGACGATGGCGCCTACGTCCATCTGGAAGTCGAGCGTGTTTTCGCCCTGCACCAGGGTGATGGTGCGGGTTTCGGACATCTCACCGAGCGAAGCCGTGAAGCGGGTTTCCTTCGGGGTGAGGGTGTCGAAGCGATAGCGTCCCTTGCTGTCCGTGCGTGCCGAGGGGCCGCCGTTTCCTTCCTGGTTCCAGCCTCGGCGATTGCGGTCTTCGCCGCCGCCTACGCGAACTTCCGCATTGGCCAGAGGTGTGCCCTCTTTGTCCGTGACTACGCCGCTCAGTATGGCCGCCTGCTGCAGCACGATTACCGCGCCTTCTGAGCCCACCTCGATGTCCTGCGGCTTCTCCTGCGTGAAACCGGTGGCGGTGATCTCGACCTGCATCAGTCCGGCCTTGGCGGGCAGGCTGAACTTGCCCTCGGCGTTGTCCACGTTGCGGCTGATTGCTTCCCACTGGCGATTGGGGCGCCAGGCCCGTACCCGAAAGCTGGTGACCGGCTTGCCGTCGGCGGTCTCGACCCGCCCCTGCAGCATGCTCTCGGCGGAGAGCAGGATGGTGACCCGGTCGCCGGAGGCGACGCGGCCAAGTTCGCCGCTGCCGTGGCTTTCGCTGTAGGCCGCGAGGTCGTAGGCCAGGCTGCCGTCCAGGCCGCTGAACCGGAACTCTCCCTTGGTGTCGGTGTTCACGCTGCGCGTCTCCCGCGCGGCCCTGGCCAGGAAGGCGGAAACTTCTTCGCGGTATCGGTCCAGCTCGTCGCTGCTGAACTCAGGCGGCAGCAGGTCCAGGTTGCTGCGGCGGGCGGTGACTGTAGCGCCGGAGACCGGCTCGCCGTTCGGGGCGATTACCCTGCCCGCAATCACGGCGTCGCCGCGGTCCGAGGGGTCAGACTTCACCTCGGCGGGCAGCTCGAATCCCGGGCCTTTCCCGGTGGTGGTGTCCTGCGGCTGCGGAGTCACCTTCGTGCTGACGCTGCTGTTCGGCTCGCGCGCCGTGTTGTCGTCTGAGGGGTTGGCTGCCAGTGGTGCGGACGACTCCCGCGGCGTGGGATCCAGTTCGGCGTCCAGCCCTCGAATACTCACGGAATTGGTCGGTGGGTTACTGTCACCCAAGCCGCCGGCAATGAAGCCGTACGCGCCGACCAGCAAGGACAGCACGGTTACCACCAGCAGGACGATGTTGAGTCCGCTAAGACGACTCGAAGACATGAGGCCCCTCATCAGCTCCTGAACCTAGTACGCGCATGGCGCGATTCCGGTTCGTCTATTTTGAGCTTTTTGCCGGCTGGCGGGTGTGAAAAATCAGTCGCCGTCTTCCCAGCCATCGCGGCCGTCTTTGCCCTCTGTGACATATCTCAGCGGCTTGAATGGCAGTGGCCTTCCGAACTGCGTTGCGACTTCCAACGTGATCGTCCAGGGCTCCGACTCGCTGATCGTCAGCTTGATGTCAAACGGCAGCACCACGGCATATCGAATTGCCCAGCCGAATCGTTCATCACCTTCCAGTGTAATCTGGTCTCGGGGTGTTCCGGCATCAAGGGCATTGCGTGCTGTGCCGGCCAGGATGCGCAGGTACCAGCGGCATTGATTCTTGAACGCTTCCCGGTCAGCCGGAAGGGGCATCCAGCTTTTTGCGCTTACACTGCTGATCGCGACCGACTTGGCCGCATAATCCAGTGTGACCACAGCAGGTTCAGCCAAGCGCTCGCCGTTCAAACTGCGGCAGGCGAACTCGACGGCAAGAGGACGATTCACCACGGCACTGGCGCTGAGACTGGCGGCGTTGAAGGGCTCCCCAGGCGAGTCGTCGTACAGCCCATCCAGCGGCGCGAGGCTGCCGTCGGTCTGGGCCTGCTGCCTCTCACAGTGACTGAAGAGCGCTTCACGAATCAGTTCGTCCAGCCTGGCGTACTCGCGCTCGCCCAGCAGGATCAGCCCCTCTGGCGTTCGCGCCAGCAGGCGACCGGACTTTTCGGTGATCCCGGTGCGGAGATTGACAGTCAGCTTGAGTTCTCCGTCGGGCAGGTTGGCGCCGCTGCGGGTGACGCAGCGGGCCACGGCGACTGGCTCTTCGCCTTCTGGAAACTCAAGCGCGAAGTCAGTGCCCCTGAAGTACTTGCCGTCCAGGCGATCCAGGCGGCGCATCAGCAACTCGATGGTCCAGCCACGGTCCAGCTTGTACTCAGCGCCCTTGTACTTGAGCTCAAGGCGCGCGCGGAGTTTCTCCAGCGCGCCCCAGGCTTCGTCCGCCATCTCCTCGGCCTCCTGTGCGGTGGCTGGCGCCCCGCTGATGGGGCGGGGCGGCGGATCCGGGTCCGCCTGCAGTGGGTCTGTTTCCGGCCGCGGTGGGGGGCCGTCGTCGGGCTCGGGCAGGTTCGGCGCCGGCGGATGAGGTGGTGGCGGAGGCTCCTGCCCCGACAGAAACACGGCCGCGAGACCCAGAATCACAAGCACGGGCAGTGCGATCAGCAGCGGCAGCCGCACGGATCTGGGTTTCAGTGTCGCCATCAGGACGGCCCGCCGTTGAATGTAAAAAGTCTATCCGGCCTTGGCGTCCGGCGCTGCCGTCTCGGGCTTCTCAAATCCGGGCGCGTTTGTAGCGATGCTCTCGATCAGGATCGGCTTGCGTTTGATCCAGGCGAACAGGATCAGGCCGCCAATCACCATCGTCAGGCTGAGCAGCTGGCCGCGCGTCAGGCCCAGCAGGTAGCCCAGGCCGGGTTCCGGTTGCCGGAAGAATTCGCTGATCATGCGCAGTCCGCCATAACAGACCAGGAACCATGCTGAGAGCTGGCCCACGGTTTTCGCGCGGAGGCGCACCAGCACCAGGATCAGCAGCAGCACAACGCCTTCCGTAATGGCCTGGTAAAGCTGGCTGGGGTGACGCGGCGTGGTCACCACCATGCGCACCAGCTCAAGGGTGCCGGAATCAGGCGCGCCAACGGCATAGCTGTACAGGGTGCCGTCGTGCAGGATCTCGTAGCCCTGGTCCGGCACCCACTTCTCCAGGTGATAAGCGCTGCTGCCGTTCTCCAGCTGCGTGGTTACCACGCGGAAGGTCTCACCCTGCTGGTTGGCCATCACGCGGCTGAACAGTGGGCCGCGCATGGGGAATCGCATCGCCCAGGGCAGGCTTGATTCGCGGCCCCACAGGTCGGCCGCCAGGAAGTTGGCGATGCGCCCGAGGATGGTGCCGAAGGCCACGAAGATCACGCTCTGGTCCAGCAGGTGGAACCACGGCCGTTTGATGAAGCGCGCCCAGAACCAGAAGGCAATGATGGTGCCCAGGATCATGCCGTGGATGGTGAAGCCGCTGGCGTTGGTCAGCAGGCGGATCGGCTGTGAGAAGTAGTACTCGGGCTGGTAGAAGATCGCCTCGCCCAGGCGCCCGCCGATCACGATGGCGGCCACGGCCACCAGGATGCTGTCCAGCACCTGCCGTTTGTTGACCCGGAAGCTGCCGCGCTTCCACCACAGGTAACACATCACCCAGGAGAACACGAAGATGGTGCCGTAGGCCAGGTGGAACACGTTGAACAGTCGAATGCCGTCAACCCCGGCCGGGATCTCGCGGAAGAAGTGTAACCCGCCTTCGTACCAGGAAAGCACGGTGGTGGAGTACTCGGGGTCACTGATGTACGGGTGGTCGATCATCTCGCCTGATTATGGGGCCAAAGGTCCGGTCGGCAACGGGCCAAACGAAACGGGGAGGCCGCAGCCTCCCCGTTTGCGGAACAGTCGTTTCCTACGCGCGCGCCGAACGCAGGCGGAAGCCAATCGCCAGCACGCTGACCGCACCCAGCAGCGCCAGGAAGCTGAGGCCGCTGCCCTCGCGGGTGGAGCATTCGTCGTCTTCTTCTTCCTTGCCGGCGCTACCTTCGAACTTGACGGCGTAGATCGGAGTGTCCGGGTCGTCGCTGTAGACATTCAGCCACACCGACCAGTTGCCGGCGGCATTGGGCGTGATGTCCATGGTGAAGTCAACCGAGGCCGCGGGTGCCAGAGTGGTCGTGGTCGGCTGTGTGATGAACCAGTTGCAACTGGAAGCCGCGGAGCCGTCACAGGGGCGGTTGGCGGCGCCTGTGGTAAGCACCAGGTTGGTGCCAGTACCGATGTTCAGGATGCGGATGGTGAGGTTGTAGGGTGCCTTGTCCGGGTGATCGCCCAGGTTGACTGTGCTGCCGTGCGCGACGACTGTACCCACCGGATACTGCAACGCGATATCCTGCTGCGCCGCCAGCACGGTGCCGAACAGCGCCACTACACTGAGCCACGCGAAGAACTTGCCGATCATGGTTTCCTCCCCACTATGTGCCGCCCCAACGGCAACGCTTGATAGGCCGTACGCGCGGCCTGTAATAATCCCGGATGCAGATAGAGTGAAAAAATCATACCTCGCACAAGTCAAAACGCAAAGCACGACTTGCATCAGCGAGAGCACAGAAAATGAAGGGGGAGGCGTGATCGCCTCCCCCTTGGGTTTACGGTTGTTGCTTGCGACTAGGCCTTGCGCATGCGGATGGCCACTGCGCCCAGGCTCAGCAGGCCCAGCAGCAGCATCCAGCTGTAGGGCATTTCGCCGCCAGTGCTGCAGCCGCCATCGTCTCCGCCACCACCGCCCGAACCGCTGCTCGGGGCGCTGATGGTGATCTGGAAGCTGGCGACCGCCGAGTCACTGAGGCTGTCCACGGCGCGCACACTGAAGTTGACAGTGCCCGCGGTGGTCGGCGTACCGGTGATGTCACCAGTGGCGCTGAGGCTCAGGCCGGCCGGCAGGCTGGTGCCGTTGGCCAGGCTGTAGGTGTAGGGTCCGGTGCCACCAGTCGCCGTCAGGGTGACAGTGGTGTAGACCACGCCCACGGTGCCGCCCGCCAGGGGGCTGGTGTTGGTGAAGGTGATCGCGCCCGAGTTGCCGAGCACGGTGATGCTGACGTAGATGGTGACGGTATTGGGGCCGTCGTCAACGTCCATACTGAACACCTGTGTGCCGACGTCGGCAGCCACCAATGTAGCACTGGGCGCGACGCTCAAGACACCGCCCACGAGGCTGAAGGTGAAACCGCTGCCGCCGGTGGGGCCGCCGGTCTGGATGGGAGTGGAGAGGTTGAGGTTCTGGCCGGTGTTAGCGTCGCTGACGTTGGCCAGGTTGACACTCAGGCTGGCCGGGTCGTTCTCGGCGTAGGTGGTGAGGTACGGCGTACCCACCGAGCCGTCGCCGCTGATGCCCGTGGCAGGCGTGTGCTGCGGCGCTACGTCCACGATGATGATGCGGGCGGTGATGTTGGTTGTGCTGACGCCGTCGTTGATGTCGATGGTCCAGTCGTAGTTGCCCGGGGTGTTGCTGCCGTCGGCGGTGCCGGTCCAGGTCAGGCTCAGCGGGCCGGCCGTCGGGGTGGTGATGTCGGCGGGCTGGCCGGTGATGCCGGTCAGGGCCGCGGCGGTGACCACGTCAACGGTCATGTTGTCGGGCGTGGGGTCGGTGACGGTGAGGGTGTCGTTGATGGCAGCGCCCGGGTTGAGGGTCAGGGTGAACAGGCCGCCGCCTGCGTCCACCCAGTTGCCGGCGCCGACGGTCACGACCGGCGGCTGGTTGGTGTAAGCGTTGCCGCTGACCGTGAAGTTGTACGGATTCTCGTTGGCGTCGTTGTTGTCGATGCTGAC
>JAJVIO010000015.1 GCA_022071975.1 Planctomycetota bacterium
GGCCGCCGCCTGCGTCCACCCAGTTGCCGGCGCCGACGGTCACGACCGGCGGCTGGTTGGTGTAAGCGTTGCCGCTGACCGTGAAGTTGTACGGATTCTCGTTGGCGTCGTTGTTGTCGATGCTGACAGTGAAGTCGAACGCATCGCCGCCCGCCGATGCGGTGGTCGGGATCACGTTGATGATGAACTGCGTGCTCCCGCCGCCAGTCACGGGGGTGTTGGGGTCGGTCGTGACCGTCACGGTGGTGACGTTGGTGCCCGCAGTAACGCTTACCAGCGGGGTGCCGGTGAGGTTCAAGTCGCTTCCGCCGTTGTTCTCGATGGTGTAAGTGAGGTTTGCGCCTGCTCCTGTAATCGAGATGCCGGTATCGGTGCCGCCATCAGCCACTGCCGTAGCGCCACGTAGTACGTCCATCTCCGGAGCTTCGACCAGCTGAAGGTTGTCGATACGCACTCCGGCCGTGGAGTTGGCAACGTTGTCAATCGTGTCGAAGAAAAAAAGTACATAGATTAGCTGGCCGGCATAAGAACTGACGTCGAAGCTGAGTGTGGTGTAGGTGTTGTTGTATCCTGCAGGCCCAAGCAATACGGTGTCGAAGGTTGTGCCGTCCAGGCTGATACCGGCCGTGAGTGGGTCGTAAGTCCCTGTCTCTGTATTCTGAAAGTGATCGAAAGAAAGTGAAAAGCTACCGGTCGCGGGTATCGAAATCAGCGGGGAGCGTGCTGCACCTGAGTTTGTGACTCCGCCGAAGTCGTAGTTTCCGTCTGGAGTTGCGCTGGGCTGGGTTTCACCCGTGCAGTAGCCGAGACAGGCCGCCCCTCCGTTCGGGTGGTTCGTAGTGACATGCCAGGCGCCGGCCTGACCTGTGATGCTCCAGGTGGCTAGTGGGGTAGCACCTTCGAAGTCCTCAACGTAGGGCAGTGTCTGTGGCGTGACTCCGACGCCCTGCACAATGACCGTGTAGGTACCTTCATCGGCATCGTTGTTGTTGACGGTGATGGTGAATTCGAAAGCGCCGTTGGCGGTTGCGGTCACAAGAGTGTCAAAGGTGGCAGAAGACGTGGCAGCAACGGGTGATGCAGGAACCAACGTCGGGTTTGGGGTGACGCTGCAGTTTCCAACACCTGATGCGGCAGCAGTAATGGAGGTGACGTCCAAGTTGGCAGCACCGAGGTTCTGGACGGTCCAGGTCAGGTTGGTTGGCGTGCCGGTGATCACTGAACCTACGTTCACGGTTGAACCGCTTGGAGCATTGGCGTTTGACGGCGTGCGCAGGTTGATTTCAGGACCGGAGGGGGGCGCCACAAACTCGCAACCAGTCAATGTCAGCGTGTATGCGCCATTTGTTCCAAAGCTGTAAGGCTGCTGCCAACCAGTCACCGGGTTTGCATTTGCCGGCCCGTTAATCGTCGTGGTCGCCGATTGTGCGGCGGTCCAGATATCGCCGAGTGAGCTCTGCGGGTGGTTGTAATAGCGAACAACACAGATGATGTAGTCGCCCGCCGGAAGCGCGTTGTAGAGCGGGTTGCCCACGGGCAGCGTGCTGAGGTACTCCGTGCCTGAGGTGTCGTCGTTCTGCGCGATGCCGCTGCCGGAAGCATCCAGCAAGTACAGGACGGTGTCATTCGTTCCCGCACTCCCGACGGTGGTCGCGGAAAATGCTGCGGCGTTTGCAATCCGGATTACGAACAAATCGCGGTCAGTTACTGATGTCAGCGATCCCGTTACCGACGTCAGACTGCCGGTCCCTGTCACCGATTGCGCCGTACCCGGCAATTCACCGGCGTCGCCGCTGCCCTGGGTGGTTTCGTCCCAACTTTGCGCGCCAGCTGCCGAAGCTGCCAGCGAAACCAACAAGACAAATACCGCTAAAACTCCGTTTCTCATGCGAAATCCGCTCCTTTGCCCTCTCCCCACGCAACCCGGCAAACGGCCGACGAACCTACGTCGGGCACTACGTGCCAGCGTTCTGCGTTCCGATACGGCAACTGTGTACTGACGCGGAGTATGCCAAGTCACACTCGGCGTTCCAGTCTAATCGGCGCGTTTTCGAGATATGGCTTGTGTCACGAATAATCCCGACGTGATGCATTGGGATTGAACGACGCGGGGCGGCTACTTCTCTTCTTCCGGCGGATCCACCTCTTCGGGCGGGTCGGCTTCGTAGCCTTCCTTGTAGAACTTCTGGAACACCTCTTTCCCCGTCTGGTCGTACTCGCGGTACCAGCCTTCCAGCCAGTTGCCCTTGAAGCTGCCCTTGGCCCGCTCTCGACCGCCCTTGTAGTACCAGGTCCAGTCACCCTCGCGCTGCTGGGCCTTGTACGCGGCCTGCAGACGCCTTGAGCCGTCGTCGTACCAGTACTCCCAGCGCCCCTCCCGTTTGCCCGCGATGTACGCGCCGTAGCTCTCCAGTGAGCCGTTGCGGTGCCAGGTGCTCCAGGCCCCTTCTTGTCGGCCGTGGACGTACTCGCCCTGGGCGGCCTTTTCGCCGTTGTCGTGCCAGAGCGCCCAGGGGCCGTGCTGCAGGTTCTCTTCGTACTTGCCCTCGGCGGCCTTTTTGCCGTTGGGGTAGTAACGCACCCAGTCGCCGTGCAGCTCGTTGCGGTTGAAGCTGCACTCCAGGGCCTTTTCGCCGTTTTCGTGCCAGCTCACCCAGGGCCCGGAGCGCAGGCCGTCAACCATGGCGCCCTCGGTGTTCTTCTTGCCGTTGTCGTGCCAGAAGCTCCAGGTGCCGGTCTGCACGCCGGCGGTGTACTGGCCCTCGCTCTTTTTGGCGGTGTTCTCGTGCCAGAAGGTCCAGGTGCCGGTGCGCTGGCCGTGGTCGTAGGCGCCGGCGGACTGTTTCGCGCCGATCTCGTGATAGAAGGCCCAGTTGCCGTGACGCAGGTCGTCGAAGGCTTCGCCCTCGGCCTTCAGGTTGCCGTTTTCAAACCACTGGCGCCATGCGCCGGTGCGCTCGGGCCCTTTGTAGTCGTGGTAGTCGGACTGCTTGCCGTTTGCGTGCCAGCTCTCCCACTTGCCGGTCTTTACGTCGGCGTCAAAGCGCCCCGAGCGCTGCAACTGGCCGTTGTCGTGCCACCACTCCCACTTGCCTTCGCGCTTGCCGACCTTCCATGAACCCTGGGACTGGCGTTGGCCGTTCTCGTGCCATGAGGCGTCGCGGCCGTCGGGAGTACCGAGGTTGTAGGCCAGCTCACGTTTTTTCTTGCTGTTGGGCCACCACCAGGTCCACTTGTCGTGCTGTTTGCCGTCGGCGTATTTACCCTGGCTGGCCTTCTTGCCGGTGGGGTGCCACTGGGTCCACTCGTTCCATTGCACGCCGGCCTGGTAGAAGCCGGTTTCGCTGGGCTCGCCGTTTTCGTGGAACCACTCCCAGCGCTTGTTGCGCTTGCCGGCCTCGTATTCACCGGCGGCCTTTTTCTTTCCGTTCTCCCAGAACTCGGTGTATTCACCCCAGCGCGTTTCGGCGCCTTTGTCGTCAACCTGCACAGAGTACTTTTCGCGCAGCTTGCCGGACTCATAGGTGGTGGTGCGCCACTGTACCTCGATCTTGGGCTTGGCGAACAGCACGGGCGCAAGCAGCAGAAGCGCCGCGAGCAGCGGGACGCGAACGGTCATGGTCATCCTTTCGCGGAGGGGCGCGCAGGCATGTTAGCGTGAAACGAAACGGTTTTGGATTTCCGATTCCGATTTTGTTGGAGGGACAGTGACGGTCTCAAGCCCGATGCAGAGGGGACCCGTCGTCGCCAAGGCTTAGTCGGGCAAGCCGTCCGCGTTCCGTTGCTGTTGCGCGGCCCGTGGCTAGACTTGGGGCTCTACTTTTGGGGGTGTCTGCATGAACTCGTTCCGTTTCGCGGCCTTGCTGCTGTGTGGCCTGGGACTGCTGTTTGGCTGCTCTGACGACAAGCCTTCCTCCAGCTCCGGTTCGTCGTCGGGCTCAGGGTGCAAGTCGGAACGTGACGACAAGGACGCCGGCAACCAGGACAAGGCCGACAAGCCCGCCAGGGCCTGCGGCGATGAAGATGACCGCCCCTGGGGCGACGACGAAGACGAGGATGAAGGCGACAAGCCGACAGACAAGCCCGTGGAAAAACCCGACACCAAACCCGCCGAATCAGCCGGCGCCGGCCGCGGCTTCAGCGACAGCAAGCAGCCCGAAGGCGAAAACCTCGATGGCAAGGAACTCAAGACCGACACCGAGATGGCTTCCGGCCGTGTGAAGGTCAGCAATCTCGGCTTCTCGTTCAATGTGCCCGAGGGCGCGATCGCGTACTTCGCCACGGGCGCCGCGGCGATCCAGGTGGGCGAAAAGGGCGGCGCGCTCCTGACCCTGCTGATCGCGCGCACCGGGGTGACGCAGGCCGAAGCGCGCGACATGATCAGCCAGCCGCTGCCCCTGGGCAATGGCGTCGAGCTCAGCCCCCAGGGCGAAATCGGCGGCAAGGGCGACCGGCTGACACGGGCCATGACCGGCGCGGCCGTCACAGGCTACGTCCACGCGCTGATCGGCAAGTCCACGGGCGTCGCGGTGATCACCATCGGCCAGGCAGGCACTGACAGCGAATGCAAAGCCTACAGCGCAAAGGTGGCCGACAGCATCAAGTTCGCCAAGCCGGAGGGCGAGAAGGATCGCCTGAAGTACGAGGCCGACCTTAAGGGCAAGCAGCTGCACGTCTTCAAGTACAAGAGCGGCGGGGGCGGCTACGGCGGCGCAAGCTGGAGCAGCGAGACCAACAAGTACTGGCACCTCGGCAGCGACCACAGCTACGAGTACTTCTACCAGCACACCGGCGCCAGCAGCTTCGACAACCCTGACGCGCGGGGCGGCCACGCGGCCGACACCAACAACGACCACCAGGGAAGCTGGAGCGTCGAGCTGACCCTGACCCTGCCCGTGCTGGTGCTGCGCGACAGCAAAGGAGAGATCCACACCCTGACGCTGGACCTGATCCAAGGCCGCCTGCACATCGACGGCGACGAAGCCACGGTTAGCCAGAGCAGCCGCAAGCGCTAAGCCTGCACCCGTAAAGCAACCGGGGGCGCCGCTTTGGCGCCCCCGGTGTCTATACATGCCAGCCTGCTAAGCCATGCGACGGCGCAGGACTGCCGCGCCGGCAAGGCCGGCCAGTGCCAGCAGCAGCCAGGGTGCAGTCGGCGTGCCGCCGGTGCAACCGCCGCCGCCTCCACCGCCGCCGCCGCCGGTGCCGATACCCGGGGTGGGCGTGGTGGTGTGGCCGCTGTAGGTGAAGCTGAAGCCGCCTTCGTCCGTGTCATTGTTGGTGATGGTGACCGTGAAGCTGAAGGCACCCGCCGCCGTCGGCGTGATCGCCAGGCTGAAGGCTTCCGTGGTTGGTGTCCAGGTCGAGGCCGCGGCCAGGGTGTTGGCCGGCTGGGTGATCACCACGCTGCAGTTGGTCGCGCCGCTGACCACCACCGGGGTGGCGCCCGTAAGGTTCAGGGCCGCGCCGCCCTCGTTGCGGATGGTGAAGTTGCGGCTGTACTGCAGGGTGCCGGTGTTGGTCTCGCTGATGGTGCTGGCGTCGGCCACGTTGGCAGAGGCGCCGTCAAGCACCGCGATCTCGGGCTCGGCCGTGGCCTTGGCCACGCCGCTGAAGTTGATCACGAAGCTGCCCTCGTCGCTGTCGTTGTTGTCGATCGTCAGGGTGAAGCTGAAGTTGCCCGCCGCCGTGGGCGTCACGCTTACGCCCAGCGTGCTGCTGTTGCCCGGGGTGATCGGCCCGGCCGGGTTGGTGGTGTTGAGCGTGCAGTTGACCAGTGCGCTCTCGGTGACCACCGGGGTGTTGGTGAAGGTCAGGTCCACGTTGCCGTTGTTGGTGACCAGGAAGTTGCCCGTGGAGGCAACCCCGGCCTGCCCGGCGTAGACGGTGTAGCTGGCGCCGCTGGTGACGGCCGCGGCGTTGGGGTCGTCGATGTCGATCTCGGCGAAGGGCGTCGCGACGTTGATCGAGAACACCTCGTTGTCGTCGGGGGACACGCCGTTGGTGGCGGTCAGGGTGAAGGGGCCGTAGCTGCCGATGTCGCCGGCCGCGGGCGTGCCGCTGAGGGTGGTGCCGTTCCAGGTCAGCCAGCCGCTGCCCAGGGTGGCCGGGTCAGGCGTGATGCTGAAGGTCGGCGTTGGGTTGCCCGTGGCTGTCGGCGCGTAGCTGTAGGGCGAGCCCACCAGCGCCTGCGTCGGCGCCGTTGAGGTAATGTTCGGCGCCTGGCTGGTGTTGTTGGTGTAGCCGATGTCCACCACGCCGTGGTGGGAAGTGGTGAGGAAGCCACCCGACGGAAACTGATTGGGGCTGGTGGGCGAGTTCAGATAGCGCATATCGAGGTACTGGATGTCGCCGGTGGGCATCCAGCTGGCCGGCACGCCATTGTTGTAGTAGTGGCCGGTGGGCGAGTAACCGGTCACCACATACTGCTCGCCGTTGGTCAGTGCGACCGGTGTGGACAGGCTTGCCCAGCACCAGCCGGTGCCCGGCGTGATGGTAACCTGTCCCAGCAGCGCCTGGGTGTTGAAGTTGAACAGCGTGAGCGTCTTGGCCGTTGTGTTCGAGTCAGGGTACCAGCAGCCAAGCTGCGTGACGGTCAGGTTGTTCGCGTTGCACTGGAAGCGGTATCCGCGAATCGAGGCAAAGGTGACGTTGGGCCACGAGGCCGGGCTCTGCTGCGCCAGCGGATACACGGTCTGGGCGCACAGTTCGGCGGCGCAGAGCAGCACAATGCATGTCATCAACTTGAAAAGCGCGTTCATGGCTTGCCCCCCCACTGGGCGATACGGCCGCAGGGACCCGCTGCGCGGAGTCCCGCAAACATTGGATTCAGGAGAACTGCAGTTTAGCCTTCGCCCGCCGCGGAATCACCACTTTTAGTGATTACACATGTCTCACAAGGCAAGTGGACACCGGCAGGGTCCGCCGCTAGACCTTCTCCATGGCTGATTTCGACGCGGCGATTGCCGACTTGCGCGACACCGGCTTCGGGGGCGACCACCCGCGCGTGGCGCTGATCCTGGGCTCGGGCTGGGGCGCCATTGAGCGCGAGGTGCACGACCCGCTCACCACCCGCTACGAGAACATCCCCGGCTTTCCCGAGCCCGCGGGCACCGCCGGCCATGAGTGCCGCCTGACCGAAGGCCTGCTGTGGGGCGTGCCGGCGCTGGTGTTCCGGGGCCGCTACCACGCCTACGAGGGCCACCATCCGCGCAGCCTGGCGATCCAGGTGCAGGTGGCCCACGCGCTGGGTTGCGGCACGCTGGTACTGACCAATGCCGCGGGCGGCATCCGCGACGACCTGCAGCCCGGCGACCTGCTGGCGATCACGGACCACATCAACCTGATGGGCATCAACCCCCTGGCCGGCTTTACGCGCCTGCCCGGCGCGAAACCCTTTCCCGCCATGGGCGGCGCCTACGAAACCGACCTGCGCGACAAGCTGATCGACGCCGGCGCCCAAACCGGCGAACAGGTCAAGCATGGCATTTACGCGGCCGTGCTCGGCCCCAGCTTCGAGACGCCAGCCGAGGTCGAGATGCTGCGGCGCCTGGGCGCCGACGCCGTGGGCATGAGCACCGTGCCCGAGGCAATCGTGGCCCGCGCGCTGGGCATGCGGGTCTGCGGCCTGAGCCTGGTCACCAACCGCGCGGGCGGCGGCCAGGACAGCCACGAGCACACGCTGAAGGCCGGGCACGACAACGCGCCCAGGCTGGTGAAGGTGCTGCAGGCGCTGTTTGCCGGGTTGGTGTAGTTGTGGCCCGTCTGGGTGGCGCCGACAATCCTGTCGGCGGTCGCGCCGTTTCTGGCGCGACAGATTCGGCTTCGCTGCGCTCAGCCGGCCCGACAAGATTGTCGGGCCCACTTGAGGCGCCTGCGCCACTACTCGCCGGGCTGGGGCTCGCCGGTTGCCGGTTCCGGGCCGCGCTCTGGTTCCCCGAGCGTTTCCTTCAACTGCACCACCACGGCCGTGCCGTATGCCAGCACTTCGGTTACGCCGGGGGCTACGTCGTTGGCGTCGTAGCGCATGCCGATGATGGCGTTGCCGCCGGCCTGGTAGGCGTGCTGGCGCATCAGGTCGAAGGCCTCCTGGCGTGCCTGTTCGCACAGTTCGGTGTAGAGGCTGATGTTGCCGCCGAAGAAAGTCTGGATGCCTGCGGCGAAGTTGCCGATCGCGCTGCGCGAGCGCACCACGATGCCGCGCACCACGCCGCAGTGGCGGGCGATGCGGTAACCCTCAAGTTCCAGCGCAGTGGTAATGAAGTGCGGATCGATCATGGGGAGTCCTCTGTGCCGAGTCCCGAGTCCCATTGGCGCGGGACACGGGACTCGGGACCCGTGACCTCGACGTTCCGCCCTTGGCATTCCGTACCGGTCGGGGTAAACCCGGAATTCCCCAACCCGTTGGCACGGGCATCGTTTTACGGCTAGACGAACACGCTGCAACACTCCACGGAGTAACAGTATGCGCAGAATCCTCCTGCTTGTGGTCGCTTTCGCCCTTGGCGCGGCCTCCCTCAACGCCCAGCCCGCACCCGCACCCGAAGGTGAGCAGCCTGTGCTGCTTCTGCGCGGCGTCATGGAAGACATCCCGCTCAGCGAGATGATCCAGCTCACGGCCGAGTACCAGAAGATCAAGTTCCTGTACGACCCCAAAAAGCTCGCGGGCACGGTCACCATCGTGGCCCCGCGCGAGGGCGTGCCGGTCCCCCCGACGGCCATGTTCAGCGTGCTGCAGACCTTCCTGAAGCAATACCGCCTGATCCTCGCCCCCTTCGGCGAAGACACCAAGGAATCCGTCAAGTTCTACGAGATCATCCCCGCCGCCGAGGCCATCACCCAGAGCAACAACGTGGTGCTGCTCGACAACCTTGCCGAGTGGACCGACACCACCGCCGACTTCGTCACCCTGGTGGTGAACCTGAAGTACGCCGAGGCCAACGCCGTGCGCGGCGCGCTGCAGAACCTGACCACCCGCCAGGGCGGCGTGGTGAACCCGATCGCCGGCATCAACAGCCTGATCATCGCGGACTACAGCTACAACATCCGGCGCCTGGCGCAGATCATCCAGCTGATGGACCAGCCGCCCCGCAGCCCGCGCCTGGAAGTGATCAACATCGACAACATCGACGCCGAAGAGCTGGTCACCAGCCTGAACAACCTGCTCACCCAGCGCCAGCAGCTGCTGCAGGCCATCCCGCGCCGCCCGGGCAGCCCCGACGACGAAACCCTGGTGCGCGTGGAAGTCGCGCCCTACGTCAATGCCATCATGGTGACCGGCTACGATGCGGGCATCGAGTTGGTGCGCGACCTGGTCGCCAAGCTCGACATCCCCATCCCCGGCGCCAGCGCCACCGGCAAGATCCAGTACTACCAGTGCAAGAACGTACAGGCAGCGGACCTGGCGGCCGTGCTGAACGACGTCCTGGGCGCCGGCGTGCCGAGCACCCAGCCGGGCGTGCCGGGCCAGCCGGGCGTGATCGGCGGGACCAACGACCCCAACGCGCCGGTGATCGTGCCCGACGAGGGCACCAACAGCCTGCTGGTGATCGCCACGCCCAGCGACTACGCGCAGATCCAGAAGGTGATCGACAAGCTGGATGTGCGCCGCCCGCAGGTGATGATCGAGGCCGCAATCCTGGAAGTCACCGACGACGACGACTTCCAGTTCGGCGTCGAAGTGGCCACCGTGGACGGCTTCGCCAACCAGTCCTCAGAGCCGCGCGCCAGCTTTGGTACATCCTTCGGCTTCAGCGAAATCGTGGACAGCTCCGGCGTGCCCATCGGCACCGGCGGCGGCGTGCCCGCCGGCCGCAACCCGATTTTCGGCCAGGGCGGCCTGCTGACCCTGAACAAGGGCACGGCCTTTGACATCCCGCTGCTGGTGCGCTTCCTGAAAACCCAGGCCGACACCAACGTGCTGCAGCAGCCGATGCTGATCACCAACGACAACGAGCAGGCCACCATCGAGATCCAGCAGGAAATCCAGCTGGTGCAGTTGAACAACCTGGGCACCGGCCAGGGCACGACGACTTCAGCCGGTGAGTTCGTCGAGGCCGGCATCACCATGAACGTGACGCCGCAGATCAGCCAGGACGGCTACATTACCCTGGAGCTCGACCTCGACATCACCAACTTCACCGGTGAAAGCGCAACGCCGGGCGTGTCGCCGCCACGCCAGCGCCGGCGCATTACCACGTTCGTGACCGTGCCCGATTCCAGCACCGTGGTGGTGGGCGGCCTGAAATCCAGCACCAGCAGCAAAACGGTCAACAAGATCCCGCTGCTGGGCGACATCCCCCTGATCGGCGAGCTGTTCAAGAGCCAGCGCACGGTGGAGCGCCGCACCAACCTGTACATCTTCCTGCGCCCGAAGATCCTGAAGGACGCCAACTTCGACGACTACAAGAAGCTGAGCGAACAGACCCTGGCCAATGCCAAGGAAGACACCGCCAAGATGAAAACGCCCCAGAAGGAAAAGTTCTTCAACGACGCCGAGGCTCAGTTCCGCCGCCAGGACAACCCGGCACCCGGCGTGGCGCCCCGCCACTTCGACTACCAGGGCCTGAACCGCAAGGACTAGTGCGGTCACGGACAGACACCAAGGGCGCGCCGGTTCGCCGGCGCGCCTTCCATTTGGCGCCGCACCGTGGCTCTTCGCCGTTCCAAATGCTTTGGTACTCGCATGCCTCGGCGCGTCACCATGCTGCTGCCCCATTACCCGCCCGACGTCGCCGCCGACGGCCAGGTATTCGCGTTGCTGGCCCGCGAGCTGGCGAAACTTGGCCACCCCGTGCGCGTGCTGACCTGGCGCCCGCGCTATCAAGGCGTCACGGCCGCCGCCCCCGGGCGCGAGGTAACCGACGCCGTCGAGGTCCGCCGCATCTGGGCGCCGCGCGCGGGCAAGTCGCTGCTTGGCCGCGCCTTTGCCGCCTGGTGGCTGACCACCACGGCCTTCTGGCGCGCGCTGTTTTCCGGCGGCGTGCTATTGATGCCCAGCAGCCCGCCCACACTGGGGCTGGTGGGCTGGTGGCTGTCATGGGGAGGCCGGCGCTACGTCTACGTGCTGCACGACCTGCACCCGGAGCTGGGCCTCGCGCTCGGCCGCATGAAACCCGGCCTTTTGGCCGGCTTGCTGCGCTTCATCCAGCGCCGCAGCCTGGCACGCGGCCGTGCGGTGACGCTGACCGAGGGCATGCGCGAGCGCGCCCAGGCTCTGCAGCACAAGGCGGCCGTGGAGGTCATCCCCAACTGGGTGGACACGGCCGCGATCATGCCGCTGGCCAAGGCCGACAGCGCCTTTGCCCGCGAGCACGGGCTGCTTGAGCCGTTCGTGATCCAGTACTCGGGCAACCTCGGCCTGCTGCACCCGCTGGAGGGCCTGACGCGCGCCATGGGCGAGCTGCCCGAGGCGGTGCTTACCTATATAGGTAGGGGCGCGAAGCTGGAGCCCACCCGCAAGCTGGCCGAGGGCCTGCCCAACGTGCGGTTCTTCGACTACCGCCCCCTCAGCGAGCTGCCCGACAGCCTGGCCGCCTGCGACCTGGCCGTGGTCGCACTGGAGCCGGCGGCCGACAAGCTGGCCATGCCCAGCAAGCTGCAGGGCATCCTCGCCGCCGGGCGGCCGGTGCTGGCGCTGGCGCCTGCCGGCAGCGAACTGGCAAGGCTGGTGGAAGGGTTGCAGTGCGGCGTGGTGGTGGATGCGGGCAACCCGGCGGCCGTGGCGGCGGCGATCCGCGCCCTGATTTCGGACCCGGAACGCCGGGCAAAGCTGGCGGAAAACGCCCGGAAGGCTGCCGAAAACAACTTCGATCTGCACGGCGCTGCTGAGCGCTACTCACGGCTGCTCAATGACTTGTGAGCGATTTGTCTTCCTCGTTGTAGGCTGCTTAGTGCTCGCTACACTACTCGCGTCCACGCGGGCTCGGTGGCCGTTGCCCCAACGCTCGTGCGTGGCTGACATGAGGACCCAGCATGAAGACCGACCTCTCAGCACTCGGCATCAAGAACCCGTCCACCATCCACCACAACCTGAGCTCCGGCCGCCTGATTGAAGAGGCCGTCAAGCGCGGCGAAGGCCACCTCAGCCGCCACGGCGCGCTGATCGTCAACACCGGCAAGTACACAGGCCGCTCGCCCAACGACAAGTTCACGGTCAAAGACGCCGAAACCGCCGACAGCGTGTGGTGGGGCAAGGTGAACAAGCCCCTTGAGCCGGGCGTGTTCGACAAGATGCTGGCCAAGGCAATCGCCTACTACAACGACCGGCCGGAAATCTTCGTGCTGGATTGCTACGCGGGCACGGACCCGGAGCTGCGCCTGCCGGTGCGCATCGTCAATGAATGCGCCTGGCACAACCTGTTCGCGCGCAACATGTTCGTGCGCATCGAGGACCGGGCCGAGCTCGAGAACTTCAAGCCCGGCTTCACCATCATCCACACGCCGTTCCTGGAAGCCGCGGGCGCCGACGACGGCCTGAACAGCGAAGCCTTCGTGCTGGTGAACTTCAGCAAGCGCATCGTGCTGATCGGCGGCACCAAGTACGCCGGCGAAATCAAGAAGAGCGTGTTCAGCGTGATGAACTACCTGCTGCCGGCCAAGGGCGTGCTGCCCATGCACTGCAGCAGCAACATCGGCCCGGACGGCGACAGCGCGCTGTTCTTCGGCCTGAGCGGCACGGGCAAGACCACACTTTCCGCCGACCCCAAGCGCAAGCTGATCGGCGACGACGAACACGGCTGGAGCGAGGCCGGCGTGTTCAACTTCGAAGGCGGCTGCTACGCCAAGGTGATTAATTTGTCGGCCGAAGCTGAGCCCGAAATCTACAAGACCACCCAGATGTTCGGCACGGTGCTCGAGAACGTGGTGTTCGATGAGCACAGCCGCGAGATCAACCTCGACGACGGCACGCTGACCGAGAACACCCGCGCCAGCTACCCGATCGAGTTCATCCCGAACCACGAACCCAGCGGCCGCGGCGGCAACCCCAAGACCGTGGTGTTCCTGACCTGCGACGCCTTCGGCGTTCTGCCCCCGATCAGCCGCCTGACGCCGGAGCAGGCCCAGTACCATTTCATCAGCGGCTACACGGCCAAGGTTGCGGGCACGGAACGCGGGGTGAAAGAGCCCAGCGCCACCTTCAGCGCCTGTTTCGGCGGGCCGTTCATGCCGCGCCACCCGGGCGTGTACGCCAAGCTGCTGGCAGAGAAGATGCAGAAGCACGGCGCCAGCTGCTGGCTGCTGAACACCGGCTGGTCTGGCGGCGGCTACGGCGTGGGGCAGCGCATGAAGATCAAGCACACCCGCGCCATGCTGAACGCGGCGCTTGAGGGCAAGCTGGACAAGGCCGAGTTCAAGAAGCACCCGGTGTTCGGCTTCGAGTACGCGGTAAGCTGCCCGGACGTGCCGGCCGAGGTGATGGACCCGCGCGAAAGCTGGAAGGATAAAGCGGCCTACGACGCCAAGGCGAAGCAGGTGGCCGAGCTGTTCCGCAACAACTTCAAGCAGTTCGAAGACGGCGTAAGCGAAGCAGTCCGCAACGCCGGCCCGAAGGGGTAGTGACACGGGCGTCCCGCCCGTGAGTCCCGCGGGCGTCCCGCCTGCGGAACCTGAGCAGTGAATTCTTGCAACCCGCGGCAGATGCGTTCGCCGGGCGTGACGCCCGGCGGACGCACGGCCGGGACGGCCGTGTCACCATGAGCAACGACCTCAAACTCGTCTGGATCGATCTCGAGATGACCGGCTTGGACCCGGTTGTGGACAGCATTCTCGAGATCGCGGTGATCGTCACCAACGCCGACCTGCAGCCCCTGGGCCAGTACGAAGCGGTGATCAGGACCGAGCCCGCGCAGCTGGCCGTGATGAACGACTACGTGCGCGACATGCACACCAGGAACGGCCTGCTGCAGCGGGTGAAGGCGGCCACGGTCAGCCTGGAGGAGGCCCAGGCCCAGGCGCTCGCGCTGGTGCGCCAGCACTGCGCCGAGGGTGAAGGCGTGCTGGCGGGCAACAGCATCCACCAGGACCGCCGCTTTCTCTACAGGTACATGCCAAGGCTGGAAGCCTGGCTGCATTACCGCCAGGTGGATGTAAGCAGCCTGAAAGTGCTGGCCCGCGCCTGGTACCCGGCCGTGCCCAAGTACGGCAAGGAAGACAAAGACCACACCGCGCTCGCCGACATTCAGGAGAGCATCGAAGAGTTGAAGTACTACCGCGAACGCATTATGAAGTCGTAAGTGAAGGGCACGTGGGACCTGTGGGACGTGTGGGTCGTCCTGCATGTCCCAACTGTCTCACAAGTCCCACTTGTCCCACGGGAGACCGCCATGCCGCTCGAGATCCTCGGCAAGATGTACGAGAAGGCCAACCGCGAACGCTACGCCATCGGCCAGTTCAACTTCAGCAACCTGGAGTTCCTGCAATCGGCCGTGGAAGCTGCCGAGGAAATGAAGTCGCCCGTGATCGTCGCGCTGTCCACGGGCGCGATCAAGTACGGCGGCATCAAGAACCTGGTCGCGCTCACGCGCACCATGGCGGAGCAGGTCAGCGTGCCCGTGGCCCTGCACCTCGACCACGGCGAGAAGCTGGACGACATCAAGCGCTGCGTCGATGCCGGCTTCACCAGCGTGATGATCGACGGCTCGCACCACCCGCTGGAAGAAAACATCGCCTTGACGCGTCAAGCCGCCGACTACGCCCACAGCCACGGCGGCATCACAGTAGAGGCCGAGCTCGGGCGCCTGGGCGGCATCGAGGACGACATCAAGGTCGATGAGCGCGACGCGCGCCTGACGGACCCGGCAGAGGCCGTGCGCTTCGTGAAAGAGTCCGGCTGCGACGCGCTGGCCGTCGCGGTCGGCACCAGCCACGGCGCCTACAAGTTCAAGGGCGAGAACCGCATCGACTTCGAGCGCATCAAGTCGATCAAGCAGCTGCTCGGCATACCGCTGGTGCTGCACGGGGCCAGCAGCGTGGACGCCGAAAGCGTCGCCCAGATCAACCAGTACGGCGGCAAGATCGAGGGCGCCAAGGGCCTCGACGCCGAGAGCTACACCCGCGCGATTCAGAACGGCATCAACAAGGTGAACATTGACACCGACCTGCGCCTGAAGTGGACGGCCGTGCTGCGCAAGCTGATCGCGGAGAAGCCCGGCGAGTTCGACCCACGCAAGTTCCTCGGCCCCGCCCGCGACGCGGTGAAAGAGGTCATCAAACAGAAGATGACCCTGCTCGGCAGCGCCGGCAAAGCGTAGCGCTTCTTCAGGTACATTGCAGCGGATCGTGGCGTTCGCGTCCCGCGAACGTGTTCCGCCGGCCTGCGGCCGGCGCCAGGTTCAAGCATTGGGCTGACAGACCAGCGCCGATCAAGTTCTGGAAAAGGTGACCAGAGTTGCAGATAAAACCGTTTTGTTAAGCAAAGACATCACTATCCTGCGACCGCACCGACACCTGAGTACCGGTGTTCTGCGCCGCCTCCGGGCGGGCTTTCTCGAACTGTTCGACCTGGAGACTTTGATGAGATTCCTGCTGGGTACCGTTTTGCTGCTTGCGTTCGCCGGCGTCTTGCCGGCGCAGATTGCCTACCAGGTAGCGCCCGGCGGCACGATCGACATCAACCCGATCAGCACCATTCTTCCGGCGGGCACAACCCGCATGGACATCAACCTGGCCAGCGTGCCGGGCACGTCGCACGGGTCGTTGTACCGGTTCGCGAGTTTCACCTATGAGCCGTGGGGACAAGGCTTTCCCAACCCGTTCACGGTGTACGGTTCGCTCGGCACCTTCAACGAGAACCGGATCTTCGCAGGCCAAGGCTTCTCATACACCGCCAACGTTGGTGCCACGATCGGTTCCGTGGAGTCCATACCGGTGACCTATACCGATGGCTTCTCGTCCACCAACTCGACGATCCAGATCACCATTGCCAACGTTTACTACCCCGTGATCACTCAGCAGCCGATCCAGAACCCGCAGACCAATCCCGGCATGACCGCGCAGTTGCAGGTGGCGGCAAGCATCCCGACACCACCGACCACCGGCACGCTCACTTACCAGTGGTACAGCGGTATCGCGCCCAACATCAGCAACCCGGTCAGCGGGGCGACGTCTCCGACTTTCACATGGAACGTCCCCGCCGGGCAGGCCGTGGGCCAATACATGTACTGGTGCCGCGTGCTGCTGGTGGGGCAGGGCTACACCGCCAGCCAGACAGGCACGATTACCGTGACCAATCAGACCGCCTCGGTGCAGTCACTGGTCTGCAACACCAACCCGACCAACGCAGCTAGTATCCAGTACCAGCTGGATTTTGCCGCGGCCGGCCCGGCCGTGGGCGGGCTTACGGCCAGCAACTTCAACCTGACGCTCGGCGGTAACGTAACAGGCGCGAGCATCACCAACGTGGTGTCCGGCCTGGGCGGCACGGCCGTCTACCCGACCTGGTTCATCACCGTGAACACAGGAACCGGCGACGGCACGATCCGGCTGAACCTGAACAACGCCACGGGGGCAACCATCGGCATTTCCGGCCTGCCCTACACGGGCGGCACGGTGGTCACGATCGACAAGACCCGCCCGGTGGTATCAAGCATCGTGCGCGCCAATTCCAATCCAACCGGCCTGAGTTCGGTCGGCTTCACCGTGACTTTCAGCGAGACGGTCACCGGCGTAACGACCGGGAACTTCACGCTGTTCGCGGTCGGCGTTTCCGGAGCCTCCGTTACGGGCGTAAGCGGATCGGGAAACACCCGCAGCGTCACCGTCAACACCGGCACCGGCAGCGGCACGCTACAACTGCGCCTGACTGCCAGCCTTTCCTCGATTGTGGACGCCGCAACCAACCAGATGAACACCAGCTACACCACAGGTGAAACCTACGGCGTCGACAAGGGCCCGCCGCAAGTGCTCAGCATCAACACCGCCAGCGCCAACCCGACCAATGCTGCGTCAGTAGACTTCACCGTAACCTTCAGCGAATCGGTTAACGGCGTGGCTGCGGGCAACTTCTCCTTCACCGAAGTCGGCGTAAGCGGAGCTTCGGTGACCTCGATATCGGGCACCGGCGCCACCCGCACCGTAACGGTCAACACCGGCACGGGCAACGGCACCCTGCGTCTGAACCTGGGCAGCACTGCACCCGCGATCACCGACGACGCCGGTAACAACCTGACGGCGCTGTTCACCACCGGCCAGATTTACACCATTGACCGGCTCGGGCCCGTGGTCCAGTCGATCACCCGCGTCGGCACCAACCCGACCAACGCGGCCAACCTGGACTTCCTGGTCACCTTCGATGAAGACGCCACCGGCGTGGTCGCCGGCAACTTCAGCCTGGCCACCACCGGCAGCGTGGCGGGCGCCGGCCTCACCGGCGTTTCCGGCAGCGGCACCACCCGCACCGTCACGGTCGCGCGCGGCACGGGCGAGGGCGACATCGAGCTGGAACTCAGCAGCGCAACCCCGGCAATCACCGATGCGCTCGGCAATGCCTTGACCGCCACCTTCAACAGCGGTGAGGCCTACACCATCGACCTGACGCCCCCGGGCATCAGCATCGGCGCGCCGTCACCGGCCAGCACCAACACCGGCCCGGTGCAGTTCGTGGTCACGTACACGGATTACGACACCATCACGCTGGCGGCCGGCGATATCACGCTTACCGGCACCGGCGGAGTGACCGGTACTGTCGCCATCATCAGCTCGGTACCCAACGAGCGCACCGTCGTGATCAGCAACCTGGTGGGAATCGGCACCCTGGGCATCAGCATTGCTGCAGGCACGGCCGCCGACTTTGCCGGCAACAGCGCACCGGCAGCCGGCCCCAGCGCCGAAGCTACCGTGCTGGGCGCCCCGCCGACGATCAACATCGGCGCGCCTTCCGCCGCGGTTACAGCCGGCGGCCCGGTCACCTTTGAAATCACCTACGG
>JAJVIO010000040.1 GCA_022071975.1 Planctomycetota bacterium
GGTGCGGCTTCTCTTCGTTGGCGAGTGGCAGGCGACCTGTTTCGTCTGCCCTTTCCTCAGGCCAGCTTTGATGTGGTGTTCAACAGCGGCGTGATGGAACACTTCGAACCTCCCGATCTTGAGCGCGGATTGGCCGAGATGGTCCGTGTCCTGCGGCCCGGGGGAAGACTGGTAGTCATCGTCCCCAGCGCCAGGGGTCGCTTCTACCTGCAGGGTAAGCGACGCCTTGAAGCCAGCGGACGCTGGGAGTACGGAAACGAGTATCCCGTAGCAACACTCAAGCCCTACATGACCAGGCTGGGATTGACCGGCGGCAGCGAGAAACTGGCCGGAGTACGCTGGCAGGCCCGGTTCCTCGACGGTTGGCGCCGTGCGCTCGCCGCCACGCTGCTCCGCACCTTCGGTGAGAACAGCCGAGTCGGCGCCGCGCTGTTTGGGGCCTATCTGCTGGTTTCCGCGTGGACCAAGCCCTGATGCCTCAAGCGCCCGCTAGCGTTCCGCTGGTCAGTGTGGTGCTGCCCACATTCAGGCGGGCGCACCTCATTGAACGGGCGGTTCGCAACGTACTGTCCCAGGATTATCCGAACCTCGAGCTGATTGTCGTCAATGACGGCAGCCCCGACAACACCAGCGAGATACTGGCCCGGCTTGAGCAGCAACTGCATGACGCGCGCCTTCGCGTCATCACCAGAGAAAACGGCGGCCTGCCGCGCGCGTTGAACACAGGCTTTGAAGCCGCGCTAGGGGAACTCTGGACCTGGACCAGCGACGACAATGCCTATCGGCCGGGGGCCATCTGGGCCATGGTGCGTGAACTTGAGCTTGACCCTGAAGCCGTCATGGTGTTTGCCGACTATCAGGTCATCCATGCCGATGGCAGCCCCGGTGAGATCCGGACTATGGGACCTCCCTCCGACCTGGTGCAAAGAAACGTGATAGGCGCCTGCTTTCTCTATCGCGCTTCGGCGGCCCGCCGGGTGGGAGCCTATGACGCCTCACGGGAACTTGCAGAGGATTATGACTATTGGGTGCGCATGGCCAAGGTCGGCCCCCTGCGGCACCTCAATCGAGTGCTGTATGACTATGGCGACGAGCCCGACAGCCTGACGCGGCAGAGGGCCCTTGAGGTCAGCCACGCGGCGGCCAAGGTCATCTCCGCTCAGGGATCGCGACAGGCGCTCTTGCAGCACATGACGGCCATGGCGGGCCAGCTCAAGTCCGCCGGCCATGGTGCCAGAAGCCTGTGGACGGCGCTTTGGCTTGTTTCGCGCTTTCCGCTGTCGGCGGCCGGCTACTGGGCCGCTTTGCGCGCCCTGACGCCCATGCCGCTCCTGAGGGCTTCCCGCCGCCTGCGAGGCATCGATGGGCGCTGAATTCGCTGCCGTCCTGGGCACCCGTCCCGAAGCCATCAAATTGGCGCCGGTGGTCGTTGCGCTACGGTCGCGCGGCTTGCCCTGCTTGGTGGTCGGCACCGGGCAACATCGGGACCTTCTGGCCGGCGCGCTGGCCCCATTTCATCTCGACCTCGACGTGGACCTCAATGCCATGCGCGAAGGCCAGTCGTTGTCCGATTTGATGGCGCGGCTGATTGCAGGTCTGGGGCAGTGGATTGCCCAGGCACGTCCTCGCAGGGTGCTGGTTCAGGGTGACACGGCCACGGCGTTGGCCGGGGCCCTGGCGGCCTTTCACCTGCGGCTGCCTTGTGCCCACGTTGAGGCCGGCCTGCGCAGCGGCCGTCTGGACGCGCCCTGGCCCGAGGAAGGCTACCGTCGCATGGTGGACCGAATTGCAGATCGTCTCTATGCGCCGACGCCCGGGGCACGGGACAACCTTCTGGCCGAGGGAGTCGAAGCATCACGCATTCTCGTGACGGGCCAGACGGGCGTCGACGCGGCGCTTTGGGTCGCAAAGCGCCCGGCCCCTGCGTCGTCGGGGCTGCCGCGCCTGGGGGAGCGCACGCGCATCATTTATGCCACGGCACATCGACGGGAAGGGCAGACCGCCATCGCATCGACGCTGGAGGCCTTGCGTCGGGTGGTCGCCGAGCGTTCCGACGTTGAAGTTGTGATGCCGCTGCACCCCAACCCCGAGGTTCGCAGGCAAGCCCTGCCGTTCATGAACGCCCATCCGCGGCTGCACGTCATTGAGCCGCTGGACTACGCGGATTCCGTTCACTTGCTCAGTCGTGCGGCGCTGGTGGTAACCGACAGCGGCGGCCTGCAGGAGGAGGCGCCAAGTTTTGGCCTGCCTGTGCTTGTGACACGCGAAGTGACTGAGCGGCCCGAGGGTGCGGCGGCGGGTTTCCTCAGAGTCGTGGGACTTGACGGCGCGCGCCTGCACGAGGTCATTGTTTCGGTGCTGGACGACCAGAAACTTCGCGACCGGCTGCAACACACCTCCAACCCTTATGGCGACGGCCACGCCGCAGAACGAATCGCCGATGATCTCACGCGTGCCGGGGACGCTGCTTGACGCCTGAGATATCGGTCGTGATTCCCAGCTTCAATGACGGGAAATACCTGGCCAAGGCCGTGGACAGCGTCAAGGCACAGACTTTCTCAAACTGGGAAATCGTGATCTGCGATGACGGCTCAACGGATGGCACAAGCCCTCAAGCAGCCGAGGCCCTGGCGGCAGAGCGCATTCGCGTGGTGAGGCACTCCACCAACAGGGGCCTGGCGGCGACTCGCAACACCGCGATCAGGGCCGCCAGGGCGGGCATCATCGTGCCTCTGGATGCCGACGACCAGCTTCCGCCCGATGCCCTGGCACTCATTGCCAAGGCGCTGGCCGAGCATCCATCGGGAGACTTCGCCTTTGGACATACCCGGGAACACTGCTGGGAAGATGGGACGGCATTGGTGCGACGCCTGAGCGCTGGCGCTGAATTCGGCGACGACGGGTGGATGCCATGGTGCGGCTGCTCACCCTTTCGAGTATCGCTGTGGAGCAAGGTAGGCGGTTACGATGAAAGTGAGCTGTACCGGAGGGCGCCGGAAGAGATCGACTTCTGGATGCGGGTGGCAGCCCATAAGGGGCGCGGAATCTTCATTGATGCCGTTTTATACGACTATCTGCGGCGGCCGGGGTCGCTGGGACACGAGTTCACACCCAGAGCCTTGTCGGCCGCTCTCAACACGCTTTCCAAACCCGAGGCGCGGTGGATTGACCCGCGTGTCCGCACACGCCTGGGATTGAGCACCGCGCTGTTCGCAGCCACCTATTGGCGACGCCGTGGCCGCCCGCTCAAAGCCCTATGGTCCCTGCGGCATGGATTGCGCTTTCAATTTTTCTCGTGGCGGCTGTGTCGAGCTTCATTGGGCTGCCTGGCGGAATTTGCACTGCCCCCCCTGCGCCGGCGATACACCCTCGCGCACGAAGCCCGCGAAGCAAAAGCCAAGCTTCATGCCGGCTAGACTTCGAGTCGCGCTGGTGACCCCGGACTTGAGCCGCCTCGGAGGTGTTGAGCGAGTCGTTGCCATTGCCGCGCGTTCCCTGACGAAGCGGGGGCACGAAGTGACCGTGCTGACAGAATCGCCCCCGGGTGACGTGACGGAGCGGCAAGCCTTACCGGTAGGGCTATTTTCCGAGTCACGAGACCTGCTGCCGCACTGGGCCAGAAAGTCCGAGATGGCACGCGCCGCTCGGATAATTTCTGAGAGAGCAGACCTGGTTGACTTTCACCGCGCGGTATCCACCTCGCTGCTGCGACGACTCTCGGCGACGATGGCGACGGTCGTTACGGTTCACGCCCCGGAGATGACTTGTCCGGCGGGCACGCGTTACCTGCCCAGGTCTGACACTCTTTGCGAACACACGCCGGGACTGAACTGCTGGAACACCGACAGACGTGAGGGTTGCATGGTGCTGGGCGACGGGGCGCCCTTTGGCTGGAAGAGCCGCGTCCGCACGCTGTTCAGGACCGGCCTGGCCCGGCGTGCGTCGCAGTGGGCTGGCTGCATGGTGTTCAACAGCAACGCGACGCGAGATCAGTTCTCGAGGTTCGTTGGCGCGCCTGCCTGCGGAAGAGTGATTCCTGAACCGCTGGAAGAACAACCTCACAGCGCCAGGCCACGCGAACGCGGGCGCCTGATCTTCGTCGGCCGCCTTGTAGCCGTCAAAGGCGGCATTGATGCCATTTCGGTTGCGGCGGCCATTCCAAAGGGTTCGCTGGATATTGTCGGCGAGGGGCCACAGCGTCCTTTGCTTGAGCAGCACGCGGCATCACTTGGCGTGGAGAAGCGAGTCACGTTTCATGGCTGGAAATCCACGGGCGAGGTTGCCCGTCTGATGAGCGGGGCCATGTGCATGCTGGTCCCCTCGCACTGGTTCGAGGCTTGGGGCATGGTGGGACCTGAGGCCATTGCGCAGGGCTGCCCCGTCGTTGCCTATGATTCCGGAGGCATCCGCGAGTGGTGCCTGCCGCGCTATGGCACGGTCGTGCCGCACGGGGACATCCAGGCCATGACGGCCGCCGCCCGGGAATGGATGTCCCGCATGCAGGGCGGATTTGATACCTCAGTCTGGCACGCCGAAGCCCACCAACTCTGGGGTGAAGCGCGCTACGTCGAGCAGTACACGGAGGCGGCACAAGCCGCCCTGCAGGCCTTCCAGAAGAAGCGCCGGTGAGCCCTTTGCCGACATCCGGCCCGTTGCGGGTGGCCCATCTGATGCGGCGGCCGCTGCCCGGGTACTTCAGCATCGAAGGCCAGTTCGAACTCGTGCGGCGTTTTTTGCCGCCCCGCTATCAATGTGAGACCTGGGTTTGTCCCAGGTTCAGCCGCGGCATCTGGCCTCGCCTGCGCAACGCCCGCGCGGCCGCCCGCGTATCCGCTGACGTCTGGCACGTCACGGGGGACGTCCATTATCTGACGTATCACCTCCCCAAAGCGCGAACCCTGCTCACCGTCCACGACTGCGTCTTCCTGCACCAGACCTCGGGCCTCCGCCGCTGGCTCATCAAGAAGATGTTCTATGACTGGGCCGTGCCCCGCGCCGCCATCGTCACCGTCATCTCGCAGGCCACGCGTCGTGAACTGCTGTCACTGGTTCCTGAAGTTGAGCCCAGCGTGCGGCAGGTACCCTGCTGCGTTTCTCCCGAATTCGCCAAGGCCCTGGACCGTCCCTGGCCCGAAACGCCCGAAGTCCTGATGGTCGGCACCAAGCCCAACAAGAACCTTGTGCGCATGGTCCAGGCGCTGGCCGGGCTGCGTTGCCGTCTGCACATCGTCGGAGAGCAGGATGCGGACCTGCGGGCCGCGCTGGCCGCCTCGAATCTTCCCTGGCGCAACTCGCCCAGCCTGACTGCGCACGACATGGCACAGGCCTACCGCGACTGCGACCTGCTGGCCTTCGCATCGACCTATGAGGGCTTTGGCCTGCCGATCATTGAGGCCCAGGCCACGGGGCGGCCGGTGTTGACGTCCGACGCGGCGTCGATGCCCGAGGCTTCCGGCGGCGCCGCACTGCTTGTCAACCCCTTCGAGGTCGCCTCCATGGCGGCCGGGTTTCGCCGGCTGCTTGAAGATTCCATGCTCCGGGCCGACCTGGTCAGGCGCGGCCTGGAGAACGCAGCTTTGTATGCCGCGCCGCGGGTGGCGCGGATGTACGCCGACATCTACGATGAACTCTCCAGCTTGGACAGTTCAACATCATGAGCGAGACGCGCCTGAAACTCAGCATTGTCATGCCCGTATACAACGAGGTGCAGTACATCGAGCGCATCGTGGAGCGGGTGCGTTCGGTGGCCTATCCGGCGGGTGTGAGCATCGAACTCGTGATCGTGGATGACTGCAGCAAGGACGGCACGCGAGACAAGCTCGTGGCCATCGGGAAGCTGCCCGACGTCAAGGTCCTGCTGCACGAGAAAAACACCGGCAAGGGCGGCGCCCTGCACACCGGCTTTAGCGCCGCGACGGGCGACTTCGTGCTGGTCCAGGATGCCGACCTCGAATACGACCCGGCCGACATTCCCCGCCTGCTCAAACCCGTGCTGGACGGCAACGCCGACGTGGTCTTCGGCAGCCGATTCATGTCCGGAGATTCGCGACGCGTGCTCTACTTCTGGCACTCCATCATCAACCGCCAGCTCACCAACATGTGCAACGTGTTCACCAACCTGAACCTCACCGACATGGAGGTCTGCTACAAGCTGGTGCGGCGCGACCTGCTCAACCGCATCAAGCTGAAGGAAAAGCGCTTCGGCTTTGAACCCGAAGTCACCATCAAGCTGGCGCGCCTGCGCCCCAAGCCGCGCTTCTACGAAGTCGGCATTTCCTATGCCGGGCGCACCTACGCTGAAGGCAAGAAGATCGGCGTCAAGGACGGCTTTCGCGCACTCTGGTGCATCCTGCGCTACGGGATTTTCGGATGAATACGCCCAGCGCCGGCAGCGCCCCCACCAAGGCCCTTGCCCCGCGGCGCAAGGGCGCGCTGCTTGAACCGCTACTGGCCAACCTGCGCCTGAGGCGGATCTCGAGGCAGGTGCCCCACGGCGCGGTCGTGGCGGACTTCGGCAGCGGCCCCGAGGCCGCCAATCTTCGCCGCATGAGCGCGCACATCAGCCGCGGCATCGGCATTGACCTGACAGCGGACAAAGCCGAGTTCGGCAACGTCACCGTGATCCCCGGCGATCTTTGCGAGGGCGTACCGCTGGACGACAGCTCGATGGATTGCGTCATTTCCCTGGCGGTCATCGAGCACGTCGACAGCCCCGCGAAAATGCTGGCGCAGGCCTTTCGCGTGCTCAAACCCGGCGGATTGCTGCTGATGACCAACCCCACGCCGCGCGCCAAGCCCGTGCTTGAGTTCCTGTCGTTCAAGCTCGGTATCGTGAGCAAGGACCAGATCATCGACCACAAGCAGTACATCGGCCGCCGCGAGATGGAGGGCCTGCTGGCGGCGGCCGGCTTCATCCACGTTCGCTGCCGCACGTTCCAGTTGGGCATGAATCTCTTCAGCAGGGCGCAAAAGCCGTGAAACTGGCCGTAATCGTGCCCCACCTGCCGCCGACGCGCTGCGGCGTGTACGACTACACGCTGAATCTTGCGCGTCGCTGGCCCTCGCCTGACACCTGGACACTCCTCTGTCCCGACTCGGGCGACGCCTGGCCAGGCGCCTCGGTGATCAGCATCAGGCGCCAAGCCGACAGTCTGGCTGCCGGCCTGCGCCTGGCCGGCGCAGACGCCCTGCTAGTCCAGTACACCTGCTTTGGCTATGCCGATAATGGCGTCCCCGCCTGGCTGGCTGAAGGCCTCCAGGGGGTCCGAGCCGCCCGTCTTGCAGTCATGTTCCACGAGCTGTACTACAGCGGACCTCCATGGAGGCGCGCTTACTGGCGCAAGGGCCGGCAACTGGCCCTGGCGCAGCGCCTGGCGGCCATGGCTTCAGCGGTGCTGACGGGCGTGCCCGACTGGGTGAGCCCCCTGAGCCTGCCTCAGGGGCCCCAAGTCACCCTCGCTCCGATTCCAAGCAACATTGACCCCCTCCATCCCTGTGCCCACTCCGGGCCCCTGACGCTGGGGATATTCGGGCTTGAAACCACACGGGTGCGCGCCTTGCGCCTGGGACGCCCGGTCATTGAGACCCTGCTGGACGCCCGGGTTGACTTCACGCTGCGACTGATCGGCGCAGGGGCCGAGCGCGGCATCTCCGCCCGCGAGATGGAGTGGCTGGAGGGTGTGCCGCGCGAGCGCGTGACCGCCGAAGCCTTTGATTCGCCGGCGGACGTGTCCAAGGCGCTTTCAGCCTGCCAGCTGGTGCTGCCCGCGGTCACAGGTCCCGAGTTGTACAAGAGCGGCACGGCTATGGCGGCGCTGGCCCACGGTTGCGCGCTATGCGCGGCGGGCCCGGCAAAATCCGGGATTCCCGTGCTTTGGCTCGAGGTCCGCCGCCGCGCGGAGTTCGTGAAGGCGTTGCAGGCCGGAGCAGCCAGGGAAAGGGGCCTGGAGGGCCGGCGTTGGTACGAAGAACACTCGGGATGGCCCCGCGCCCTTGAAGCGTGGCATCAAGCCCTCAGGGCTTGATGCGGTAGCCAAAGCGCGCGAAGAGCTTCTGCACGTCGGTCATCTGGTAGAAGTCGATGTAGAGCCAGAGCGCACGTTGCGAGGTCTCAGGCATGCGCACCGAGGGGCGCCTGCCGATGAGGTCAATGTAGTAGCGCAGGAAGGGCTCAATGTCGCGCTGGCGCACCACCCCGGACGCGATGAAGTGTTCGATGCGCTGCAGCCCGAACAGAAATCGGTCAAAGACGCCGCGAATGGCGGTCTCTTTGGCGCTGAAGGATTTCTCGTGGTGCGGTGCCAGCGCCAAGCCGAGTTCGTCGTTATGCACCATGAGATTCTCGAAATGGCCGCTGCCTTCGGCCGTCTCAAGGGCGACATCGCGTTCGAGCCACTCCAGCATGGAGATGACCTGCCGCGTTTCGCGAGTATCGAGCCAGCGTGAAACCTCGTTGGCGGCAAACTCCGCCGAACGCAGGCGCTGCGCGCGGTAGTAGGTGTAAAGGCCGAAGGTGAAGCCCCCAAGGCCGCCCGCGACGCCCAACAGCGTGATGAACGTATTCAGGTCCATGTCGGCACCCTGACTTGGCCGGCTGCACTCCGCAATGCGCGGGCCGCAAGTCGCCTACTTGCGCTTTTGGCCGGCGACGTCGGGCTCGGTGTAGCTGTGCAGATCATGGACGCCGCCTTCGCGCTGCGCCGAGGGACTGCGCAGCTCAAAGCGCAGCTCGCCGGAGTAGAGCCGCTCATGCAGGTTCCTGATGCTGCGGATGCCCAGGTCCTGCAGGCCCAGCCGGATGCCCTGGCTCAGGTAGGCTACCAGGCTGAACATCGTGCCGCGGTCCACGACATAGCCCGAGACACCCTGGGCCACCTTGACGTGGTCGGAGTTCTCTGTGAAGTAACGCTTGCCGCCGCCCGCCTTCATGGCCTCCAGCGAGGCCATGCCGCGGTAGGCCTTGAGCCGCACGCCGTCGCGGTAGAAGTATTCGCCGGGGCTCTCCTCCGTGCCCGCGAACAGCGAGCCGCACATCACGGCCGAAGCGCCCAGTGCCAGGGCCTTGACGATCTGACCCGTCACCGAGATGCCCCCGTCGGCGATCACCGGCACGCCGTGTTTCTTAGCCGTCTGGGCTGTGAAGTACACGGCCGTGCCCTGAGCGCGACCTACCGCAGTGACTTCCTGCGTGGTGCAGATGCTGCCCGGCCCCATGCCGATGCGCAGGCCGTCGGCGCCGCACTTGATCAGGTTTTCGGCCTGCTTGGGAGTCACGACATTGCCGCCGATGACCTGAACCCCGGGATGCTTCTTCTTGATGTAGCGGATGGTCTCGTGCTGGAACGTGGAGTCTCCCTGGGCGCTGTCAATGACAAAGACGCCGGCGCCGGCCTCCACGAGGGCTTCCATCCGCTCGCGGTCTTCCGGACGCGTGGAAATGGCCGCGCCAACCATAAGCTGCTTGCCGGCATCCTTGGTAGCGTCGGGGAAGTCGCGGTTCTTGAGCAGGTCGCGGCGTGACGTCAGGGCTACCAGGTGGCCGTTCTTGTCCACGACCGGCAGCTTGCCCTTCTTCGTCTTGCGCAGGATGTCGTTGGCGTCGTTGAGCGAAACGCCCTTGGGCGCCGTGACCAGGTCCTTGCTCATGACCTCCTTGAGCTTGCGCGAGCGGTCGGGCTCGAAGTCGATGTCGCGGTTGGTCACGATGCCAACAAGCTTGCCGCGCGGCTTGCCGTCGGCCGTTATGGGAATGCCGGAGAAGCCCTGCTCGCGCTTGATGCGGTCCACGTCGGCGACGGTGTGGTCGGGCGAGAGCACGACTGGGTCGAGGATGAAGCCGTTCTCAAAGCGGCGAACCTTGCGCACCTCATCGACCTGCTCGGCCACCGAGCAGTTGTAGTGAATGATGCCGATGCCGCCGCAAAGCGCGAGCGCAATGGCCATGCGGTGCTCGGTCACGGTATCCATGGGGCTGGAAACCAGGGGGCGCTTGAGGGTGATGTCGCGCGTGAGCCTCGTCGTCAGGTCCACCTCAGCCGGCGCAAAGTCAATGGTGTCCGGCATCAGGATGAAGTCGTTGTAGGTCAGGCCGTGGCTGGCGTCCTTGAACAGGTCGGCGGCGGTCGTTCCGTTGGGATCCATGGCAGTGCTCTCGATCAGGCTATAAACGCGCACAGCCCCGCCGCTTTCCGGCGAGGCTGTGAAGTCGTGGGGCTCGTGCGCTCCATGTGCCAGATATACGCGTGACGGCCTCAAGCGTCAAGACGCGCCGCCCCCCGCTTGGCACAATCACCCCGTTTATGAGCCTGCTCGCCGCACTGCGCATGCTGAATCTCGCGCGGCCCCTGCCGCGCCATGTGTTTTTCTTCGGGCTACCGCTGCTGCTGGGCCTGTCGGCCCATGCCCTGTTCAATCTCGTGGACACCCTGCTGGTGGGCCAGTTGCCCGGCACTGAGGGGGCCCGCGGCATTGCCGTAACGGGCCTGTGCGACCCGGTGACCACGTTTCAGACCATTTTGTTCAACGGGCCCATCGCGGGCGCGGGCGTGCTGGTGGCCAACCGCTTTGGCGCCCGCGACGAAGCCGGGTTGCGCCGTGTCGCCCTTCAGGCCACGGGATTTGTGCTGTTGCTGAGCGTGGTACTGGGTCTGCCCGGCGTGGTGTTCGCCGAAGATCTGGCCCTGATGATGGGCGCCGGCCAGGGCGACGACCCCCGGCAGCTCGAGCACTGCACCAGCTACCTGCAGGTGTTGCTGGGCGGCGGTTTCACGGGCGGGCTGTTCCTCTATCTCACCACCCTCCAGCGGGCCGTGGGAAGCGTCAAAGCTTTCATGGGGCTGTTCCTGCTTTCCAACGTCCTCAACCTGCTGTTCTGCATGCTGCTCATCTACGGGCCCGGCCCCTACCCGGCCTGGGTGCCGCAGGCCTGGGGCGACTTTGCGCAGGCCCTGGGGGTGCCGCGCCTGGGCGTGGTCGGCAGCGCCTGGGGCGCGGTGCTGGCGAGGCTGGTGAGTGTGAGCCTGGCGCTGGCGCTGGCCATTGGTCAGGGCTACCTGCGCGGCGCCTTGAGCTGGCTGCTGCCCAGAGGCCAGGCGCTCTGGGATTTGATCGCGATTGGCTTTTGGAAGAACGGGCAAGTCGCCGTCCGGGGCCTGGCGGGCGGCGTGCTGATTCGCGTGCTGCAGTTTGCCGGCAAGGGCGACGAAGCCGTGGTTTCAGGCGTGTTTGTCGGTATGAAGATCGAGCTGCTGCTGACTCTGGTGGCCTTTGGCTGGGGCACGGCCGCGCAGACCCTGGTGGCCACTTCCTTGGGCGCGGGCAAGCCTGACCGGGCCCTGGAAGAGGAGAAGGCCGCGGCTGTGCTCGCCAGCCTTTGCGGCCTGACCGGGGCCGGACTGCTCCTGGTCTTCGGCGCCGAAGTGGCAGCTCTGTTCAACCCCACCCCGGACCTCATTTACTGGAGCGACCTGTTCGTTCACATCACGGCGCTTTCCTTTGCCCTGACGCCCCTCAACGTGGTCATCAGCCAGACCATGTTCGCGCGGCGACAGTTGCGCCTGCCCGTGATTCTCGACGGCGGGGTCCTGCTGCTGGTGATGGTGCCCGCTCTGGCTCTGGCGGCCTGGGCAGGCGCGGGCATCACCGCCCTGCTCTGGATCAACTCCGGCTGCAACGCGGCATTGACGCTGCTCTACGTGGCCGTGAGGGTCAAGGCCGGCACTCCCTGGAGTGATGACGCAGCAGCGGTCAAAGCCTGAGGGTGCCGGTCTATGGAGTGGCCAGGTCTCTGCCACAGTTCATGCAACGGCGCCGACCAGGGGTCACCCTCAAGCCGCAGGTTGGGCACACCGGAATCAATTCTTCAGGCGGCGGAGGCGGCGATGGCTCCCGGGCGTCGGACTCGCTCGTAGGAGGACGGGGCGGCAAAAGGGCAGGCCCAGGTACGAGCATGGGAGGCGGGGGCCGGCGACGTTGCCTGCGCACCAGCAGAATGATCACCCCACCGACGATCACCAGAGTAATCGCCAGCCTTATAAGCGAGGGTGCAAGCTCGGCCAGGCGTTGTGCCCCGGTTTTCCAGTTGGTCTCGCCCTCAAGGTGATCGAGCACAAACCGCGCGTAACCCAGAATCTCGTAGTAGCGATGGGCCGGGCCGGCCGCCGTGATCTGAATAGCCTGTCGCTGCAAGGGCACCTGCACGGCCACTGTGACCAGATCGATCTGATTCAGCACGCCCCGGCCGGTATACAGGGGCAAGTCGAGGTCCTTCCAGGTCACCTCTTCTTTGGTGAAGCGGAAGCCGGACGCAAAGCTCTCCACTTCTCGCAACGACATCTGCTCCTGTGTCAACGTACCTCCCAGTCCGTGGATGGCCAGCATGACGTCCGGCTGGTCGTCCTTTGGATCGCCCAACAGATAGCAGTGGTCGATTCTCTTGGGGTATCTGAGGTGCAGCGGGGAGAACTTCTGAAAGGACTCTGGAATCCGCGTTGTGAATCCGAAGAAAGGATCGCGCAACTCAGCTGCGGACAGCGGCAGCGCCATGAGCGCCAGCGTCAGCAGCACAGATCGCATCGATATCCTCGATGTTCAGGATAAGCGTAGCGTAATCTCAATGAAGTCAGGCGTCTACCGATTGAGCCGGTTCAACCCTGCGTAGCCATGATCATGCCGCAGCCCGCGAACATCAGAATCACCAGTACCACGATGGCAATGGCAACCCAGAGCAGCATGTTGGAGGAGCTCTTGGGCTGCTGCCAATGCATGGGCAGTGGCTGGGTGGGCGCCGAAGCAGCACTGCTGCCCGGCAGCGGAGGCGGCGGAACAAAGCGCGGCACAGGCCCCTGCGTGAAGCCCGGCGGCGCCAGTGGTCCCCGGGGCGTTTGAAACTGGGGTGCGGGCTGCACGGGCGGGGTCGCCGGCGCAAAGGTGGGCTGCGGCGCAGGCGTCGAGACTGGGGCCGCCGTGGGCAAGGTGGTGGCCCCTGCATGCTGAGTCAGGACGTCGAGATTCGGCAGCCGCACCTCGTCGCGCCCCGTCACCTGGCGCAGGATGCTGCGCAACTGGGCCGCGACTTCGGCCGCAGAGGGCCGCTTGACAGCGTCGCGCGCGGTCATGGCAATCAGCAGGTACACAGCGGGGTCGGGCACGTGCCCGAAGCGGGCGCGGTCAAAGGGCACGTCATTGTTGACGTGCTGGACGGCGATGGAAAGGGGCGTGGTTCCGGTATAGGGCGTCTGCCCGGAAAGCAGGTGATAGGCGGTGATGCCCAGCGAATAGACGTCGCTCTTGGGTCCCAGTTCCTGACCCTGGGCCTGCTCGGGGCTCATGTAGTTGGCCGTGCCCATCGCCGAGCCGGGCATGGTCAGCTCGGTAGTCTGTTCGGTGGCGCGGGCCAGGCCGAAGTCACCGAGTTTGACGCGGCCCTGCCGGCTCACGAAAATGTTGTGGGGCTTGATGTCGCGGTGAATGATGCCCTGCTCGTGCGCGGCCGCCAGACCGTCAGCCACCTGGGCCAGAGCCTGCAACGTGGGAACAGGGGCGAGGCGGCCGGCCTGCTTGACCAGCGCCGCCAGGTCCGAGCCATCAACGAACTCCATCACAATGTATGGGGCACCGTCCTTTTCATCGACGGTCAGCACCCGCACCACGTTGGGATGATCAAGCTTGGCGGCCGTGCGTGCCTCGCGCATGAAGCGCTGGCGCGCCGTGGTGTCCTTGGCCAGATCGCCGCTCATGACCTTGATGGCCACTTCGATATCCAGGCCCTCGTGGCGGCCGCGATACACCTTGCCCATGCCGCCCGCGCCCAGCAGGTGTGTCGCGCGCACGACGCCGAAGTGAATGTCGACACTCTGGGATGCGGCTTGCCCTTCAACACGAGCCGGCGGCCGGGACGAAGACTTGATGTCCTTGCTGTCGGAGCCCACCTCGAGCAGGGTGTGCTCTTCCACGCGCTTGAACTGTTCTTCTTCGCCGGCCATGGGGTGACGATTGTAGCGCCAAATCAGCAGGACGCGCGGCGAATGTGCCTGGCAACGGTCAGGACTGCTGGGGTTTGTCCTTGCGCGTCGGAGGAATCAGCGTGGGATTCTGCACCGGCTGTTCCTTCACGTCGACTTTGGGCTCGGCGATCATGGTCGAGCTCTCCGTCTGAGGCTCGCCCTCTTCATCGTCGCTTGCGCTCTCGCTCGTACGCGATGCATCCGAAGGCAGGGGGCCCTCGCGCTCGATGATGACCTTGGCGGTGTCGAGGCCGTCGTCCGTCAGAAAGAGCCCATAGATCTGTTTGCGGCCCACCGTGCGACCGGCCATGATCGCGCCCGAGCCGTACTTCACGGTGATCAGGCCAAGCTCTTCCAGCACGTGCAGCTCCTGGGCGAACACGGCCTCAAAGCCCCAGTTGAAACGACCCGTGTTGCCCGAGGCCCGCTCGCTGCCGCTGAGGTGGCGCAGCATGTCTATGCGCGTCTTGCGGTAGCTGGCGTTTCGCTGACCGAAGGTGACGCTGCGCTGGTGCATGTACTTCAAAATCGCGCGCCCCAGCTCGGTGATGGTCTTGTCGTCGTCGTCGTGCGAAGCCGTCACGGTTGCTCACCCAGATGCCGCTTGAGAAACGCCATGGCCAGCCGCGCCGTTTCAACGGCGTTGCGGCTGGCATCGCTAAGTTCCACGCAAGCCGGGCCTTGGTAGTCAAGCCGGGCCAGCGTGCTGAACACCGCGCTGAAATCCACACTTCCCTCACCGAAAAACAGATGCTTGTGAAGGCCGGGGTTCATGTCATCCAGTTGCAGATTGTAAAGCACGTCGGCGTAGCGCGATAGGTACTCGTGGGCTGGTTTGGCTTCCAGACAGCGCAAATGGCCGATATCCAGCGTCAGGCCCGCCCGGAACCCCAGCAGGCCGCACAGCCGCTCGTAATCTTCCATTGTGGCCACAAGCATGCCCGGCTCCGGCTCCAGGGCGGCGCGAAGGCCGTGGGCGCGGCACATGTTCTCGACATGCTCCACCTGCCGCGCCAGGCGGTCAAAAAGCTTATCGTCGCTGCCCGCGAAACCCTCGGGGCGGGCCCCCGACCAGTAGGAGAGGCACGGGGCGCCGAGATCGTGGGCCATTTCCGCGGCACGATGCAGGAAATGGACGCGCGCGGCGGGGTCGTCGTCAATCAGCGTCGGGCGGTGCTTGCGGCGCGGATCAAGAATGTAGCGCGCGCCCGTTTCAATGACGCATGCCAGGTTGAGGCGGCCCAGCTGCGCGGCGACGGCGTGAACGTCGGCGGGCGTGCAGTTGAAGGGGTCCAAGTGGTGGACATCCAGCGTCAGGGCTACGCAACGATAACCCAGCTCCGCGATGATCTCGATGGCGTCTTCGAGGCGGTGGAAGGCAAACCCGTTGGTGTTGTAGCCAAGCTGCATGGAGCCTTCATTCCCAGGGGGCCAATTTGAGCAGGCCGCCCTGCTTCATGACCGAAAGGCTCTTTTCGGCCTCGGCACGCACCGAGCCGCCCAGATCAGCCCCGGCCAGCCAGGCCTCGGCCCTCGAGGCCGCCTCGGCACGGGTGCCTTCGTCGGCAAGGCGGTAGCGCAGAAGATGCCCCAGCCACAGCAGCGCGGGCTCGGCCTGCCGCGCCGCCAGAGTATCAAACAGCCCGGCGTCATTGAGCCACAGCGCGAGCAGGGCGCCGTTGAGGCGCAGGCGCGACGCGTTCTCGGCGTTGCCGGAAGCCTCGCTGATCTCAGCGCCGGCCCGCAGGCTTTCGGCGGCTTCCCGCGTGAGATGTGCGGCGCGCTGAAGGCCCAGCTGCCTCCACTCGACCTTGACGAGCTGCTGGTTGACGCCCGCCAGCAGCTTGCGGGCCATAAGCAGGCCCGGCGCGTCTGCTATGAGCGCGCGCAGCAGGGCCGCGCAGGTCTCAAAGCGTTCTTCATCATAGGCAAGTTCGGCCTGCTGGTAGCGCAGGAGCAGGGCGGCATTGCGGGCCGGGGGGTCAAGCCGGCGCGTGTCATGGATGTTCTCAGGCTCAAAGTCCTGCTCCGTCGCCGATTCGCCGGGATAGGGCGAACCCAATTGGGCGGCGGCCCCCGGCTTGGCTTTGCCACTGCGCGGAGGTTTGAGCGAACTGAGCAGGCGCACGATTTCTTCGCGGTCCCGCGCCGCCTGTTCGTGCCCGGGCTCATTGGCCAGCTGGCGGTCGTCGCGGTAATGTTCCACGAGGTCACCGGAGAGCAGGGTCAGGCCCTGGCGCGTGCGCAGCCCCCGGATCTTGGACCAGTTGGCGTTGAGAAAGGCGTAATGGCTTTCAATGTAACAGCTCAGGCCCAGGTCGAGGCCGGGTTCCTCCAGCACCGGACGAAGACTCCGGCCATGGGCCTGGGCGCGAATGCGGGCAGCATCAATGCCGAGCAGGTCGGCCAGGGTGGGCGCCAGGTCATAGTTGCGCACGACGCCCGAGGGCCGGATGCCCGCCTTGATTGGCGATCCCCGCATGATCAGGGGCACGCGAGTCGTTGAGTCATAGCAGAAGTAGCCGTGGGAGAGCTCGTTGTGCTCGCCCAGGCCCTCGCCGTGGTCGGCCGTCAGGGCAATCAGCGCGTCCTCAAAGATGCCCAAGGCCTTGAGCTTCTCGAAGAACAGGCCCAGCTGGCGGTCCACGTGGG
>JAJVIO010000072.1 GCA_022071975.1 Planctomycetota bacterium
CTTTCGACCCGACCACCACCGGCACCCACCCCGCGGTCATCCAGTTCACCCACAACGACGGTCAGGTGGGCTCGCCTTCGATCCTGAACCTGACTGGTGATGCCATCCGCAATGCTCCGCTGCTTGAGGTGCGCGAAGGCACGACAATCGGTCCGGTTCTCGCCAGCGGCGACACCGCAATCGGCTCAACGGTTCGTGACCTGGGCAGCGTGGACGTGAGCGCCGGCAATACCTTCCCCGGCATCATTGCGATCCTGAACAACGGCACGCAGACCCTGGTGCTGGGTACCCCGGTGATCAGCGGCGTGAACTCCGCGGACTTCACCCTCAACCTCGCAAACTTCACCGCCAACGTTGCTCCGGGCGCCAGCACGCAGTTTGACGTGCTGTTCGACCCGGTGCTCGCCGGCATGAAGGACTGCCAGGTAGAGTTCACGCACAACGACCCGGGCAACACCTCGCCGTTCATCGTGCGCTTCATCGGCACGGGCACGGACCCCAATGCCGTCCAGATCACGACGCCTGACCTGCCCGCCGGCTCGCCCGACGTGCAGTACGGCCCGATGGCAATGGCGGCCATCCAGGGATCGACACCCTACGTCTGGTCGGTCTACTACGGCAACCTGCCCCCGGGCCTCAGCATGTCGCCGGGCGGCGTGATCAGCGGTACTCCCACCGGCTTCGGCGGCAACTACCAGGTGATCATCCGGGTCACGGACCAGACCGGCGCCACCAACGAGAAGACCTACACCGTTGTGGTGTCCAGCGCGCTTGGCGCACGTAAGGCCGAGTCCGGCTGCGCGGCCGGTGACTCCGGCTCCAGCACTGTTCTGCTGCTGCTGACGCTGCTGGGCTTCCTGGCCCTTGGCGTTCGCACGATCCGCAGCAGGGCATAGGCAGTTCGCTTCAAATCAGACCGGCCCGCCGAAAGGCGGGCCGGTTGTGTTTCGGCCGTTTACTCAAGCGCTTACGGCTACCTTGTTCAGAATCTTGCGGATGATCTCCTGGCCAGCCTTGCCGCCGCGGCGGTCAAAGCTGGCGCGCTCGATCACGCGATGCGACAGCACCGGCACAGCCAGCGCCTTCACGTCGTCGGGCACCACGAAATCGCGCCCTTCAATCAATGCCCAGGCCTGGGCCGCGCGGAACAGCGCAACCGAGCCTCGAGGGCTCGCGCCTGCCACCAGCTTGGGGTGAACACGCGTCTCGTTCACGATCTCGAGGATGTAGTCGGCAATGCTCTGCTCAACGCGTACTTTCTTCACGGCCTCCTGCACCACCAGTACTTCCTCACGCGTCAGCACACGCTCAACGCCCTGAAGCGTATCTCCCGCGGCGTGTTCAAGCAGGATGCGGCGTTCGTCGTCGGCGCTGGGGTACCCGACTTCGAACTTCAGCATGAAGCGGTCGAGCTGCGATTCCGGCAGCGGGTAGGTGCCCGCGTGCTCGATCGGGTTCTGGGTGGCTATCACGAAGAACGGTCGCGAAAGCTTGCGGGTTTCGCCCTCGGCGCTGATCTGCTGCTCGCTCATGGCCTCAAGCAGGGCGCTTTGCGTGCGCGGGGTGGCGCGGTTGATTTCGTCGGCGAGCAGGATGTTGGTGAAGATCGGTCCTTCGCGCCATTCGAATGTGCCGTCCTGCTGGCGGTACACGCTGGTGCCCAGGATGTCCGTGGGCAGCAGGTCAGGGGTGAACTGCACGCGCTTGAAATCGCATCCCACGGCGCGGGCCAGCGCGCGGGCCAGGGTAGTCTTGCCCAGGCCCGGCAGGTCTTCGATCAGCACGTGGCCTCGCGCGAACAGGCCGGTAATCAGGAACCGCACGACTTCGGGCTTGCCGATCAGTGCGCGGGAAAGCTGCGTGGCAAGCTTGGCGGCGAGAGTCGCGGGCATGCAGATACGATAAGCGGGGCATCGCAGGGGGTCAACGTACCCGCTCAAACGCGCGACAGGACGCCAGGTTCGGCCAAAATACCTTTGGTGGCAGGCGTTACGGCAGGCAAGATAGGCCCGGAGGACAGGTTATGCTCTCACGCGTCATGCTGCTGGCGCTGCTGCTTTGCGGCTCGCTGGGAGCCGCCGAATACTGGGTCGCCCCGGTGCCGGTCGGCAAGGACTGCTGACACTCGGGCGCGGAGTCGTCGCCGTGGGCGACGATCGCCAAGGCCCTCAGCGTCATGCAGCCCGGCGACACGCTGCAGTTGCGAGCCGGCACTTACGCCGAAGAAGTCAACGTCACGATCTCGGGGATCACCATCCAGTCGTTTGCCAACGAACGCGCGTTGATCACCACGCCAACCACTAACCCCGCGATCCTCGCCACCGTGAAGATCAGCGCCTCCGGCGTCACCCTGCGCAACCTCGACATCACCGGCGGCTATGAGCACGCGGTGAGTGTCGAGTCCTCGGCCGCCACATTGCTGCGTTGTCGCCTGTCGGCCAGCGGCAGCGACTGCCTTCAGCTCAAACCCGGCGCCGACAACGCGATCGTCAGCCAATGCGAGGTCTTTGATTCCGGCCTGCGCGAACCAGTGAACGCCGACGGAATCGACATCCGCAACAGCGACGACGTTGCCGTGCGCGACTGCGACCTGCATGACATCGCGGCAGTCGGCATCTGCGCGCGCGGCGGCTCGCTCAACACGCTGATCGAGCGCTGCCTGCTGCGTGACTGCGACAGCGGCATCCTGCTTGGTGGCTACAGCGCCACGGCCGACATCGATATCGGCCAGAACCCCGGCTACCGCGAGTGCATCGACGCCACCGCGCGCAACTGCATCATCAGCGGCTGCACAGGCCCGGGCGTGGAGTGCCGCGCAGCCCTGCGCCCCAAGGTGCAGAACAACACGCTGGTGAACGTGGCGGGTGCGTTGACCAGCGGGCTGTGCATGTCCAGCACCTCCCACAACAGCGTCGAGCGCATGTGCGAAGATGTTGAGTTCAGCAACAACATTGTGACGGTCACGGCCGGCAGCGGCATTTCCATCGTGCGGATTACATCAACGGGTCTGACCGGCACACTGACGATGCGCAACAACCGCTACCACGACGCGATGGGGGCGGCCACCTTTGTCGATGAGCGTGTGCCCGCCACCTGGACGCTGGCCCAGTGGCAGGCCAACCTGTTCACCGACGGCGGCAGCAGCGAGGGCGTGCCCGGCCTTGACGCCGCCTGGCACCTCGCGGCCGGCAGCCCTTGCTTGGGGCAAGGCTTCACGCTGGCGTTCAGCGACGACTACGACGGCAACGCGCGCGCGGGCGCCTTCGACATCGGCGCCGACCAGGCCGGCGGCACCGCCCTGCAGACGCCGCCCGCGGCGGGCACGCTCGGCACCGGCGGCGGCACGCCGGAACTGCCGGCCGCGCCTTCTGGCGTGACCGCCGTGCCGTACACGGGCCAGTACATTGCGGTCAGCTGGACCGACAACTCGACCATCGAGCACAGCTTCCGGATCGAGCGCAAGGTCGGCACCGGCAGTTTTACGACCCTGACCACCGTGTCCGCCAACCGCTACGCCAGCTTCGATCCCAACGTGCAGGACGGCGTTGAGTACACCTACCGCGTGGTCGCCATCGGCCCGTCGGGCGAAAGCGCTTACTCAAATGAAGCCTCGGCCGTGATGGTGGGCACGCCGCCGCCTCCCGCGCCGCCCGGCAGCGGAAGCTCCGACGACTCCGGCGGCGGCTGCACGGCCGGTGGTGGCGGCGGCTGGTGGCTTTTACTGTTGCTGGCAATAATCCCGGCGCTCGGAGCGTTAAAGCGGCATGCCTGAATGGTCTGAAATCCTGAGCGGCGCCGTTGTGGTGCTCGCCATCGTGCTGCTGCTAGTGTTCAACAAAGGCGGCGGCTGCTGAGGATCGCGCTAGGCGCCGTCGGCGCTTACAGGCTCTCCGCCTTCTCGATGGCCTGCTTGGCCTCTTCAGCTTTCCCCGCGGCCTGCAGCACGTGACCCAGCGTGTTCCAGTACTTCTTGAGGCGCACCCGGTGGTTGTCGTCCTCAGCGCCTGAGGTCTCTTCGAGGTCGCGCGCCTTGCCGATAGCCTCCAGCGCCGCGTCCCACTTCTTGCCGCCGGCAAGGCATTCGCCCATTGAGAAGTACGTCTTTGCCATGCTGACGGCGTCCGCGCCGGCCTTCTGCTTCAGGCTCAACGACTTGCGATAGCTTTCGACGGCGTCGGGCACCTGGCCCATCTCGCGCTGGGATTCGCCCAGGCCGTGGTACATGTAACCGAGCTCCAGCGGGCTGACTTTCTGCTGCTCGGCCATCTGGACCAGTTTCTTGCGCTGCATCACGCCCTTCACGTAGCGCCCGGCGTCGTGGTAGGCCTCTGACATGCTGCGCTGGATCTGCAACTGGAACTCCTGCGGCATCTTTGCGCCCTCTGCCAGCTCCTTGGCGCGGCGGTAGAGCTCGACGGCTTGCTGGAACTCGGCCTCGAGCTGTTTCTCTAGTACAGCGATCTGCGGCGGCGGGCTCATGCCCTGCATGCCCTTCTGCACGCGCACGCTGGCCTGCATGGGGCCGATCTTGTGCTTGATGCTTTCCGCGCGGTACAGGATCAGCGTCGCCATGGTGGCGTCGTCGGCGCCGGCCTCTTTGGCCAGCGCGATGGCGTTGTCGAACTGCTCGCCGGCTTCCTTGAAGCGGCCCTTGTGGAACATGGTGTCGGCGTACTGGTAGGCAACGCTGAGCCGGCTCGGTGTGGGCGCGCCGCAGTCGGCCTTCATCTTCACGGCCTTGTCGAAGGCCTCGATTGCCGAGTCGATCTCGTCGGCCTTGGCCAGCGCTTCGCCCAGCTTGGCGTAGCTGGTGGCGTGACCGTTGGGCTCGGCTTTGCCTTTCTCTTCAAGCTCAATCATGCGGCGGAAGGCTTCCGCGGCGGGCTTGGCCTGCTCACGCGCCAGCTCGATGCCGCCCACGCCTTCCCAGAACGCGGCCTCGGTCAGGGGCTCCAGACCGGCCGGCGGCTCGAGCTTGCCGCCGCCGATGGCTTTCAGCGCGGCCTCGGCGCCGTCGGTGTCGCCCGCGTAGAAGGTTTCCAGTGCCGCGTCGATCTGTTGGTGGGCCATCGTTACATCCCGTCAGGTCCGTGCCGCAGCCTATCACTTTTCACCGGTGTGACCAAAGGGCATGCCCGGCCACCTTTCCCTGAAACCCCTGCGACCTGAATGTGAATTTGCTATAGAATCCCGCGCGGAGGGGAGCAGCGCAGTGGCGTTCTGGAACCGCTTATTCGTCAACAAGAAGGGGGGCGCTGTGGCCGAGGCGGAAAAGCAGCCGGTACCGCCCGCACAGCCCGCCGGCAAGACGGACCCGGAGGCCGCCGCCATGGCCAACGGCCTGGTGCCCTCCGCCGCCAAGCCCCCCGAGGTAAAGACACCCGAGACCAGGGCTGCGAAGAAAAGCCTGCTCGACAAGTTCGAAAGCAAGGTTCGGCGCAAGGTTGACAGCTACGTCGACAACAAGGCTGATGAACTGCTGGATGACGCCACCCGCCGCGCGGAGCAGTTCCGGCAGGAGACGCTGAAGGAAGTGCATGACCAGGCCATGCAACTGCTCGACCTCACGGAAGCGCGCATCGACGAGAAGCTGGTCGAGATTGAGCAGATGCTGGAAAAGCGCCTGCAGGCCGAGCTCAAGATGCGCCTGCGCGCCATGCTATGGACGCTGGCCTTCGTGCTGCTGATGGCGGCGGTCAGCTTTGCCTACGTGTGGGTCAAGCGCAGCACGGGTCTCGAAGACAACAAAGCCACCGAGCAATCCGAGTGATTTGAGTTGTCAGGCGGCAGGCGGCAGGTGGCAGCAACGCGGGCGTCCCGCCCGTAACGCGCCTGATGGGCGACCAAGCTGCCGACGGGATCGTGCTGCACCCGTAGACTGCCGCCTGCCGTCTGACAACTGCCGCCTGTTAAAAGAGAGCAGGCGGCTGGGGGGGCCTGCCGCCTGTCTCTGCGCGCGCCGGCTGGTCGGGGGGACAGAAGCCGGCGCACGAACACCAGATGTAACGACCAGCCCGCTAGGCCTATTCCAGAGTGGGCGGGGGGTCTGCCCACTCCGTTCAGGCCGCGCGGCGCGGCAACTTGACCAGCGCGCTGGGCTTGACCCAGTAGCTCATGGTCGGGCCTTCGTTCTCAACCAGTTGCACGTACAGGCTTTCCGGGCCCAGTTCCGGGCAGTGGTCAACCACGACGCACACCATGCCGGAGTTCAGGTCAACGGCGCGGTCGCCCAGGTAGACGCGGTTGGAGTAGGCATCCAGCACCGTTTCCCGCGCCATGGTTCGTGTCATCATTTTTGTCATGGCAAATCATCTCCTCGCGCGCGTACACGCGCCTTTTTCGGCCTCCTCAAGGCCGTCTGTTCTTTCCGGGGTCAGCGCGGGCACTTTGCCTGCGCGCTGTCGGGGCTTGAATCCGGCCCCTCGGGGTCTGCTGCGCTTTAAACGACTCGTTGCGGCAGAAGTTTCGGGAAATCCGGTTAGTTCTTCATCAAGCTCGCATCATCATGTCGTCAATCGCTAGTGTCCGTTCTTGCCGGTTGCTGACGTCCGATTTCACGCGTCTATTAACCACTGCTTCCGGCCGCGTGTCTGCTACACTTCGCCGCCGCAATTGTACCTGCAAGCGATACAGGCCATGAAGCTGACCCGTTACCGCGAATTCCAATCGCACCGCCCGCAACCGGGCGTGCGCCTGCTGGCCTACGAGAGCGAGCGCTTCAAAACCATCCGCGCGCGCGTCTACCTGCTCGAGCCCATACAACCACGCGTCGCCACGGAAAATTCCCTGCTTGCCCGCGTGCTTCGCAACGCCAGCGCTGACCACCCCTCGCGCCGCGAGCTGGCCCGCGCCTGCGAAGAACTTTACGGCGCTACGCTCGGCGTGGGTGTCACGCGCTTTGCCGACGTGCAGGCCGTCACCGCCACGGTCGAGTTCCCGGCCGAGCGTTACCTGCCCAAGGGTTCCAAAGAGCTTGAGGGAGCGCTTTCGCTTCTTGTTGAAGTCTTGACGCGCCCTGCCCTCAGCCCTGATGGAAGCGCATTGCGTGCCGATCAGGTTGAGCAGGAGCGCTACCAGCTCGAGAACGAGCTGCGCGCGATGCAGGACGACAAGCCGTCCTGGGCCGCATTGCGCGCTACGCAAAGGACTTACGCCGGCACGCCCGGCGCGATTCATGAACTGGGCAGCATAGAAGACCTGCCTGCCATCACGCCGGAAGGTCTGTTGACCCGTCAACGGTCACTGATCGGTAACGCGCAGGTGCTCGCTTTCGTTACAGGCCCTGTCACTCCTTTACACGCACTGGCAACCCTGTCGCGCAAGTTAACCCTGCCGCGCGGCCGCCGCGTTGCCCTGCCCGGCGCGCTGCGTCTGGCCAACCGCAAGGCTGTGCGCCGCGACGTCGAAAAGGCCGAGACCGAGCAGACCCACCTGCTGTTCACCTGGTCCGGCGGCGCCGTTTACGGCGAACCGGGCTTCGCGCCCATGCTGTACGCCGACGCCCTGCTGGGCGGCTACGGCATGAGCCGCCTGTTCAAAGTAGTACGCGAAGAGCACGGCCTGGCCTACGCCGTCCACAGCCAGTACCACCGCGCGCGTGGCAGCATCGTGGCCCAGGCGGCCGTGGACCCCGGCCGCGCCGAGCTGGCGATCAAGCTGATCCGCAGCGAGTTCAAGCGGCTGCAGAAGGGGTTCAGCGAGCAGGAGTTCGCGGCCGTGCGCGAAAGCCTGATCGAGGCCCGCAGGTCGGCCTGGGATTCGCAGGGGGCAAGGGCCGGCGACCTGGTGTTCCAGCACGTGCTCGGCTTCAAGCAGACGCCCGAGCAGCAGCTGAGAGACATCCGCAACGTGAAGCCCGCGCAGGTGAAGGCCATGCTGAAGAAGCTGCGCCCGCACTCCGAGTACCGCCTCGGTTAGCATTCGCCCCAGAGCCCATCGTGTAAGCCAAAGGTTTCTACACAAGTCCGTAGTCTAGCCGGCGCAGCCGGCGTCTCTCTGGATAGCCCCCGGCGGCGGCGCTGAGCGCAGCGAAGCGCCGACAAGCCGGGGGATCTCTCGGCGGGCTGTTCCGAGCCGCGCAGCGGCGGCTCTTCCTCACTTCCTGTGCGGGCGACCTACAAACGACAACGACTCAACGCCAGGACGCCACGGAGCGCCACGACCTGATCGTTGTTCGTTTGCCCTTGGATCGGTCGAACGATTGAGTACCGCATCACGGGAGATTCGTGGCGTTCCTTGCGCCCTGGCGTTGACCGACTTGCACCCTTGGCGAGGCCGAATCGAACTCTGATTCCGCAAGCTGCATCGCGACGGGACGTCCCACCGGAGCCGCCGCTTCGCGGCTCATGCTTCGCGACTGCCCGAACCCCCGGCTCCGCTGCGCTTCGCCGGGGGCTTACCGAGAGAAACGCCGGCTTCGCCGGCTGCCGTCCGCACTTGTGTAGCAACCTATGGTGCAAACGATGGGCCTTGTGGGCCGGCTCTAACCGAAGCGGCGGCGGGCTTCGCGCTCGAAAACGGTAGCCGTGGGCTGGTCCAAGTTGCACAGGCGGATTTCGGCCAGGCTGCGCTTGGGCCTTTCATCCAGCCAGTTTTCGATGGTGTCGAAGAACGTCTTCGCGCACAGCTCTTTGGGGAAGCCGTAAATCCCGCTGCTGATGGCCGGCAGGCTGATGCTGACCAGCTTTTTCTGCTCGGCCAGCTCCAGGGCGCTGCGCACGGCCGCAGCCAGCTTCTTCACCTCGTCGCCCGTGCCCCAGACCGGCCCCACGGCGTGAATCACGTGCCTGGCAGCCAGCTTGCCCGCGCCTGTAATCGCCGCGCTGCCGGTCGGCACGCGCCCGTGCGCTGCCACCCAGGCGTCGCTTTCGGTTTGAATGATCACGCCGCCCGCCCGCAGAATCGCGCCCGCCACGCCGCCGCCATGCTGCAACTGCTCGTTGGCGGCGTTCACGATTGCGTCCACGGGCTCCGTCGTGATGTCGCCCTGCACCACTTCCAGTGCGCAACCCTTGATTTTGCGTTGCCACAGCGTGGTTGGCATGGCGCGCGCCCTCCTGTATTGGCATGATTCCGGCCCGGGGTCTGGCTCGTTTTCGGCGCAGTTGCCGAAAAAGTGCCTGACCCCTTTCGGCCGCAGCTAAATGCCCGGAGACAACATGTACAGCAAAGTACCCGACATCAAGATGCCCCTGCCCGGTCCCAAGGCCAAGGCCGTGATCGAGGCTGACGACAAGTTCATCTCGCCCAGCTACACGCGCGGCTACCCCATGGTGATCGTGCGCGGCCAGGGCCTCGCCGCCGAGGACGTGGACGGCAACGTGTTCCTGGACATGACGGCCGGCATCGCGGTCAATGCCACCGGCCATAGCCACCCGCGCATCGTGAAGGCGATCCAGGACGCGGCCGCCAACTTCCAGCACATGTCGGGCACCGACTTCTACTACCCGGTGCAGAGCCAGCTCGCGAAAATGCTGGCCGAGCACACCCCGGGCGGGCCGGACCGCAAGGTGTTCTTCTGCAACAGCGGCACGGAGGCGATTGAGGCCTGCATCAAGCTCGCGCGCTGGAAAACCGGCCGCCCGTGGCTGATCAGCTTCATCGGCAGCTTCCACGGCCGGACTTACGGTTCCATGAGCCTGTCCGCCAGCAAGGCCGTGCACCGCACGCGCTTCGCGCCGCACATCCCCAACGTGCTGCACGCCAACTACCCATACCCTTACCGCGCGGCGCCGCCCCTGGACCCCCCTGAAAAGGTTGCCGACGATTGCCTGAAGTACCTGAGCGACACCGTGTTCAAGCGCCTGGTGAACCCCGACGAAGTGGCCGCGATTTTCGTGGAGCCCATCCAGGGCGAGGGCGGCTACGTGGTGCCGCCGGACAACTGGCTGCCCGGTCTGCGCGAGCTGTGCACCAAACACGGCATCATGCTGGTGCTGGACGAAATCCAGTCCGGCATGGGGCGTACCGGCAAGTTCTTCGCCCACGACCATTGGGGCATCGAGGCCGACATCATCGCCTGCGCCAAGGGCATTGCCAGCGGCATGCCCCTGGGCGCCGTCATCGCTAAATCCGAAATCATGAAGTGGCCCCCGGGCACCCACGCCAGCACCTTCGGCGGCAACCCCATCGCGTGCAGCGCGGCCGTGGAAACCATCAAGCTGCTGGACGAAGGCCTGGTCGCCAACGCGGCCACGGTGGGCGAGCACCTGAAGGGCAGGCTGCAGGAATGGGCCAAGGGCTGCGACCGCGCGGGCGAAGTGCGCGGCAAGGGCCTGATGCTGGCCGTGGAGTTCGTGAAGTCGCGCGCGGGCAAAGAGAAAGACCCGGCCCTGCGCAACGCCGTGGAACAGACCGCCTTCAAGCGCGGCCTGCTGATCCTCGGCTGCGGCGAGAACAACATCAGGTTCTGCCCGTCGCTGACCATCACCAGGGAAGAAGCGGACAAGGCGGTGGAGTTGTTCGCCGCGGCGGTGTCGGACGCGATGGCAGCTGGGGGAAGCTGACCGGAGGTTGAACAGCGAATTACCAACGAACCAATTACCAATTCACAATGACAGTACACGGCTGGATTGCCGGCCAATTGGTAATTGAAAACTGGTTATTGGTAATTTGCTGTTCGAGTACCGCGCCCCTTGCTGATTCGCCGCCGGGCTTCGATCATTCACCCCATGCACATCGACGCCGACAACTGCGTAATCGAAAACCTGCGCCGCGTTGTCACCTGCGACGGTGGCGGGCCCCTGCTCGGCGCGAACATGCGCCACCTCAACACGCTTGAGCATTCGCCCTGCGTCGCCGTGGAAGACGGCTTCGTCAGCTACGTCGGTCCGCGCGACCGACTGCCCGCGGCGCTCGACACCGCGCCCACCATTGACGGCCGCAACCTGGTGCTGACGCCCGGCCTGGTGGACTGCCACACCCACCCGGCCTTCGTGCGCGCCCGGGCCGACGAGTTCGCCATGCGCCTGGCCGGCGCCAGCTACGAGCAGATCGCGGCGGCCGGCGGCGGCATCCTGAGCAGCACTACCGGCGTGCGCCACGCCACGGATCCAGAGCTGCTGGCCCAGACCACCCGCAACCTGCAGCGTCTGCGCCGTCACGGCGTGGTCGCCGCGGAAGGCAAATCCGGCTACGGCCTGAGCCTGGAGCACGAGTTGCGCCAGCTGCAGGCGATCAAGGACGCCGGCGAGCAGGCCGACATGCACACCGTGCGCAGCTGCCTGGCCGCCCACAGCCTGCCGTTCGAGTTTCGCGGCAGCGACGAGAAACGCGCTGAGTACCTGCAACTCGTGATACAGGAAATCCTGCCTGCCGCGGCGAAAGGCGGCTTGGCCCAGCGCGCCGACGTGTTCTGCGAACGCGGCGTGTTTTCACCGGCCGAGACCCGCGCCGTGGCCGAGGCCGCCATCGCCAACGGCCTGCGCCTGACCGTCCACGCCGAGCAGCTGAGCGACACGGGCGGTGCGGCCGTGGCCGCGGAGTTTGAGGCCGACTCGGCCGATCACCTTGAGTTCCTGTCCGGGCAAGGCGCCGAGGCCATGCGCCAGGCCGGCACCGCGGCCGTGCTGCTGCCCGGCAGCACCTATGTGCTGAAGATGGAGCAGTGGGCCGACGGTCGCGGGCTGATCGAGCGCGGCCTGTGCGTGGCCCTGGCGACGGATTTCAACCCGGGAAGTTCTCCGGTGGCGAACCCGGCGTTCGTAATGAACCTTGCGGTGATGCACTGCGGCTTCACGCCCGAGGAGGCGCTGGCGGCCTTCACGGTGAACGCGGCCCACGCCCTGCGCCTCAGCACGGACGAATGGGGTGTGATCAAGCCGGGCAGCCGCGCCGCATTTGCCTTGTGGGATGTCGATCATGAACGCGAGATTCCCTACTATGCGGGCAGCAACCTGTGCCTCGAGGTAATCACATGCCGCGGCTGGCGGTCCTGATACTGGTCTTGATCCTGGCGGCACCTGCCTTCGCGCAGGACGAAGCCGCACGCGTGGACGCGCTGATCAAGGACCTCGCCAGCGAGGACTGGGCCACCCGAGAGCGCGCCAGCCGCGAACTGGTGGGCATCGGCGAGCCGGCGCGCGGCGCCTTGCGCAAAGCGATCGAGGATGACGACCCGGAGGTGCGCGTGCGCGCCAGCAACGCGCTGGTCGCGATCGGTGAAGAATTCGCCTACGCCGTGGAGTGCGCCACCGCGGAGTCGGAGCAGCTGCGCGATCACGGTCGCGCGGCGCTGATGAACCTGTTCAAGCTGGATGATCCCAAGGTGCTGCGCGAATTCACCCAGCGCGAGCTGCAGCCCCAGTGGCGCGGCTGGAATGAGCAGCTGAACGTGATGGCGCCCCCTGCGATCGCGCTGGCGCGCTTGCAGGCGCTTTCCGGTGTGCGCTTCCTGGTGGCGGAGGACGCGCGAGAAAGCTGGGCCCGCGTACTTGCCCAGCCCACCGTAAACATCCAGGTGCAGGGCAGCCCCGACCAAATCCCGTTCCTGCGCGACGCTGTAACACGCTTCCTGCAGCAGGCGCTCGGCAACCTGTCGGCCGAGAATCAGCTGGTGCCGCGGCCACTGCGCCTTGGGCGCGCCACGGTTCTCTATCTTACGCGCGCCAGCGACGGCACCGGCATCACCCGTCGCTGCGGAGAGCAGCTGCTCGATGACCTGTTGAAGGACGGCGAGCAGTCCGTTCGAGCCGCCGCTTTGCTGGCAGACGGCGCCGCCAGCGACACGGCCGCCGCCGACCGGATTCGACGCCAGTACGCCGCACGGCCGGAGCTCTCGCGCCTGATGTGGCTCGCGCTTGCGCTCGGCGCTGACGAAGCGACCACCGCCTGTGTGCGCGCACGTGAACACGAGGACGCTGTTGCGCTGTTCAAGGCGCGCGACTGGACGGTACTGGAACTTGGCGCCAAGTACCTGGAGTGCCTTGAACCCGCGCCGCGTGGCGCGCTGGTCAGCCCGCTGGTTGAAAGCTCATCGGACTCGATCGAATTGCTGGCTGCCGTCTGGGTTGCGCGTGGCGCAGTACTCAGCGAAGCGGCTCGCGCCCGCGTGGGCCGCCTGCTCAAGAGCCGCCAGGACATGCTTTCCGCCGCTGCCGCACGCTGGTTCGCCGGCGCCGGCGACGTAAGCGACGAAGAACTGGCCGCGATCTGGCAGGCCGGCGAGTTCCAGCCTTTGGACAGCAGCTTCTTCACGGCGGCGCTCGAGCTTGTGCAGCGCCCCGATATCGCGGATCGGCTGGCCGAAGCCGCGCGCAAGTCATTCGCCGCGACGTTCGATCTGAACGTCTCGCGCCACGCACTGGCGGCGTCGGTGCTGGCAGGGCGTGCCACGCCCGAGGACCTGGCGGTCGCGCTCGACAAGTTGACGGCCGCGCGTGCCTCACAGCGCATGGTGAATCAGCTGTCAGAGATGTTCAGCGGCTGCGCCACACTGCCCGACGCGGCGCTGAAGAAGTTTGACGCGCGCCTGTTTGACAGCGATGCCACGGTGCGACGTGTATACATGGCGGCGTTGCGCCGCTGCGATTCAGCGCTGCAGGTGAGCATTGCGCGCAGCGGCATCGACGCTCACGACGTGAAGGAGGGCAAGCACGTTGGATTCGCGCGTCTGTCGCTGCTCGGCATCCTGGCGGGCGCGGGCGACGCCGAGGCGCTGGACGAGATCATCAAGGCCGTCGAGGGCGAAGACGCGGAACTGGCCAAAGCCGGCGGCGCGGCCTACGCCGACGCGCTGCAGGGCGATGCGCTGTTCAAGGCGCTGGAGGACCTCAACAACCAGCAGGGCATCACCAACGGCGCGCTGGCAGCGCTGGAGGGCTACATGGAAATCTGCCGCCGCGCAGCCGCGAGCAAGGATCGCGCGACGTTCCGCAAGGCCTACGGCATAGCGATCAGCATGCAGATCCTGAACCGCAACTGGCAGCTGCGCCAGGAGTTGATGCAGATGCAGCAACTGCTGGGTTCAGGCGAGGGCAAGACGGAGAAACACCGCAGCCTGCCCGCCGACCCCAACCTCAAGCAACTCATCGTCGACGAGAAGTAACACGTCGCGAGCATCGACCGGGTCACGCTACCGCGCTTCGCCGGCGGAGATCAGTTGTTCGGCGCTGGGGCACAGCTTGCGCAGACAACACCCGTTGCAGTCAGGCCTTTTCGCCGTGCACACCGTGCGCCCGAAGGTCAGCAGGTTGTGGTGCAGGCTGTAAGCGCGGCCCTGTGGGATCATCGGCTTCAGCAGGGCGAAGGTCTTGTCGCGGTTGGATTTCGTGTCCACGATCCCAAGCCTGTTGATGATGCGGTGCACGTGGGTGTCCACGGGGCACAGGTCCGCGCCCAGGGCCTCGATCAGCGTGACGCTGACGGTCTTCACGCCGATGCCCTTCAGATCCGACAGGGCATCCATTGACGCGTCAATGCCGAGCTTCTCGATCGCCGCGTCCAGCGAGTAGTCGCCCACAGTTTCTTTCAGCCAGGCCAGCAGGGCCAGGATCGCGCCGGACTTGCTGTCCGGCAGGCCCGCCGCGCGGATGTAGTCGGCCAGCTGCTTCTGCGTCAGCTGCGCCACGCGTGGCCAGTCGGGCGGTTCCACGGCCGTGGCCGCGTTGGACAGGCGCAGCTTGACTTTGTCCACGTTGCCGGCCGCGTCGCGCGGCAGGGTGGCGGCGTCCTTGCCGGTGTGTTTGCCGGGCAGGTGCGCGGCGAGGTTCTGGTAGCCGCGCAGGGCGTTAGGGTCCGTGGTGTTCTGGCTGAGGATGGTGAGGACCAGTACCTCCAGCGCATCCTTGCGGCCGTCCCAGACGGCGACGCCCAGGTTGGCCTCCAGCAGTTCGATCACGCGCAGCAGACGCTTGCGCGGGTCGGCAATCGGCCGCGCGGCCTCGGCGCGGTGGGGGACGCCGGTGCGCTCCAGTTTGGAAAGTCTCGCGGGCATGGGCGCAAGCTAAGAACAGGAGCCCGAAGCGCAAGCGAGGGTTGGCTAAGGCCGGTCCGCAGTGCGTTCGAGCGCTGTGGATTCACCGGTCGATGGCGCTCCCGGCTCTTGTTCCGTTTCGTCGTCGTCGTTCACCAGCGGTGACAGCAGGGCGGAAAGCAGGGCATAACGGATAGCGTCCATGGTTCACCTCCGCCCTGTGTTTGGGAAACGATGCCCCCCGATTTCAAACGAAACGACCCGCCGAGGCGGGTCGTGATCAGGCGGACTTGCGTTTCTTGCCGGGGCGTCGGTCTGGCTTCTTGGCAGGGGCGACCTCGTCAACGTCGTGATGCCGAACGGGAATTTCCCGGTCGCGGTAGATGATCTTGAGCGTGCCGTCTTTCTGCACGTCGATGCGGGTGGCTCTGACATACTTGAATTTCATGGCAACGCCTCTGGGTGCCCAAAGTCCAAGGTTATCTTACCCGCTGTTTGATCATCAAACAACCAGTGCAACTGGTAGATCCTCGGCTCCGCTTCAGCCACTTCGATATGCTGCGGAACGATGATCTGGCTTGAAGTGTCTATTTCCAGGGTTTCCGGGGTATCAAGGATCAGGCGCTGCCTGTGCGTCAGTTGCAGCGCCCATGAAAACGGTTGGCCGGTCGGATTGTCGATGTCCGCAACAACCCAGAAGTCAGGGGGGCGGACGTCGCCAGCGACGGCGCACGTCGGTGAGAGTTAGGACCCGTCCGATCGAAAGGTCGCCACACACGATCAGGTTAACCAGGCGTGGTTTGCTCATGCGCGCTGTTTAGCGCTCTTGCGGAATTTCAGCAACTTCTGCAGGTCGGCTTGGTGGCCACCGTGGGTTTCCATGGGGGTTTCGAGCGCGCCGATGCAGTGTTCGAAACGCTTGTCGTTCACCAGCAGCTTGAAGCAATCCAGGCCGATGTGCCCGTGGCCGAGATTTTCGTGGCGGTCCACCCTGCGCGCGAGCTCGACCTTGCTGTCGTTGATGTGAAAGGCGCGCAGGTGCTTCTTGATGCCGACCAGCCTGTCGTACTCGGCGAAGGTGGCCTCGTAGGCTTTCTTCGTGCGCAGGTCGTAGCCCGCCGCGAAGGCGTGCGCCGTATCAAAGCAGGTCGCGATCATGCTCTTGCGCCGCACGCCCTTGATGATGCGCGCGATGTGCTCGAAGCGCCAGCCGATGTTGCTGCCCTGCCCGGCCGTGTTCTCGATGGCGGGCTTGCACTTGCCCTTGTAGCCGTCGAGGATTTCATTCAGCGCGGTGGCCACGCGGTCGCAGCATTCTTCGTCGCTCATCTGCTTGAGGTGCGCGCCGGGGTGGAAGACCAGCGCCTCTGCGCCGAGCCGGTCGGCGCGCTGAAGCTCATCCTTGAAAGCTTCGATACTGCGTCGCCACTTGTCGTCC
>JAJVIO010000030.1 GCA_022071975.1 Planctomycetota bacterium
GGCCACGCGCCAGCGCCCGGGGCCTCCGCCCGCGCCGGGCAAGCGCCCCTCGTCGCCGGTGGCGCCCGGCGCCAAGCGTCCGTCCGCCCCGGTGCAGAGCCCCGAAGGCAAACGCCCCTCGGCGCCCGCGCAGGGCACGCGTCGCACCTCGCCGCCCGAGTCTGCGGCGCCCGTCGAAGTGCCCGCGCCCAAGGCCAAGAAAGAGCCCACCACCATCGAGGAGCTGATCCCGGTGCTGATCCGTCACGCGATCAAGCGTGACGACGGCCTGCAGATCGCGGCCTTTGAAGAAAAGTTCTATCCGCGCCTGCGCGCCTTCGTGCCTGAGTCGCTGCAGCGCATGGAGAAAGAGATCATCAACGAGTACCTGGTCGACATCGCGCACGCGCTGTACGTGGCGATCGTCGTCGGCCAGTTCAGTTCGCGCCCCGTGCTGTGCGGCGTGCGCGCCGCCGAGCTGGCGGCCGACCTGATCGAGCGCGTACTGCAGGACGTAAGCGGCAAGGAAGACAAGCGCGTCACCCAGATCCGCTGCGGGAACCTGCTGGTGGGCCTGACGCTGAACGCCGTGCGCCTGCTGGAAAGCACTTCGCTGGGCAGCCAGTCGATCACCGGCTTTACCGACAAGTACGAGCGCTCGGTGATCACCACCTACGGGCTGAAAACCCAGGCCGAGGCCACGGGCAGCGCGCCCTGGGTAGGCGACAAGGGCAGCCCGCTCGACAAGCGCATCGGGCGCGCCATCAACACCATGAGCAACGTGTTCGGCGACTACATCGGCCAGCACGGAGAAACGCTCGATGACGGCCAGTATGACGAGGTGATGCGCGAGTTCGATGGCTTCATGGACCGCTTCGCCCCTTACATTGAAGGCGGGCGCTCCAGCGCTGACGAGCGCCGCAAGAAGCTGGCGCGCGGCACCACCGCCTACCAGAAGGGCGAAACCAAGGTCGAGCCCCTGGAAATCAGCGAGCTGCGCACGCGCCCCGCGGGCGTGGAAATCGTGCTGGCCGACAAGCGCATCCTGTTCGTCAGCGCCAAGGATGCCAGGCGCATCGGCAAGGCGGCCGAGGGCGAGGTGGACGACACCGCCAAGCGCGAACGGGCCGAGCTCGAGAAGCGCGCCCAGGAGTCAGGCGAGTTCGACCCGCAGGAAGACGACGCCGCGATTGCCGAAATCGAAGCCCAGATGAAAGCCAACAAGGGCAAGAACCTGTAGTTGTTACGAACGCGTGATGTGGTCGGCCAGGGCTTTCTGGCGGATGCCGGTGTCGATGGTGTTGTCTTTCTTGGGGTTGATCGCGCGGATCAGGTCGGCGATCAGCAGATCCAGGAAGCCCACCACGGCGCTGTGGAACAGCGGCTCGTCAAACGCCGCGCCAAACTCTTTGCTCAGGGCGCGCAGCACGTTCGCGCACTGCTGGTTGGTGCGCTTCAGGTGCCGCTTGAGCAGCGTGTCCAGCGTCAGCTGCTTCTTGATGCGATCCGGCATGTTCAGCGAGTCGGCGATCACGTCGCGCACGCGCGGAAAGTACACGTCGAACTTGCTGCTGTTCTTGGCCCGCACCGAGCGCACCACCGCGCCGCGCCCCGGCCCGTCATGGCCGCACATCTTGCAGGTGTCGGCGCCCGCGGTGTCGAACAGCGCGCCGCAGTTGGCGCACATCGGGTGCACGCGGATCAGCGCCTCGACCGCGTCGTGGGTCGGCGCCAGCTTGGTGGCGTGGCGCAGGCTGCGGGCCGCGGAATCCAGCTGCGCCAGCGCGATCTGCGCCCGCGTACGACGCACCCACAACTCGATGCTGGTGGGGTCGCGCTTGAGACCGCTGGCGGTGGCGCGCAGCACACCCTCATGGTTGCCCAGCTGGTTCAGGTAATCCGCCAGGGCGCGCCAGGCGTCGATGCGATCCGGCGCGGCCACGGCCACACCGCCCAGCCGGGCCACCACGCTTTCGCGCCGGCGCCGGACCTCAGCCGCCGAGCCCGCCTGGTTGGCCCAGGCGCGCTTTGCCAGTTCCAGCTCGCAGGTCACCGGGTCGAGTTGCCGGGCGCGGGTCAGCCATTCCTCGGCCTTCACGGAATTGCCCACCATCACGGCCTGGCCGCTCTGGTTGACCATTTCGATGATGGTTTCCTCGTGGTTCTGGCTCACGGGTGTTCCGGGTGCTTCGCTGCTATAAAGAGCCAATAATGTACCGCAATGCACAGCCGGGGAACATCCCCTTTCGATCCGGACGTTCAACTGGGTGCGGCGCGCCGCCAATCCGCTAGCATGTCAGCATACCGAGGACCCGCTATGCCCAAACGCACGACGATCCGCGATATCCGCAACAAGGCCGCCGACGGCCAGAAAATCAGCATGGTCACCGCCTACGATGCCTTCAGCGCCCGGCTGGTCGAGCAGGCCGGCATCGACATCGCGCTGGTGGGCGACAGCGTCGGCACCACCCTGCAAGGCCGCAACGACACGCTCGGCGTCAGCATGCAGGACATGCTGTACCACACCGAAATCGTCGCCCGCAGCACTGAGCGACTGCTGGTGATCGGCGACATGCCCTTCGGCAGCTACCAGGTAAATGAAGACCAGGCCATGGAGAACGCCGTTGCCTTCCTGAAGGCCGGTGCCAACGCGGTCAAGCTGGAAGGCGGCGCCGCCGTGATGCCCGTGATTGAGCGCATGTGCGAAGCCGGCATACCGGTGATGGGCCACCTGGGCTTCACGCCCCAGAGCACCAACATCACCAGCGGCCCGCGCGTGAACAAGTCGCGCGACGAGCTGATGGAAGACGCCGAGAGCCTGGCCGACGCGGGCGTGTTCGCCCTGGTGCTGGAAATGGTGCCCGGCAAGATCGCCCAGGAGATCACCCAGGCGATCAAGGTGCCGACCATCGGTATCGGCGCGGGGCCCCACACCAGCGGCCAGGTGCTGGTGTTTCACGATATGCTGGGTTTCAGCCCGGAGTTCAGCCCCAAATTCCTGAAGCGTTACTTGAACTTCCACCAGCAGGCCTTGGACGCGCTGAAGCAGTACAAGGCGGAAGTCGAGGGCGGCAAATACCCCGGCGAAGAGCACAGCTACTAGCCCAGTGGCACGCGATGCCGCCCTGCAGGCCCGCACAACCAGTATTTTCCGTTGTGATTTTGCTGCGTTCCCAATAAGATTGGGTTATTCGTGTGCGATCTGTGTGCTTGGAGGTGGGGCTTCAGGGGAAGACCCGGTCGCGCACGCACATGCAGGTGCGGAGTCAGCCATGATCCGGAGCAGTTTGTTGTTGGCCGCGTTGGCGGTTGTGTCTGTCGTTTCGGGCAATCTTGCCGCGCAAACCCAGATGCCCATTCCACCCCACAGCACAACCTTCTCAGGCAATGTCCGCGGCTACTGGTTCACAACCCCCGTTGACATCACCATTGTGGGTGTGCGCGTGCCCACGGATGCCACCACAGGCCCACAGTCTGTTGAAGTAGTCATCTTCGACCCCGGCGTAACGCCGCCGAGCTACTCCGCCGTCACCAACTCGTTCACATCCGCTTTCCGGCAGATCGGGGTGGCCACCACAACCATGATGGCCACCAACATCCAGGTACCCGCCGGCCGTTCCGTGGGCATCCTGGGCTGGCGCGACACCACGAACTCATATGCTGCTGCGGGCCAGTACAACACCACCATCGCCGGCAACACCGTCACGTTGACCCGCATGGGAATGCAGTTCAACCTGAACACCCAGCCGGCCATCGACTTGTGGCAGGAAATCACCGGGAACATCAGTCGCACCGAACTCTACTACACGGCGGGCGGCGATCCCGAGATCAACGTGATCCGCCCCGCCGGCACATCCATCGCCTCCGGCGCCACGGACAACGTGGGCAACCTCACGACGGGCGTTGCGAGCCAGGTGAGCTGGACGGTCGAGAACCAGGGCTCCACCAACAACTTGAACGTGTCGGGCATCAGCGCCGCGCCAAGCGGCGTCGGCAACTGCAACGTGACCGGCGCGCCGACCCTGAACCCTGCTTCGCCGGTTGCGCCGGGCGCCAACGCCTCCTTCACGGTGGACATCACGCCAACCAGCGTGGGCGCGTTCGAGTTCACGATCACCATCAGCAACGACGACGCCAATGAGGGCACCTACACCATCATTGTGCAGGGCACCGGCACCACGCCGCCTGAAATCGACATCCAGCGTCCGGCGGCAACCAGCATCGCGGACGGCGGCACGGACACCGTCAGCGGCACGGCCGCAAGCGTCGCCACGAACCTGACTTACACGGTGGCTAACCAGGGCGGCGCGGACCTGCTGCTGTCCGGCGGCACGCCCGTCACCGTCTCCACGCTCAACAACTGCACGGCTTCCGTAACCAGCCAGCCTGCCGGCACCGTTGCGGGCGGCGCCACTACGACGTTTGTGGTCAGCGTGACGCCCAGCACCGCCGGCGCCTGGAGTTTCACGCTGCAGGCTGCCAGTAACGACGCCAACGAAAACCCCTACGACATCAACGTTTCCGGCACCGCCAGCGCGGCGCCGCAACCCGAGATCGACCTGCAGCGCCCGGCCGGCACTTCGCTGGCCGACGGCGGCACGGACACGGTGTGGGGTACCGTTGCGGCGACGCCGTTGAACGTGACCTGGGTGATTGAAAACCAGGGTTCCGCGGCCCTCGGCCTGACAGGCGCTACACCGGTCACCGTTACGCCGGTCAGCAACTGCACCGTCAGCGTCACCACCCAGCCCGCGGCTACGGTGTCCATCGGCGCCACCACCAACTTCATCGTGTCGGTCACGGCCAGCGCGGCCGGCGCCTGGAGCTTCACCATGGCGATCGCCAATGACGACGCCGACGAAAATCCATACAACCTCACGGTCAGCGGCAGCGCCCAGGCCACGGCCGCGGCCGAGATCGATGTGCTGCGCGGCGCCGTCAGTATCGCGGACGGCGGCACCGACACCATGACCAACACCGGCACGGCGCCCTTCAACGTCACCTACACCATCTTCAACCAGGGCGCACAGGCGCTGAACCTGACCGGCACGGCCGGCAGCGAAGTGGTGGTCAGCGGCACTTCCAACTGCAGCGTGGTGGTGACGCAGCCGGCCGCGACCAGCCTGGCATCAGGCGTGGGAACCACCTTCATGCTGGCGATCACGCCCTCCGCGGCGGGCGGCTTCTCGTTCGACCTGTCGATTGCCAATGACGACGCCAACGAGAACCCCTACAACTTCGCCTTCAGCGGCAACACCACGACCGGCGGCGGGACTTCGCTCGGCATCGGCGGCGGGGGCGGCGGTGGAGGCGGCGGCTGCGCGGCCGCTACCAACACCGGCTGGCCGCTGCTCGTGCTGCTGGCAACGCTGGCAGGTTTGTTCGCGATGCTGCGCCTGCGCCGCGCGCGATAAATTCGGGCTTGCGCGTTCCAGACCCCCGGTCCGCCGGGGGTCTGTGCTTAACCCCGGGTGTTGTGTCAGGCTTCGTTTGGAATCCCCGGTCAACCAGGCCGGGGCCTACTTCGCGTCTAATGTGAACGTCTCCAGCTTCTTGCCCTCGCGGCTGCGGGTTACCTTCAGGCTCTTGTCCACCTTCCATTCCAGCTCGTCCACCACCCCGTCGCGAGTGATGGTCAGGCTCACCTTGCCGCCCTTCTCTTTGGCCTCGAGCTGCAGGGGCGGCTCAGCATTCGCCCGCGGTGCCAGCACCACCAGCGCCTGCCAGGACTCGCCCTTCCAGCTTGCGTCCATGCGCGGGTGCTCGCCGAAGTTGTTCGAGGGAAAGCTGCTGGTCGCGAAGCTGACCGCGCCCTTGCCCACCGGGAAGAACCGCACGTCCAGGGCGCGCTCGCCGACCGTGTGCACGGCCGCGTTGTCGGCGTACTCGAACTTGGAGGCGCGCTCGCCGTGCAGCAGGAAGGTGTACCGTGTGTCCTTGCCGCCCTTCTCGAAGTGATCCAGCAGCAGCACGTACGGGTGGTAGCCCTCAACGCCCTCGGGCGCCTGCATCACCAGATATGTACGCGTGGCGCGCTTGAGCGGGTTGTAGCCGTCCTTGCCGTAGGCTTCTGCCAGGTCGGCCGTCACCGTCAACGCCGACTCGAACTGCTTGAAGTCGCGGCTCTCGGCCTCGCAGAACTTGCCGCCGCCCACGATGAACTGACCCTTGCCGTCCACCAGCACGCCGTTGTGGCCCGCGGTCTGGTTGGCGTTGCCGTCGGCGGCCACGTTGCTGTAGCCGGTGTCGCAGGCCAGCCAGCCGCCGTGGGACCAGATCAGGAACGCGCCGTGGTCGCCCTGGCAGTGCAGGCCGCCGAGGCGCTTGCCGGCCTCTGTATAGAGGAAGAAATCGGACGCGTCCCAGCCGCTGCGCACGCACAGGCGCCCGGTCTCGGCGCAGAAGCGCGCGGGCTGATCCGGCCGCGCGGGCTTCACGTCCGGGTCTTCCCAAAGCACGGCGTAGGGCGAGCTATGGCCGCTGCCGCCGGCGTTGCACTTCAACAGTTCTTCCCAGGCCCAGCGCGCGGCGCCGTTGCGGTACTTCGTCGCGCAGTACAGGAAGTGCACGCCCGGCCACTTGGTGTAGCCGCCGTCGGAGTCGTTGTTGGGCACGGCCATGCTGCCGCCCGGCACGACCTCGGCGATCAGCTGGTCGGTGATCGAGGCCAGGCGCCCATCCGCGAACATGTCGGCGTACCCCAGCTTCACGATCGCGGCCTGGAAGGGCAGGATGCGCGACACACCGAAGGGCGCGTACATGCTGCCCTCGATGCCCGCACCGTCCTTGTCGAAGGCGCCGGCGAACCAGGCCTCGCACTTGCGGTTCGCCAGCGCCACCCACTCGCGCGCCTGTGCGTGCTCGTGCCATAGGGCCAGGCCCGCCAGCCCCACCGCGCCCATGGCGGCCATGGAGTGGTTGTTGGCCTCCGTGGTGGCTTCCCACGATTTCTTCTGCACGAACCCCTGGTAGTTGATGGCGGCGTGACGCGTCAGGATGCGTTCCAGGTTCGCGCGCGCGGCGGGCGTGATCACGTTGTAGGCCCAGTCATAGCAGGTCGCGAAGCCTTCCAGGAATTCGCCGCGCGGCATGAACTCGTTCTCGGGCAGCAGCTTGTGGAAGGGCTCGTCGTCGAACTTCTCCAGCAGCGCTGAAAGCTCGGCGGCCGCCGTCTCGTCGCCCGAGATCACGGCATGGAAGGCCGCGCACTCCAGGGCCTGGGTCAGCATGAAGCAGCGCGACTGCAGGCCGGGCGAGGGCAGGGCGTCGGCCGGGTCCATGCGCCGGGCGGATGCGGCCTTGCTTGTCACGTCGGCCCACTGGCGCTTCCACGGTTCGGTTTCAATGCGAGCGCGGATTTCCTTGATCTCGGACTCGTGGAACAGGATGCGCGGGTGGGTCTTGGGGACTTCCAGCTTGCTGATGTCCGGCGCCGGGCCGGGTTTGGGCTTGGCGGCAACGAAGTCAGGCCGGCCGCCGGAAAGCGCCAGCAGCAAGGCAAACGCGCAAGTGAGCGAAACGACTTTCATGGCAGACCTCATGTCGGCGAGCCACGGCGGCGGTCTACTGGGCGCACGCAAAGCATATCGCCCCGCCCCCAGTCCGTTATCAGAACCGCGTCATTTGGGAGTCACGGGCGAGGCCGGCCGGCAACAGGCAACGGCGGCATGCAACGAGCATGCCGGATGAAGCATAGCGTCGAAGCCGCCCGGCGCGGCGCGTACATGTGGGGAGCCTGATCCGTCCCGCGCCATTCAGCCCACCAGCTTGACCTGCTGCTGCAGCGCCAGTCGCCGCGCGACGCGGATTTCGATGATGCGGGCAACCTTGGCCGCGAGCTTCTCAAACACGCTCGGCGAAATCACCCAGCGATTGTTGAACCACTGCCCGCGCCGGTGCGCCTCCAGCCGAAGCTTGACTTCCGCGTGGTGCAGGGCGATCGCCTCGCGCGCGGCCGCCAGCATTTCGTCAAGGATCTCGAGCTCGGTCTGCTCGAGCTCGGCGGCGCTGGTTTCCAGCAGGCGCTGTACGCGCTTGCGCACGGGCGCCTGCTCAGGGCCGGGGACCGGCTCGGGCGCGGCGCCCTCGGCTGCCTGCCGGGCCATGTGGCGTTCCATTGCCTGCCGGCGCAGGCGGCGGTCAAGCTTGCTGAGTTTGGACATGGCGTGTTCCTTTCTGTGGCGGACCATTCCGCACCTCCCGGATGCTAACAAGGCGTGCGACATTCCCCGGCCACCCCGCGTTGCACGGCCTGCAGGTGCGGCTATGCTGCCCCCATGGCCGATGCCAAGCCGATCTCGAGGCCGCTCAACATCCTGCGCTGGAGCTGGGGGATACTTCTGGTTTCCGTGCTGCTGTTCAGCATCCTGATGGCGAGCTGGGGCGACCTGCGTGAAGGCCTGATGCTCAAGGTGCTGGACGACCGCTACGTCAAGAGTTTCACCTTCCAGGCCCCGGAGGGCGCCAAACTGTGGGTCGGCAGCCAGTACCTGGGCGTGGCCGAGCCCCACCCCCTGGCCGCCAACGAGCCGGCCGACTCCGACACCAGGGTCGAAGGCTTGTCGGTGCTGCTGCCGCGCGTGTACCTGTATGAGCCGCAACTGATGGAAAACTCGGTCGAGTGCGAGCCAGACACCCCGGCCGAGGAGTTGCTGAAGCAGCTTGTGCCGGACGCCAAGCTGCTCTGGAGCGAGCGCGACAGTCTGGCCGAGGCGGGCTTCTTTCCCGCGCTGCTGCAGCACGACGACGGCCGCCTTGACCTGGTGAACCTGTGCCGCGTGGACTGGCCAACGCACGGGGGCGCTTTCACGCGGCGCGCTTTCGTGCTGCGTATGATCGTGGATGATTCGCACACCTGCCGGCTGCAGCGCACGGAGCTCTGGAGCGACCAGCTCTACGCCGACGAAGGCGCCTTCTGGGCCAAACGCGAGCGGTGGGACAGCTACCCGCCGCGACTGTCCGGCCAGAGCAAGACCGTGTGGCGCTGGTTCGTCACGCCCGAGGGCAAAGACACCGAGTGGCTGAAAAGCCACGTCCCCGGCGAGTTCACAGACATCCGCTGGTTCAAGCTGTCCGAAAAGAAGTAGGGGCGCGGCTCAACGCGCCCGCGAACGGCAGGCTGGAAGCCCGATACTGAGGAGTTAAGCGAGACCGTCATCGCCGTGGCTTTTCTGGCGCGGAGCGCCGCCACAGTGGAAGCCCCCACCGAACGCCTCCGGCGTTCGGTGGGGGTACCTGGCGGAAAAACGATCTGAGGCGCGGAGCGCCGAAACACTCGCGGCTCATGCCGCGAGAACGATCCGGCCGCAAGCGACCTTTGTGCCGGCGCTCCGCGCCTCGACAAACTCTTGCCGAGTAAACCCCCAGCTTACGCTGGGGGCTAACCTTGTGGGCCTGCTCCGCAGGCTTGAAAGGCAACTGCCGCTTTCACGAGTACGCAGCATCCGGCTGGAAGCCCGCCCAATGCTGCAGGCGAGACGCCCGCGTTCCCCTACCAGCCTAAATCTTTGCGGGTGAACAGGGCCTCGAACTCGTAGCCCGCGGCCTTCAGCTTTTCCGTGGCGCCGGACTGGCGGTCCACCAGGCAGAGGATCTTCACGATCTCGGGCTGGTACTGGGTCTTCATGCCCTCGATGGCCTTCAGCGCGCTGCCGCCGGAAGTCACCACGTCCTCGATCAGCACCACGCGCTCGCCGGGCTTCAGCTCCGGGCCTTCCACCCAGCGCTGCATGCCGTGGCCCTTGGCCTCTTTGCGGATCAGGAAGCCCTTCAGGTGTTTACCCTCGGCCGCCGCCGCCATCAGGATGCCCGCCACGATCGGGTCCGCGCCCATGGTGGGGCCGCCCACGGCCGTGACGTCCCACTGCTTGATGCGCTCCCACATGAGTTGCGCCGTGAGCTGCAGGCCGCGGGAATCCAGGGTGGTCTGGCGGCCGTCGATGTAGAAGTCGGACTTGGCGCCGCTGGCGAGGGTCACGGTGCCCTCGGCCACGGTGCTCTTGACCAGTTTCATCAGTTCTTCGCGGGCTGTCATGGCGTTCCTCCGGCGGCAAGGCTTACCTCAAGCGCGGCCAAGCGCAAGGGGCGTCCTGCTGGGTTATCCACGAAGGGCACGAAGTCCACGAAGAAGGGCTGGCATCGCACAGAGACCGCAGAGAACACAGAGAAACTGCAGCGATCTCTGCGTACTCTGCGCTCTCTGCGCGAGCCAGCTGTTGCAGCTACTCGTATTCCTCGGCCTGGGCTCGTTGCCGGATTTCGGCCACGTCGCGGGCGAGCTGATTCTTGAGCGCTTCGAGCCCGCTGAACTTCTGCTCATTGCGCACGTGGAACAGGAACTCGACCTCGATCTCCTTGCCGTAGAGATCGCCGTTGAAATCCAGCAGGTGGACTTCCAGCAGGGGCTCGCGTCTTGACGGGTCAACAGTCGGGCGCGTGCCGATGTTGGCCGCGCCGAGGTACCACGTCCCGTCCGATTTCACCCGCACGCCGTACACACCCTGCGGCGGGTATGCCAGCCCCTTCAGGGCGATGTTCGCGGTCGGAAAGCCTATCGTGCGGCCGCGCTTGTCGCCCTCGATCACCGTGCCCACGATGCTGTAGGCGCGCCCCAGCATCTTGCGCGCCCACAGGAAGTCGCCGTTGGCGATGTGCTTGCGGATCGCGCTGCTGGACATGGCCTCGCCGCTGACCTCGATGCGCTCGCCCTCGCGCACCTGAATGCCCAGCCCGCTGCCGATCTCGCGCAGCACCTCGAAAGTGCCCTCGCCGTCCTTGCCGATGCGGTTGTTGAAACCCACCAGCATCGCGCGCGCACCCACCTGGCCCACGATGCAGTCGCGCACGAACTGCTCGGCCGTCTTGGTGCGCAGGTTTTCATCGAAGTCGAGCATCACCACAGCGTCCACGCCGGCCTTGCTGAGCAGGCGAGCCTTGTGCTCGGCGGTGTTGAGCGACGGGATCTCGATGTTCAGCATGTACTCGCGCGGGTGGCGGCGGAACGTGACCACCACGGCCGGCGCGTGTTCGCGACGGGCCCACTCCACCAGCTCGGCCAGCAGGTACTGGTGGCCGAGGTGCACGCCGTCAAAGCTGCCGACGCTGACCACCGGGCGCAACTCGGCCAGACGCGCGCCCTCGCGCTGGAACTGCTCGAAACTGCCATAGACGTGGGCTCGGTGGGGCAAGGCTAGCGCTGTTTATGGATCCGGTTGGTGTCGCCTTCGCCGTAACCGGCTTCGCCGCGCGGCAAAGCCCCGGCGATGGCCTGCATCAGCACGGCCTGGCAGTCGTTGAACAGCTTGGCCCGGTCGGGGTCGGCCTCGTGCTCGTTGTCGCGGCGGGCGAAGTAGCTGGTGTTGACCTTGCCGTCCTTGATCTGCTCAACGGCGATGATGCGGGTGGTGCGGGCTTCGCGGTCGGCGCGGGCGATGGGGTCGTCGCCCAGGATGTTCACGCTGTTGCCCTTCTCGAAGAAACCGAGCTCTTTGAGAATCTTCAGCAGGTCGTAGGCGTCGGCGTTGTACAGGAAGCGCTCTTCCTTCTTCATCTGGTGGTCGGGCAGGCCCGCGTAAAACGTGTGGCTGCGGTTCACCAGCGTGTGGCGCAGCTCTTCCTGTTCGATGTCTCGGCCGCCGGCGCCGCGCACCAGCATGTTCTTCACGTAGTAGTACACGCGCACGTCGCCGGTTACGTCGTAGGCCTGGCGCTCGACTTCGTCGGCCTCGCCGGTGGGATCGACTTCATCCGTGCCGCCGCCACCACTCGTGCCGGTACTCGCGCACGCCGTCAGCAGCGCAAAGAGCAGTAATAGCGCGTAACGCATGTTCGTACCGCCGAAGGGGAAGCCGAGGAGTTAGAAGATTCCAAGCCGGGCCAGGTAGTCGCTGCCGTAACGCAGCTTCGTACCCTTGTCGTCGTCCACCACCATAACGCGGACCGTGCCCTGCGCCAACTCCGGGGCGAGCTGGCCGAAGTCGATTTCGCCGAGGCCCGGGGCCTGCTCGCCGTGGCCGCCCAGCATATCCTCAAGGTACACGCCCCGGAGGCGCGGGCCGAAACGGTGGATCCAGTCGCGCCCGTCGGGGCCGCCCAGCTTGTGCAGGATCGCCACGCTGCTGGTGCAGTGCCAGTAGCCGACGGTCTTTGCGTCATCGAACACGTGCTGCATGCGCTCGGGCTGCAGCAGGCCGAAGGGGCTTTCCGGCGGCAGCAGGCAGACCTGCAGGGGCGCCACCGCCTTGGTGATGGCATGCAGGCTGCGGCAGAAGCGGTCCAACTGCTGCTCGGCCTGGGATTGGTCAACGCGCGCAATCTCAGCCACGCGTTCGCGCATGGCGTCGTCGCAGTCTTCGCAGTCCAGCAGCTCATCGAGCTGCAACTGGCGCTCGTTCAGGTTCGGCACCTGCACGTAGCCGCCCTCGAGCACGAGGAATTGCGGCTTGGCAGGCGCCAGCTGCTCGGCGGTCTGGATCACCATTTCCGCCGAGCGTTGCGCGATCTGCGCGTCCTGCGCCCCCAGCTTGGCGTAGCCGGGCCGGCGCGTGACGAAGGCCGAATGGCGGTCCTCGCGCAGACGCAGGCCGGTGACGCCCACGTGGTGCTCCTGCAGGGCGTGCACGATACGGCCGAGCGGCGCCTGCGGGTTGGTGACGCAGAGATCGAACTTCTCGAAGCCGAGCTCTTGCCCGAGGCGCACGCGCTTGAGCAAGGCGTCGAGCCCGCCGCCATCGAGCCTGACGGTGATTGCTTTCATGGCCTCAAGGCTAGCACGCCGCGGGGTGCGGTCAAACGGGAAGCCTTATGCGTGGCGGTTTCAGGCGGACTGCCTGTTGCGCGGTGAAAGCCGGTTGTTACCCTTCGCGCGATTGGCCCGTGGTGTAATTGGTAACACAGCAGATTTTGGTTCTGCTTTTCCTGGTTCGAGTCCAGGCGGGCCAACCACCCTTTCCCCGGTGTGCATAGTCTTTCGTAGTCGAGCGACCGCTCTGTTTACGCCCCGCATCGCTCACCTTTGGGCGAGGCTGCTTGGCGAGCTTCGCGCCATTTGCGTCTTCGCGTGCCGCCGTTTGCATGCCGGCAAACCAGGGAGAGTAAGTTGAATCCAGCTTACAAGTCAGTAAACGCTGATCACGGCTTCGCTAAAGCAGCGCGGCGATCTGCCTTGACGCGTCAAGCAGGCTGTGCGCCTGGCGGTCGGCGACCGCCCCGCCGTAGTCGCTGGGCACCTGGAACGTGATGATGCGCGGGTCGGCGTCTTTGGCGGCCTCGTGGTCGATGTCGGCGTCGCCCACCATGAAGCAGCCCGCCAGCTCAAAGCCGAAATCCTGGGCCGCCTGGCGCAGCATGCCGCCACCCGGCTTGCGCCAGTCGGAATCCCGCGTGTAGCGCGGGTCCGTGCCTTCCGTGGGGTGGAACGGGGCGTAGTAGAACGCGTCAAAACGCCCGCCGGCCGCGCGCGCCACCTGCAGCGCCACCTCGGCGTTCACGCGCCGCACCTGCGCCTCGGTGATCAGCCCGCGGGCCACGGCGCTCTGGTTCGTCACCACGATGGTCAGCAGCCCCAGCCGGTTGAAGTGCCGCACGGCCTCGGCCGCGCCCTCGATCAGTTCGATCTTGGCCGGGTCGCCGCAATAGCCGACCTGCTTGTTGATGGTGCCGTCCCGATCCAGGAATACCGCGCGTCGTGCCATGCTGAAATCATCCGGCCGGGCAAGGCTCCGTCAAGCGGCAACGCAAACGGGCGCGGGCAGTGCCCGCGCCCGTCGCATCCACCGCCGGGGATTACGCCCGTCTACGGCGCATAGCTGAGGCCGCGGCCAGCAGGCCCAGCAGCCCAAGCACCCAGGCCACGCCGCCTTCGCCATTGGCCGCGCAATCCGTGCGGTTGTTGCTTCCGCCGCCGCCGCCAATGCCGCCTGTCACCGAGAACTGGTAGTTGAAAGTCTGGCTCAGGGTCTGGGGGCCGAGGTTGTTGGTGTCCAGCGTGATCGGCAGGTTGGTGCCGCTGCCGCCGGGCACGAACAGGCCCGTGATCTGGGTGCCGGCCGCGTTCACGGAGGCGGTGCCGGTGCAGGGCACGCCGCCGATGGTGACCGTTACCGGCAGGGCAAAACCGCTGCCGGTGATCGTGATCGGCGCGCCGCCGGAGTAGCTGTCCTGCAGCGGGGTGAAGCCGGTTACCGAGTAGGTAATCACGTGCAGCATCCCGCTGGTGGGCGGGTTGGTGCCGATCGCCACGTTGCCGGCCGTCACCGTCTGCACGTCGCCGGGGCTCTGGATACGCGCGTCAAAGCTTTCGGACGGCGAGCCGCCGGCCGTGGACGCCACGGCGATCACCACCCACAGGTCTTCGCTGGTGGCCTGGTTGACTGTCAGGTTGGCGCTGAAGCCGCAGGTGACTGAGCCTGCGCTTGCCGCGCCGCTGAACAGCTGGGTGTCGGCGGCGTCGAAGCTGCCGTTGCCGTCGTCCAGGTAGACGCCAAGGCTGGTGATGTTGTTCACCCAGTCGCCGTTGCCGCCCAGGGTCAGCACCACGCCCGAAATGGTGAAGTTGGCGTTGCTGGCCGTCAGGCGCACCTGGCCGAGGGTGTGGTTGAAGGCGGCGCCGGTGGCCTGCACATAGGCGTCAGCCGGGTTGGCGGGGCCTGCGTTCACGGTCAGTGTCGCCACGTCGATCACCAGCGCCGAGCTGGCCGCCGTGGGCACGCCGCTGACGCTGCCGCCGCTGGGTGAGCTCTCGGTGATGGCCGTCAACGCGGCGCGGAAGTTCTCAGCCGTGGTGGCTGTGCCGGCTAGCTTGGCGACCAGGAAGTAGCGCCTGCTGCCGTTCATGGCGATGGCGCCCGCAGTGGCCGTCAATGTCGCTGTGTAGGTGCCGTTGGGGGCGTTGAAGCTGGTGCCCGCCGTGGCGGTCGCGAGCACGTCGGTAGTGGGGCCGTCAAACGTGCCGTTGCCGTCGTCGACGTACAGGGCCAGGAAGTTGATGTCAGCCTGCTCGTCAGCCGTGCCGCTGGCGGTGAAGGTCAGGCTGCTGATGGTCCATGAGTCGTTGCTGGCCTGCAGCGTGACGTCGGCGATCACGTGGCCGTTGCCGTTGGGCCCCTGGCTGTCGGCGTTCACGGTGGTGTAGGCGATGGGGCCGTTCAGCGTGGCGGTCAGCGTGGCGGCGTTGATGGTCAGGGCCGGGTTGGCGGCGCTGGTGGGCACGCCAGTGGTGGTGCCTGTGCCGCCGGTGGTGGCCGCCACGGCGGAGATTTCGGCCTGGATGGTCTCGCCGCCGGTGGCCGAGCCCGCAAGCTTGCAGACCAGGAAGAAGCGCCGGGTGGTGCTGGCGGGGAAGGCGCTGTTGGCCAGTGTGGCGGTGTAGTCGCCGTTGGGGCCGTTGAAGCTGGTACCCGCGGCGGCGGTGGCGAGGGTGTCGGTGGCCGGGCCGTCGAAGGTGCCGTTGCCGGTGTCCTCGTAAAGGGCGAGGAAGTTGATGTCTGCCTGGCCGTCGGCGGTGCCGCTTTCGCTGAAGGTGATGCTGGTAACGGTGAAGGCGTCAGTGCCGCTGGCGACGGTGAAGTCGAGGAGCACCAGGCCGTTGCCGCCGGCGCCCTGCTCGTCGTTGTCAACGCTGGTGGATGCGCCGGGGCCGTTGCGGGTGAAGTTCAGGTTCACGTTCGGTGTGACGGTCCCGGTGATGGTGACGTCCGCGCTGGCGCTGCCGCTGACGTTGGTGATGACGCCGCCGACGGCGCCGACGGTGGCGCCGGTGAGGCGCACGTAGATGGTGACGCTGAAGCTGGGCGTCGTGGTGATGGTGGTGGTGCCGCTGTAGCCGGTGCCGGAGGTCTGGCTGACTTCAACGCCGGCCGGGGCGGTAATGACCGTGCTGGCCACCAGGTTTGAGCCATCGAGCGTGTAGCTGAATTCGGTGCCCGGCACGCCCTGGCCGGTGCTGCCCAGGTTCAAGGTGTTCGGTGTTGCCACCAGAGTAGGCGGCGGCGTCACGTTACCGGTGACGGCCACGTTCTGGGTAGTTGCGCCGCTGGTGGAGTTGGTGATGTTGCCGGAGATCGCGCCTGCCGTGGCCGAGGCCGAGATACGCACATACACGGTTGTGCTGGCCCAGCTGCCGGTGGATGCGATCTGCAGGGTGGGAGTCCAGGTGGTCTGGTTGAAGGAAAGCTCAACACCGGTGGGCGCCGAGATGTTCGTGGCGGCCACAGTGTTGCTGCCGCT
>JAJVIO010000053.1 GCA_022071975.1 Planctomycetota bacterium
GGAAGAGCGCGCCGTCGCGGGCGAGTTCTTTGAGCTGCGCACCGACCTCGAGGCCGACGGGTTTCACATTGCCGAAAACGTCAATACCGACGACAACGGCCGCGTGGACCTCGACCTGCTGCCACCCGCCCTGCAATGCCTGCATTACGGCCATGACGTGAAGCTTGAGCTGTACTCGTTCGGTGAAGAGAAGGTGGTCTACAGCCGCCTGCTGACGGCCGACGAAAGCCGCAACGTGATCCGAGAGTGGAGCGTGCAGGCCAGGCTGGGTGCTGAGGTTCGGCTGCGGCTGAAGTGGGCCGACCTGCTGGACAAGCTGATCCAGTCCACCAGCGACCGCGAGTTACGCGAGCAACTGGACGCCATCCGCAACAAGGTGAAGATCCGCCTCGAGTGGGAGTAGGCGTTCCCAGGCGGCAGGCGGCAGGCGGCAGGCGGCAGGCGGCATGTGGCAGGCGGCCATTCCAGCCCCGTCCCCAATTCCCAAGCCCCGGATTTCCGCGCGCTTCCACCTTCGCTAAAGCTTCGTTGGACAGGTGCGCTTGCGGCTCTTGTTCACCTTCCTGACAACAAACCGTGCAGTTATCGGACGTTTTTGCCGATCAATGGGCCGGAGAAACATGGCCGGGAAACTGGACATCCAACTGGTGCCTGACCCCAGGCGCAGCCGTGAATTCATCGAGCTGCCCTGGCAGGTGAACGCGGGCGACGCCGACTGGGCGCCGCCGCTGCGCATGGCCGTGGACAAGCTGCTGAACCGCGCCAAGTACCCGTTCTTCAACCACGGCGACGCGGCGTTTTTCCTGGCCCGCCGCGGCTCTGAGCCCGTCGGCCGCATCGCCGCCATCGACAACAAGCTGCACGCGAAAACCTACAACGACGGTGTCGGTTTCTTCGGCTTCTTCGAGTGCGAAGACGACCAGCAGGCCTGCAGGGCGCTGCTTTCACACGCGGCCGGCTGGGTGCGCGACCGCGGCTACACACGCGTGCGCGGGCCGCTGAACTACAGCGTGAACGATGAAAACCCGGGAGTGCTGTTCGAGGGTTTCAACGGCGTGCCGCTGATCCTGATGGCCCACAACCCGGGCTACTACAACCGGCTGCTGACCGACTGCGGCATGGCCAAGGCCAAAGACCTGTACGCCTACCTGGTGACCAGGGCGACCATGGCCGGCGAGCGCTTCCAGCGCGTGATGAAGGCCGTGCGGCGCCGCGCGCCGCAGCTTGACCTGCGCGAGGTGCGCCTGGACGGCAAGGGCTTCCGCCAGGACATCGTCACGATGCTGAAGATTTTCAACGAGGCCTGGTCGGCCAACTGGGGCTTTGTCGAGGTCACGCCGCCCGAGGTGGACGCCATCGCCGCGGACCTGAAGCCGATTGTGGACCCGTGCATAACCGCCATCGCCGAAATCGAGGGCAAGCCGGTCGGCATGATGGTGTGCGTGCCCAACGTGAATGAAATCCTGCGCAAGATCCCCAACGGGCGCCTGTTCCCCACGGGCTGGTACAAGCTGCTGACCGGCCTGCGCGACATCCGGGGCTTCCGCACCATGCTGATGGGCGTGACGCCCGAGTACCGCAACCGCGGCGTGGACGCCCTGATGATCGACAAGGTCATGCAGAGCGGCCTGGCCGCCGGCTACGAGTACTGCGAGCTGAGCTGGGTGCTGGAAGACAACGAAGCCATGACGTCGCTGGCCGACAAGGCCGGCGGTTTCCTGTATCGCAAGTACCGCATTTACGAGGCTGACACCGATGCTCTCATTCACCCGTAATCTCTCCGTCTATCTGCTGGGCGCCCTGCTGCTGCTGGCGGCGCAGCACTCCGTGCGTTCCGACAACGCGGGTCTTGATGCCAACACCCGCAGCGCCATCCTGGCCAAGCTGAAGAAAGCCGAGGGCAAGCGCGGCACCGCGGGCTGCGTGATCCTGGACCTCGACACCGGCGAAACGCTGCTGAGCCACAATGCCGACAGCCCGCTGATTCCCGCCAGCAACATGAAGCTGGTGACGACACTGACCGCGCTGGACCAGCTGGGCGGCGACTTCGAGTTCATCACCCGCGTGCTGGCCGACGGCAAAGTCGGCGATGGCCGGCTTCAAGGCGACCTGTGCGTGATCGGCGGCGGCGACCCCAACCTCAGCGGGCGCTTTTACGAGAACGACCCGCTGGCCCTGTTCAAGGCCTGGGCGGCGCAGCTCAAGCAGTCGGGCATCACCAGCGTGAGCGGCGACCTGAAGTACGACAGCACCCTGTTCGGCGGCGAAAGCTTCTGCGAAGGCTGGCCCCAGGACGACCAGTACATCAAGTGGTACTGCGCCGAGGTCAGCGCCCTGGCCTTCAACGACAACTGCATCGGCATCCGCGTCACACCCACCGGCGCCGGCAAGCCGGCGAAGATCGAGACGATCCCGGAAACCAGCTACGTCACGATCGTGAACCAGACCACCACCGCGCCCGGCCGAAAAGGTGCCGAGATCGGCATCGTGCGCCCGCGCGGCGAGAACACCATCACGGTCAAGGGCACGGTGTATGAGCAGGCCACCTGGGGCTACACGGTGGATGTCAGCGTGCACGACCCCGCGGCCTACGCCGCCACCGTGATCAAGGAAACCCTGGCGCGCGAGGGCATCAGCGTGCAGGGCGGCATCAAGCCTGTCACTCTCACCAACGAAGACCTGCAGCGCTGCACGCTGCTGGTCGAGCACCGCGCATCCCTGCTGCAGGCCTTGAAACCCATCAACACCAACAGCCAGAACCTGCACGCCGAGATGCTGTTCCGCCAGCTCGGCCTGCGCTACTCCGGCAAGGGAACGTTCAAGACCGGCCGCGCGGCCGTGGAGGCCTACCTGAAGGAACAGAATCTTCTGACCGAAGGCATTCACATTGAGGACGGCAGCGGCCTGGCGCGCGACAACCGCGTCACGCCGAACCTGCTGGTGAAGCTGCTGAAGCGTGCAGCGGCCGATGAACGTTTTGAAGCCCTGCGCGACAGCCTGGCTATCGGCGGCGAAGAGGGCACGCTCGAGAAACGCCTGACCGACAAGAGCGTGAAGGGCAAAGTGTTCGCCAAGACCGGCTACATCAACAACGTGCGCGCCCTCAGCGGTTACCTGTTCGCGGGCAAGCGTCGTTTCGCGTTCTCGATGCTCATGAACGACTGCGTCTACACCAAGCAGATGCAGGACGAGATCATCGAGACGCTGGCCAAGGCAGCTGAGTGATCAGGCCGCGCCCGCAACTGGGCCTGGCGCTGCTTGTGCTGGCGGCCGTCAGCATCGTGATGTTGCTGCTTGAGGGCAGTGGCGCGCCCGCCGAGACCGGCCTGCCCCGGGTGCGCGGGCTCGACAAGCTGCTGCACTTCGGCGCGCATTTCTGGGTTGCGAGCCTGCTGTTCTGGGGCGGCCTGCTGCTGGGCCGCCCGGCTGATTTTCAGCATCGCCGCACGCTTTGGACCCTGGTGGTGCTGGTGCTTGATGCCAGCGCAGGCGTCGGGATCGAACTGGTGCAACTGTACGCCGGCGCAGCCCACGGCCGCGTGTTCGACTGGAAGGACGTCAGCGCGAACCTGGCGGGAATGGCAGTAGCGCTGAGGATCGGCTGGGCGACAAGCAGGAGCAGGGCCAGGTGAAGAGGGATTAGGGTTTGGGGTTTGGGGTTTGGGGTTTAGGGTTTAGGGTTTAGGGCTTAGGGCTTAGGGCTTGGAGTTTAAGCGCCTTCCTCCTATCTCCAGCCTCCTATCTCCCGCCTCCTATCTCCCGCCTCCTATCTCCTGCCTCCTGCCTCCTATCTCCAGCCTCCTATCTCCTGCCTCCTATCTCCCGCCTCCTATCTCCCGCCTCCCGACTCTCCCCTCGCGCCTCGCGCCTCGCGCCTCCCCGATTGCCCCTGCATCGCGGCCGGAATTCGGGTAACCTGACGGGTCGTTCTGCGTACTAAACGCAGGGCGCGTCAGGAGATGGAATGCGACGTTACAGCGCAGGTGCTTTGCTGCTGATCGTGCTGGGTCTGGCTGCTTCGGCCCAACGCTGGCCGGGACCGGTCTACCCGGAGTCGGATCCCAACGCGTTCAAGATTTCCACCCAGGCAAATCTTGAGGAAGCGCTCACCCGCATCGAGCGCCTGAAGGCCCAGCTTGCCCAGACCAAAGACGAAGAAGAGCGCGCGTTCATCCTGAACCGCATCCTGGAGCTGTGCCAGGCGCAGCTCAATGAGGACAGCAACGACTCCGGCGTGATCGTCGTCGAGCGCAAAGGCCGGGACGAGCGCGGCAACGAGCTCGCCGTGCGCTGGCAGGGCGCTTTCAGCGCCATCGAGGACGAAATCCGCGGCCTCGGTGAAGAGGGCCTGCAACTTTACGAAAAAGCCTACGGCCCCCGCGCCGCGCTGCTCCTGCAGCAGGCCGCGGAAACCCGCCAGCGCGAACGCATCCAGTACCTGAACCGCCGCTTCGGCCTGACCCGCGCCGGCCTGCGTGCCGGGGCGCTGCTGGCCACCATGTGGTGGGAAGAGGGCGAAGTCTCGCGCGCGGCCCGCAGCCTCGAGCGCGTGCTGTCGCTGACCGAGCTGCTGTCGCCCGACGAGCAGGCCCGCTACAGCGCCTGGCTGGCCCACTGTTATCGCGACCTCGGCGAGCGCGCCAACCTGGTCAAACTGATCGAGCAGACCGTGGTGCTGCGCGAACGCGAAGTGGATGAAGGCGGCGAGAAGGTCAAGCTCGGTGAGCTGCTGCAGAAGCGGCTGCTGGAGGCCCGCGACGCCACGCTGGACACCATCGACGCCCTCGGCGTCGAGTGGCCCGGCGGCAACTACAGCAACACCGGCCTGCACGAAAAACCCAGCGACTACCGCCAGATTGCCTGGGCCAAGAAACTGCCCAGCCTGCAGGCCACACCGGTCTGGAACCGTTTCATGGGCTACCCTACGCCCCATGTGCCGCCGTTCCTGCCCATGTTCGATGGCAACATGTTCTACGTGAACACCGGGGACCGGCTGGCGGCCTATGACCTGATCGCCGCTGAGGGCGACACCCCAAGCTGGACCTGCAAGCCCTTCGACACCACGCCCAGCAACTGGCGCCTGGCCGAGGCCGACCCGAACATGATCCTGCCGATCAGCGCCTGGCACGGCACGCTGTTCACGGCCATCGAGAACCCGCTGCACAACACCTACCACGACCCCAACCCGGATCCCAACTTCCGCCTGTACAGCCACTACCCCAAGGTGCGCCGCGCCCTGTGCGCCGTGGACAGCTCCACGGGCCGCCTGCTCTGGAAACTAGGCGGCCAGTACGAGGGCGACAAGGATCAGCAGACCAACTTCCTTTCCGCCGTGGTGCACGAGGGCACTCTCTACGCCATCGCCAGCCGGGTGCCCGAGTTCGCGGAGATTTTCCTGTACGCGATCAATCCCGATGACGGCGAGATCCTCTGGAACCTGCGCCTGTGCTACGGCCAGCAGGAAACCACCATGTTCGGCCGCCCGGCGCGCGAGCCTCACCCCAGCCTGCCCTGCATCGCGGGCGGCACCATGTACCTGTGCACGAACATCGGCGGCGTGGTGGCCGTGGAGCTGGCAACCCGCAGCCTGCGCTGGATCTCGCGTTACGACTACATGCCGCGCCCGGTGACCAAGTACACCGAGACCTACTACCGCGACGTCACCTGGTACAACTCGCCGACCATCTACACCGAACACAAGGGCAAGCCGTACATCCTGGCCGCGCCCACCGACGCGCGCATGCTGTTCGCGCTCGATGCCCGCACCGGCAGCGTGCTGTGGCAGCTCGACCAGAGCGAGCAGCCGCTGTACGGCGGCCGTTCGCTGGTGGGCGTGCGCGAAGGAAAGGCGTACGTGGCAGGCGACGGCGGCATCCGCGGGGGCGGCGCGAGCCGGCTTCATGTGATTGACCTCGAGAACCCGCGCCAGGTGCAATCCGTCAAAGTAACTCCAGCCGACAGCGGAAACCTGCTGGCGCTGGCCGGCCGTCCCAGCATCGCGGCCAATCGCCTGCTGTGGCCGGGCGTTGAAGGGGGCAGCAGTTGCACCCTGGCCGAGGTCGATCTCGATCGCCTGCGCACCGTCAGCTCCGCCTACGTTCCCGGCACATACGCGAACCTCGGCTACAGCGTGTTCGCCCAGCACGGCGTGGTGTTCACGGTTTCCGGCAACGACTACACCCGGGGCATCAGCCAGCTCGCGGCGCGCTTCAACACCAACGCGCTGGTTGAGGCCGCCCGCAACGAGTACCAGGCCGCTCCCGATGACCCCCAGGCTGCCATGCGTTACGGGCTGTTGACCATGCGCGTCGGCGACCGCAACGAGGCGATCAAGGCCCTCAAGCTGGCGTTTGAGCTGGCGTCGCGTCCTCCCGCCGACACGCGGGTGCGCGACCAGGCCGGGCGCGCGCTGGTGGCTTCGTTCCTTGAACTGGCCGACAAAGCCCACGCGGCACGCAAATACACCGAGGCCCTGGGTCACGTCCAGAACGCGCGCGAGTACGCCATCGGGCGCAGCCAGCTCTCCGACTGCTTCAGCCGCGAGGAGCGCGCGCTGCTGGCAGAGGGGCGCGAGGCCGACATCGAGACGTTCTACCGCGACGTGATCAGCCGTGAACCCGACTTCGGCATGGGCGCCGACCCCGAGATCCCGGTCGGTCTGTACTGCCGCATCCGCCTGGCCGAGCGGCTGGAACGCGCCGGCAAAAGCGCCGACGCGGCCGTGCTGTGGCAGGAAGTTCAGCAGGCCCCCGCGCGCTACAGCTTCGGCGGGCTGAGCCTGCGGGCGCTGGCGCTTGAGCGTCTGCGCGACGTAATCAAGCGCGCCGGGCGCGAGGTGTACGCGCCGCAGGACGCGGCCGCCTCAGAGCTGCTGAAGACCGGTACTGCCGAGTCATGGGCGAAGCTGCTTCAACTTTACCCGCTGGCCCTGGCCGCCGATGATGCCGCGCTGAACCTGGCCAACGAGAAGCTGAAAGCCCACCTCGGCGCAGAGGCCGCTGATGTGCTGCGCGGCGCGCTGGATGAAAACAGCGACCGCCCCCGCGCGGCCGAGATGAACGCCCTGCTGGCGCTGGCCTACAAAGCGGCCGGTGAAAGGTTGCGAGCCAGGCTGCTGGCGTTGCGCCTGCTGCGCGAAAACCCGAAAGCTGAGCTGAAGCTGGGCGGCACAGTGAAGTCGTTCGAAGAGCTGCTGCGCCCGTTGACGGAAGGCGACGCCTCCGAAATGGCCGGCGAGGCGCTGCCGCAGCTGCCGAAACAGATCAGCGAGCTGTGGTCGCGCCCCTGGGCGATCGGCGGTTTCACACGCATGCCGCCGCAGCCTGTAAATCTGCCCGAGGCCAGGTTCCACCTCAGCGAGACCTCCATGACCGGCACAGAGTTGCTGGCGCTGGATGCCGGCAACGGTGAGCCGCGCTGGGCCCGCAAGGTGCCTGTGTCGTTGAACGCCGTTTACCGCACGCCGCGCGGCATCCTGTTCGTGCAGGGACAGGGCTTTGCCCTCTACGACGACGACGGCAACGAGCAGTGGTCAACGCCGGCGGGCGCGACGCCCATCGCCACCAGCCTGCTGGGCGGCATGCTGGTCTACGCCACCCGCTTCACCCTCAGCGGCCAGGCCATGGTGCGCGTCACCGCCCGCGACGTGGACAGCGGCGGCGTCGTCTGGGAACAGACCATGGCCGGCGCCAGCGTGCGCTGGATCGCGCAGTCGAACCACGGCGTGCTCGTCATGCCACAGGGCAACGAGACCGAGTTGGTACTGCTCGATGCCGAAACCGGCCGCGAAACCGCCCGCACCGCCCTTGACCCTCACGGCCGCATCACCGTGCAGCCCGTGCTGCTGGACGACCGCCTGCTGGTGATCGACCGCGATGGCAAGGTGCTGGCGCTGCGGGGCGATACGCTGAAGCCGGCCGGCGAGTTCGAGACACGGATTCGTTACGCCACGCAGTTCACCATCATCGAGGGCGACTTGCTGGTAGTCGGCCTCACCAGCGCCGGGCGCTTCGGCGCCGCCGACGGCAAGGTGATCTGGCGGCGCGACTACGCGGGCAACGAGGTAGTAACCGCGCAGGTGCTGCTGAAAGACGCTATCGCGCTGGCGACCCGCGCTCCCAACGGTGCTGGGCGCATCTCCGGCTTCTCGCTCACGGACGGCAAGCCCACCTTCAGCTACGACATCAAGCGCGAGAATGACTCCGACCGTGTTGACGTCCAGAACTCAGCCCCCTTCGACGGCGGCCTGGTGATGGCCTTTGCGGAAAACCGCATCATTGACGGACGCATGCAGCTGTGGGGTTTCCGCCTGCTGGTGCTGAATTCCGACGGTACCGAGCGATTCACCTGGACGCGCCAGGCGCCGGACAGCCCGCTGTTCGTGCAACTGGCCCTGACCGAGAACTACATCGCGCTCACCTGCGACAAAACCACCTTCGGCTTCGGCCGCAAGGATTAGCAGCGCGGCACGGAACCGGATATAAAGCGGCCATGAGCGAGATTCGTGAATTCGGCAGGTCGGTGCTGCGCCAGGAGGCCACAGGCGTCTCGGCCCTGGCCGATCTGCTGGATGAAAACTTCGACCGCGCCGTGCAGGCCATGCTGGACTGCACCGGCCACGTGGTGGTGGTCGGCGTCGGCAAGCCCTGGCTGATCGGCCAGAAGATAAGCGCCACGCTCGCCAGCACCGGCACCCCCAGCTTCGCCCTGCACCCCAGCGAGGCCATGCACGGCGACCTCGGCCGCCTGCGCAAACACGACGTGGTGGTGGCGCTTTCCAACAGCGGCACCAGTGAGGAAATCACCCGCGTACTGCCGGTACTGAAGCGCCTGGGCTGCCTGTGCATCGGACTGACCTCGAACCTGGAGTCGCCGCTGGCCGCCAACAGCGACATCGTGCTGAACATGGGCAAAGTCAGCGAGGCCTGCCCCATCGGCATGGCCCCCAGCGTCAGCACCACGGTGATGCTCGCACTCGGCGACGCGCTGGCGCTGGCCGTCATGAAAGCCCGCAACTTCACGCGCGAAGATTACGCGCGCTTCCACCCCGGCGGCGCGCTGGGACGCAGCCTGATGAAGGTCAGCGAGATCATGCGGCCCATCGAGCAGACGGCCGTGGTGGGCCTGACCGCAACGGTGCGCGACGCGCTGCATGCCATCACACTGCACAAGACCGGCGCCGCGTTTATCGTTGAGATGGGTGTGGTGAAGGGCGTGTTCACGGACGGCGACCTGCGCCGCCACGTGGCCGACGACAACCTGCTGAGCCAGCCGATCCGCGACGTGATGACCAGCCCCTGCCTCACCATCGCCGAGGACAAGCTGGCGCCCGAAGCCGTGCGCACCATGCAGCGCCCCAGCGGCCTGGTGATCGGCGAGCTGCCGGTAGTGGACGACAAGGGCAAGCTCAGGGGCCACGTGGCCCTCAAGGACCTGGTGGTGATGCACTTCGTGTGAAGAGGCCAGAGGTCGGGGGGCAGAGTTCAGGGACAAACGCTTTCCTCCCTGGCCTCTGACCTCTAACCTCTAGCCTCTGAATGCCGGACTCCTTCACTTTCGACATCGCCTTCGACGCCCCGGTCTCCGAGGTCTGGCGCGTTGTTTCCGATACCGACGCCCTGGACTGCGCCGCCGGCATGCCCCCCATCACCTACCGCGATGAGCCCCAGCCCGACGGCACCAGCCGCCGCTTCGCCAGCTATCGCATGCACGGCTTTCTCTTCGCGTATGAGGAGCTGCCCTTCACCTGGGTGCACGAGCAGCGCTACGAAGTGCGGCGCATCTACAGCAGCGGCGCGTTTCGCACATTCAGGCACAGCTGCGAGATCATCCCCCGCGACCCCACCAACCCTGACGCCGGCTGCACCGTGCGCACCACCTTTGAGTGGGAGAAATCCCGCGGCTTTCTGGGCCTGTTCGCGGCCTCCGGCACGCGCAACAACGGCGTGACTACCTACACCCGCATCTTCACCCAGGCCGCAGCGCGCCTGAAAGCGCGCCCCGAGCACGAGAAGCGCCACAGCGTGATCCTGTCACGGCCGATCGAGGTGCCGGCCATTGAAGAAGACAAGCCGCAGTTTGATGCCCAGCGGCTGACTGATTTCACCCGCCGCACCCGCGTGCTGTTTGATTCACCGCTCGCGGATCGCCTGGCCGAGGCCGTGAAGAGCCTGCCCGCCGAGGAGCTGCGCCGCATGCAGCCCTATGCCTTTGCGCGGCGCTGGAAGGCTGACCGCCAGCAGACCCTGAACCAGTTTCTGGCCGCCACCCGCGCCGGCCTGCTCAAGATGCGCTGGGACGTGATCTGCCCCCACTGCCGCGGCGACAAGATGAACCTGGCCAGCCTCGACCAGGTGAAGGACAAAGCCTTCTGCCCCAGCTGCAACATCGACTTCGACGTTGACCTCGACCGCAGCCTCGAGGCCGTCTTCACACCCCACCCACAGGTGCGCGAAGTGCCGGCCTCGCACTATTGCCTTGGCGGCCCCGGAACCACGCCGCACATCGTGTACCAGCAGATGTTTGAGCCCGGGGAAGAGCACAGGGCCGAGTTCCGGCTGGCATCAGGCCGCTATCGCGTAAGGGTAACCGGCGACCCCACCTACCGCTGGATCGAGATCAGTGAGCAGGAGCGCGGCCCGAGTGCGGAACAGTCATTCGAAATCCGCGACAACGCCTTCAACGGCCAAGACCACACACTAAGCGAAAACGAGCCCATCCGCCTGCACATCCGCAACGCCTCCATACGCCGCGTGGTGGCCGTGATCGAAAGCGTGGAGTGGGCCCGTGACGCCCTCAGCGCCGGCGAGCTGGTGGCCGACCAGCGCTTCCGGGACCTGTTCAGCAGCGAGGTGCTGGCGCCCGGCATCAGCCTGGCCGTTGAGGACGCCACCATCCTGTTCACGGACGTGGTAGGCAGCACCGCCATGTACAACACGCTGGGAGACGCCAAGGCCTTCAGCCTGGTGCGCACCCACTTCGACGTGCTGCACGAAATCGTCGAGAAGCACCGCGGCGCGATCGTGAAAACCATCGGCGACGCCATCATGGCCGTGTTCACCAAGCCGGAGAACGCCCTGCGCGCGGCCGAGGAGCTGCACCGGCGCACGGACCAATACGTGCGAGAGCACGGCCACAAGGAAGGCGTGCAGCTGAAGATCGGCCTGCACGCGGGACCGTGCATCGCGGTGACGCTGAACGAGAAGCTGGACTACTTCGGGACGACAGTGAATCTCGCCGCGCGAGTGCAGGGGTTGAGTGAAGGCGGCGACATCCTGGTAAGCCAAGGCATGGCCGACCGCACCAGCAACTGCGAGGCGCTAAGGGAAACCGGCTGGCAAAGCCAGCTCGAACACGCCTACGCCAAAGGTTTCAAAGACCCGGTCCCCGTCCTGCGCTGGACCAGGCCGTAGTGGCACCAGCAAAGTGGCACCAGCAAAGTGGCACCAGCAAAGTGGCACCAGCAAAGTGGCACGCGCTTCCAGCGCGTGTGTAGTGCCATGTGCTTCCAGCACATGGCTGGCCATTGGCTTGAAGCCAATGGCACGGATCACGCGCAGGATGCGCGTGCCACTTTACTTTCCCGGGTCGTTGGCCGCCCAGCGGATGGCGTTCTGGAAGAAACGCGCGAAGTAGAAGTCACCCACCCATTGCCGCCAGTAATGGAATTCATCCGTGCCGAGATACAGCACTCGACCCGTTCCATACTCGCGCGTCACGATCAGAGGCTCACCCTTGTCGGCCGGCTGCCCCTCACTGGCAACACGCGCCAGTACCGTTGCACCCTCGGCCGGGCCGCCCGTGATCTGGTACCAGTAGATGCCGTGCAACTCGCCGGGCTGGAACTTGTCGTCGACTTCCATGCCGAAGAGTTCGTCGCGTCGTGCTTCGTCGCGGCTCAGCTCAAACAACGCATGATCCCGACCATCAGGCGTTCTAGCGATGTACTTCAGCACTGTCCGGTCGACGAGAAACTCGTAGCCCTCGGCAAGTTCCAAACGAATCGGGCACATCCTTGCGAAGGCTTCATTCTTCGCATACCCCGCTGGATTGTGGGCCGCCCCGGCGAGAAGGATCAGCCCACCCCCCTGCTTGACCCAAGCCTCAAGCCACTCCCAGTACTCGTTGCGCCAGTAAGGGCTGCCAGGATCAACGTCTCCCAGAATGATGACGTCGTAGCCCAGCGCGAGAAAAGCTCCCTTGTCTAAGATCACCTTCCCGGCATCGGCGTCATAGAACGGCCAGCCCAATGGCTTGACACGTTTTTTTGCATCGTCCGACCATATAGAACTTGGCTGCGTCCATCCGTTCTGGGCATCAAAGAAGAATCCCTGGTATGCCAGCCCAGCGTCGCGTTTGAGCGTCTCGTTCAAAGCACGCGCAGTCCAGCGGAAGCGCTGCTCGATGTACAGCAGTTTCAACTCGCGTGAGTAGCTGGAAAGCAAAATATTCCCGGCTTTATCTGACTGGAAGCGTCCCCCAGATACCTTGGTCGCCTCGGTGTTCGGTGCTACCTCAGCCGACTCGGACTCGGGTGCTTCCGTCGCCACATTTACAGCGGCAGCTGGCGCCGGCCGTTCGTTAGGCCGAGCAGTTGACTGTCCCTTGGGGGCGCAAGCGCAAAGTAGGCCGACGCCGCCAACCAACAACACCTGGAGTAACCTCACGAACATCATGCTCATCAGTGTACTATTGGTTAGCGCGACTTGCTTCCAGCACATGGCTGGGAGGGGACAGTCCCCGAAGCCTGCGCGCCGAAGCTTTAGCGAAGGTGGGTTGGGGACTGTCCCCGCAGTTGGGGACTGTCCCCGCAGTTGGGGACTGTCCCCGTTTTCGGGGATCCTCGGGGATTCGACTACAGGGACAGTCCCCAGAATCGGGGACAGTCCCTACGGTTCACGCAGACGCACGAATAGCAGACGGATGCGGGTTGAGTCGTAGTTCGTCGCGCGGCTTAGCTGGAACATGGCGGTTTCGCCGGGGCGCAGCGTTTCCGTTCCCACGCGCTCTGCAGCGCGTACCTCAGGGACACGCACTGGATGGCCCTGCAGCGGCGGGGTTTCGATGAACATCACCACCGGCCGGTTCATCTGCGCGGAAACCGACTCCAGCGTGACGTTGCGGCCGCCGGCCACCTCGGCGACCTTCAGCGTGCAGACCACGCCTTCGGAAACGGTTTCAAACAGTGGCGAAGAGTTCCGCGTCTCCCCGCTCCATTCCCGCAGATACAAGTGCTCCCGGCTGAACTCGTAGGACACCTCGCCGCCGGCCAGCTCAAGGCAGGGCCGGTCAAGCAGCTCACCGTGACCCTCGAATGCGTTCACGGCCGCGATTTCGCCCATGGGCTGCGTGAAACTGCGGGGCGCGATATCCGTGGTGTCCTCAATGCCCAGCAGGGTTTTCGCGCAAGCCTCGTCCAGCTCAACCAACGTCAGGTCGGCCGTAAGGCCCGCACTCGGTTCCGGCCGGGTAAGCTCGTACTCGATGCCCTCCCCGGTCCAGATCGGCGGGGCTTCGGGCTCCAGCCGCTGCGTAGCGCAACCGGCCAGCAAGGCCAGCAACAGAGTCCAGCGCATGGTTTGTTCCTGAGGGGACTGTCCCCGAAGCCTGCGCGCCGAAGCTTTAGCGAAGGTGGGTTGGGGACTGTCCCCGTTTTCGGGGATCCTCGGGGATTCGACTTCAGGGACAGTCCCCAAAATCGGGGACAGTCCCTATTCGTCCTTCGGCGGCTCTTCCAGCTCCACGCGCCGGCCTGTGATCAGCACCACGTAGATGTCGTTGTCGCGGCCGAGCATGCCGGTCAGTACCAGGGCCTTGCCTTCCCCCACCACGCCGTCCGCCTTCAGGCGCTGGCTGTACACCAGCGGCGTCTGCACCTGCGTCGTGGTGCCGAACAGCCTCACTTCCTGTGTTTCGATCGGCCGTACCACCTCGGCCATGGTCATGTCGATGCCCAGGCGCAGGCCCTTGCCATCGGCGCTCACGGCGCGCAGGCCGACCAGCAGACCGTCCAGCACCGTGTTCACCACCGGGTCCGCCACGCGTGTGGCGCCCTCGCCGCTGATGCCGAAGCCGCCGATGTACGCGATCTCGTTGCTGATCACGATCGCCCCCTGCTGGCCCTCGAACACCGTCAGACGCGGCGCGCTGACCAGCGTGGCCTGTGAGACGATTTCCGGCGTCAGCGCAGAAGCCGGCACCGTTGACGCACCGATCTCCAGGCAGCGCTGGCCGAACAGCCGCTTTGCCACTTCCGGCCGCGCGCGCAGGAAGCGCACTTCAATCTCATAGGCATAGTCGGCCTCGCCCTCGAACGCCGTGTAGGGCGGCAATTCGTTGTCCAGGCCGGCGGCGCCGATCTCGCCGCTGTACTCGAGCTTGAAGTCCCCCACCGGCTCCAGTGTCAGCAGCGGGCCCGTCGGCTCAGGTGTCGCGCAGGCGCAGGCCAACAGGCCCACGGCCGCGAGGGTTGCGGAAAGACGTCGCATCGAAACTTTCTGTCGGGGAAAGTGCGGGGACCCCGGCATGCTAAGCACGTCCGCCGGGCACGCCAAGGTTTTTCTCCCCCGTGACACTTCCGCGACCTGCGCTAGACTGTGGGTTGATGTCCAACCCGGTGCGAGACGATGCGCGAAGACCTGTTCGAAAAAGCCAGTCAACTGAGGGACCGAACCACCAAGCTACAGGTGTCCCTTTGACTATGACGGCCTGACGCGCAAGCTCGAGAAGCTCAACAAACAGACCGAAGTGGACGGTTTCTGGACCAACCAGGAGGCCGCGCAAAAGGTCGTCAACGAAGCCCGCAAGCTGCGCGCGCAGACCGAGCCCGTGGGCGAGCTGGTCGCCAAGCTCGATGACATCCAGGCCATGCTAGACCTCGCCGACGAGGTCAGCGACGAGGCCACCTTCAATGAGGCCGAGAAGGCCCTGCGCGAAGCCGAGCAGATCTACGAGAAGATCGAAACCCAGGCGCTGCTCAATGAACCGGGCGACGAAGGCAACTGCTTCCTGAGCGTGCAGGCCGGCACCGGCGGTACCGACGCCTGCGACTGGGCCCAGACCCTGTTCGAGATGTACATGCGCTGGGCGCGCAAACAGGGTTACGACATCGACATCGTCGATTACCAGGACGACGAAGTGGCCGGCATCCGCAGCGCCGCGGCGTTGATCAAGGGCCCCTTCGCGGCCGGTTTCCTGCGCGGCGAGGTGGGCACCCACCGGCTGGTGCGGATTTCACCGTTCAATGCGGCCGGCAAGCGACAGACGGCGTTCGCGAGCGTGGACGTGGTGCCGGAGGCGCTGTCGGACGAGATCGACATCGAGATCAACGAGAACGACCTTGAGCTGAACTTCAGCCGCGCGGGGGGCAAGGGCGGCCAGAACGTGAACAAGGTGGAAAGCGCGGTGCGCATCACGCACGTGCCGACGGGGATTGTCGTAAGCTGCCGCAGCGAGCGCAGCCAGCACCAGAACCGCGCGATCGGCATGGAGATGCTGCGCGCCAAGCTGTACCAGATGGAGCGGGCGAAGCGC
>JAJVIO010000039.1 GCA_022071975.1 Planctomycetota bacterium
CGGGAGTGTACTTGAGCAGGCTGTCCCGACCAACCACAGCGGGGTCTCGCCGCCGCTGATATCGCAGCCGAGTGTACTTGAGCAGGCTGTCCCGACCAACCACAGCGCACGGGCAGCATCAACGGTTGCAACCGGGAGTGTACTTGAGCAGGCTGTCCCGACCAACCACAGCGTCGGTATGTCGGCGTCGGCGTGCCGTCGAAGTGTACTTGAGCAGGCTGTCCCGACCAACCACAGCCAGCACGTCGGCGTATCCGCTGGCGCGGTAAGTGTACTTGAGCAGGCTGTCCCGACCAACCACAGCAAACTGCCGGCGTTGCTGCCGCCCGTGATGAGTGTACTTGAGCAGACTGTCCCGACCAACCACAGCCACTACCGGGCAGGCAGTGTGCCGCCCGACAGTGTACTTGAGCAGGCTGTCCCGACCAACCACAGCTATCACGCGGAACGAGCAGACGAATGGTGCTCTACACCTTTTCCGCAGGTGACGGGATGAGCGCATCACGAAGTTGAAGGACACTTTAGCTATGCAGGTCGGAGTAGGTGCGGACCCAGTGCTTGTACAATTCATGCAGACCGGTGGGCACTGGACGTGTCAAGTCCACCTTTGATGTGTCAACTTCACACTCGTCTTCATCGAACCTCAATCCCCGAACCAACTGGATGGCATCTTCATCGAGCTCAGGCAAGTCGAAGTAGAATGTTTCTCTTGCATCCGTGTATTGTTCGCCACGCTGATTAAGCACCTCGTCGACGACATCGATGCGTACGCCGTTGTCAGCCAGATCCCAGAATCCGAGGATCGCCTCCAGGTCGTCTTCCAGACGGGGATTCTTGCGGGCGTCCCCGTCCAGCGCAGCGATCTCTACACGTTGCAGACAGGCTGGATCCAGCTCGTGGTCCGCATCGTCCTGGATCACGACGGCGAGGTCGCGCATCCAGTACGCGAGGTGCTTCCAGTCCTGAAACCAATAGAATCCGCCGATGCAGTTACAATCTGCCGTAAACACGGCCAGCGAGAAATCGCAGTCTTCTCGGGTGGCTTCATCCAGCAGATGCTGAGCTCGCTTCAGCTCGGGATCTTGATTTCCCATGGAGGCTCCAGTTTCTTCTTGGCAAATGCTGCACGCGTTGCCCGCAATCTTTGCGGGCCTGTTTTGTTCCCTTACGTTGACTCTACTCACCGCGACCGCTGCGATACCGTGCAGCTTCCGCCACAACTGTCACACTGCTCCGGGCGACTCTTTCTGCGGCGTAGCGCGCTGGCGTTTGCCTGTCTGGGCGGCGAGCCAGTCGCGGATGTCGCAGTCTCGGAGGTAGATGGGCGCGTTGGATGCGGCCGTCGGGCGGGAGCACTTGAGCTCGCCTCTCCTGACAGCTTCTCGCATGGTCCAGACCTTCACACCGAAGCATCTGGCGGCTTCCTGCAGCGTGTACACGCGGCTCTCGTTAGCGCCTGCGGGCGCAGCAGCGGTGGCCGGTATGGACACGGGCTCGGAGGGTTGAGCGAGTTGAACAAAACCCGCTGCACCTTCGAACGAAGCATCCCGCAGGCCGTCAATGACCAGACCCAGCTGGAAGGCCAGAAACCGTTCAACCTCGGGCGGCGCGAGCCGGACGTTGCCCTTGCGCCACTGCATCCAGTTTGCGGCCGCTTCGGCAGCCGTGGGAAGGCGATGACGCTCGTTCCAGCCGGCCAACCAGGGCAGCAACTCTTCGGGATTCGCCGATTCATCCAGCCATCGATCGAGGATCCAGGCCGCCAGCCACGGATTCGATACTTGCTCACGGTGCAGTGCCACCAGGGGTTGAGGCAGTCGGCGCAGGCTCCGGGCCAATGCAGTCCTGACCGGGCGAGATACGCCCTTGGTCCACTCCATGTACGTGTGACGGCTTAGCGCGGGCGCTGGTGACGTGGGAGGTACAGCGACGAAGCCGTTGAGCCTGGCTCGCAAGCGGTCGATGATCGCCTCAACGGCCGCGATCTGTCTGGTGCTCGGTTTCGACCCAAGCGCTTCACGAAGGCTGTCGCCAGTCTCGGACTGCCACGCACCGGCCGCCCGCGCGGCGCGTTTTGAGAGTCGCGACAACTGCCGACGATGGTTCGCCAGTGCCTGCAAGACCTGTCGCCCTTCCCAATGGGAAACGAGCTCCCGTACTACACGGCGATACTCGCCGGAGAGCATGGCCTGCGCCGTGGGCAGTGCTGTGCTCCACTGGAAGAAGTCGCTCATGCTTCCGCGGCCTCGCTGGTGCGGCCCTGTTTCATACGATGAAGCAGGGGAGCCAGCCCCATGGCTTCCTCGATGCTTCCTTCGCCGCGTTCCAGCAGTTGTTGACGATAGCTTACCTCCGCGACGTTCGCGCCGTGGCCCTGCCACAGGGCCGCGACGGCCGCCGGGACGCCAAGGCTGGCGCAGTAGCTTGTGAAGGTGCGGCGCAGCATCTGGGGCCCGATGCGGGGAAGCTTTACGTTGCGGTTGACGCGTTCCCACGCGCTTTTGGGGAAAACGGGAGCTTCGGTGGCGGCGGGGTCGTAGGGCAGCACGTACTCGCGCTCGCCGGCCTGAAGCTTCCATTCGCGCAGCAGTTGCAGCAGGGTGGGGCTGATCTCGCCTTCCGGGGCGTTGACCAGCGGCAGAATGCGGAAGTAGCCCGTTTTCTGCGCGTAGATGCGCAGGCGTCCACGTGGCAGGTCGATGTCAGCCCACTTCAGGTGCAGCACCTCGGTAACACGCGCGCCGGTCAGGGCCAGCAGGACGAAAAGCCGCGAGACTGGAGTGGCCGACATCACCGCCTTCTTCTGGCGGTAAACTTCAACGCGCCCGTGGCGCTCACGTTCAATGTTGAGCACACGTTCGGGATCGTCGTGGCTCAAAGCCTCGGCCAGGAAGACCTTGAGCACTTCCGGCGTCAGGGCAAGCTGCTTCGTGTTCCGCACAGGCTGCGGCCGCAACGCTCTGCGCAGATTGTCGATGTCCGGGAAGCGCGGTGGACGCAAGTCGCTGATCCAATTGATCGCCGTGCGCAGAGCAATGGTGTGGAAGTTGAGTGTCGCGGCCGAGCGGTACAGTTCGCTGTTGCCGCGCCGAGTCGGCGTGGATGCAAGCCAGTCCCGGTAGCGGCGGATGTTTCGCGGTTCGAAATCGCCCGTCGTCAGCGCCTCCAGCTTTTCAACGGCGAGCCACTGCTTGAAGTAGCCGAGGCTGACCTCGAGATGACGGCCGGAACTGGCGGCCAGGCCGGCGCGGGCGACCGGGTTGGCCTCGCGCACTTTCACGCGCCGCTTGACATCGCTGAGGTAGTCGTCGATCGCGTCGATCAGTTTGGTGTCGTAGCCAAGGAAGCCGCCACGGCGGTTGGCCTCCGCGTGGACGTTGACTTCCTTCGACCTGTATTCCTTGAGCAGGGCCTTACGCGCTTCGTCGTCGTGGGCGTCGAGGCTCGCGCAGCTCAGCCGCTTCTCCTTATACGGCTGCACGCCGTAGTCGGTGAAAACGAGATAGTAGCTGCCTCGCCACTTCCGTATGTGCGCTGGTTTGCGCTCGCGACCCATGGATTGTTTCCGGTACACGCCCTGTCTGGCGTCTCTTTCGACCCGGAACTACTGTACCGGATATGTACCGGAAATGTACCGAAAAAACGCCTCAAGCCACCTCAAGCCGCCTGAAGCCGCATAAAGCAGAAATGCCACGAGGCCCTATATTTAAGCCTTCTAGAGCGATACGAGACCGTTTTGCAGCGACCCGATTCTATCCTCGACACTAACTGTTAATCGGCAGGTTGCTGGTTCGAGTCCAGCCCGAGGAGCCAGTTTCAGAGCGCCCTCCCAGTCCGGGAGGGCGCTTGCTTTGGCGGGCCCTCAGCAACCTCGCCTTCGCTGCGCTGCGGCGGCCGCTTCGCTTACGCCCGGCTTCTGCCGGGCTGCTTCGCTTTCGGAACAGTCCACCGGACTGTTCCGAGGTTGCTGGTTCGAGTCCAGCCCGAGGAGCCAGCTATAAGCCGCCCGCAGAGCCAATCTGCGGGCGGCTGTCTTTACACGTCAACACCCGAAAAACCCCCTTGTACCGGAAATTGTACCGGAAAAAAATCGGTGCCGATTTAGTGTCGAGGATTGAAATCAACCACCGACCCGCCGATCAGCAGCGGTCATTTCTTGCTGGAAGCTTCGCTGGTCTCAGGTTCAGCCGACGCGGTTGTGGGCGCCGTCGCAGATGGGCTGCTGCCGGCTGGCGCCGCAGCGGCACAACAGGCAGCGGCTGCGCTTCACGATCAACGCGCCGGTTTCGTCCAGCACCCGCACCGGGCCCTTGAGGTGGATCGCCCCGCGCTCGGAGAAGCGCACCTCCACGGGGCCGCTTGCATCTTCCACGTCGCTCTCAAAGCCGTCCGTGCTGGGTGGGGGTGCGGGGCCCTGCGCGTGGCTGCCGTCGCAGTGCGGAAGCTGGCCGCTGCGGCCGCAGCGGCACAGTTTCGCGTGTTCCACGCGCTGTTCGGTTTCTTCGCCCAGCAGCCGGAAGTCCCCCTGCAGCTCGTAAGGGCCCCCCGGCGTGACCCGCACCAGGTTTTCTGCATCCATGGCGGCCTCGCTCAGGGGTGGTGGATTTCCACAAGCGGCTTGTCAGCGCCGGCCGGGAAGCACTTGCGGCACCAGGTGTGGCCGAGGCGCACGTGGAAGGTGACCTCGTCGCCGATGTTGAGCTCGGACTTGCAGGCGTCGCACAGGCCGGAGAACTCCAGGGTCAGCGTCTCCCAGCCCTCCACGGGCAACTCCTGCCCGCGGAACTTCTTGCCGCGCGGCTCGGTTTTCACGATGTGGCGGCGGAACACCTCCTCGGTGCTGCGCCAGCGGTGGATCAGGTGCTCGGGCAGGCCGTAGCGGCGCAGGCATTCGCCCATCAGCTGCTCGCGGTAATCGAACAGCTCGTGGCTGATCACCATCCAGGAGTGCGCGTTGAAGGGGCGTTCGCCGAAGTAGACCTTCTCGCCCGTGAAGATCTCGTACAGGAAGTTGTACTGCTTCTCGATCGCGCGTTCCCTGGTGGCCTGCCAGAAAAAGTGGTTCAGCCTGGGGTCCTCGTACACGCGGCCGTAGAAGTCTTCCAGGATTTCGCGCAGGCCCTCGCCCTGCTTCAACGCTTCCCACAACTCGGGGTCCGGCGCGAGGTCGCCCGCCCTGCGTTTCTGCTCTGCCATGACATTGCCCTTTCCTTCATCGCCCCTGCCCGAGGGGACTACTCAAGTTGAATGCGATAGGTGCGCCCGTTGCCCTGATGTTCCAGCAGCAGCTGCGGCTTCAGGCCCTGCTTCGCCAGGCGCTGCTCGATCGCGCGCAGGTCAACGCCCGCGGCCTCGATTTCGTCGGTCGCCGCCGGCGGCGCCAGCGCGCGCAGTTTCAAGGCTTCGCTGGCCGGCAACACCAGGTCGAGCTCGGGGCCGGCTTCGGCGTCGATGCGCACGCGCAGCAACGTGGCGTCGCCCGGCCTGGCCGGCGCGCGCTTCACGTCCGGTGCCGGCGGCGTAAACTCGCGCGCCTGTGCCAGTCGCTGGCTGCCCAGGGCGTGCTGCAGCACCGGCCACCAGGGCAGGTTGACGTCCAGCGCCTTGAGCTGGATCACCAGGCCCTGGAAGGCGCGCATCAGCAGGAACAGCGAGGGCGGCCCCGCCGAGCGAAACCACCAGCGCAAATCGCCCAGCGCATTCTCGAAGCGCTCGCCCAGCTTCCAGTCCGCGAGCTCGAAACCCTCGCGCGAGAAGGGCGCCAGCAGCGCCGCTGAAACAGCCGGCAGCGCGGCGTCGATGTGCTGCAGCTTGGCGGGCTCGAAGCCCATGGCGGCGAAACAGGCCAGGTGATCGGCCGGCGCCTCCCCGCGCACGGACAGGACCAGCTTCAGCAGCGCCAGCCGCGCGGGCTCGGGCACGGGCACGGTGCAGCCGAAATCGAGCAGCACCACCTGCGACTTGTGGGTGTCGGTCCAGGGCCGGAAGCGATAGTTGCCGGGGTGCGGGTCGCCGTGCACCTGACCGTGCAGGAACAGGCTGCGGAACAGGGTGTCGAGCAGAATGCGCGCGAGGTTCAGCCGGTCGCGCAGGGACCAGGCGGCCGCCTGCTCAAGGCCGTCGCCATCCTCCCAGCTTTGCACCAGCATGGCGGGGCGGCAGTGCTCCGCCAGCACCTCGGGTACCACCAGCCCCTCGGACTGCACGGCGGCGCGGAAGTCGTGCTGGCGCTGCGCCTCGTCCAGGTAGTCAAGCTCGCGCCACATGTTCGCGCGCAGGGTTTCGACGTAGCCGCCCAGGTCGAAGTTCCAGCGCCGCGCGGGCCCGACACTGGGCACCAGGCCGGCCAGCTTCATCTCGGCTTCCACGGCCTCCGCGATGTCCGGGTACTGCAGCTTGACGGCCACCTCGCGCCCGTCCTGCAGGCGCGCGCGGTGCACCTGCCCCAGCGTGGCCGCGGCTGACGCGGGCAGAAACTCGCGGAACAGCGCGCGGTGGTCGTGGCCCAGGATTTCATCCAGCAGGGGCAGCACGGTCTCAAGCGGCAGGGGCTCGATGCCGCGAGTCAGCTGGTCCAGCCCGGAGCCGGGCTGCACGGTGGCGATGAACTGCCCGATCTTCATGGGCACGCCGCGCGCGTCAGCCAGCAAGGCGGCGAGCGCCTGCTGGGCGATGCGGCGGTTCTCCTCGCCGCGCGCCTTGCGCAGGCGGCGGGCGGCAAAGCCGACCTTGACCAGCGTGGCGGCGCGGCGGAACTTCGAGAACATGCCGGGCTTCTTGCTCACGTGGCCCAATCCCCGCCCTGCTGGCGGGCGAACTCGGGCTCCAGCGGCGCCAGGTCGAGACCCAGGCCGGCGATCTGCTCGCGCAGCACCTCGGCCTTGAACGAAGGAGTGATCTGCACCAGGGCGCGCAATGCGGTCAGCAGGTCCACGGACACCCTGCCATCCTGCAGCGCCAGTTCTTCGGCGCGCTGGACGGACTTGGCCCGGGCCGGGCAGCGGAATGGCAGCGGCACCCAGCGCAGCAGCCGACGCAGGGCATCGGAAGCTTCGCGCGCCCAATCAAGGCTTGTTTCAAGCTCCGGCACGATGCCGGTCTCGTCTTCGCTGTACTGGCGCACCAGTTGCAGCTCGATGCCGCAGGGGCCGGCAAGCGGCAGGACCAGCAGGTCGTAGGTCACCCGCTGGGTGTTCCCCACCCGCTTTAGCTTGCCCGTGCAGAGCAGCGCCTCGGCGTCGGACTCGGGGTCGTTTGATTCCAGCTCGATGCGCATTCGCCCGGTGGCGCTGCCTTTCAGCAGGCGGATCGCCACGGTCTGGTTGTCCAGCAACACCCAGCCGTCGCCGCGCGCGCGCACAGGCAGGCCCACCACCTCGCGCAGGAATTGCTCCGCGGCTTTCAGGTCCGTGACCTGGTGGATGATCGCGTTCGGGTAGCCCGCCATGTTCGCGCTCTCCGTGCCGGTGGCTAGTCCTGCGCGCCGTTGAGCATCAGGCCCGCCAGCGCCTGGTAGGCCTCTGTCCAGGCCTGGGCGGCTTCGTCGCTCCAGGAATCGCCGGCCGCGTCGGCCAGCGCGGCCAGCAGGCATTCGCCGACCCAGTCGTACATCTGGGGCTCAACACCGTAGTCAAGGTGCTTGCGCCCCATGGCGCGCAGGGTGTCGGCCAGCCAGGTGGCGTCATCGAGGTGATCGACCACGGCGACCAGCGCTTCCTGCAGCATCTGGGCCTGCTTGTCCGGCGCGTTGCGCGAGAACATCGGCTTCACCTGCGGGTAGCGGGTGAACAGCAGGTTGTAGAAATTCTGCACCAGCCGCGGCTCGTTCTCGGCGGCCGCGCTGAAGGTGGAGCGGATGAGTGAGGCGTTCAGGTTCATGGCTGGTTCCCGGTGGCGGAGGAGAGAGCGGGCAGTGCGTCAGGGTGCAGGAACAACCACCCGCTCCCCCTCCTTGGCTGATCTGTGACCTCGACCCATGGGTCCGCGGGCCGTGCTAGACAGAGGCCTCGACTTCACCCTGGCTGAGACGGGCCTTGGTCAGCACCATGCCCAGGTTGGCGTTCTTGCGGCACACCACGGTGAAGGCGTGGTCCTCGTACTTCTTGCCGCGCATGAAGACGTGCAGCAGGTTCTCGCTCATTACCACGATCTCGTTGAAGTAGTGGGCGCCGTCGTCCTTGGTGCCGCGGGTCTTCTTGAACAGCTTCTCGATGGCGGTGACGTTGGTGCCCTGGAAGATGTCCGCGGTGGCGGCCGCCACCAGGTCAAGCACTTCGCGGGGGTGCGAGTCGACGGTCTTGGCGCCCAGCAGCATGCCGGAGCCCATGTCGACGTAGCCTGCGGCAACGCATTCCGGCACGTTGCTGACTGCCTTGTTGAGGGTCTGATCGAGGTTTGCCATTTCTATCTCCTTTGCTTTCTTTTTTGGTTCACGATACGTGGTGACGAGTCGCTTCTTCCGCGCGGGTTTACGCGGCTTTGGTTCGGGTTGTTTCTTGCTCCTTCCGGACACCGGAACTCCTTACTGCCCGTGATTCACAACTTGCTCAGAACGGCGCCGCGGCGCGCTCCAGCGCCGCCTGTCTGCAATACGCCGCAAAGCGGTCCAGGAAATCGAGCTGCTCCTGCGACTGGATCCACAGGTGCTCGACGCGGCGCGCCTCCAGCACCGCGTCCGGCGCGCTGCTGCCGCGGTAGATCAGGTACGCCGCCAGGATCGTGCCCGTGCGGCCCAGGCCGGCGCGGCAGTGCACCACCACCTTGGCGCCCGACTCCAGTCGCTGCTCGATGCGCTCGCACAGCCGCCGGCACGCCTCCGGGTCCGGCGCGTTCATGTCCGGGATCGGGAAATGCTCGCCGGATAAACCCTCGTCGCCGAGCGCCTGCGCGTCGAGCGGCGTCTCCTGCAGGGTGACCAGCCACTTCACCTGCTGGTGGCGCAGCTGCGCCAGGTCGGCCCGCAGGTCGCTCCACAGCCCGGGGCGCGGCATGCCGCCCAGGCTTGGCAGCAGCCAGCGCAGTCCGCGCAGGGCCACGCTCTGGGTGTGGTCGCCGGCGCCGTCGGACTCGATGTTCGCGGTCTCCAGGTAGGCGGGGTCCACCTCGGCGATGCTGGTGTTCGGGCCCGGCACGGCCACCGTGCCGCTGCGCACGAACAGCTTGGTGGTGCGGCGGCTGGGGCGCTCGAAGAAGCCGCGGTTCTCCTGGATCTCGCGGATGCGCCCGCCAGCCAGCAGCGCCACCCGCCCGCCCAGCAGTTTCGCGTGCCTCTGGTTGTGCGTGACCACCAGCAGGTGCCGGTCGCGCGCTGCGCGCAGGATTACTTCTATCACCCGCGCGGCCGCCTTGTCGTCCAGTTCGGCCGTCGGCTCGTCCAGGCACAGCAGCGATGCGCCGCTCAGCCACGCGCGCACCACGGCCAGGCAGCGCTGCTCCGCGGGTTCCAGCGACGATACCTGGCGGCCGCACAGTTCATCGGGCTGGCGGTAGTTGAAGAGACGCAGCCCCTCGCTCACGAGGCGCTGCTGGTCGGCGCGGGTCAGCTGTTCGCGCTCGGGCAGCGCCGGCGCAAGGCTGTCGAACACGCTGGCCAGCACCTCCTGGGCGCGCTGGGCGACCAGGCGCGGGCGCTCGTTGTTCTCGCGCAGGTCCGTTCCTTTGTATTCGACGCGTCCGCTGAAGCGCACGTCCGGCACCTTCAGCAGGTTGCCGCACAGGGCGTGCAGCAGCGTGGACTTGCCGGTGCCGCAGGGGCCCATCACCAGCGTGACGCCTTTGGCCGGCAACTGCAGGTCGATGCCGGAGAGGACGATCCGCTCGCCGAATGCCACGCGGAAGCCCTTGAGCAGCAGCAGGGAACGATTCATGCGCCGCCTCCGCGCAGCAGGCGCAGGCCGCTGCTGAGGCACAGGCCCAGGTCCGACGCCGTGCTGAGGCGGTAGACGGCCGTGCGCAGTTGCCCGTTGAGGAACACCCAGTCGGTGCGCTGCTTGCCGCGCTCCATGGTGTAGCTGACAAGCCCGGGCTGCGGGCCGCCTCCTGGATCAAAGGTGTTGCGGCAGGCCTCGCCGACGGTGCGCGCGAGGGTGCGGATTTCGATCACACTGGCGGTTTCGAAGCCGCGGGCGGCCAGCACCATGGGCGGGAAGGCGCGTGACGTTGAGCGCAGCAGCAGCAACGTCGCTTCTCCTCGCGCCGACCATTCCCTATAGTGGCGTTGCGCTTCGTCTTCCGGCCAGTTGTCGCTCAGCTCACCGGTCGCGACGTAGATCTCGCTGGGGGAGAACGAGATGCGGTGAGGGAAGGTGCTTTTGCCGCGGGTGGCCTCGAAGGCGGATGTGCTGCCGGCGCCGTTTTCCACCATGCGCATGAACGCGGATGCGGCCTGGCGGATCAGGCAGTCGCGCACCTCGGCTTCGGTGGCGAGGCCGGCCTCGATCAACGCCTCGCCGAGCCACTTGCGCTGGGGGCGGGCCGCGTCGGCCACGCCGTCGATTTTATCCTTGAGCTCGGGTCGCTTGCGCAGCAGGCAGGTGCCGATTTTTTCATGGCGGGCAGGGGTGGCCGCCGAGCAGATTCTTCCCTGGCTGACTTCGAACGACCCGAGCACCTGGCCCTGCTGCTGTCGGATGAGGACGCTGCCGGTGCCTTTGATGCCCTCGATGCGCGCAAGCATGGAGCCGAGCGGAAGTGCCTTGGCAAGGAAGGCTGTGCTGGCGCTGGCTGGTGCGGACTGGACGGGTTCTTGAGTGGGTTGCGTTTGTGCCATCATGAATCCGCATCTCCACCTTGGCCGGCGCGCGGACGATTCGTCGGTACACGCCGGTCCCTTCGCCACGCGATGTTTCAAATCGCGGACCTGGAACAGTTGAAAGGCCAACTAAGTTGAAAACTCCCCGACCTGCAGACACTGAAAGGCTGCCCGTAAAAAGCGCAGCCAAATCGGTGTTGTGTGGCTTATTTGGACTACTTCAGTCCTCGAAAATATACAGCGTAAAGCACTGTATAGCAAATCGATTTTTGCGAAATTTGGCTAATTTGGACTAATTTAGTCCATTTATGTGTTATTGTGAACGCGTTCACACGGCAGTCAGCAAATGGATCAAGAAGATCCGCAGATCCAACTGAACATCCGCCTGCCAAGGAGCTTGGCAGACGACATCCGTGATTTGGCCAAGCAACTCCGCACCACGCAAAGCTGGATCATTCGCGACGCGCTGTATAACTATGTAAATCACCCGGAGCTCAGGACGCCCTGGGGACAGCCCACGCAGGCCGGCAAGAAAGATCAAGACGCCGACCCTGAGCGCCAAGCCAGCACCTGAGTTCCGAACGCGTCCCAATCTCAACCACAGCCCGACCGAACACGGACGCAGCGCAACCGGCTTGCATCCCCACCAGGCGCGACACCAGAGAGTGGTGAAGCGCCACGGCGGCCAGCGCAGGAGTACACCGCGCCGACGGAAGCCGCCTGCTAAAGAAGCCATGGTATTGACGTGTAAAGACATCCGCCCGCAGAGCCAATCTGCGGGCGGCTGCGTTTTCTACGGACGTTGTGCTCTTGACGTGTCACCAGACCGCACTATGCTTCCGCGCCATGAACTTCCTGACGCGCGTTGAACTGCTCCTGCTCAGCCCTTTCAAGGGGTGAGTTCGCGCGTTGCCTGATGCGTACCTCAGCCCCGCCTTCCAGCGGGGCTTTTTTGTTGCCCGAAGACCAATGATCAAGATCAGCACAAACCTTGGCCTGCTCCTTCTCCTCGCGCCGCGCGGCGCGCCGGGATGAGTCTGGCCTTTGCCGACCCCCAGCGCTCCGCACTCGCGGGGCGCTTTTCTTTTCAGGAGACAGCAATGGAAACACCGGACCCAGAACGATTGATCGTATTCGACACCACCCTGCGCGACGGCGAACAGAGCCCAGGCATCTCGCTGAATGTCGCACAGAAACTGGAAATCGCCCGCGCCCTGGAAGCGCTCGGCGTGGACGTGATCGAGGCCGGATTCCCGGCCGCATCGCCCGGCGACCTGCAGGCCGTCAGCGCCGTGGCTTCGGCGGTCGCAGGCCCCGCAGTCTGCGCCCTGGCGCGCTGCCATGAAGGAGACATCCGCGCGGCGGAGCAGGCCCTGCGCACCGCCGCGAGACCGCGCATGCACGTCTTCATCGCCACCAGCCCGATCCACCGCAGGCACAAGTTGAAGCTGACGGCCGCGCAGGTGCTGCAGCGCGCGCGCCAGGGCATACGCTTGGCGCTGGAAGCCTGCCCGGATGTGCAGTTCTCGGCCGAAGACGCCACCCGCACAGAGCCGGGCTTTCTCGCGGAAGTCGTCACCATGGCCGTAGAATCCGGCGTGCGCACGGTGAACATTCCCGACACTGTGGGCTACACCACTCCGGTCGAGTACGCGCAGACCATCGAGTCCGTCTGCCGCGCGCTGCGCAGTCAGCCGCATGCAGTAATCAGCGTCCACTGCCACGACGACCTGGGCATGGCCGTCGCCAACTCGCTGGCGGGCGTGGCGGCCGGCGCGCGCCAGGTGGAGTGCACGATCAACGGCATCGGCGAGCGCGCCGGCAACGCGGCGCTGGAGGAAATCGTGATGGCCGTGCGCACGCGGCATGATCGCTGGCCGCTGCGTACGGGGATCGAGAGCCGCCGGTTGACCGGCATCAGCGGGCTGGTTTCGCGCCACACCGGCTTCACGGTGCCGCCCAACAAGGCCATCGTGGGCGCCAACGCCTTCGCCCACGAATCGGGCATCCACCAGCACGGCGTGCTGGGCGACACGCGCACCTACGAGATCATACGCGCCGAAGAGGTCGGGGCGAGCACTTCACTGGTGCTCGGCAAGCACAGCGGCCGCCATGCGTTCGAAAACTGGTTGCACGGCCGCGGCGTCACGTTGCAGCCGCGGGCGCTGGAGAGCGCGTTCCAGGTGTTCAAGGCCGAGGCTGATCGCGCGGGCCCTGTCGATGACCGGCGCATCCTGGCGATTGCCCGCGCGGCACAGGCCGCGGGCGAGTGGCGGGTACTGGACGTGCGCAGCGTGGGCGCGGGCAAGGCATGCCGCATCGAGCTTGAGCTGCAGTCGCGCGACGGCCGCGTGCACCGCGGCTGCGGCGCGGGCACTTTGCCGGAGGCCGTGGCGGCCGCGGTGAGCGGCGCGAGCGGCGTCGAGATCGGCCTGCTGACGTGCGCGCACGAGCTGCAGTCAATCGGGGACGGCACCCAGGCCAGCGCGCGGGTTGAGGTCAGGATCGTGGATACGGTCCGCTCAGGCGTCGCCGTTGCGCCCTCCGAGGCGGAGGCATTGGTGCATGCAATCGTGGATATGCTGCCGGCGCCAAGCGGCCGGCTGGAGGTGACGTCATGAAGAAGCCTTCGACCCTGCTGGACAAGATCTGGGAGCGGCACGTGGCGGCGCGCGAGCCCGGCTGCCCGGACGTGCTGTACATCGACCTGCACCTGCTGCACGAAGTGACGTCGCCGCAGGCGTTCGCCGAGCTGGACCAACGCGGCCTGAAGGTGCGCAGGCCCGCGCTCGCGATGGCGACCATGGACCACAGCGTGCGTACGGACGGAGCAACACCGTCGCGCGCCGCGCGGCTGCAGCTTGCGCGCCTCGCGGAGAACTGCCACCGCCACGGAATCCGGCTGCACGCGGCGGGCGCGCCCGGCAACGGGATCGTCCACGTGATCGCGCCCGAGCAAGGGCTGGTGAGGCCGGGCATGACCGTGGTGTGCGGCGACAGCCATACCAGCACCCACGGCGCATTCGGCGCGCTGGCGTTCGGCATCGGCACCAGTGAAGTGGCGCACGTGCTCGCGACGCAGTGCCTGCTGCAGCGCAAACCGAAGGCCATGACCGTGACTTTCCGGGGAGTGCTCAACACCGGCGTGACGGCCAAGGACATGGCGCTTGCGTTGATCCGGCGAATCACGCCGGCGGGCGGCACCGGGCACGTGATCGAGTACCGGGGCGAGCCGGTGGCGCGCCTCAGCATGGAAGCGCGCATGACGCTCTGCAACATGAGCATCGAGGCTGGCGCGCGCGCGGGGATGGTCGCGCCGGATGCCCGCACATGGGCGTGGCTCGGCGTGGATCAGCCTGCCCAGGACTGGCACAGCGACGCGGACGCCCCCTTCGATCACGAGTATGAACTCGATGTCTCAAGCCTCGCGCCGCTGGTCACCTGGGGCACCCACCCCGGCATGAACGCGGCCGTGGACGAGCATGTGCCGATGCCGCGCGACCACACGGAAGTGCGCGCGCAGCAGTACATGGGCCTGCGCCCCGGGCAGCGCCTGGCGGACGTGCGGGTGCAACACGTGTTCCTGGGCTCGTGCACCAACTCGCGCATCGAGGACCTGCGAGCGGCGGCGTCCATCCTGCGCGGGCGACGCGTTGCGCCCGGGGTGCGCATGCTGGTGGTGCCGGGCTCGCGGGTTGTGAAGCGGCAGGCCGAGCGCGAAGGGCTTGACCATGTGTTCACGCAAGCGGGTGCCCAGTGGCGCGAACCAGGTTGCTCGATGTGCATCGCCATGAACGGCGACAGCGTGCCGGCGGGCGAATACTGCGTCAGCACCAGCAATCGAAACTTCGAAGGCAGGCAGGGGCTGGGCGCGCGCACGCTGCTGGCGTCGCCGCTGACGGCAGCCGCCAGCGCCATCGCCGGGCGCGTGGCCGACCCGCGACCCTTGCTGCAGGAGGTGACCCTTGGAGTTTGAAAAGATCGTGAGCCGCTGCGTGCTGATGCCGCAGCATGACATTGACACCGACCAGATCATCCCGGCGCGCTACCTGACGGCGCTGGATCGCGAGGGGCTGAAAGACGGCCTGTTCGCGGGGCTGCGCGGCACGCCGGGCTGCGGGCTGGATCAGCCCCACGCGCGCGGCTCGCAAGTGCTGGTGGCTGGCCGCAACTTCGGCTGCGGTTCTTCGCGAGAGCCTGCGGTTTGGGCGCTGACGGGCTGGGGCTTCCGGG
>JAJVIO010000082.1 GCA_022071975.1 Planctomycetota bacterium
CTTCTCGCGTTCTTCCTTCTCGCGCTTCTCCTTCTCCTCGCGTTCCTTCTTCTCGCGTTCAGCCTTTTCCTTCTCGGCCTTCTCGCGTTCTTCCTTCTCGCGCTTCTCCTTCTCCTCGCGCTCCTTCTTCTCGCGTTCAGCCTTTTCCTTCTCGGCCTTCTCGCGCTCGGCCTTCTCGCGCTCGTCCTCTGGCCTGGCGGGGGCCTTCTTTACTTTTGGCCGATACACGATCACCTTCTCGCCGTCGTCGCGGTTGTCCGGGAACTCGCGATCCTCCTTCACGTCCTTGAACTTCCGGCGCGGCGGCTTCTGGCCTGTGAACTTCTCCGCATCCTCGAAGCGGATGGCCCGGTTCATCGGCCGTCCACGTTCAACCGTCAGGCAGCCGCGTACGCTTGCACGGCGCAGCAGGGCCTTGGTCTGACGGGTGTTCTCCGTGTAGCGGTGCAGGTTGCGCTGGCCGAAGTGGTTGTGGGTGACGAACACCCAGCAGTACTCGTGGATCTCAACCTCCCAGACCACGCCGCCGGTGCGGCAGCCGTCGCGGTCGTCCCAGATGATGGTCGGGGGCAGCGCCGCCCAGCCCACGTAGCCGCCGCCTTCGCACCACACCACCCAGCCGCCGCTCCACTCGTAGCCGGGCACCCAGTGCCAGCGGCCGTGGACGTAGATCCAGCGGCCGTAGTGCTCGCAGGCCCAGCCCCACTTGTAGTAGCTGACCCAGTACCAGCCGCACTCGTCGATCCAGACCCAGTGGCCGTGGTGATAGGGGCGCCAGTCGTCATCGACGTCGCTGGGGTACCAGCAGTCGCCGTAGCCCTCGAGGTAGACCCAGGTGCCGTGGGGCGACAGGGAATCGTGGAAGTACGAGAATTCGATCTCGACCACCACGGTTTCCGGCTGCGGCTCTGGTTCGGGCTCCGGCTCCGGCGTCGTTTCATAGTGGTGTTCATGCACGACCACAGTGCGGCTCGAGCAGCCGCCGATCAGGGCCAACGCGCCGAGCGCCAGCCCGGCGACAGTGAGGTGGAAGAGGCGTTTCATGGGCACTCCTTGTGTTCCGCACGAAGCACGGCCGCGGGGGTTAGACCATTCCCGGCCGGAAGGATGCAAGCATCGTGCCAGCCAGGAAGGGCACAGGATAGCACCCCAAAGCGCCAGTTTTCGGCCATTCGCAACGAAATCAGCAAGCCCACCCGCCAGAAAACCGGCAGGACTGCCAGAGATCCGTAAAACCCGGCCAGCCATGGCCGGGGATTGGCTGAGGGGGCGTCCAATGGGTAGCAGCACTCAGCAAAGCCAGTCCGGGTGCGCGCCGCGGTTCGAGCGATTCTGGAACCTCAACCGCTTCGATGTCCGCTGCACTTGATCGACCTGCACACGCCCGATCCCCAGCCCTTGCGGCCTGGGCTTGGATTTGATGCCGAATTGCGCCCTTTCCCTTAAGTACCCTGCGCGGGGGTGCCGATCTTTGGTTGGCAGCTTCATTTAACCGGAGATCTCTCATGCAGCCTTCCGCCAATGCTCCCGCTTCCAAGCCTGCTGACGGCGTGCTTTACGTCGGCATTGACCTGGGCACCTCCCACGCCGCCATTGCCGCCTCCAACGGCGTGCGCACGGCCGTGGACTCCATCGTGGCCTACCCGCGCGACGTGATCTCCATGAAGGCGCTGGGGCGCGACAAGCTGTTCGGCGCGGACGCCTGGCGCCACAAGCACTCCTGCGACGTCTACCGCCCCATGGAAAAGGGCGCGGTCAAATACCGCGACCTCGACACCACGCTCAACCGCGACGCCGCCAAGACCAAACAGGCCGTGCGCGACCTGCTGGAGCACGTGGTGGCCAAGGCCAACCCCAAGGCCGACGAGCTGGTGTACGGCGTGATCGGCGCGCCCGCGCAGGCCAGCATCCATGCCCAGAAAATGCTGCTTGAGGCCGCGCGCGGCATTCTGGACTGCGTGATGATCTGCAGCGAGCCCTTCGCCGTGGCCTACGGACTGCAGTTCCTGGAAGACACGCTGGTGATCGACATCGGCGCCGGCACCACCGACCTGTGCCGCATGCACGGCAGCCTGCCCGCGCCCGAAGACCAGCGCACGGTAAGCGCGGCCGGCGACGCCGTGGACCGCAAGCTGTTCGAGCTGATGAAGGAAGCCTGCCCGGGCGCCAGCTTCACGATCAACATGCTGAAGCAGATCAAGGAAAAGCACGCGGCGCTGGCCCGCGTGGACGAGCCGGTAATCGTGACCCTGCCCGTGAACGGCATCCCCACCGAGTTCGACATCACTGACGTGATCAAGCAGGCCGTGGAGAGCATCGTGCCGGAGATCGTGGGCGGACTGCATGAGCTGATCGCGGACTACGACCCGGAGTTCCAGGCCAACATGCGCAACCACGTGCTGCTGGCCGGCGGCGGCAGCCAGATCATCGGGCTGGACAAAGCCATCGAGCGCAAGCTGAACCAGATGGGCGGGGGCAAGGTGGCCAAGGTGACCGAGCCGGTGTACGCGGGGGCGAACGGGGCTTTGAGTTTGGCTAAGGACATGCCCGCCGAGTTCTGGCAGCAGTTGATCGCTGAAGAAGCTGCCGCGAGCTGATTTGTCCGTGATGTACCGAGACCTTCTCCTATCAGGGCCAAAGCGGTGCTTTGGCCCTGATACGTTTGCTGCGCAAACGCCCGCCGAATTCTGGCAGCAGTTGATCGCTGAAGAAGCTGCCGCGAGCTGATTTGTCCGTGATGTACCGAAACCTTCTCCTATCAGGGCCAAAGCGGTGCTTTGGCCCTGATACGTTTGCTGCGCAAACGCCGGCCGAATTCTGGCAGCAGTTGATCGCTGAAGAAGCTGCCGCGAGCTGATTTGTCCGTGATGTACCGAGACCTTCTCCTATCAGGGCCAAAGCGGTGCTTTGGCCCTGATACGTTTGCTGCGCAAACTAGCGGGCGTTTTCGCCGTTCTTGGTGGTCACCTTGAACGTGAGTTTGCGGCTCTCGCCGGCCTTCAGCGTGAAATGGATCTTCTGGGTGTCGGCGTCGTGCTTCTCCCAGGCATCTTCGCTGTCGAATTCGAACTTGCCCTGCATACTGCGGTGGATTTCCACTTCGACATCACGGCCGCGGAAGTTGCGGACTTCCAGCTCGAAGTCCTCGACGGTGGTCCAGCCAACCAGCCGGTTCCACTGGTCCAGCACCAGGTCTTTCTTCCTGAGTGACAGGCGTTTTTCCTTGAGCGTGCACTCGGCGTCGGGGCCGACGTTGATTTTCACTTCCTCGTTCTTGGGGATGTACTTGCTGGCCAGTGTCCCCATGTAGCCGAGGCGCCCCTGGCCCGCGTCCTTGTAAAGCCGGATCAGGCCGTCAGGCAGGGGCTCCTTGCCCAACTTGTGTTCTTCGTCGTTCTTGAATTCCAGCACCTTGGTGAAGCTGGGGCCGAACTTGTCGGGCTCAAGGCGATACACGGTCTTGAGCGGTACGTCCTGCACGACGAAGCTGCGCAGGCGCTTGCTCCAGCGGTTCGGGATCGTCTCCTGGCCCTCGACTGTGTAGATGTAGTACTCGCTGAGGCCGGCCTTCTGGATTTCCTTGGGCTTGGCCATGCCGGTGCCCGGGTCTTCGTTGATTCCATCTTCGGCCATGCGCTCTAGTTCTTCCAGTTCCGCGGGCGGCATGGGGCGCGGAGCGCCCTGCTGTCGCGGCTGGGCCAAGTCGATGATGCGCTCGACCATGTGGATCACGCCGACCACCAGGCGCACCTGGGCGTTCTCGTACTCTTCGCCCGAGTTGTTGTGCACCGTCACGTAGGCCGTCAGGTCCATGCTGCCTTCGGCCGCGTCCACGATGCCGGTGTATTCGGCGCTCCAGCTGATGCCGCTGGTGAAGTAGCTGATCTCGACGCTGTAGCCGGCGGGCTTGGTGCAGGCGACCGTCCAGATCAGCATCTCGTGGGACTCGGCCGGGTAGCTGGCGTCCAGCACCTCCAGCGCGTCCTGGGCGTCTTTGCCGACGGGGTGGAATTCCACGCTGGTGGGGTCGATCAGGGTGTTGGCCCAGGAGAACTGCAGGCGGTTGTTGCCCTGCTTGAAGCTGAGCGTGCGGCGCTCGCGCACCAGTGTGAGGTCTTCACTGTTGTAGATCGTGAGCTGGACGGAATCTCGCTGGGGAAGGGTAACGAGCTCTTCTTTGGCGTTCAGCGTGGCAGGGAACAGCAGGGAACAGCAAATTACCAATAACCAATTACCAATAACCAATTGCGATGGCCTGCGGGGCGCGCTTCGGAATTGGTCATTGGTAATTGGTAATTGGTAATTGCGTTTCATGGTTGTGCCTGTCAGGTGTGCCGGGTGCCGTGTCCCGAGTCCCTGTGCCCGACGCGGGACACAGGACTCGGGACTCAAGACGCGTTCCTTACCAGTTGTTGAGCCGCTTGTAGTGGAACTTGAGCTTGACCGGCGCGCCCTTGGCGGGGGCCTTCACCTTGAACTTGATGGTCTCGTTGTCCACGCGCTCGAAGCTGGTGTAGCCCTCCGAGTCTTTCTGCATTTCCCATTCGCCTTGCACGCGCAGCACCAGGGTCAGCTCAACTTCGGAATCCTTGAAATTCTTGATCTCGTACTCGTCCACCTCGTTGGTGTCGTAGACGTTGCCGCGGCGGTTCTCGACGTCGTTGACCATCTTCTTGAACTCGACCTTGATGTCCTGGGCGATGCCGATGTTCAGACGCATGTCGTCGCCGACTGCGGTGAACTGGCCCCAGTCTTCGCCGGTGAAGGCCGTAGTGCCCTTGCCGTCGTCCTGGTAGATGCGCACCTTGCCATACTCGAGGGGGATGGCGCCGAGGCCCATTTCCTTGGTGTTCTTGAGCACGTAGTCGGTCATCACCTTGCCCTCGTATTGACGGGTCAAGTCGTAGACATACTCCTTGTTCAGGTTGACCTTGTCCCACTTGTTCACCAGCACGCGCTTGGCTTCGCCCTGGTCGAGGCCCTTCTCGAAGGTCTTGCCGTCTCTTGTGATGAAGTCGGCGCTGTCGAATGTGCCGCCGGACCAGTTGCGGATCTTGAAGTAGTGGCGGAAGGTCAGCGTCTTTTCATCGTTGCTGACGATCGCGCGGTAGTCGGTTTCGCGCTGGATGTTCGCCATCAGGTAGCTGAGGCGGAACTTCTCGCTGCGCGCGTCCGGGCTGGAGATCGACCAGGTCAAGGCCGCCTCGCCGGGCGGATAGCTGGTGGACAGGATCTCCACCTTGCTGTTCACGTCCACCGGCCGGAACACGATGCTGCCCTTGTCGATGTTGGTGCCGGCCCAGCTGAAGTCCACGGTGTTGACGCCCTTCTGCAGGCTGATGGTGCGCTCTTCCTCGACCAGCACCTGGTTGGGATGGTCAAAGCGCACGACCACGGCTTCTTTGTCGGGCAGGGTGGCCAGCTTGATGCGGGCTTCCACCGTTGTGGGGCGGCTGATGCCGATCACGGAGGCCAGCGCCGCGGTGCCTGCCAGGGTGAAGATCATTCGCTTGTTCATGTTCTTACTCCGGGTTGATTGTCGCGAATTCGTCGCGACTCCCCGGCCTTTCGGCCGGGGCTCTATTTGTTCCGAACGTTGCTGCCGTTGCGGGTGCGCACGGTGTAGGCGACCTTGCGGTTCTCACCGGCCTTGAGGTTCAGGCTGAAGCGCTGGGTCTGGAAGTCGATCTTGCTGCTGGCCGTTTCACTATCGAAGTCGAAGTCACCGCCCAGCACCACGTTGACCTCAAAGTCCACGTCGCGCTTGCGGAAGTTTTTCAGTTCCAGCTCAAAGCCCTCGACGGTGTCCCAGCCCGCCAGGTACTGGCGGTTGCCGCTCCAGCCGAAGGTGAGGTTTTCTTTCTTGAAGCTCAGGCGCTTGCTCTTCAGCTGCACCTCGGGATCCGCGCCGGCGTTGACCTTCACTTCGTCGTTCTTGGGGATGTAGTTAGTCGCCACCTGGCCGACGAAACCGAGCCGACCCTGTCCCGCGTCGCGATACAGGCGGACGATTCCGGCCGGCAGGGGCTCGCGCCCCAGCTTGTGGGCTTCGTCGTTCTTGAATACCAGCAGCTTGACCAGCTGGGCGCCGTACTTGCGGGCGTCCCAGGTGTAGACGGTGCGCAGGGGCACGCCCTCCTGCACGAAGCTCTCAAGGCGCTTGCTCCACTGGTTGGGAATCGTTTCCTGGCCCTCGACCGTGTAGATGTAGTACTCGCTGAGGCCTTCCTTCACGATGTCTTTCTTGCGGTTCTCCGCGGCGTCGGCCTCGCGCATCTTGCCGTAAGCTTCCTTCATGCGTTCCTGGCGCCCGCCGCCGCCCAGGGCCGCGATTTCTTCCACCAGGTTGATGCTGCCGACCACCAGGCGCACGGTGGCATTCTCATATTCTTCACCGGAGCGGTTGCTGACGCTGACATAGGCCGTCAGCTTCATGCTGCGCTCGTCGCCGCTGAGCATGCCGTGGTATTCAGCGCCCCAGCTGATGCCGCTGGTGAAATAGCTGATCTCGACCTTGGCGCTCACGGCCTCTTCGGAAGAGATCGTCCAGATCAGCATCTGGTTGCTCTCGGCCGGGTAGCTGGTGTCGAGCACTTCGATTTTGTCGGGGTTGGTGAGGGCATTGAACTCGACGCTGGTGGGGTCGATCAGGGTGTTAGCCCAGGAGAACTGCAGGCGGTTGTTGCCCTTTTTGAACGTCAGCTCGCGGGTTTCGCGCACGAGCGTCAGGTCAACGGAGTTGTAGATGGTGAGCTGCACGGTGTCGCGCTTGGGCAGCGTGACGAGCTCCTCCTTGGCCTGCAGCGGCGCTGTAAGTGCCAGCAGAGAAAGCAGAAGGGCTGGGATTGGCCATCGCATCGGGTGCTCCTTTAGTGCGTCCACGAGATTCGACGCGCCCCTGTGTGCACAGGTTCCGGGAAAAGCTGGACGATTTCGCTGGCGCATGTTGTTCGTACAACGATATATGTCACTTGGGCTGTCCGGCGCGGTTGAGTCGGAGAGAAACGTTGCATCGTAAATTCAATCCATACACCAGATGGTTCGGCGAATGGGCCGGGCACGGCGTGAGCAGAACCGACGTCGAGGTGTTCACGCGCCTCGTGATTCGGCCGCGACTGGCCGATCAGGCCGTCGAGTTCGTGGTCGAATCTATGGACGCCCAATCGAGCAAGCTGGTGCACGGTGTGGTCGCCACCATGGGCGTCGGCCCGGACGGCGAGTTGCGCATGGCGGTGTTATCCACGGTTCATGGCGCCATGGTGATGCCCGTAACGCCGGACGACCCCGGCGCGCTCGCCATCGAGGGCACCAGTGTGGGAGGCAACCGCGTCGTGGTTTCCCTTGTGGAAGAAGACGACGGGCTGATGCTGACCAGTTACTGGAAAAAGAACGAGCCGAAGGCCGAGCAGGTCGGTTTCAGTAACGTGAAGCTGAAGCGCGTGACGCCCGCGTAGCTGTCACGACGCGTGGGACAGCGCCTTCTCCAGGTCGCGGATGATGTCCTCCGCGGCCTCCACACCTATGCTGAGCCTGATGCCGTTGGGCGCGATGCCGCCCTCCAGCCGCTTCTCGGGCGGCACGGCCGCGTGGGTCATGGCGCCGGGGTTCTCGATCAGCGTGCGCAACTGCCCCAGGCTGACCGCCAGCGTGAGCGTGTAGGCGTTCTTGGCGATCCAGTCCACCACCTTGATGTTGTTCTCGGGCTCGGCGGGGTCTTTCTCGACCGTCTCGAAGTAGATCATGTTGCCGGGCACGAAGTTGCCGTCGGGGCTGCGCATCTGCTTCTTGGCGAGCGCGAGCTGCGGATAGTTTTCGAGGCCGGGGTACACCACGCGCGACACCTTCGGGTGGCCGTGCAGGTAGCGGGCGACCTCATACGCTGTCTCCATCTGGCGCTTGAGACGCAGGGGCAGTGTGGGCAGGCCGTAAACCAGGATGGGCCATGCGCTTTTCGGCGCGAGCGCGCCGCCGAAGTCCTTGCGGTACAGCAGCACCTGGCCTTCCAGGTGGTGGGGGCCGATCACGGCTCCGCCCATGTCGGTGCCGTAGCCGCCGATGTTCTTGGTCAGCGAGTGGACCACCACGTGGGCGCCCAGTTCAAGGGGCCGCTGGCAGTAGGGCGTGGCGAAGGTGTTGTCGACGATAATGTAGATCTTGCGGTCGTCGGCGCGCTTCTTGTTGAACTCGTCCACCACCTCTCGGATCGCGCCGATGTCGATGCTTTCCAGTGTGGGGTTGACCGGCGTCTCGAAGTAGACGGCGCGGGTCTGGTCGGTGATGGCGTTGCGCAGCTCGTCCATCTTTCGCAGGTCCACCATGTCGGCCTTGATGTTCAGGCGCGGGTACCAGTTGGTGAGCAGGCTGTAGGTGCAGCCGTAAAGCGTCTTGTGGGCCACCACCTGGTCTCCGGCGTTCAGCACCACGCCCAGCGCCGCGGAGATCGCGGCCATGCCGGTGCTGAAGGCGACGCAGAAGTCGCCGCCCTCGAAGCTGGCGAGCTCGTCCTCCAGCATGCCGCGGGTGGGCTCATCCAGCCGGTCGTAAATGTAGATCGGCTTGGTCTTGTGGGCGTCGCCTGAAGCGTACTCCTGGAAGCCGCGGGCCCCGCGCTCGGTCTTGTCCAACCGGTAAGTAACGCTGCTGCTCTGCGGCGGGATGATGTGGTGGCGGAAATCCCACTTCTCGGTGAAGTGTCGGCCGTGGATCAGGAACGACTCCACGCTGGTACCCGGCGGAATGTTGTGGACGCGTTTGCTGATGTCGGTGCCCGTGTGTTTGGCCATGGCTGTGTCCCGGTTTCAGGTGAGCCGCCTGTATACCACAGCGCGAGGCGGGCTGCAGGCGGAATGGCGGCAGCAAAACAAAGGGGGAGGCGTAATCGCCTCCCCCTTGGGTTTACGGTTGTTGCTTCGGACTAGGCCTTGTGCATGCGGATGGCCACTGCACCCAGGCTCAGCAGGCCCAGCAGCAGCATCCAGCTGTAGGGGGCTTCATTGCCGGTGCTGCAGCCGCCGTCGCTGCCGCCGCCGCCACCCGAGCCGGTGCTGGGCGTGGTGGTGTGGCCGCTGAAGGTCCAGTTGTACGGGTTCTCGTCGGCGTCGTCGTTGTCGATCGAGATCGTGAAGCTGAACGCGCCCGCAGCCGTCGGCGTCACCTGGATCACAAGCGTGTCCGTGGTTTCACTGCCCGAGGCCGCCGCCAGCGGCGAGGTGGGCGAGGTGGTGACCGTCGCGGTGCAGTTGACCTGCCCGTTGATGAACACCGTGGGCATGCCGGTAAGGCTCAGGGCCGCGGCGCCCTGGTTCACGATGGTGTAGGTGACGTTGAAGGGAAGCGTGCCGGTGTTGGTCACCGAGTCGGTGCTGCCGTCGGCGATCACGGCGCTGAGCTTGCGCACTTCCATCTCCGGCGCGGCCACGGCCTGGGCGTTGCCCGACACCGTGAAGTTGTACGGGTTCTCGTCCGCGTCGTTGTTGTCGATGCTGACCACGAAGCTCCAGGCGCCGGCCGCGGTCGGGGTCACCTGCAGGTCGAAGGTATCCGAGCCGGTCACCGGGATGGTGGCGCCCGGCTGGGTGGTCACTGTCGCGGCGCAGTTGTTCAGGCCGCTGATGGCCACGACCGGCGTGCCGGTCAGGTTCAGAGTGGCGCTGCCGTTGTTCAGGATGGTGAAGGTGCCGGGCAGCGAAACGCCCGCCACGGTGCCGAACACCGCCAGGGTGCCGCCGTCAGCGACCGGAGAGGAACCCGGGTCCTGCACGTCCATCTCCGGGGCGGGAGCAGCCGAGGCCGTGCCGCTGACCGTGATGTCGTAGTTGGCTTCGTCGCCGTCGTCGCTGGCGATGTCGATCTCGAAGCTCCAGGCGCCCACGGCGGTGGGCGTCACATCCACATTGAACGTGGCTGTGCCGCCGCCTGCTGCCACGGGAGAAGCCGGCTGGCCGCCGCTCACCACAGCAGTGCAGTTCACCACATTGGTGATGGTGACCGGTGTGCCGCCAGTCAGGGTAAGCGGACCGGTGCCGGTGTTTTCGATCGTGTAGGTCAATGCCGTGAGGGTCGCCTGCACGGTGCCGCCCACGGAGTCCGTGCCGCCGTCGGCAATGCTGGTGGCGGCAGGGCGCTGCACGTCGATCTCCGGGCTGACGCCGGTGCCGGCCACGTTGATCAGGTACGGGTCTTCGCTGCCGGTGGTGTCGTCGTTGGCGATCGAGATCTCGTAGCTGAATGCGCCGTCGGCCGTGGGCGTTACGTCCACGGTGAAGGTCGTGGTGCCGCCGGCCGTGATCGCCGCCGAGGGCGGGGTGGTGACGGTGGCGGTGCAGTTGGTGGCGTTGTTGATGGCGACCAGCGGGGTGCCCGTCAGGTTCAGGGTGTTGGTCGCGCCGAGGTTCTCGATGGTGTAGGTGTACTGGCTGGCCACGCCGGTGCGGATGTCGCCCAGGGCGTCGTTGCCGCCGGAAGCAATGCTGCTCGCGGCCGGGCGCTGCACGTCGATCTCGGGGTCGCCGCCGCCCAACTCAACGTTCATGCTGGCGGCAATTTCAGCCTGTGTGCGGGCGGTAGCCCAGACGCGGAAGTCATCGACCAGGCCATTTACGCCGGTGTTTGTGCCGTATCCGAGCACCGTGTAGTTGGCGGAGCCGACGATGTTGGGCGCCTGGCCGGTTGTCTGGTTCTGCTGAACGCCGTCACGGTAAGAGGTGACGGTGCCTGTTGCGGCGTTGTACACCCAGGCGACGTGGTGCCAGGTGCCGTCGATGCAACCGGGGATCGAGATGTCGGTTACGGGGCCGCGCATCAACAGGTTGCCTGCGCCGGCGACACCGTTGGTGAACACGCGCCATGAGCCGGCGGTCGGGCAGCCGCAGTAGTAGTAGAGAGTGGTAGAACCGGTCGGGGTGTTGACCCAGAACTCAACGGTCCAGCTCTGCGAGCTGCCCCAGTTGGGAGTCCAGCCGGTCTGGATGATGCTTCCCGTCGTGCTGGCGCCGCCGCTGATGCAGGCCGCGCCAAGCTGGCCGGGAGTACTCCAGGTGTTGGCCGTGTTCAAGTTGACGGTCGCCGTGCCTTGGCCGGGGTTGGCGTCGTTGGCGGTAGTGCCGCCTGTGCCCTCATTGAATTTGTAATACAGGACTTCCGGAACGGTCTGCGCATACACGCTGACCGCGCCGAGGCACACCGCCAAAAGCAGCAGGTGCGCCCACTTGAATGGACGTAACATTGCGGAATCTCCCCACGAAGGTTGGAAAACTTGAAAGTCTCGATCACACACTTCGCGCGCACGACGGACAGGCCGTCGTCTCCATTGCGCGCGAGTGAGCGCTGATGCGAAACTCCTTTACTTGCAGTCGAGAGTAGTTGAATTTGTAATATTCATGACCAAATGCAAGCTGTTGTAGTGCGACGTATTTCACAATATTTTGAGTTGTAAACATTTTTAGATCTTATGTCACTCAACATGTTGTGTGTGATCAAAGTTGTTCTTTCCGCATCGGAAGGGTTGCACGACCGGTCTCGTCGTCGACCGGCGAACGAGAAGGGGGAGGCGTAATCGCCTCCCCCTTGGGTTTACGGTTGTTGCTTGGGACTACGCCTTGCGCATGCGGATGGCCAAGGCACCCAGGCTCAGCAGGCCCAGCAGGGCCAGCCAGCTGTAGCTGCCGCCGGTTTCAGCCGCGCAGCCGCCGCCGCCTCCGCCGCCGCCGCCACCCGAGCCGCTGCTGGGGGCGTTGATGGTCAGGGTGAATACCTTGGTGGCAGAGTCATTCAGGCTGTCCACGGCGCGCACGGTGAAGTTGGCCACGCCCGCGGTGGTCGGTGTGCCGGTGATGTTGCCGGCGGGGCTGAGGTTCAGGCCCACGGGCAGCGCGCCAGCGGTGATGCTCCAGGTGTAGGGGCCGGTGCCGCCGGTCGCCGTCAGGGTGACCGTGGTGTAGACCGAGCCCGCAACGCCGGCCGGCAGCGGCGAGGCGTTGGTGATGGTGATCGCGCCCGAGTTGCCGAGCACGTTGATGCTCACGTACACCGTCACGGTGTTCGCGCCGCCGTCTGTGATATCCATGCTGAACACCTGGGTGCCGACGTCAGCGGCCACCAGCGTGGCGCTGGGGGCCACGCTCAGCACGCCGCCCACCAGGCTGAACACGAAGCCGCTGCCGGCGGTCGGGCCGGAGGTCTGGTTGACATTGCCCACGTTCGGGGTCTGGCCGGTGTTGGCGTCGCTCACGTTGGCGAGGTTCACCACCATCGTGGCCGGGTCGTTCTGTGCGTAGCTGGCGGTGTAGGGCGTGCCGACGCTGCCGTCGCCGCCGGTGCTGCCGGCCGCGGTGTGCTGCGGCGCGGTGTCAACGATGATGATGCGGGCGGTGATGACCGTGCTGCTGGTGCCGTCGTTGGCGTCGAGCGTCCAGTTGAAGTTGCCCGGGGTGTTGCTGGCGTCGGCGGTGCCGGTCCAGGTCAAGGTGATCGGTCCCGCGGTCGGCGCGGCGATGCTGGCGGGCTGCGCGGTCAGGCCGGTCATGGCCGTGGCCGGGTTGGTGACGGTCAGGGTCATGTTGTCGGGCGTGGCGTCGTTCAGCTCAAGCGAGTCGTTGAACGTGGCGCCGGGTTGCAGGGTCAGGGTGAACAGGCCGCCTCCCGCATCTACCCAGTTCGAGCCTGCGGGCACAGTGAACGTCGGCGGGATGTTCGAGATGCCTGTCCCGGTCACCGTGAAGTTGTACGGGTTCTCGTTGAAGTCCAGGCCTGAGGTCGTGGAGACGCCGGACGGTATGGAAACCGTGAAGTCGAATCCGCCGGCCGGCGCAGTCACCGAGACGATGAAGGTGGTGGTGTTCGTGCCGGTGTTGAACGACACAGTGGTAGCGGGGGGCGTCACGACCGAGACGGTCGGAGCACCCGTGCCCGGGGTCAGCACGATGGTCGAGGGCAGGTCCAGGTCGTCACGGCCGGTGTTCTGGATCGTGAAGGTGAACTGCTGGGGCGAGCCCTGCAGCACGTTGCCCAGGCTGTGGTTGCCGCCATCGGCGATGCTGGTGCCGGCGGGGCGCTGCACGTCCATCTCGGGCCCGTTGCCGAGCACGTCGAGGATGACGTGGCAAGAAGGGAATCCCAGCGCGGCGAGAGTTGTCGGAGTCGTCACGCCGCAATCGGTGGACGACAGGTATGTCGGACTACTTTCGCCAGCCGTGTTGCTGCCCGGCCAGAAGCGTCCGCCCGTGGCTTGGTTGTTCAGCACGGCAAATTCGACCACCAACTGCGAGTTCTGGGTGATGTTGACTGGGTTGTCGAGGGCGAGCACCTGCACGCTGTTGTTGAACGCGCCAGCGAAGGGTTCGACGATGGTTTGCGTGGTGCCCTGCTGGGTCAGTGTGCCGCCCGGGAAGGCCGCGCCGGTGTTGATGTACACACGCAGCTCAAATGTGTTGGCGGCCGTATCCGTGATCTCGAAACCAACGCGGAACGCCTCCACACGGAAATCGGTGTTCGGCAGCGCCGTGGCAAGGTCGTAAACGCGCCAATACTGGTTGTCTGCCACGCCACCGCCACTGCAGGCTATCCCATTGCCTGCGACAATCGTGTTGTTGTCTGTGGATTGGGTCAGCAGCACCTGCGCCGAGGCGCCGGTGGCAAACCCCGCCGCCAGCAGCGCGATCGCGCCTGCAAGCAGATACTTCGTACTCCTGGTTCTCATATACTTCACTCCCACGTGATCCGGGGCCGGGGCGCGGTCACGCACCGCGACGCCGGCTTCCTGAAGTCCGTTGCGGGCCGACGCGTCGCGCCGCCCGAAGATGATCGTTCTGCTAATCACCACCAAAGCCACCGCCAGCAGCCACAGCAGCCCGCCCGAGCCGCCGGACGCCGTCGAGCAGCCCTCGTCGTCGTCCTCGTCTGCCTGCGCGCTGTCGCCGGCCGGCACCGCGGCCAGCCAGTCCTGCACCATGGTGTCGGTGACGCTGCTCATGGGCCCGGTCCAGAGCAGCCTGCCGTCGCGCCCGATGGCGAAGCCCGTCTCGTAGATGGGCACGGTGTAGCCGCTGGAATCGGCCACGCGCGCGACCGGGTAGGTCACGCTGTAAGTTGAAATGAAACTCGCGATCGCGGCGTCGTCCTGGGCGTGGTTGGCAGCCACGATCTCGAGGCCGCCAGCCTGGAAGGTCGCATGCAACTGGTTCAGGCGCGGCACGGCGCTGATGCAGTGGCCTCACGTGGCGCCCCACCAGTCCAGCAACACCACCTTGCCGGTGGGCGGCAGGGCGGGGTAATCAACCAGCTCGTCAACGCCGATCGGAACGGCCCATGAGGCCAGGAACTGCTTGTTGGGAACGGTCTCGCCGACGGCCTGCGCGGCCGCTGCACCACAGAACGTGGTCAACACCACTGCCAGTAGCAGTGCGCTGCGAAAATGCATTGAATCCCCACGTAGTAAGCCCAATTACATTAGGATTCAACGCAATGTCTGCTAGCAAAAAGCCAGAATGCACAACCGCGGCGCTTCGCGGAAGTTCGCGGGGAAAGCCCCACAAGAGCGCAAATGCAGAGGGGGAGGCGTGATCGCCTCCCCCTTGGGTTCACGGATGTGCGTCCAGCTAGGCTTTGCGAGTGCGGACAACCAGAGCAGTCAGGCTCAACAGGCCCAGCAGCAGCAACCAGCTGTAAGGCATCTCGCCGTCGGTGCTGCAACCGCCGCCACCGCCGCCGCCGCCGCCCGAACCGGTCGCCGGGGCGTTGACCGTCAGGGTGAAGGCCTTGGTGCCCGAGTCGTTCAGGCTGTCCGTGGCCCGAACGGTGAAGTTGGCCGTGCCGGCCAGGGTCGGCGTGCCGGTGATGTCGCCGGCAAGGCTAAGGCTCAGGCCCGCAGGCAGGGCACCGGAGATCACGGTGTAGGTGTACGGGGCGGTACCGCCGCTC
>JAJVIO010000011.1 GCA_022071975.1 Planctomycetota bacterium
CATCACCGCGTCGGCCTGCTCGCGCGTCATGGCCGGCCGATACGGCTGGGGCGGCAGCTCGCCTCTTGCCCGCAGCACGAAATCGCGCGCCCATTGACGCGTAAAGACCCGGCTGTGCTCGTTGTGCTTCAGCTCGATCTTCAGCCCCTGCTGCATGATGCGCGCGCCGCACTCGACAAGCCGGTCCTCGATCAACTCGATCGCCCGCCCGAAATTGCGGTACGCCCGGTCGCAGCCCACGAACGCGGCCGCCGGCAAGCCGTGCAGCCTGCGCCCCGGCGCCAGCTCCTGCGCCATGCCGCGGTCAAACGGCAGCCAGTCGGCGTGGTGCTCGCCGTCACCCCAGGTGGGCTCGCCCAGCAGGATCGCCTCCGCTTCCAGCAGGATTGACGCGTCAAGACCGTAGGCGTTGTAGCTGTCCACGCTCGCGCCCGCGGACTCCGCGCCCTCGGCGGCAAGCTCGGCCGTTTCGCGCGTGTTGCCGCCCGTGCTGGCGTAGACAATCACCAGTTTCATGGAAGCTTCGACAGGATGGCCGAGGGGCCCTGCAGGGAAGGCAATCCGCGCAGGTCGATCAACAGGCTGGTATAGCCGATCACCTTGCCGGCGCCGTCAAGCCGGCGGCCGCCCACGTCCAGCACCGGCACCAGCGAGCCGTCCGAGGCAACCAGCCGGTAGCGCAGCACCACCCGCTCGACGCCCTGGCGGTGCAGCTCGTCGCCTTGCTCCAGCACGTCCAGGTCGTCCGGGTGTACGACGCTCGCGGCCGTGTATTTCTTGCCGTGCAGGAAGTCCTCAAGCTCGTAGCCCAGCAGTTCCGCGGCGCGCTGGTTGGCGAAGCGAAGGGTGTAGTGTTCGTCGTTGTCGGTGCAGATCAACGCCGCCGGCATGACCTCGATCAGCTCAGCGAGACTCGGGATTGGGGCGGTTGGTTCCCGCATGGCGTCCTCTTGCCGGCGGATTCTAGCGCTGATGCGGGCAATGCAAAAGGTCACGTCTGGGAGGCAGCGATTTCAACCCTGAAGCAGCCTGGACGGCCCAAGCAGCGAGGGCACGTTTCGGATGTCCAGCACGCCGCCGACCACGCCGGTTTCGCCGCCGCGGGCCTGGCGCCCCGGGCGAAAATCAGCACCGGGACCAGCTCGCCGTCCGCGTCCACAAGCCGCAGGCGAGCCACCGCCTGCGCCCCTTCGCGGCTGGCGGCCGCCTCGATGTACGCATCCGCAACATCCAGGTCAGGCGGGTAGGTCGCGCTGGAAGCCTTGTACTTCTTGGGATCCTCAAAGTCCGCCGCCGAGTACCCGATCAGCTCTTCAGCGGAGCCACAGGACTTGCAGATTGTGTAGTTCTCGTCATTCCTCGCGAAAAAAGTAACCAACGGAAGCTGGCTCGCGGCCCAGACCGCGTCGATCTGCTGTGGCCGGCCTGCCGGCGGACGTCGCTTCACGGGCACGCGCATCTGCGAGAGCAGCCCCCGCGTGCCCTGCAGCTCCGGGATGCCGCGAAGGTCAATGACATTACCCGCAAAACCCTGAAGTTCACCGGCGGCGCTCAGCACGGCGTTGCTGACCAGCATAACAGGCACCAGGTCGCCATCGGCATGCACTAGGCGGTAACGCGAGACAACAGGGGAACCCCCGGCAGCGGCCTGCTCGGCGTGAGCGTCCACGATGTCCTGGTCGTCGGGGTGGATGGTTGAGGCGGCGAAGTAACTCTTGTTGTTAACGAAGTCTTCCGGGGAATAGCCGAAGACTCCAGCGCTGCCCGGGACGATCAGGCGCATGGAGTAGAGGGCATCGTTGTCGCACACAAATGAGACGAAGGGCAGGTTGCTGAGCAACCAGCCTTCGTTGATGTTTGCTGTAGTGCGTTGCGTCTCAGACATTGCCTCAATCGCCCACGCTTCGAACGTTCGAAGTCGATATGGTCACAATCTGCAATGGATTTGACGAGTGCGCCCACAGAATAATTTTCACCGTGGCAACGTCCATTGCCTGCGCTGGCCAGAACACACGAAAAAAATTGAAGCCCTCGCGGGGCAATCACGAGGGCTTCTCTCAATCCCCTCCCGGGCTAAGAGGGGTTGGGGCATATGGTTGTAGGGCCTTCTGGCCGATACACGAACCATACCCCGCCGCCCGGGTCAAATCAAGACTTTTTAGGTCCACGTTACCCAGTTCAGCCGCGTGAGGTCCTCAGCCAGACACGCAGCACCGTCAGGTCCCCCGGGCCGATGCCGGGGATGCGCGCCGCCTGCCCCAGCGTGCGCGGCCCCACGCGCGCCAGCTTTTCGCGCGCCTCTTTGCGCAGCGGCTCAATGCCCGCGTAGGCCAGGCCTTCCGGCAGCCTGAACTCCTCCAGTTCGGCCATGCGCGCGACCTCGGCGTCTTCACGGTCCATGTAGCCGGCGTAACGCGCGTCGATTTCCAGCGTCTCCACGGCCTCGGCATCCAGCCCGTTGAGCTCCGGCACTAGCGCTCGCACTTTCGCCCACTCGAAGTCGGGTGTGCGCAGCCAGTCGTAGAGGCTCTTGCCCTCGTGGCGCGTGGCCCGCAGCAGCGCCTCGCCGCGCCGGTAGTCGGCCAGCTTGGCCTCGAAGCGCGCACGCCGCCGGTCGTCAACGCAGCCCAGCGTGATGCCCAGCGGCGTCAGACGGCGGTCCGCGTTGTCCGTGCGCAGGCGCAGGCGATACTCGGCCAGGCTGGTGAACATGCGGTAGGGCTCGTCGGTACCGCGCGTGGTGAGGTCGTCGATCAGCACGCCGATGTAGGCCTGGTCGCGCCGCAGCACCACGGGCTCGCGCCCGGCCAGGCTCAGCGCCGCGTTCAGGCCGGCCATCAGGCCCTGGGCGCCGGCTTCCTCATATCCGGTGGTGCCGTTGATCTGGCCGGCGAGGTACAGCCCGCGCACCAGCTTGGTCTCCAGCGTACTGAGCACCTGGGTGGGAGGCACGAAGTCGTACTCGACGGCGTAGCCGTACTTCAGGATGCGTGCGCGCTCCAGGCCGGGGATGGTGCGCACCAGGGCGTCCTGCACGTCACGCGGCATGCTGGTGCTGATGCCGTTGGGGTAGACTTCGTCCGTGTCCAGCCCCTCGGGCTCAAGGAACACGTGGTGGCTTTCGCGGTCGGGGAAGCGCTTGATCTTGTCCTCAATGCTGGGGCAATAACGCGGCCCCACGCCGACGATCTGCCCGCTGTAGAGCGGGCTGCGCGCCAGGTTATCGGCGATCACCTTGTGCGTGGCCTCCGTCGTGCGCGTGATGTAGCAGCTCACCTGCCGGTCGGTGATAGCGCGCGTCATGAACGAGAATGGCCGGGGCGGCTCGTCGCCCTTCTGCTCGTCGACCCTTGACCAGTCAATACTTGACCCGTCAAGGCGCGGCGGCGTGCCGGTCTTGAGGCGCCCGGTGCGGAAGCCCAGTTCCTTCAGCTGACCGGACAGGCCGTAGCTGGCCTTCTCGCCCGCGCGGCCGCCCGCGATCTTGTCTTCACCGTAGTGCAGCAGCCCGCCGAGGAAGGTGCCGGTGGTAAGCACCACACGCGGGGCACGGAGTTCTCGGCCGTCGGCGAGGGTGACGCCGGAGACCGCCAGTCCCGTGTCCCGCGTCCCGTGTCCCGTGTCGCAGTCATTGACTCGGGACGCGGGACTCGGGACTCGGGACGTCGTCAGCCCGACCGCTTCGCCCTCCACAATCGTCAGCCCGCTCGCGCCCTCGCACAGCGCCTGGGCTGCGCGCTGGTATGCGGCCTTGTCGGCCTGGGCGCGGGGCGAGATCACCGCGGCGCCCTTGCTGGTGTTCAGCATGCGGAACTGGATGCCGGCAGCGTCGATCAGGCGGCCCATGGCGCCACCCAGGGCGTCGATCTCGCGCACGATCTGCCCCTTGGCCACGCCCCCAATGGCCGGGTTGCAAGACATGCGCCCAATGCCGTCGCGAGTGAAGGTAAGCAGACAAACCGAAGCCCCCAGGCGCGCCGCCGCCAATGCGGCCTCAATGCCCGCATGCCCCCCACCCACCACGATCATGTCAAACGTGTTCATGGAGACTTGTCAGTCGTTCTGCGTTGGATCCAACTGGGCAGATCCCGAGCACCGTGCACTACTCCCAAGACCAACACCGTTTCATCCACCACTTCAAACGGAATCAAGATGCGAAAACGACGCACCAGCACGCGCCGATACTGCTTCCAAACTATCCGATAACTCATGGGCCGCTCGCTCAACGCCTGAAGCGCCAGTTCAAGCTCGGCGGCGAAATCATCAGCCAGCCCGGTCAGCTGCTCTTCAAACCAGCCGCCGTACTCTTCGACATCTGCCAGAAACAGCCGATGAAATCGGAGCCTCAGCGCCACTTCTTGCTCCGGAGCCACTGGACCACTTCTTCGTGGTCGAGTCCTGACTCGGGATTCTCGCGCAGCTCTTTCGCCCGCCGTTCCATCTCAGCCTTTGCGGTTTCAGAGACGGGCATCTCCGCGTTTTCCTCGGCCAGCGTGTCCCAGATCTGCTCGATCAGAGCGATGCGCTGCGCCGGGGTCAGCTTGCGGATGGCGTCCATGTCGATGGTCTGGGCCATGGCAACAGCATACCACACGGCCGCGACATGGCAGCGGGTTGCCCCCTTTTTGGCGCGCCGTTTGGGCTGGCAGAACCGGGCGCTGCGCCCTATGCTCCCGGCCCATGAACCTTGATTTGATTGCCTACCTGAAGAAGCAGTCCCAGTTCACGCCCCTGCCCGAGCTTGAGGAAAAGCTGGCGCTCGGGCGCGACCAGCTGTTCTCGGACGTTGAAGCCCTGATCGAGCAAGGCTACTCCATCGAGTTCCACCCCTACCTCGGCGTCAAGCTGCTCGACATCCCCGACCGCCTCCTCAAGCACGAAATCCGCGACGACCTCAACACCAAGCACGTCGGCCGCAAACTCCAGATCTTCGACCAGGTCTCCAGCACCAACGAAACCGCCTGGGAGCTGATCGAGGCCGATCCCAAACTCAAGGACGGCACCGTCGTGCTGGCCGAGTCGCAGACCCGCGGCAGAGGCCGCATGGGGCGCGAGTGGCACTCCGCCAAGGGCGCCGGGCTGTGGCTTTCCGTGGTGCTGAAGACTTCCGTGCCGCCCGACAAGCTGGCGTTCCTCACCGGCGGCGCCGCGCTGGCGATCGCCAACATGCTGCAGCAGTTCATCCACCTGCCCGCCGAGATCAAGTGGCCCAACGACATCATGATCCGCGGCCGCAAGGTTTGCGGCATCCTGGTCGAGGCGCGCAGCAGCCACCCGGACGTCTATGTGCTCGGCATCGGCATGAACGTGAACCAGGCGCGCACGGACTTCCCCGACAGCCTGCGCGAAACCGCCACCAGCCTGCGCCTCGAGCGCCCGGGCGCGCGCACCCTGAACCGCGTGCGCGTGCTGCGCCCGCTGCTGTTCTACCTCGAGCGCGTCTACCTGCAGATCAAGAAGAAGAAGTGGGAGCGCCTGGCCGAGGCCTGGTCCGAGTTCGTGCACATGGGCGGCAAGCAGATCAGCCTTGAGCAGGGCGGCCAGGAGTTCAAGGGCACGGTCGTCAAGGTCCACCCCAGCGACGGCATCACCCTCAAGCTGGCCGGCGGCGACGAGCAGCGCACCTTCGCGGCCGAGAGCGTCACCAACGTGCGCGAGCTGCCCGCCGAAGAGCCCGAGCCCGAGCAGGTCGAGCCATGAGCCCCAGCCGCGACAGCCTGCAGCGCTTCCTGGACGTGCACAACGCGGCCGTGGAATCGGGCGACCTGGCGGCCATCGTGCGGCTGTTCGCCCCGGACGGCGAGCTGCGCTACGTGGGCATCGACTTCGGTCCCTTCGCGGGCCACGAGGCCATCGCCCGCTCATTTCGCGAGCGCCCGCCGCTCCACAAGCTGGTGCTGAGCTCCGTAAGCGCCGACGGCGACAAGGCCACGGCCGTGTATGCCCGGGCCGATAAGCCCGCAGAGCGCGCGGGCACGCTGGTGGTGACCATGGCCGGCGGTCTGATCCAGCGCCTGACCATCAGCGTGATCAACAGGCCCAGCGATGGCTGAAAACGACCTGTACACGGCGCCGGACCTCTACGACCTGCTCAGCGACGGCGTGCCCGGCGACGTCGCCTGGTTCAGCAGCCAGGCCAAGGCGGCCAAGAGCGTGCTGGAGCTGGCGGCCGGCACCGGGCGCGTGACGATCCCGATGGCGCGCGCGGGCGCGAAGGTGACGGCCATCGAGCTGCGCGAGCGCATGCTGGACGCCGCGGCTGAGAAGCTGGCGCGCGAAAAGCCCGAAGTGCGCAAGCGCGTGGAGCTGCTGGTGGGCGACATGCGCGGCTTTGAGCTGAAGAAGCAGTTCCCGCTGATCGTGATCCCCTTCCGCGCCTTCCAGCACCTGCACGCGGTGGCCGACCAGCGCGCCTGCCTGGAGTGTTGCCGCGAACACTTGACGCGTCAAGGCAGACTGGTGATCGACCTGTTTGACCCGAACCTGCGCATCCTGGGCGCCAACCTCGACGTCAACGGCCGCGCGGCCCGCCTGTTCGGCGAGAAGCCGCTGGGTAAAGACGGCCGCATCGTGGCGATGTCGTCCCGCGTAAGCTGTCCCGAGGAGCAGCGGTTTGAGGAGACCATCGTCTACGAGAAGTTCGACGCGCAGGGCAACTCGCAGTGGCGCCGCGCCCACAAGATCCAGCTGCGCTACTTCTTCCGGTACGAGATGGAACACCTGTTCGAGCTCAGCGGCCTGGAAGTGGTAAAGCTCGAAGGCGGCTTCAAAGGCCAGCCCTTCCAGCACGGCGGCGAACAACTCTGGACCGTCAAGCGCGCGTAACCGCAAAGGACCGCAAAGAACTGCTTCTCGTCAGGATGGACAGGATGAGAGCGGACCCTGACTGGTTGCGGCACGACAGACCCCCAGCCCGCAGCAACAAGCAGGAGAGCACCCTGACCAGCCGGCGTCTGTTGCTCTCCTGTTCAACCTGACCAATTGCAGTTGCAGTTCTTCGCGGAGCTTCGCGGTTCCATCCATCGGAAATGCTTTACCCCGTGACTGCGCTAGCTAGCTTGTGGATACGCGAACAGGAGACTGCCATGGCCGTGACGCCATCCACCATGCTGCCCCTTGGCACGCCCGCGCCGGCCTTTGCGCTGCCGGACATCACGGGCGACACCGTTTCCAGCGAGACCTACAAGGGCTTCCCGCTGCTGGTGATGTTCATCTGCAACCACTGCCCCTTCGTCAAGCACGTCGCCACGGAACTCGCGCAGATCGGACGCGACTACCGCGACAAGCTGGCGATCATCGCCATCAACAGCAACGACGTCGCCAGCCACCCCGAGGACGCGCCCGACAAGATGAAGCTCGAGGCCGCGCACCGCGGCTACGCCTTCCCCTACCTGTACGACGAAACGCAGGAAGTGGCCAAGGCCTACCACGCCGCCTGCACGCCCGACTTCTTCCTGTTTGACCGCGAGCACAAGCTGGTCTACCGCGGGCAGCTCGATGACTCGCGGCCCAAGAGCGACATCCCGGTCACCGGCGCCGACCTGCGCGCGGCCATCGACGCCGTGCTGGCCGGCAAGCCGATCAGCGACAAGCAGCGCCCCAGCGCGGGCTGCAACATCAAGTGGAAGGCCGGCAACGCGCCTGCATACTTCGGCTGATCAGTCGGACTTGCGGTCGATCAGCCAGGCCACGTCGCGTGCAACGGCCTGGTGCGCCCACTTGATGCGCCCTTCGTACGAGAACCGGTCCGGTCCCTCGGTGGTGCCCATGCTGTCCACCGAGCCGCGGAACAGCACCTTGCCGCTCGCGGCGTCGCTGATGGTCAGCACGCCCTTGATCCAGCCCGGGTGCTTGTAGAAGTAGGCGTAGGTGCCCAGGTTCATGTCCGTCACCTTGAAGCTCACCACCGCGCCTTCCTTGGCCTCGGCGCCGGGCCCCAGCGGGTAGACCGCCTTCTCTGCACGGCCGCACTCGCCGGCGAACTGGCTGGACCACTCGTTGGTCTTGAGCTTCCAGTCGCTGTCGCTGATTTCCCACTCGGGGTTGATGGGCGTGGTGTTTTCCACCTGCGCGATGTGGAAGGCCGACACGGCTTCGAGCGCAGCAGCGTCGTCGATTTCAGGCGTGGTGACGCGCAACCCGCCGCCGCAGCCGACCAGAATCAGTGAGACCAGCGCAAACGCGCCCAGTTTCGTGATTGACATAGTTACCCCCTTTGCGAAGGGCACCAGTCTGACGCCGGGCTTCGGCCAAGTCAAAACTTACCGGCTGCGCTCGCGCTGGATCAGGCTGATGGCGTCCACGGCGAAGGCGTCGTGGGCGGATTCGAGACGGCCGCCGTAGGTGTACCACTGGTAGCCGGCGTCGCCGGGTGTGCGGAAATCGACGTCCCAGCTGATCAGCACCTCGCCGGCGGCGTCGAGGATCAGCAACTCGCCCTTGCAGATGGCGGGTTTGCGGACGATGCCGGCGAAAAAGCCGAGGTCCACCTCGCGCACGATCAGCTGGATGGCCGCACCGCCGGGCGGCACGTCGCCCTGAAGTCGCTCAATAGGCGCGCGGCGCGTGACCTCCAGCCGTTGGAGCCATGCTTCGCTGAAGTCGCCGGTCTTCTCGTCCCACTCGCCGGCCGGCAGTTCCCAGTCCGCGGGCTCATCAAAGTCATAGACCACCGGCGCGGCATAGAAGCGTTCAACAGGGGCCAAAGGCGAAGGCGGCTCTTCGGGCTTGGGCGCGGAAGCGCAAGCGGCCAGCAGCAGGGCAAGAACGGCAAGCGGCGTCAGTATTCGCATGGGGACAGTCTAGCCGGATTTGCATCTCAAACCAAAGCCCGGCGTGCACCCATGCAGTGTTGCAGTCTTAGGACGTCTCGCGGCAGACTCCTAGTCGCTGGAACCCTGGTGCAATCAGGCGCGGAGCACCGCAACAATGTTAGCCCCCACCGAATGCGAAGCATTCGGTGGGGGTTTGGGAGGACCGAACGTTTGGAGGCGCGGATGCGCCGACACACTCGGGGCGCTTGCCGCGAGGACCGCTTGCTCGAGGCGGCGTTGTGCCGGCGCTTCCGCGCCTCTGAACTTCCTGCTGCCGAGTTCCCCCACCGAACGCCAGAGGCGTTCGGTGGGGGCTTCCATTGTGAGGGCGCTCCGCGCCGGAAAACGCTGAGCCTGCGACGGTGCCGCTTGCGCAGCAGAAACGGTTCGCAAACGCTCGGCGGTTCGGGGTGGACTCGCGAGCTCGTGCTGAATCGCCCGGGATTTCCAGCTTCGCCAAGGCTTCGTCGGACAGGGGCATCCCGGGCTGTGGTTCGGCTAATCCCACTTGTAGAAGCCCTGGCCGGACTTCTTGCCCAGCTTGCCTTCCCTGACCATGCTGCGCATGAGCTCGGGGGCTTTGAAGACTTCGCTGTTCAGCTCTTTGTGCAGGTAGTCGGCGATGTTCAGGCGCACGTCCAGGCCCACCAGGTCGGTCAGCTTCAGGGGTCCCATCGGGTGCGCGTAGCCTAGCGTCATGGCCTTGTCGATGTCCTCAGCGCTGGCCACGCCCTGCTCCACCATGCGGATCGCCTCGAGCCCTAAACACACGCCCAGGCGGCTGGTGGCGAAGCCGGGGAAATCCTTCACCACGATGCAGTCCTTGCCCAGCCGCCCGCCGACCTCGCGCACCGCGGCCAGCGTGGCCTCGCTGGTGGAGGGCGCGACCACGATCTCCAGCAGCTTCATAATGTGCACCGGGTTGAAGAAGTGCATGCCGATCACCCGGTCGCCGCGGCTGGTGGCGGCGGCGATCTTCTCGATGCTCAGGCTGCTGGTGTTGCTGGCGAAGATGCAGCCCGCGTCGCACAGGCCTTCCAGCTTGCCGAACAGCTCGGCCTTGAGCTCGAGCTTTTCCGGGATGGCCTCGATCACCAGTTGCGCCTGGTGCGCCGCTGTTGACAGGTCAACAGTGCCCTTGATGCGGTTGAGCGCCGTGTCCATCACCTCGGGCGCGACCTTGCCCTTCTCGACGCCCTTGGCCAGGTTGGCCTGGATGCTGGCAATGCCGCGGTCAATGAGCTCCTGCTTGATGTCGTAGAGCGCCACGTGGTACTCGGCCATGGCCGCCACCTGCGCGATGCCGTGGCCCATGGTGCCGGCGCCGATCACTGCGATTTTGTTGATCATGGTGTGTCCCGTGTCCGGAGTCCCGTGTCCCGTGTCTCCGCCATTGACGCGGCACTCGGGACTCGGCACCCGGCACTAGCCTTTCTTACGTTCCAGGAAATCGGTCATGCGCTTCATCTTGTCTTCGCTTTCGAACAGCATGGCCTGGGCGACACTCTCAAATACCAGGCCGGTCTCCAGGCCCGTGCGGCTGCTCTGGTTCAGGGCCTGCTTGGCGACCCGGATCGCGAGCGGCCCCTTCTTGCAGATGGTCTCGGCAATCTTCAGGGCCTGGTTCATCACCTCGGCGTCTTCCACCACGTGATTCAGCAGGCCGATGCGGTGGGCCTCCGTCGCCTCGATGATCCAGCCGGTCAGCACCAGCTCCTTGGCGCGGCCCAAACCCACGATGCGGGGCAGGCGCTGGGTGCCGCCCGCGGCCGGGATGATGCCGAGGTTGACCTCGGGCTGGCCCATTTTGGCCGACTTGCCGCCGACGCGGATGTCGCAGGCGAGTGAAAGCTCGCAGCCGCCGCCCAGCGCGTAGCCCGTGATGGCGGCGATCACCGGCGCCGGGTTCAGCTCGATCTTGTTGAACAGGGCGTTGTTGATGGCGGCCAGACTTTCCAGCGCCTTGCGTTCACGCAGCTCGGCGATGTCGGCGCCGGCGGCGAAGTCGTCCCCTTGACCGGTCAAGATCACGCAGCCGGCCTCGGTGTCGTCGCGCAGCGCGTCGAAGGCCTCATGCAGCTCGGCGACCATGGCCTTGTTGATGGCGTTCTTCACCTCGGGCCGCTTGAGCGTGACGATCACGATGCGCGGGTTGGCGGCGTGGCGCTCAACGGAGATCAGCTGGTAAGCCATGGCGATTCCTTCAGTGTTGAAGGGATTGTGTGTTTCCAGAGCCCGGCCAGCAATGGCCGAGGACCGGGCCGGCGCGCGAACAGGAATGTCCGCGCCATTGGGTTATTCGTAGAGGTTTTCGACGTCCACGCTGTCGTTTTCGGTGAAGCTGCCGAGCATGTAATCGTGGGGGCTGGGCAGCAAGCTCATCTCGCCGCCGTGGTAGAGCTCGACGTGCTTCAGCATGTCGCGCGGGCTGCGGAACGCGAGGTAAATGAAGAAGGTGCGCTCGCGGTCCTTGATGCTGAAGCCGCCGGGGCTTTCGCCGCCCGGGTGCGGCTCGGGCACGATGTAGCTGCCGTGCACGAAGCCCGGGTTCAGCTTCGCGGCCTTGATGTAGCGGTCCAGCGCGAGGCGTGTGTCGGCCTCTTCACCCTGCTGGCAGGTCACCTTGATCAACTGGCAGTACATGCGTTACCCCCACTTCGCCAGGTCCAATACGACCTTGCCGAACGCCTGGCGCGACTCCACGCATTCGTGCGCCTTGGCCACATCCGCCACCGGGAACACGCGGTCAACCACCGGCTTCAGCTTCTTCTGGCACAGCAGCTTCCACACCGTTAGCTGATCCGCCTTCGGCCCCATCGTGCTGCCGATGATGCTCACGCGCTTGAAGAACACCGCCCGCAGGTTCAGCGGCACTTCGCCGCCGCTGGTGCTGCCGCAGGTGACGATGCGCCCGCCCCACTTGATCGCCTTCATGTTGCCGGCGAATGTTTCGGGCCCCACGTGGTCGAAGATCACGTCCACTCCGCCGCGGCCGACGATCTTCTTGGTCTCTTCTACGAAGTCCTGGCTGCGATAGTTAATAGTGTAGTCGGCGCCGAGCGCCTTTGCTTTCACCAACTTGTCGTCACTTCCCGCGGTGGTAATCACCGTGGCGCCCAGCAGCTTGGCGATCTGGATGCCCGCGCTGGTCACGCCGCTGCCGGCCGCGTGCATCAGCACCGTTTCGCCGGGCTGCAGCTCGGCCTTGCGCAGCATGGTGTAGGCGGTCAGGAACACCAGCGGGCAGGCCGCGGCGTCCGTGAAGCTCATCCAGTCCGGCATGGGCATAAGGTTGACGGCCGGGGCGTCCATGAACTCGGCGCAGCCGCCGTTGCGCGTTTCGCCGAAGATGCCGTAGTCGCGGGCGAGGTGGATCTTGCCGGACATGGCTTCTTCGGAGGTCGGTCTGGCGAAGCCGGGCATGACGGCCACGCGCTGGCCGACCTCGACGTTGTCCACCAGCTCGCCCTTTTCGACCACCACGCCGGCGATGTCGGTGCCGAGGATCATGGGCAGCGGGAACTTGTGGCCGGGTACACCTTTGCGCACCCAGAGGTCGAGGTGGTTGATGCCGGAGGCGCGCACGCCGACCAGCACTTCATCGGCGCGGATCTTGGGGCGCGGGGCGGGCTCGATCAGCAGCTTGTCAAAGCCGCCGTGCTCGCGGACCAGCACAGCTTTCATGGTTTCAGTCATGGCCGCGCATCCTAGCCCGGATCATTCGACGCGCAACGAACCGGATTGGAACCGCGAAGGGCCGCAAAGAACCGCGAAGAACTGCATTTGGTCAGGATGGACAGGATTGAAGTGGACGCTGACTTGCGGCGGGCTGCCTTTCCTTTAATGAACGCGGTCCACCCCTGCTCGATCAACAACCAGCCCGTGTCCGTTCACTTCCTGTAAATCCTGCCAAACGGCAGTTGCCGTTCTTCGCGGTGCTTTGCGGTTCTTCGCGGTTATACAGCCGTCGCGGCCGTTTCGCGGGCCCAGCGGTCGGCCTCCAGCACCTGCTCGAGGCTGGGCTGGGTGATGTTGCTGTGCCTGTCCACCACGCTGCGCACGGTTTTGTAGATGTCGAGGTAGGCGATCTGCTCGTGCAGGAAACGCTCCACGGCCACCTCGTTGGCGGCGTTGAACACGGCGCCGAGGGTGCCGCCGGCCTCGGCCACGGCGAAGCCGAGCTCAAGGGCCGGGAACTTCTCGTAGTCCACGGGCTCGAAATTCAGGGTGCTCATGCGCTCCCAGGGCCAGGTGGGCACCGGCTGCGCGATGCGCTGCGGGTAGCTGAGCGCGAACTGGATGGGAATCTTCATGTCGGTGGGCCCCAGGTGCGCGATGATGCTGGCGTCCACGAACTCGACCATGCTGTGTACCACGCTCTGCGGGTGAATCACCGCGTCCAGCTTGCTGCGCGGCACGTCGAACAGCCAGCGCGCCTCGATCACCTCCAGCGCCTTGTTGAACAATGTGCTTGAGTCAATCGTGATCTTGGGCCCCATCTCCCAGGTCGGATGTTTCAAAGCCTGCTTGAGGGTGACCTTCTTGAGCTCGGCCAGAGGCGTGGTGCGGAACGGGCCGCCGGAAGCCGTCAGGATGATGCGCTTGATCTCGTCGTGGTTCTCGCCGCGCAGGCACTGGAAGATCGCCGAGTGCTCGGAGTCCACGGGCAGCAGCTCCGCGCCCGTTTGCTTGCAGATCGCGGTCAGCAGCGGGCCGGTCATCACCAGCGACTCCTTGTTGGCGAGCGCGATGCGCTTACCCCGCTTCGCGGCCTCCAGCACCGCGGGCAGGCCGGCGGCGCCGGTCACGCTGGCGAGCAGCACGTCGTAGTCGAGCTCGCGGGCGAGGTCCACCATGTGCCGGTCGCCATCCAGCAGCCACTCGGTCTTGGTGTCGAGCGCTTTGATCGCTGCCCTGGCGGCCTTCACGGCGTCGGCGTTGGTCAGCGCCGCGACCTGCGGTTTGAACTCGCGTACGGCCTCGATCAGCGCCTCATGGCGACGGCCGGCTGCGACGCCGACCAGCTCAAAGCGCGCGGCGTGCTTGCGCAGAACGTCAAGGGTACTGGCGCCGATGCTGCCGCTTGCGCCAAGAAGAAGGACTTTGGTTCGTGCCATGGGGTTAGTCCTACCGTGGCAGCGAGCGAACGTAAAGTGCGTGGTTTAGCCGTCGCAGACGGCGTTTCCCTGGTAAGCCCCCGGTGAAGCGAAGCGGAACCGGGGGTCGTGATGATCCACAAGAACAGAGCCTGCGAAGCAGGCGGCTCCCGGGGCTTCGCCGCGAATCCGGGACGGCACCGTGCCCGCCGGTGTCGGCAGCACGGTGAGCCGCCGCTACGCGGCTCATCCCCGGCGTACATTTGATCCCCCCGGTTCCGCTCGCGCCTGCGGCGCTGCGCTCCACCGGGGGCTAACCAGAGAGATGCCGGCTACGCCGGCTGATCTGCTGCGGTAGCCAGCAAATGCAGAAACCCCCGCGTTACGGCGGGGGTTCTGGGTGATCGTCCTGCTAGCGCTCGGACATCGGGATGAACTTGCGGTCGATCTCCCCGATGTAATGGGCGCCCGGGCGGATCAGCTTGTTGTGGTTCTGCTGCTCGATCACGTGGGCGGCCCAACCGACACTGCGGCTGACGGCGAAGATCGGCGTGTAGATCTCGGGCGGCAGGCCCATCATGAAGTAGGTGCTGGCGCTGTAGAAGTCCACGTTCGGGTAGAGCGGCTTCTCGCGCTTCTTCATGATCTCTTCGATCTGCACGCTCATTTCGTACCACTTGGTGGTACCGCGCTCTTCGCCGGTCTTCTTGCTGTACTTCTTGAGCACAATTGCCCGCGGGTCCAGCACCTTGTAGACGCGGTGGCCGAAGCCCATCAGGCGGAAGCTCTTGTCCTGCAGCTTGTCGTTCAGCCAGCTCTCCACACGGGATGGCTCGCCGATGTCCAGCAGAGTCTTGATCACGCCCTCGTTGGCGCCGCCGTGCAGCGGACCCTTCAGGGCACCCACGGCGCCGGTCACGGCGCTGTACATGTCACTGAGAGTCGCCGCGATCACGCGGGCCGTGAAGGTACTGGCGTTGAAGCCGTGCTCGGC
>JAJVIO010000078.1 GCA_022071975.1 Planctomycetota bacterium
GCGGTAGAGCTCATTGGCGAGCGCTTCCTCTATATACTTCAGCGCCGACGCGTTGCGGGTGTCTTCGCCGAAGGCGCCGGTGACCAGGCCGAACATGCGGATCGGCTCTGCGTAGCGTTCGTCGCTTGCCATGAACTTGGCGCAATCCAGCAGCGCCTGGGCGCGCTGGCGCAACAGCTTGATCTCGCTGCTCGGGTTGGCGTCGCCAAACGCCGTGTTCAGCCCGTCCAGCGTCTCCTGGGCCTTGCCTTCGTCGATCAGCTGGCGCGCCTGCAGGTAGGCGTCCACGCGGCCCATGGCTTTCTTTGCCGGCTCGGTCAGCGGGTCCGCGCCGAAGTACTGCTTGATCGCGCTGCGGGCGTTTTCAGGCTGGCCCTGCTCGATCAGCCGGTCGGCCTCGGCGATTACCTTCAGCACCTCGTGGTCGCGGATTTCGTTCAGCAGCGTGGTGGTGGTGTCGTCAGCGCCGAACTCATTGATGTAGGTTTCGATACGGCCGCGGGCCTCGGCGGGTTTGTTGCTGGTCAGGTATGCGCGCACGTCGCGGGCCAGCTGCTCGGAGGGTTTGTCCTGCGCGCCGCCGAAGATGGCGAAGCCGACGATCACCGCCACGGCCAGGATCAGCGCCGCCACGATCACGGCGACCACCATGGTGCGCGAGCTGCTGGACTGGCTCTCGACCAGGGCGTCGAGGGTGTCCTGGTAGCGGGTGAATTCCTTTTCCGCCACGTTGCTGAGCTCGAGCACGCGGGTCTTCATCTTCTCTTTGTCGATGTGCGTGCTGCGGATGACCTTCTGGTAGCGTTCGTCGCCCTCGTCCATGGCGACCTTGTAGAGCTTGATCTCGGTGCTTTCCGCGCCCTTGGGGCGGAAGGCCTTCACGAAGCTGGTGGGCACCTCGGCCTTGTTCATGGCCAGGAACACCGCCTCGGTGAAATAGATTTCGTCCGGGTTGGTGGCCTTCTCGATCTTGGCAGCCACGTTGACCGGGTCGCCGAACACGTCGTTTTCGGTGACCGTCACCTCGCCGCTGTTGATGCTGACCTTGATGTGGATCTGTTCAGGCTCGGGCTTTTCGGCGTTGTACTTGCGCAGGGTGTGCTGCATGAACAGGCCGCACTGCACGGCGTTGGTGGGGGACTCGAAGGTGATCAGGAATGCGTCGCCGATGGTTTTGACGATCTTGCCCTCGAAGTGGGCGATCACCGGCATCAGCAGCTCGTTGTGGGTATCGAGCCGCGACATCAGGGCCTCGCGGCTGATGGTCTCGGTGTGCTTGGTGAAGCCCGAGATGTCGGTGAACATCACGGTAAGGTTTCTCTGCAGACGCTGTGTCGACATGCGCGGTCCCTGCGAAAGATTTCGGTTGTTGGTGCAAACTGCCAAAAAGTGCTAACCACGAACGACCACAAAGGGCCACCAAGAAACTCTCAGCTTTTCGCAACGCACGTTTCGTGCGAGGTACGCAAGGAAAACGAGAACCACGGGTAAACACGACTGAACACGAATCTCGTGCAAGCTGTGACGTGTGCACCCGTGTCTACCCGTGGTTCCATGCTGTTCGCTTTTCTCTGCATTCACTCCGCGTAGCGGGCTCCGTTTCCTGGTTGCCGACCACGGCGCCTCGCTTCGTGGTCCTATGTGGTTTGCCTTAGTTGCGCGCACCGCCACGAAAGTCACGGGGTTTTGTGGTTCCAGCCGATCCAGAATCTAACATCGACCCCTCACAAGCCCTGAGCGAGGCAACAATGTATCTACCCGAGGGCGCATTTGCACCCGTTCCTACGCCGCTGGATGCCTCCGATGTCATCAATGAAGGCGCGTTGCAGGCCCACCTGCGCTGGCTGAAGCAGGAGGGGCTGGACGGCGCGCTGATTCTCGGCACCAACGGCGAGTTCGCCAGCCTGGCGCTTGGCGAACGCATGCTGATCGCCGAGGCGGCCGCCAAGGCCGATTCCGGGCTCAAGTTGATCCTGAATGTCGGCTCATGCGCGATCGACGACGTGTTTGACCTGTGCGAAATCGGGGCCGAGTCCGGCTACCACGCGCTGATGTGCCCGCCGCCCTGGTACTTCCGCAACGCGAGCACCCGGGGGATCGCGGACTTCTTCCTGCGCGTGCTGGACGAAGCCGCGTTGCCGGTGCTGCTGTATCACATCCCGCAGCTCACGGGCATCCCGATCAGCGACGAGCTGCTTTCCATCATCCGCAAGCATGAACGCTGCGCCGGCGTCAAGGACAGCACCGGCGACGAGGCCGAGATGGCCCGCCTGCTGGGCTGGTTCCGGGACGGCTGCTACATGGTCGGCCATGACAGGCTGGTCCAGAAGTGCTTTGAAGACGGCGGCCGGGGCAGCATCAGCGCCTGCGCCAGCGTGGTGCCGGACCTGGTTAAAAGCATCGGGCGCAAGCCCGAAAACCAGGCCAAGCTGAACAGCGTGCGCGGCATGCTGGAGAAATTCGGCCTGGGCGGCGCGGTGAAGGCCATCCTGCGCAAGAAAGGCTTCGGCGAGTACACCACACGCCCGCCGCTTACGGCCCTCGAAGACGCCAAGGCCGAGCAGCTGTTCGCCATGCTGAACATGTTCGGCGCCATCAAATGGTAAAAGGTCAGCCTTTCCCGATACGCAATAAACGAGGCCACCAACCACCGAAGCGCAATAGCAAATACGCATAAGGCTTCGGCACGGCCGCGGCGTGTCGTACACTCGGGGCATCACCACGCGGGCGCGCCCGCAGACACCGGAGCCCCAGATGCCTGCCCTTCGCAACCTCCTGCTGCTCACGCTCACCGCCGCACTGCTGTTCCAGGCGGCGCTGGCGCGCGCCGACGACCCGCCCAAGCCCCGCGAATTCAAGGAAGACGACCTGGCGCTCGCGCGCAAGGTGGTCGGCATGCTCGACGGCGAGCAGCAGCTGCTGGTCAACGGCCTGCGTTACCTGCTGCGCCCCAAGGCCGAGATCGAGCTGATGGAAGGCCGCCTGTACCAGAACCCGCCCATGCCCAGCCTGGGCGAAGAGCGCAAGGGCGAGATGCCGCTGCCCGAGTGCATGCGGCTGTGGGCGCTGCTCGATGCCGGCATGCCCGTCAGTGAAGACCTGCGCCGCGAGCTGCAGATGTTCATCGACAGCGACCACAAGCGCTACGAGAAGAGCCTCGCCGGTTACGCCGTGCCCATGGCCGTCTGCACGGCCGCGCTGCGCCGCCCGGAGCTCGAGAACGCGGAGGCGCTCAGCAAGAAGGCCAAGGCGCTGATGGAAGCCGGCATGCGCGTGCGCGACCTCACGGCCGAGGAATCGCCCTGCATCAAGGGCACCTACATCGAGCCGATGTGGTACGCCAACCACCTGTGGCGCGCGGTGATGTGCCGCTGCGCGCTTGAGCTCAAGATCAAGTTCAACGAAAACATCTGGGAGTCCGAGCTCAAGAACCTCTCCCACGCCGCGCAGGACGAACTGGGTTGGATCAGCACTTTCGGCAAAAACCGCACGGCCGAAAACGACCTGAACACCAACCTGCTGGCGCTGGCGACCATCAGCCTGGCCCTGGGCGCGCCGCAGGGCACGCTGAAGAAGTCGGTGGTCAGCTCGCTGGAGAAGCGGCTGAAGTTTCAGCAGCAGGTGCTGGCGCGCCTCGAGGCCGACTGGCCCGACGAGCCGCTGGTGGGCTCGCGGCTGGCGCTGATCATGACCTTCAACCCGGAGTACGCGCCCGAAAACCGCAGCGGTGACGACTGGCGCTTCGCCCTGCGCCGCAACGCGGTGGACGCCATGATGGCCTCAGGCGCGATCTACGCCCAGCATTCCCTGACCCACGACATGGGCCTCGACGGCCTGCTCAGCCCGGGCCTCGCCCGCACACCCGCCGAGACCGCGCTGGCCTGCCTGGCGGTGTCCGGCGGCATGTTCCGTCAAGACGAGTCGCCCCTGCGCGTAATGAACGAAAAGGACTTCGAGCTCGCGGTGCAGTCATTGGGGCTGCTGCACGCCTCCGTGGCGCCGCCGCTGCCCGAGGGGGGCAACCTGGCGCTGCTGGTGGAAGAGGCGATCAACCAGGGCGCGGCGTGGCTCGAGAAACAGCAGGCGCCGGACGGCAGCTTCGGCAACCAGCGCAGCCGCGGCTCGCCGGCCTACTGCGCCGTGGCGCTGCACGCGCTGATGCACGCCGGCTACGAGCCTGAGCACAAGGTGATCCAGAAAGGCATTGAGTGGCTGCTCAACAACGTGCCGAACGCGCTGCGCGCCGGCCCCAACGAGCAGTTGATGATGACGGCCTACGACGCCGGCATCATCCTGATGATGTTCCAGCGCTACTACGAAAAGCAGCAAGTCGAGCACGGCGTGTTCCAGACCGAGAACCCCAAGGCCGCGCAGAACGCCCGCGCGGCCGTGCGCAACACCATGCGCCAGGACCATCGCAACCTGATCCAGAGCTTGGTCGATTACCTCGATGACTGCTACGTGGGCGGCAACCAGGGCGGCTGGAACTACAGCCCCGTTGCGAACAAGGGCGTCGGTCACAGCGACAACTCGATCAGCCAGTTCGCCGGCTGCGGCTACAAGTGCGCCACACTGCTGGGCGCGACCGTCGATCTCAAGGTGTTCGAGACCGAGGCCCGCACACTGATCGCCCAGTATCGGCCCGATCCCAAGATGAAGAAGATTCGCTTCGAGCGCTACCCGGCGCCCGCCAATGGCAACCAGGCGGCCGACACCACCGCTGACGAGGTTCCCGAGCGCTACGCCAAGGGCGGCACCTACGCGCCCCCGGAATGGGACGGCAGCATCCAGCCCGGAGCGTGGCTGTACCGCCGCGGGAAGCTCGACCAGAAGAACGGTGCCGTGGGCGCTATCCAGTACACGGGCGCGGCCATGGCCCTGCTGACGGCCGCGCGCGACGAGCTGTGGGTTGCCAAGGCGCTGCCGCTGGACCTGCACCGGCAGATCGACCTGCACATCTTCGGCGGCCAGGCCTGGATGGCCGCGCACCCGTACTGGCAGAACGAGATCCCCGACGACTCCGAGATCGGCGCGGAAGAAGAGGAACCCCAGGGCCAGAACAAGCGCGGCGGCGCGGGCTGGGGCAACATCTACAACTTTTACGCCATCGAGCGCGGCTGCGTGATGGCTGAGTACGACCTGCTGGGCGGCAAGGTGGACTGGTACCGGCACCTGGCCTACACGCTGGTGCGGCAGCAGCAGGGCATCCGCATCGAGTCGCAGAAGGGCTCCTGGGGCGACGCGCTGAATACCTCGTGGGCGATCCTGATCCTGCGTCGCGCGGCGCCCCCCAGCGTGACACGTCCGCCCCGCCAGCCCGACCCGCTGAAGCCGGACCCGAAGCCCGTGCAGCAGCCGAAGTTCCCCATCACGCCCGGCCCCGTGAAGCGCAACAAGGCTGAGCCCCAACCTGAGACGCAACCCGAGCCGACCAAGCCCGAAGGCCCCGTTACCGGGAAGTAGGCCCCATGCGCCACGCGCGAACCATCCTGTTGCTGCTGTTACTCGGCGTACCCGCGGGGCTGGCTGTGCGCGCCGACGACGGGCAGGCCCGGCAGTTCAGTGACGACGAGGTCGAGGCCGCATGGAAGGTGCTCGAGCCGCTGCCCCCCGAGCAGATCGTGCTGCTCAACAACCTGCGCTTCCTGCTGCGCCCGGCCTACGAAGACGAGCTGCTTCACGGCCGTGCGTGGCGCCCTTGCACGCTGCCGCCCTTCGAGCAGCCGGGTCCCGAGCCGATGCCGGAGCTGGAACAGCTGCGCCTGTGGGCGGTGCTGGCTTCCGGCATGCCGGCCAATGACGTGACGCGCCGCCAGCTCGAGCGTTTCCTGGCCTCGGACCTGCCCGGCAGCTCGGAGAGTCTGGGCCGTTTCGCGGTGCAGCTTGGAGTCTGCGACGCCGCCCTCAGGCGCGGCGACCTTGCGCCCGAAGACAAGCTGCGCGAGCGCGCCCGCAAGGTGCTCGACTCCGCCATGAAGGCGCGCCGCGGCACGGATGCGGACTCGCCGCTGATCTCCGGCGAGACCATCCGGCCCCTGTGGTTCGCCAACCATGCCTGGCGCGCGGTGATCTGCCGCATGGCGCTGAGGCTGGGGTTGAAGTTCAACGAAAACGTCTGGGAAACGGCGCTGCGCAACCTGTGCGCGGTCTCGTACAAAGAGCGGGGCTGGACCAGCCGGGGCCGCGCGTCCAAAGGCGCGGCGGAAGACCTGGACACCAACCTGTTCGCCATCACGGCCCTGAGCCTCGCGCAGTCGGCGCCTGCGGACACGCTGGGCAAGGGCGTGCTGCGCACCCTGGAGAAGGACGCCAGGTACGTTCCCGAAGTACTGGCGCGGCTCGAGCGCGAGTATCTGGGCGAGCCGCTGTCCGGCGCGCGCTATGCCATGATCGCCACCCTTGCGCCGGACGTCACCCCGGCTTCGCGCGAAGCCTGGGCATGGCGCCAGGCGGTACTGGAAAGTGTGGTTGATGAGCACGAGGCCGTCGGCGCCGTGAACCCCGGCCACCGGCTGGCGGACCAGCTTGGCGTGGTGGGGGGCCGGCTCGCTGGCGCGCTGCGACGTATCGTTGACACCTGCATGAACTGCCTGGCGTTGTCGGGCGGGCTTCTTGGCGAGGCCGCGCCGCGGGCCGGCATGAGCCTCCCGCAGATCGGCCAGGCGATGCATGCCTTGACCGTGCTGCATGCCAGCGTGCTGCCGGAAGGGCCGCCGCCGTCCGTCTCCGAGGTCGATGGCGTCGATGAGGCTATCCGGCGCGGCTGCGAATTCCTGGAAAGCGCGCAGGATCGCGACGGGTCGTTCCCCGGCAACTGGGGAGCCTTTCCCGGCCATGCCGCGATCGCCATGCTGGCGATGCTGCACGGCGGAATGGAGCGCGACGCGGAGCCCATCCAGCGTGGCATGGACTGGCTGCTTGACGCGAAAAACCGCAAAGGAGAGGTCAAGCCGAACGTGTGGGTGAACAGCGGGATCACCACCTACAGCGATTCTCTCGTGCTGATGATGTTCCAGCAGTACTACGAGCCGGAGCAGCGCAAGTCCGGCATCCTGTGGGCCGATACGCCCGAGCAGTTCAAGGCCGCGGCAAAGAAGACCTGGGACGCCATCGACAAGCGGCACCGTGAGGCGATCACAGAACTCGTGGAGCGGCTCGGCGGCGCGGACGCGGGCACCGGGGAAGGCTGGGGCTACGCGGGCGCCCATTCGGGCGGCCGGCGCGGCGGCCACTGGGACAACTCGAACAGCCAGTTCGCCGTGCTGGGTCTGAAAGCCGCCAGTTCGCTGGGCGCGCCGATCAAGAGCGACGTGCTTGAGCGCGAGGCCCGTCGCCTGGTCAACACCTATGATCCGGACAAGTCTCTGCCCGCCCTCGAGCTCCGGCTGCGGACTGGCAAGACGTCATCGGCGGACTGGAGCGCGAAGATCCACCCGGGAGGCTGGGGTTACAACGACGGCTTTGCGCAGTCCAACACCGGCATGACCGCCGCAGGGATTTCAAGCCTCGCGATCTGCCGCGACGAGCTGAAGGTACGGGGCGAACTGAAACAGGAGCTCGAACGCAAGATCGCCCTTACCATCCATGGCGCGCAGGCCTGGCTGGCGGACAATTACGTTCAGTACGACCCGGCCGCGAACCTGTTCAAGCGCGACTCGCCCTACGTATGGGCGGAGTGGGAAGAAGTGGAAACCGCCTGGGACGGCATCGGCATCTACTACGACCTTTACTCCGTGGAACGCGCGGGTGTGCTGGCCGGCATCACCCTGCTGAAGGGTGAAGTCGACTGGTATGAGGTCGGCGCCGAGGGCCTGGTACAGAGCCAGCGTGCGGCCGGAGACTGGTGCGGCCGTGTGAATGACGCCGACAACCAGACGCCGCAGATCATCAACACCGCCATGGCCATCCTGTTTCTGAAGCGGGCCGCGCCGCCGGTGATCGCCGAGCCCCGCTTGCGCGTGCCTCGCACGCCTGCCAACCCCGTAACCGGCGAGCAGAAACAGAAACCGCGCAATCCCGCCACAGGCGGGCCGGGCGTCAAAAAGAAACCGGGCGTCAGCAGGCCCGAGCCGGCCAAGCCGGATGATCCCGTGACAGGCAAGTAGGCCCGATGCGACACACGCGAACCATCCTGTTACTGCTGCTGCTGATCTCGCCCGCGAGCGTCGGTGTGCGTGCCGAGGACCCGCCCGCCGCGCCGCAGCGCGCCATCGACCCCGCCGAGCTTGATGCCGCGCAGAAAACCATCGACGCCCTGGAGCCTCGCCAAGCGGCGCTGCTCAACGGCCTGCGCTACCTGATGCGACCGGAGTACGAACTCGAGCTGATGACCGGCCGCGCCTTTTGCCACTGCCCGCTGCGGCCGTACGAGTTCCAGGGCGTAGCGCCGCTGACGCTGGCCGAGTCGCTGCGGCTGTGGGCCGTGCTGGCTTCGGGCCTGGGCGTCACGGACTCCACGCGGCGCCAGTTACTGCACTTCCTGGACAGCAACCTGCCCGACGCGAGCCGCAGCCTGGCCGCGTTTGCCGTGCAGCTGGCGGTGTGCCTAGAGGTGAACCGGCGGCCGGAACTCGGCCTGGCCAAGGAGATTGAGCGTCGCTCGCACGACCTGGTTGAGCTTGCCATGAAGCTGCGCAGCGGGACCGACGCCGACTCGCCGCTGATCAAGGGCGCGGTGATCCTGCCCATGTGGTACGGCAACCAGTTCTGGCGCGGACTGATCTGCCGCCAGGCCCTTGAGCTGGGGATCGAGTTCAACGAGCGCGTCTGGGAAACCGCCCTGCGCAACCTGGCCGGCGCCTGCAGCAAGTCGCGCGGCTGGCTCTCCACGGAAGGCGCCACCCGCCGCCCCGAGTGGGACCTCGACACCAACCTGCTGGCCATGGCGGCCGTCAGCCTGGCTTTGGGCGCGCCTGCGGGTACGTTGCGGCAGCCGGTGCTGGATGCGCTGAACAAGAAGCTCGAGAACGCGCCCCAGGTGCTGAAGCGCCTGGAAGACGACTACCCCGGCGAGGTCATCAACGGTTCGCGCCTGGCCGTGGCACAGCATCTGGCGCCCACGCTTGCGCCCGAAGGGCTTGAGCCGCAGGCATGGCGGAAGCTGCTGCTGGAACAGGCGCTCAAGACCGACGATCCCACCGGAGCCTCGCGCGGCAGCCATGCCATGGCCGCGGCGCTGGGACTTTGCGCCGCCGACTCGCGCCTCGGCCGCGTGGTGGCCGAGACTGCCCTGGCCTGCCTTGCCTTAACCGGCGGGCTGCTGCCGCAGAGCGAGCCGCCGCTGGCCGCCCTGGGCGTGGCTGACGCCGGCCGTGCCATGTACGCCCTTTCGCTGCGCCACGCCGGCGCGCTGGGGCCGGGCATGGCGGGCGTTGGCGACCGCGACGCGGCCATCGAACGCGCCATCGACAAGGGCTGTGAATACCTGCTCAGCATCCAGCAGGAAGACGGCAGCTTCATGCCCGAGGAAAAGTTCGGAGGCAACGGCGAGGCCGGAGTGGCGGCCGGCCTGCTGGCCCTGATGCACGGCGGCGTCTCGCGCGACGCGGACTCGATTAAGCGCGGGATCGAGTTCTTGACCATGAACACCATCGGCGCCGGCACTTACCGCGACGCGCTGATCCTGATGTGCTTCCAGAAGTACTACGAGCCCGAGCAGTTGGCCGAGGGCGTAATGACGGCCGACTCGCCCGAGGCCTTCCGCGCCGCCCAACGCGCGGTGTGGAAGCGCGTCGACAAGCGCCACGCCAAGCTGATCCAGCAGCTGGCCGACAACCTGGACGCCTGCCACAACATGCACGGCTGGGGTTACGCGCCGCCGGGCCGCGTGGGCGGGAACTATGCCGATAACTCGTGCAGCCAGTTCGGTGTACTGGGCTGCAAGGCCGCCAGCCTGCTGGGCGCCAAGCTGGACGCCGGCATGTTCAAGAGCGAGGCCCAGCGGCTGCTGAAGACCTACCAGGACGACGGGGAATTCGAAGAGCTGACCTGGCGCTGGCAATGCGCCTCCGTGGGCGACAAGCCGTCGCGCGAGCTGACGGGCAAGGTGCACCCCGGCGGCTGGAGCTACCTGGGCAACGACGAGCCCAGCCTTTCCATGACGGCCGGGGGCGTCTCCAGCCTCGCGATCTGCCGCGATGAGCTGAAAGTGCGTGGCGAGCTGGATGACGCGTTGGCGCGGCGCATTGAAGTCGGGATCCTGGGCGCCACCACGTGGATGTCGCGCTATTACTTCGAGCTCAATGCCGAGAAGCTGCTGGTCTACAACACCCACATTCACCGTGAGCCCTACTACAACTTGTACTCGATCGAGCGCGCCGGCGTGCAGGCCGACACGCCGCTGTTCGCCGGCACGCTTGACTGGTACGCCATCGGCGCCGAAGCGCTGGTCACGCACCAGCGGCCGGACGGGGCCTGGGGCAACCCGGTGCAACATTATGAGGAAGACCAGCGTGAGTATCGCGCCAGCGTGGTGTGCGTGGCGATGGCGATCCTGTTTCTGAAGAAGGCCGCGCTGCCCATGGTAGGCGAGCGCAGACGCCAACCCCCGCTCAGCCAGGACCCACCCAGCCGCAACACCCCAGGCCCCAAGCCAGAACCCAAAAACCCAACCACCGGCAAGTAGCAGATCAGCGAGCCTGTACCCGCCGAGCGATCAGCGATTCGAGGAAGACAATACCCGTAACCCCGAAGCTACCTGTCCGCTATTGGGGCCACCGGCCTGGTTCTGGGCACGCCGGAGGGTACGCTGCGGCTGGTTCTGTGGCGACGAAAACATGAAGCTGCAGGCCGACTACAGGTACGTAGCGCAGCAGTTGCCCCACGGCAACTCTCGCAGCGGCGCCCCGGCCGGCACAGTAAGAGTATGCGACTGACGAATGTCACACGAACTCCGCATTCAACTGCAGAGGATGTATTTTCCGGACAGGGACAGGTTATCATGTCTATGCTAGCTACACACTTATGCGATTACGATATGCTTTACCAGTAATGTCATAAGCTGCATTCCAGAACAGTGACAATAGCATGCCATATGCTCTGCGGATGACGACTACTCTTTGCCGTAAGTTATCGTCCGCTCTCCGTCTGGTGCGTAACTCTCGATTAAATGTAGCTCACCATCTGCTCTGAAGCTTCTCCACTCACCAATTAGATTGTCCTTCAGGTATTCGCCCGTCCTTTTGACTCGGCCATTGGGCCAATAAAAGGTCCACCGGCCCGTCCTCACCCCATCGACGTACTGCCCTGTAGCACCACCTTCCGTTTCACTCCAACTTAATGTCGGACCATTTCGGATGGAATCTGCATACACTACGAGCGACATCCCCGTTTTATCCGTAGCACGGAACATGGACACACCTGCTCGAAGACCTCCTGTGTAGGACTCGATGGTGACCAGTACCCCTTCTGCGTCCCAGAACCGCGCAACACCAGAGAGTCGTCCTGATGAGTAGGCGAGGCGCGAAGACAATTGCCCGTTCGTATGCCATTCAGACCAAGGGCCGTCCTTTTCATTGTTTATGTACATGCCCTGGTCTTTTAGAATTCCAGTTTCGTACCAAGATGACCACTCACCTTGCTTCATCATCGTTCGATCCACGAGTCCCATAGAGGCAACGCGCCCATTAGTATGATGTGTAGTCACCATCTTCAAGTTAACGTATGAACTCGTGTCTTGAACTTCCTGTACCTTCAAAGTGCTCTCATTAGCCGAACCAAATGCTCCCGTGACTCCGAGTGTGACCACCAGCAGTAGTGCGAACGCTAACACCATCAGCGACTTGCATATACGAGCGCAATATGCTGTCTCGCCACAGGCTGACTCCTCTTTAAAAATCATCGCCGTCTCCCGACTGAACGTATCCAGGTTCTCCAGGAAGCAATGCGCGGCAACCACATCGCGCCGTGAACACGACTTCAACATCCATGAAAAGGCGACATACGATCTTGAAAGTGTATGACAGAACCCGCTCTCCGTTTCTGATTGAGGATCCTCGAAAAACAAAAGGTTCTAAATAATAGTCCGTCAAGAAAGAATGCACCGTATATTCATTCAAGACTACCTTGAGGTCGCATTTCTGTCCTGCGGGGCATCCCTCGGGGAGGCATATCGTTCCATCAACAGCTTCTGCGCTTTGACTAACGACTGACCCGATCAATTCTGCTTTGACCACGTCATCCAATGTTTGCTGCGTGGCCCTCTCGCCGTATATGTTGGCGAAATCTTGCACGGCTTGTGCTGGAAAACCACCTCGGACCAGCATACCGTTCCACGAAGCAGCCCGTTCGACATATCCACAAGGATCCTGTCCCAACAAGTTCATGAAAAAGGTAGCGGCTGGTGCAACAGACCGCCCCCATGACACTGCGTCCGCAGGCAGTGTACCGGGAAATGTGAACTCAGATGTCACGAGCCTTGTCAGTTTAGAATCCAAAGATGGACGGATATGTGAGCGATATACTTTCGTCCACCCACAGGGATTTCTCGCCGTTAGACCCTCAAAAAGTATCGGTTCCGTCTCTGCCTTACTGAGGACTTTTCTCGGTGTGATATCGAACCGTTCGCTGAGTAGCTCGGGGCCGCCGACTAAGACTTCGGCGGCATCGGTGTCAACGAGAGTGAAGTTCCGAATACGGTCGGACAGCAAACAGCTAATTGTCCGTGGCTCAGCTTCACCAGCGACAGGGCACCCCAGGTTAGTTACCGCCAAGGCGTTCGACGAAAGGAACTCACCGAGGGAATGAGCTTTTACTGGCAGCTGCTCGATCAGGCGTTCTTCGAAGTGTGGCATGTCCAAATGGACACTCGCGGTGGACTTCGGTTTGTAGCTGTAATGGATGCTGTCCAGACTGAGTCTGTCTGTCATGACGACGACAGGAATCTCCCTGTTTACTGCATCGTGGCTGGTGGAGCGTTCTTTGTCGCTGCACTCGTTGCAGGAATCGTTGTTTCCCATAGCGGTCTCCATTCTGGCTTGAGTTCCCGCTTTTACGCGGATTTCCGTTTACCGTGCCGCGGTTTCGGCGAACAGAACACTACGCGACCGTGCAGTCGGCTACTGGTGTGAAGTTGTGGATCATGCTCAGTGCGCCCTGGCTGCCGATGCCGAGGCCCGCCGGGAAGCTTACCCACACCGTCTTCTGTGTCCGCACACTCACCGTCTGCTCAAGCGTTCCAAGGTACGGCACGGAGGGAATATCCAGCGTGAGCGCCGCGACCTCCGTCAGGCCCATCGTCTCACGCCGGATGAACATGTCGCCCTTCAGCCTCTCCGGCACGAAACCCACCACGCCGCGGGTCGGCCCTGACCGGCCGTCGTCGCCCAGCACCATAAAGTAAATGCGCTGGTCCGCGGCCGCCGCCGACCCGGCTGATACCATCATGTCGTTGACGATGATCGGCACCCCGTTGAACGCGGGGGCCTCGCCGCTGACCATACGGCCGGCGCCGGGGTCGTACCACTTCCAGGGCACCGAAGGCGGCTCGTATCCAGATGCCCGGCACAGGCTCTGGTATGTGCGCAGGCCTCGGCTGCTGGTCATGATATGGGTCGGGCGGCCATCGTTTTCGGTGACCAGGTTGAAGGCGTGGTCCATGCAGTCGAGGGTCAAGGCTGCGCCTCCCCTGTTTACGGATCGCCCGGTGCCGATGATGTCCCGCAGCCCGCCGTTGGCCGCCGACCCGGTCGCCTGGTCAAGGCGCTGAAAGTAGGCGTACAGCAGTTTACGCAGTGCCAG
>JAJVIO010000069.1 GCA_022071975.1 Planctomycetota bacterium
CGCACCCTTGAGGCACTGCGGTACGATATCAAGGGCGCACACGCGGGCGCCTTCCTCAGCCAGTGCGAGGCAAAGTCCGCCGGTGCCGCTGCCTGCCTCCAGCGCAAGTTTCCCGCGGAGGTTCCCGCACGCACTTACGAGCGACTGCCGCAGGAAGTCCGGCGCGCTGCTGCCAATCTGCCCCTGATGTGAGCGCCAGTACTCGTGCCAGACTTCGCTGATGCCCTCGGGTGCCGACGCGGGGCTGTTCATCGCTGCTGCTCCGGCGCCAGGACGCGCCACTGCTGGCGATGGTCCATGAGTGACAAACGATCGCTCCAGATCGGCCTGAGGACTTCGATGCGGGTTGCGCCCTCCTTGACCCAAATGGGGTGTGTCATGGAGCCGTTGAAGCAGTAGAGGTTCACACGGTGCGTTCCCACCGGCAGGCGCACCTGGGGCACCTCCACCTCGACGACACCCTCGCCGGGTTGGCCGCGATGCTTCAGCAGCGTGCCGCTTGCGACGTGGAAAAAGTAATGAGAGGGCACCTGAACGGGAAAGCGGGCGTCGTCCGGTTGAAGGGTCAGCGCCATGATCGGGCATTCCAGTTCTTCGCGGATCAGGTAGTGGAACCGGATCAGAAGGGTCGAATCATGCTCGAGGGTCTTGAGTTCGTTGCCTTGACCATCGAGCAATTCAACCCTCAGGATTTCGGCGCGCGGCTGTCCGCCCACGGCTTCGGTGAACATGTGCAGCGACGCTTCTCCGCGCGCCTGAACGGTCTCGAGGTAGCGTTCGATGGCGCGCGGAGGGTCGTCTTCCAGTTGCTTTTCGCCGTCCGCGAGAAAGAGGCAGCGCGATGCCGAGTTGATGACGTACATGTTGTGGCTTACGCAGACGATGGTGACGCCCTGCTTGCGACGACGCGCCATCCAGTCGTAGCACTTCATCTGGAAGCTGGCTCCGCCAACCGCCAGCACTTCATCGACCAGCAGTACGTCAACCTCCGCGTGAGCCGCAACGGCGAACGCCAGCCGCGCGTACATGCCGGAACTGTAGTTCTTCACGGGCATGTCCATGAACTCTCGGAGACCGGAAAAGTCGACGATACTGTCATAGCGCTGGCGGATCTCGCGCTGCCTCAGCCCCAGGATCGCCCCGTTGATGAAGACGTTCTCCCGACCGCTGAGATAGGGGTGGAAGCCCGCGCCCAGTTCAATCAGGCCGCCGACGCGCCCGACGGTGGTCACCTGTCCTGTTTCGGGTCGCAGGATGCGGAACAGGAGCTTCAGCAGCGTGCTCTTGCCGCTTCCATTGGGGCCAATCACACCGAGCATGGCCCCCTTCTCCAGCTGAAAGCTGAGATCTCGCAGCGCCCAGAATTCGTGCTCCAGCAACCCGTCCTCGCTGCGACGCCTCATCAGGCGCCGCGGCCAGCCCAGCACGGCATCCACAAGTGTTCGCGTGCGGGGGCCACGCGAGAACCGCTTGGATACGCCTTTGAGTTCCACGGCTACCGGCATCAGGCCAGTTCTCCGAAGCGGGCTTCCGCGCGGCGAAACCAGGCCCAGCCCAGCACCAGGGTCAGCAGGCTAAGGCCCGCGGCCGCCGCCAGGGATTCCGGGCGCGGCGCCGGCGCACCCAGCAGCGTGTAGCGCCAGGCATCCAGGATGGGCGTCATGGGATTGAGCAGGTTGACCCAGGCAAATACGCCCTGTGAGGGAAGGGGATACAGCACAGAACTTGCGAACATCCAGAGCTGAACGCCCACCTGCAGGATGAACTGAACGTCTCGATAGAACAGGTTGGCCGCCGACACGAACAACGCCAGACCCGAGGCCAGGCTGAGTTGCAGCGCCAGCACCAGCGGCACAAACGCGACCTGCCACCCCGGCGTTACCCTGTGCACGGCCATGAGTCCCGCCAGCAGCAGCGCCGCTACCGCAAAGTCCACCAGGGCCGAAAGCACCACCGATGCCGGAAGCACCTGCCGCGGAAAGTAGACCTTCGTGACGAGATTGCTGTTGTCACTCAGGCAGCGCGAGGCGCCCTGAATGATGTTGGCGTGCAGTTGCCACGCCAGCAGCCCGGTATAGGCAAAGAGCGGGTAGGGAATGCCGCCCGTGGAAATGCTGGCCACGCGCGAGAAAATCTCCGTGAACACCAGCATCAACACCAGAGGCATGATTACAGCCCAGCCAATACCCAGCAGGGCGTGCTTGTAGCGCACCCGCACTTCCCGCATGGCCAGCGCGACGATCAGTTCGCGGTAGCGCCAGGTCTCTTTGACGTCGGCAAGCATGCTGGTGGGCGGGCAGACTCCGTCCCGGTGGGATGCAATGCATCCCTTCGAGGGCAAACAGATTGCGCGATTATACATAGCTTGCCGGGCAAGCCTTGCATCAAGACGCTTCTGCCCGCGCAAAACGGCCGCATAATCGCGCTGTGCCCACACTGCCTCCCATGCCCGATCGCTTTCCGCCTGACGTGCTCGAGGCCAGAGCTTCGTCAGGCTCGGCCTGGCGGGTGGCGCGGACCCGGGCACGCCAGGAAAAGAAGCTCGCACGCTGGCTGGCTTCGCGGAAGCTTCCCTACTTCCTTCCCCTGCGCCGCAAGACCCGCAACTGGCGCGGCCGCCGCATCTCCAGCGAGGAGCCACTCCTGCCCGGTTACGTCTTCTTTGTGGCAAGCGACGAGCAGGCGCGGCTGGCCATGACCTCGCGCTGCATCGTGGACCGCCTGGATGTCGCCGACCAGCCGGCCTTGCTCAGCGAGCTGCATGCCCTGGACCGTCTGGCTGCCAGCGGGCGGGCCTTCGCGGAAGCGCCGGGGTTTGCACCCCAGCGCGAGGTTGAAATCAAGGCGGGGCCTTTGGCGGGCTTGCGCGGCTACGTAGCGGCCGCCGCACCCGGCAAGGTCTTGCTGCGCCTGGAGATACTGGGCCGCAGCCTTGAAGTTGCCGTGGATGAAACCGAACTGGAAGCTGTCTAGCCGCGCTGATGGGGTAAACTGCCGCCATGGAGGAGGCAACAACGGTCACAAACGAGGCGCGGCGCCACATGTTCGGCGTGTGGCTGGCACTTGGCGCCTACGTGCTGGCGTTTGCCGTGTTTTACCCGCAGCTGCTGACCATCTCCGATGAGACTTCCTATATGCGTCAGGCCTGGGCCTATGCCCAAGGCCAGACCAGCGTCGAGGTGCTGGACCCCTCGTCGCTGCAGGTCGCGCGGGTTCACCCCAGTGATTACCCGCCGGGGACCTCGCTGTTGATGGCCCCCTTGAGGGCCGCGGGGGGGTGGCGCGCGGGCTTCCTGCTCGGCCCTCTGGCCTGTTGCCTGGTGGTGCTGCTTCTGGCGCACTGGCTTGGCCGACTGGGCCGCTCGCCCCTATTTGCCCTGCTCTTTCTCTGCTACCCCGCCACGCTGGTCCTGTCCCGCTGCGGCATGAGCGAGATGCCCAGCGCGGCGCTGGTCAGCCTTTCTCTTTACCTGTTCTGGTTTGCGCGGGGGCGCAAAGTGTGGATGGCCGCGGCCGGGTTTGTGGCCGGGGTGAGCCTTCTACTGCGCGAAACCAACGCGCTGGTGTGCGCCTTTTTCTTCCTGGGAAGTCTACTGCGGCGCGAGCAAGGATGTTGGGCCCTCGTCGCGGGCGGCCTGGCCGGAACGGCCTTGCGCCCTCTGGCGCTTGAGTTGCTGCTCGGCAATGCCCTGCACGTCAAGGGCGGTTACCCCGATTTCTTACTTGGCGCGGTGCCGGGCAACATGCCCTTTCACCTGGGGGCGCTGTTGTTGCTGTTCCCCGGCGGGCTCCTTTGGGCGGCCCTTTACCGAGGACCGCGCCGTTTCGAGCTTTGGGCCACGGTCGCCTTTTTCCCGGGCCTCTATCTGCTCTATGACTACAACGCGGCTGCCAGCGCGGGGCTGAAGCAGTGGGTGCTGACCTCGCGCTTCTTCATACCGCTGCTGCCCCTGCTCGTGATTGCCGCCGCCGAAAGCTGCACCGCACTGTCTCGATCCCTCGGGTCGAGCCCCGGCGCTCGTGTGGCACTGGCTCGCCTGCGATCTCTGGCGGCGCCGATGTTGGTGTTGGCCGCCGTATCGGCCACCTGGATTGTGAACTGGCAGCACCAACTCTGGGCCTCCCAGCAGCGGGGCTTGCTGTTGGCGCTTTACGCGGGCACGGAGGCAGATGCTCCTGTCGTGACCAACCTGGACGCTTCGGCGCGCTTTGTGAACGAGATTTATGCCGCAGAGCTTGGGCCGCGCATCGTGCTATCCATGGACGCTACCGACGAGGGTGCCATGGGGCGCGTGCTGGAACGTTTTGGGCGCTGCACGATTGCCCTGGTGGAGCGTCGCGACAGCGAGCGCTGGCAGGAGGTCAGCACCCGACGCCTGGCTTGGATCGAGGGCCTCAAGGGGCACTTTGAGGTCGAGGACGTCAACACCTCTTCCGTCGGCACTGGCGAACGGGTCCACTTCTGGACGGTGCGGCCCATGGGCCCCTAGCATGCCGCTGCAAAGTAGGGCTATGCTCTGTTGCACCCGCCGTAAAGACTCCCTCCGCTCCATGGCCTTGAGTTGGAAAGAGGCGGCGCTAGGCTTGCGCCATGAGTGCATCGGCCAGAATCATCCATCTGTGCGTGGGGCTTGAAGGTGCGCCCGCCCTTCAGAGGGAACCCCGCAACGAAGTAGAGTTCATCGAGGGTAAAGGCATTTTGGGCGACAAGAAGTTCGGCAAGAGCTCCTCGCGCCATGTCAATCTGATCAGCGAACAGTCCTACGCCTGGTTCAAGGCCAGCTTTGGCCGGGAACTGAGGGCGCCGGGCGGCTTTGCCGAGCAGGTGGTGATCAGCCGCGGCATTGACATCAACTGGCTTCCCCTGGGGGCCAGGCTCCAGGTTGGCGAGGCTGTGCTTGAGCTGGTCAAGCCGCGCCAGCCCTGCATGCACTTTGCGTCCAGCGTCGGGGCTCCGAGCGAAGAGCTGTTTGTCGGGCACGTGGGCATCATGTGCCGGGTGATCAAGGGGGGCGAGGCCAAGGTAGGGGACGCCGTTTTGGTGGTTTAATCGTTCAACTTTCTCCCGGGATGCTCGTTTCAAGCCCTGCAACCGGGAGAACGCATGAAGAACAACAGCCTGTTCGTGATCGTGTCACTGGTCGCAATTCTGGCGGTAGCGGCCCTGGGTGCGGTGCTTCTGACTTCGGGTCAGGGCGCAAAACCCATACGCCCCGGGGAGAGGCCGGCGACACTGCAGTCGGTAGAGAGTTCAGTGGAGCGATAGGCGCCGCGCGAAGCGGCCTTTTTTCCCGTCGCGACAGGCAGCTTTGGCGTTTAACATGCGGGCCCCGGCAGGGATGAGCCAATGAAGGGCGGACAACTGGCACTCTTGATCTGGTTGCTCAACGGCGCAGTCGCATTGGGTGGCCTGGCGCTTGGTGCACGCATCTACCAGGAAAGAGCTGAAGACCTGGACGCCACTTTTTCGGTGGCTTCGGGCACCACGAAATTCAAAGCCAATCGCATTGACTGGGCATCTGCCGCCAAGACCGGCAGCGTGGATATTTCGGCGTTTGGCTACCGGGAGCTGAGCCCTCGCAAGCGTCCCCCGCCGCCCAAGAAAACAGATCCCAAGCCCGTCGATCCGCCCAAGCCCGACCCCGAACCGACGGACGACCAGCTCAAGGCGGAGCTCGAACGCGAGATCAACGCCAAGTTCAAGCTGATGCGCCTGATGTATTCGACGGACCCGCTCTATGCCAAGGCGCTGTGTACCGCCGCGGACGCCGGCAACGCCGCCATTTATCTGCGGCCCAACCTGCACTTCCCGACTGAATACAAGGACGCCCCGGACCCCAAGATCAAGGTCCTGGCCGCCAAGGACTACCTCGTCAAGGCCATCGAGAAGGACCATGTGCTGATTGATGCGCCCTCCATCAAGCGGCCGGCCAAGCGTTTTACGGTGGCCCTCAAGTTCGGTGACTCCGTGCTGGCCAAGCCGCCGGATCCCAAGAACTTCGGCAAGGCGGGCGGTACCAGCGGCGGCGCCGCCATTCCGCAGCCTCCCAAGGAGAATCCGCCTGTGGAGGCCCAGCCCGTGCCGACGGCGGAAACCCGGCCCAAGGAGTCCGTTTACGACGAGAAAACCGACTCGTGGACCATCGGCACCGACGACTATATGGGCGTGAATACTGACGACTTCGTCAAGTACGCTCGCACCGTTGTAGATGAAAAGGGCCAGCCCATCGGCATCCAGATCAACGAGGAAATCCCTGACGACAACGTCGTGATCAAGCGCGGCGGCAAGAAGGGCGACATCATCAAGAGCATCAACGGCCAGGCTGTGACCAACATGAGCGACGTGCGCCGCGTCGTGCGCCAGCAATACGACTCGGGTGTTTCGGAGTTCGAAGTCCTCTTCGAGCGCGACGGCGTGCCGCAGCGCAAGATGTTCAAGGTGCCCCAGAAGAAGAAGTAGGGCATCCATTTATCACGCCAAAGACGCGGCCGAAAAGCCGCGTCTTTTTGTTGGCCGGTTCGACGCAGACGGGTCAGCCCCGCTTGAACATGCCCTTCTTGTAGTTGACGATGCGGCCTTCGATGGCGCTGGCGGCGACAGTGAGCGGGCTGGCCAGGTAGAGCTTGCCGGGGCCTGAGCGGCCGGGGAAGTTCCGGTTGATGGCGCTGACCGTGACCTGCTCTTTGGTTTCGCTGACGCCTGGCCCGCAGCCGATGCAGGCTCCGCAGCCGGGGTTGATGACTTCGACGCCTGCCTTGGCAAAGATCTCCGGGTAGCCCTTTGATCTGGCGTAGGCCATGACATCCTCGCTGCCATATTGCAGGTACATCTTGACGCCCTTGGCCACCTGTCGCCCGGCATCGATGGCCTCGCGCAGGACGGTCGCGTAGTAGTCAAGGTCATCGACCTTGCCCGCCGTGCAGCTTCCCCCGTAGGCGATGTCGATCTTCACTTCGCCCAGATTCTCGATGAGTTCGCCGTACGTGGGGTCGCCCGGCTTGGCGACCATGGGTTTGATGCTGCTCAGGTCAATTTCGTGCACGCCGCCGTCGTAGGCGGCATCACGGTCGGGCGCCACGGCGCGCTCTTTGAGCCTGGAGAGCTGGGCATCCGTGAGCTTGCGTGTCTGCCTGAACCACGCCCAGGTCACGTCGTCAGCCTCGCAGATGCCGCTCTTGGCGCTGCACTCAGTGGCCATGTTGCACAGGGTGGCGCGCTCATCCATGGAGATGGTGGCCAGGCCCGGACCTCCGAACTCCATCACGCGATCGAGCGTTTGCTCCCGCTTGGCGTAGGTGTCGAGAATGAACAACATGACATCCTTGGCGGTCACGCCGGGCTGAAGTTTGCCCTTGAGCTGGAAGCGGATGCTCTCGGGCACGGCCACGAAGGTGAAGCCGGAATAAATCAGGCCCGCATACTCCGTCGCACCCACGCCGTAACTCAGTGCGTTGTTGCCGCCCCCCATGCAGGTGTGGCTGTCCGTGGCCTGAACGAAATCTCCGGGGTCCACGAAATGCTCGCGGGCCACCTGGTGGCAGATACCCGGGCTTACGCCGTTTCGCGCGCTGTAGTCCCGCACGCCGGTGTGCCGCTGGAATTCGCGCTGCAGGTCGCGCAGGGTCTGGATCTTCCCCTCAAAGGGCGCAAAGCGCTTGACGCCCGTGGCATAGAGCAAGTGGTCCTCAAAGACGGCGAACTTCCCCGGGTTCTTGACGGCGTAGTTCTTGCCGTATTCCTGCTCCAGAAAGTAGTGCACCTGCGCCGTGGTGAACTCGTGCGAGTAACCGGCGTCGACGTTGACCAGCACGGCATCTCCGGGCTTCACAAACGGCTCGCCCTGCCCCGCGACGAGATGCGTGGCGATGAGCTTCTCAGCCATGGTCATGCCGCGCCGCTGGGTCGTGTGCTTTGGCGGCTTGATTTCGCCTTTCGCCACCTTGGCGCTGAAGGGGAAGAGGCCGCCGGCCTCGAGCATGGCGCGGGTGACGGCATCATATTTGCCTGTGAATTCCGAGAGCTTGAGGGTCTCCCCGGCCTGGAGCCGCTTGAGCTGTTCATGGTCGCCCATGAGCTGGCCCAGGTTGATGTTGTTGCGCTCGTGGATGGGGGCGAAAGATGCCGCAATGACGAGCCGGATGCCGGACCACTTTTCGCACTGGGGCGCGGTCTCGCGCGAGGAGCCGGTTCCCTTGCGCAGGCCGCTGACGATGACTTCAAAGTTGCCGTCCAGCAGCGCGCGATGCTTGAAAACCCGCTCACCGTTCTTGTCGAAGAGGCCGGCGTAGGCGTCCAGGGCGATGTCTTCGGGTTTGTGTGAAAAGCAGACCCAGGCGGGGGTCATGGTGTCGGTGTTGATGTCGTCGAGCAGGTCTTCGACGCGCAGGTCCGCCATGCGCAGATTCAGGCCCTCGTATAACTGCCTTTTGATCAGGTCGAGGTCCTTGGTCAGGAACAGTACGCGCTTGCCGGGGGTCAGCTTGATTTCGGACGGTAGAGCCATATGTACGCCTATGTGCCAATGACAAACACAAAGGGGCGGCACTTGGCGCCCCTTGACGTTGACTTTGCGGCTTCAGTTTAGCGTCTCCCCTGTCGCAAATCGGCATGAATCGGCGCGCCGCTTTTGGAGCAAGGTTACCCGGTGACGGCCCGCAGGGCGGCTTGGGCGACAGGCAGCTTTTGCTCGCCCGCCCCGGCCTCCAGGGTGGTGACCCCCGCCTCACCCGGGGCCAGTGCCGCGGGGGTACCCGGCCAGAGGATGATCCAGCCTGCCGCCGCCAGCACGGACAGGGTCCCGGCCTCGCCGGCCTCGTGGTAGTCCTCGGGGGTGAGGGGCATGGCCAGCGCGCGGAGCCGGATCAGCGGCTTGCGGGCCGCGAGGGCGCGCGCGGCGGCCTGGAGTTCCTCGGCGTTGGCGGCTAGCAGAATCTGGGCGAGCAAGGGCACTCCATGCGCCCCCTTAGCGCCCTTTGCGGCCGCGCGTGTAGGGGTCGAAGGTGTCGCTGCTGAGGTCGTTGAGCTCGGACATGGACATTTTGTCCGCCGTGTCGCCCAGGGTGCGCTCGGAGGCTTCATCCAGTTCCGACATGGTGTAGCGGTTGGCGCGTGGCTCCACGTAATCTTCGCTGGCCTGGTCCAGCCCGCTCATGTCCACCGTGTAGCGTCCCGCGCAACCGGTGAGCGTCAAGAAAGCAAGCAGGGTCAGGGCGCGTTTCATGGCAGGATTATAACGCCTTGGAATCAGATTCGTTGGTGATTGTTCAAGCACTCCACCACCAAGACGATGCGTCAGCCTCACCGGGCTTGAGATCATCTCCTTCGCTCAGCGTCGGCCTGATGGCGACGCGTTGGCGGTGTCTGGTGATTTCCAACACTGCAACCAGGAAAATGGCCTAGGCCGGCGCGATGGCCGCCGAGTACTCAACCGCTCCCGGCTTGTAGTCTGCAAAACGTGCTGGCGGCCCGCTTGGCTCAACCCAGTTCTCCGGCGGCACAACGCCTCCGCCCGGACTTGATCTCAGGAAATCGGAAATCAAATCAGCCCCAGTTCCTTGCCACACTTCTTGAATACGTCCAGCGCCTCCTGCAGGTCTTCCCGGCTGTGGGCGGCGCTGACAATCGTGCGCACGCGGCTCTTTTCCTCGGCCACCATGGGGAAGTAGATGCCCTGAGCAAACACGCCGTTGTTGAAGAGGATGTCGCTGAACTTTGCGGCCTTGGCGCCCTGTCCCACAATCACGGGCGTGACGGGCGTGGTGGAATCTCCGGTATTGAAGCCCAGTTTCTTGAGCCCGTCTTTGAAGAACTTGGTGTTGTCCCAGAGCTTCTTGAGGTGCTGCGGCTCCGTCTCCATCACGTCGATGCAGGCAATCACGGCGGCCACCACCGGCGGCGGCGCGCTGCACGAGAACAGGAACGGCCGCGCCTTGGCGATGAGGTACTCCTTGACGACCCTGGGCCCCGCGAAGTACCCCCCGACGACGGGAATGGCTTTGCTCAGGGTGCCTACTGTCAGCGACCAGCGTTCGTGCACGTGCTGTTCATCGACAGTGCCGCGCCCCTGGGCGCCGAGCACGCCCGTGGCGTGGGCGTCGTCGACCATGGTGATGGCGTCGAACTCGTCGCAGGCGTCCGCGCAGGCTTTGAGGTCGGCGACGTCGCCATCCATGGAGAACACGCCGTCTGTTACGACCAGGATCTTACCCTTGATGCTCTTGGGCCCGCGCGCCTCGCGCAGCAGCTCGCGCAGATGGCCGTAGTCCTTGTGGCGATAGACGGCGCGGGAGGCCTTGCTCAGGCGGCAGCCGTCGATGATGCTGGCGTGATTGAGCTCGTCGGAAATGATGTGGTCACCCTCGACGGCAAGAGTGGACACGACGCCCACGTTCGCGGTGAAACCGCTCTGGAACAAGAGGCAGGACTCGGTTTTCTTGAAGCGCGCCAGCCGCTCTTCGCACTCGTTGTGCAGGTCCATGGTGCCGGAGATGGGGCGCACCGCGCCGGAACCCACGCCGTACTTCTCAATCGCCTTCCTGGCGGCCTCCACAACCTTGGGGTGGGTGCTCAAGCCCAGATAGCTGTTGTTGGAAAGCTGGATCACCTTCTTGCCATTGACCACCGTGCGCGCGCCGGCGGGGCCAAAGTGGACTTTCGGCAGATGGAACAGCGAGCGGGCCTTGAGGGATTCAATTTCAGAAGAGCACCAGGCGTTCAGGTTGTGCATGAGCGATTTCCTGCGGGCGGTAGGCTGACAACATGCCCTCGCCATTGAGACTGTCAACGGGATTGAAGGCCAAAGGCCAGTTCATCGGCCACGGCACAGAGGGCCTGAAGGGCCAGCAGGGCGTGCGTGCTGCTCAATCCCCGGCGGTGGGTGCGCGCAAGATCGGGATGCACGAAGTTGCGCAGTTCCTTGAGGCCGCGCCCGGCATGGGTCAGGGCCGAGGAAAGCAGGCCGCACTCGCGCAGCACGGCCAGGGCCTCATCCACACCGTATCGCAGCGGCGGCTTGGCGGCACGTTGCGGGAACAGGCGCGCATAGGCGGCACTGGCGCTTTGGCCCAGGCGCGCGCAGGCCTGCTGGCCCAGACCTTCGAGCACGGCTCCGGCCATGACGGCGGCGGCCTTGCAGGCGCCGCAATGAAAGCTGCGCCAGGCTTCGTGGGCGTCGGTCTGCAGGGCCTTGGCGTCGGCCGGGGTTTCGGCGATGACCTCGAGGGCCGCGCAGAGTTCAGGCGGGGCGCTGCGGGCCCGTTGTTCGGCCAGCTCGCACCAAGCCTGGATCTGGCTCAAGATCGCTTCGCGCTGACGCGAAAAATCCCGGCCGGTCAGTTCCGCAAGCTGGGCAATGTCGGTTTTGCGCGGCAGGGGCGGCCCCTTGCGGCGACGACGCGACTCGACGAGCGCCGCTATCTCCTGAATGCGCCCCTTGACCGCCGAGCGGTCCATGCCGTAGTGGGGCGCGGGCAGGCTCAGGGTCATGTCCAGGGCGCGCTTGAGGGGCTCGGTCAGGGTCCCGGTGTCAGTCATGGTGTGTTCTCGAAACGGCGGAAACCTCATTCTGGCGCGAGGCCAGGCGGGTTACCAACGCCAGTGCTTCATCGGGGTCAAATTCGCGGCAACGCCGGAAGAACAACAGGCCGGGACCGGCTCCCGCGAGCGTAGAAAACTTAAGCGCGTAATCCGCGTGAAGGTCGCGCGTGTCGGGCGGGGGCGCCAGGGGCAGCAGGCTGGCGGCCGGGTGTCGCGCCGCGCGCAGCAGGCAGGCCTCAAGCCAGGCACGGAGCGCGGGCCGCAATGAGAAAACTTCCGGAAACACCTGCATGCGGCCTTCTTCGAGAAAGGCCATCAGGGTGGCGCCGCGGCTCTCAAGCAGCAAGAAGGCTTCCTGCGGGGTGCGTGCGGCCAAGTCGGGCTTGTACTCGCTGATGTCAAAGGCTCCCAGCAGGGAGGCCAGCGTGGAGGCGCTGCGGGGATCGGCCTCGACTGCCAGGGCTGCGGCCTGTGCGTCGAGAACGCGCACCGCTGCTTCCGCCAGTTGCCGGGCTGCGTCCTTGATGCCCCAGCGCAGGGCGGCCTGGGCCATTTCCAGGCGCGCCCTAGGGCAGGCGGCCAGGCGCTGAGCCGACTCCAGATTGCGGCGCGCCATGGCCAGGCGCCCCTGCGCTCGGGCGACTTTCGCCACTGTGAACAGGTAGTCCGCCTGTGTTTGCGGTTGCGCGGCTTCAACGCTTGCCCTGTTGAGCCGGCGCAGCACTTTGAGGGCCGGGGCAGCCCGGCCCTTGGCGAGCATCAGGTCAGCGCGCCAGGTGTGAATGCGCAACAGCGTGTCCTGCCGGTCCCGGGGTGTCAGGCGCGCGGCAGCGCGCAGCACGGCGTCGGCTTCTCTCGAGTCCAGGGAGCCCTGCTTGCACAGGAGGTGGGAAAGTGCCGCGCGTTCAGCCTGCAAGGCGGGCGTGCAAGTCCGCAGCAGATCGGCCGCGGGCGCAGCGAGGCCGGCGAGTGCCCGGGCAGCCAGAAGCGCCTCGTATTGTGTGAGCGCGTGAGGTGTTCTGGCCGCCGGGGCGAAGTAGAAGCGGGCAACTTCGGCCTCGCCGGCATGGAGGGCTTGCCGGCCGAGTTCCAGCTGTTCGGGGGAGGCCAGGCCGAGCTCGGCGAGCAATGCCGCTCGGGCATCAGGACGGTCCAGCGCCCCGCACTCCAGCAGGGCCTCACGGGCGCGGGTTAGATCTCCGCCGCCGAGTCCTGCTGCCGTGGAGGCCGAGAGCCTTGGGCCTTCGTCTGCCAGGCCCGCCGCCGCCAGCGCGGCCGCCGCCGAGTTCACGGCCCGTGGCGTCAGGCCCGATGCCGCTTCCAGGGCGGCCAGACTCAGGGGC
>JAJVIO010000056.1:0-3092 GCA_022071975.1 Planctomycetota bacterium
ATTCCTGCACGATGGAGCCCTGGCCCTTGACCGTCTATGGAGATGATACAACTTCGATACCTAACATGGTTTGAGCAGTGTAGGGATCAACATTTGGGCAGTCCTTTAATCGAAGAAGGCGCAATTTCTTAGAACCCTTCAGTAGCGCCACATCCTCCATTGTTAAATGGTGCTGGTGCCATAAGTCAATACACTCTACGCTGCTCTGCTGAAGTGCATTGATGCACTCAGCGTCAAGCCAAGGGGTATGATTGAAATACAGGTGTGACAGAGAACGATTCCTCGCAAACAAGGCGAATGCTTCATGAGAGACGTTACCGAGGCTGGAAAACAACACTTGCTTCAAACGGGATACATGCATCAAGTGAACGATGTCCACATCCCCGTACTCATCCCACAAAATCGCTGCCAAATCGATACGGCTGTCAACTACTTCGTCCCATGGGACCGTTTGCTCAGGCGATGGAAAGGTGTCGTCCGAACGATAGAAATTCCCTAGGAAGTCTACCGCATTACAGCTTGGAGACACTGGACCACCAGTCTCTTCCAACGGCGGTCGAGAGGACGTTCCGCAACATGACGCAAGCACTAGGGCAGCTATTCCCGGAAGGCATGTAACTGTCACTCGCGCAATACTTACGTTCTTCATAAGTTACTTCTGCCTGCGTATCAGGTCAGTCAAACCCCAGTGAATGGTGAATGGGCGACCTACGGCGGCAACCCCACCACAGCACGTATCAATAATGTAGCCAACGAATGTCCATCTCATTCCGGGGTGTTTTATCCGGTCCGCTTCTGGCACCTTGGGAGTATCCTCTCCACGATAATAGCATCCTTCGCCGCGATTGTGGGATGCACCAAGCCCCGGACCATCGTAGTAGTCATCGACATCGAAGTTTCGCAGGGGGTTGGTCTCATCGCGATGGCCGTACTTCCCTTTACCGTTAGCACGACTAGAGCGGTCTTCTACAAACCTTTCCAAGTCTGACTCGGCGAATCCATCGTGTGGTGGGCTCGTAGCGTTTTCGATCTTGATAGCTTGGCGGTATTCGCAACACTTGCAGGCGTAATATGGCAGAGCTTGGCGGAACTGTGCCGTCACTCGAAACTTAACTTCCTCAAGCGTAATATTCCTGTGCGGTACAATCTTGACACCGTCCGAATCGTCGATGACAGAACCTGCAGTGACAAATTCTACGTCCGGCCCATTGACCACACTACAGCAAGGTCCACGACCCGGAACATACTCATGTGGATTCAGCGGCACTCCCTTCAACTTCTGGAAACCCGCATACGAACCGAACCCCACTTGTGCTTCTGCAAACGAACCCGGCGCGACAGCAGCATGTATGGTAGAGTCGTAGATGTCCCCAGACTGAGTATAGCTGGTTCCAAAATAGAGGTTGCCAGTCTGCGCTCCGTAGATGGTGCCTGAGATATCAAATCCCGCCTGGGGTGGCATGTAGCGCATTGTGCCGTAGAGGTATCTTGAGCCCGCCTCCGTCAGGTCCGTGTGCAGGCCGCCGGTGGTGTTGTCCACGCCGGCGGGGGCGTGGATGCGCCATTCGTCGTCGGGGTTGCTGAGGCCTCTCGCGTCGCCCTTCACCTTGATGCTGGTGGCGCTGGTTACCTCGATCACCTGCAGGTAGCAGGGCTCGTTCACGTCCGGGGTGAACAGCCAGCCGAGCATCCAGTCTTCAAAGTTCGCGCTGCCGTTGGTGTAGGTGCTCACGCCGCTGGAGTAGCTCCAGATCGGGTCCGTCACGATGTACGGCAGCAGGGGCGCGCTGGTCGCGGTCTTGTCGCCTCTCACGGCCAGCTCCGAGTTCGACAGCACGCTGGACACCGTCAGCCACACGCTCGGCTGGGCAGTGTCCGGCTGGATCAGGTCGCCCACGCTCACCGTGGTGCTGAAGCTGGCGCTGGTGTCTTCGAACACCGTGTAGTCGCTGCCCTCCACGTAGTAGACGTCGCTCCAGGTGCCCGTGGCCACGGGCTCCACGGCCGGGGCTTCAAAGTCCATCACCACGATGTTCAGGTTGCCGTAGATGGCGGTGTAGATCGCCCCCGTGGGGTCCACCACGTCGATGGTGTCCGTGCCGTTGTCATACACCTCGCCCACGTGCAGGCTGCCCAAGGCGCGCAACTGCTTGCCGATCAGGGCGTCGGCCGTGAGGTAGTCGTCAAACAGGCCGATGCGCGTGTAGCCGGCGCTGGGGGTGTTGGCCGTGATGCTCTCGATCTCCCCTGCGCCGCCGTCGAACAGTATGGGGCGGTGCACCGGCGTGCCGAAGTCGAGGTAGAAGTACTCGTCCGTGCGGAAGCCGTCCTCGTCCGTGACGCCGATCAGGCTGCCCGCCTGGTCTTCGTGGCGGTAGCGGTAGACGGTGGCGCTGCCGTTGTCGGCCAATTCCTGCACGATGGAGCCCTGGCCCTTGCCGTGGACGTACTGCACGGAGCTGGTCTGCGTGTCACTGGCATTATAACGAACCTCGCCGGCCTTGGGCTCGCCTGAATTGCTGCCGCAGCCCCCGCCGCCGCGTATGTCGTTGACCAGCACGGTCTTGTGCACGTTGGTGCTGGGGGAATCGTCGTACCAGCCTTCTTCCAGTACGCGGTTGCCCATGGCGTCGTGGTGGAAGACCTGCTCGGGCGTGGTCTTCGCGCTGTCCGTGTCGCACAGCCACAGGTAGCCGCGGTAGTCGTAGGCGTAGTACAGGCCCGTGGCGTCGTCATAGGTGCGCTGCTCGATGGCGTCGTAGCTGTAGTCGTCGCCGTCCACGGCCGTGTACAGGTCGTTGTTGTCGGTGCTGAGTGAGTAGCTGTAGTCGTAGATCTCGGTGCTGGAGTCGTCCGTGTCCACCACGCTGCTGCGGTTGCTGCGCGGGTCCAGTGTGTACTCGCGGTGCAGTCCGAAAGCCGACGGCGTGTAGGCCGGGTCGGCGTAGGTCTCGAGATCGGCCCCTGCCAGTCCCACGCCGTAGTAGGTATCCGTAAGGCGGTAGGTGCCGTCGCGGCGATAAACCACACCCAGGTCGCCCTCGTGGCCGAGGCGCTCAGCCGTGAGGTTGCCGTTCACGTCGTAGCGGCGG
>JAJVIO010000056.1:3102-11771 GCA_022071975.1 Planctomycetota bacterium
GGTCCACGTCGAAGATGACTTGTGACGCGGCGAATGGCCGGCTGTGCTCCACGCGCTGGATGAAGGCCGTCGAGCCGCCGCAGCCGCAACCGGCGGCTTCGTAGGTGTATTCCGTGCGGGTGCCGTTGCCGTAGGTGCGCTCAACCACGCGGTTCGAACCGGCATACACGTAGCTGGCGATGTACACCGCCGCGGCTTCGTCGAAGCTGTAGGACAGGCGGTTGAGCAGGTCCGGCGCGTTGCGCACCACGCGGCCGTCCCAGTAGGTGGTGCTGGTGCGGAAGCCGGTGCCGTCGTATCCCGCGTACATGGTGTGCGTGGCCAGGATGTCGCCGGCGCTGCTGGCGGTGGTCTGGTCCTGCCGCTCAACCAGGCCCAGGGTGTTGTACTTGTAGGCATTGGCGGCGATCAGGGTGGTCCCGTCGTAGTTGCTGCATGAGGTCACGCGGCCGAGGCCGTCGTAGTGGAAGCTCTCGGAGGTCGCTCCGACGATGTTGGTTCCGCGCTCGATGTTGCGGAAGCTGAGCAGGTTGCGGCTGTCGTAGGTATTGGTGACGCGGGTGCCCAGGGGGTCCACGCGCTCGACCAGGTTGGAGTTGACGTCGTACTGGAAGGTCCAGATGTCGCCGTCCTCGGCCTGGCGGCTTACCACGCGGTCGCGCTCGTCGTAGCTGAAGTGCTTTTCCTGCCAGGTGGTGTTGGTGTTCGGGTTGGTGGAGATGCGGGTGGTGATCACGCGCGAGTTGTCGTCATAGACGCTCTGGGTGACGGTCCAGTCCGTGGCTGTGCCCGTGGGCTTGCGCGTGACCTGGGTCTGGCGCGAGAGCAGGTCGTACTGGAAGTCCGTCGCCGTGGCGTCGGCGTCGATGCTTGCCACCACGCGGCCCCAGGTGTCGTAGCGGGTGGTGGTGCTGGTGTCGAAGCTGCCTGAAGCGTAGCGGCGGTCGCGATAGATGAACACCGCGTCGCTGCGGCTCAGAACGTTCTCGACATGGGACTTCTCGAGGGAGCCGTCGAGGCCGTTGATTTCGTCGTAATCGATGCGGGTGGTCGCGCCGTGGGCGTTGTAACGGTAGCGGGTCTCGTTGCCGGCGGCGTCGCGGGTGTGGTCCACGCGATTCGCGCCGTCGTAGTAGCTGGTGGAGGTGACCCCGTTGTCGTTGGTGGAGCTGACCACGCGGGAGTTCTTGTCATACACGGTGGTGCTGGTGGCCCAGCCGTCGCCGATGGGCTGACCGAGGTGGTCCTTGGCCAGGCGCGCGCTGATGTAGGGGCGGTTGATGGTGTCGTAGGTCGTGACGTTCTGGCTCAGCAGGTTCGCCGCCAGGTCATAGGCGCTGCTGGTGGTGACGTTGCCGTTGGCGTCGAAGGCGGAAGTTCTGTAGTTCCCCTGCGGGTCGTAGGCGATGGTCATGCGGTCGAACCCGTCATAGGTGAAGCTCGACTCGTTGCCCAATGCGTCGCGGGACTTCAGCAGATTGCCGTTGGCGTCGTAATCGCTCTCCATGGAACCCGCCACGTCACTGTTAGCGCCGATCGTGCGGCGCAGCACCAGGTCTCGCTCGTCGTACTCCACCGCCGAGCTGTTGCCCAGGGGCGTGATGGAGCGGATTACATTGTAGTTCGAATCGTACTTGGTGCGGCTGGTGTAGCGTGTCGGGGCGCTGCCCGCAATTCCGTCGGTCGTGTGGGCGACCGCGTAGTTCAACAGGTTGAACTCTGCGCTGGTCTCCACCCAGGTGGCGGCCATGGGATTGGTGTTCTTGCTGAAGGTGCTCGGGTCGTCCTCGTCGCTGGGCGCGGTCGGTGAGTTGCCGTCCCAGGTGATGTACTCGCGGAAGGCCTGGACCTGGTTGCCGTTCAGGTCGAAGTACTTGTAGGTGTCCACGCTCTCCAGGCTGCTGTCGCCGTACTCACCCGCCTCGTACTTGGCAGTCACGTGCCAGGTCTGGTTGAGCTGGTTCACGACGTAGACGGTCTTGTAGTCGTCCTTGGTGGCGCCGCTTTCGAAGGCGCGCGGCGACCAGGAGGCCGTCATCAAGCCAGCCGGGTTGTAGTCGTACTCGCTGGTCAGGTCGAGCTCGCCCCAAGCCGTGATGCGCTGGTACAGGAAGCCGGCGCGGTCGTTGGCGTCATTGGACGGGTAGTAGGAGAGCAGGGTGACGTTGCCCTCGCCGTCGATCGTAGTGACCGGTTGGCCGTACTCATTGTAGGTGGTGCGCGTGGTGATCGAGGCCGTGGTGGCCATGCTGCCCGAAATCTGGGGGCTGGTGACCGCCACAAGGTTGCCCGCGCCCTCGTCGTTAGCGCCGGAATCCCCGTAGTCATAGAGATAGCTGGTGGTGTTGCCGAGCGGGTCGGTGACGCTGTCGACGAACTGGTAGCGGTACTCGTAGCTGTAGCTTGTGACGATGTCGGACTCGGTGCCCAGCGCCTCGTCCTTGCGGGTGACCGTCAGGACGTTGCCCGCCGCCATGGGGTCGGAGTTCTGGTCGTAGATAGCAAAGGAGTCAGCATCCCAACCGTCGCCGGAAAGGCTGAAGCCGGTAGCAATTGTCAGTTCATCCGCGATGTTGGAAACAATGGGGTAGTAGCGATAGTTCGCCACACTTGTCCCCATGCGCAGCGTCATCCCCGCGAACTCGTCAGTGGTCCAGAGTTCGGATGCAATCTGAAGAGTTACACCGTCACACTTGTTGGCGGTGCCAGTCTCCTGGCTGCTTGGGCTGGGGAATGTGTAGCTGATGGAGTTGCCGCGCGGGAAAACGGTCTGGGTGATCTCGTGGTTCGAGTTGTAAGTGAACGTGGTGACGTAGGAGGTCGGGTCGCCGCTGCGAAGCTTCACGGCCACCGTCGCGATGCTGTCGTAGATGGCGTAGGCGTCGCTGGACTGCCAGCCGTCATCTGCCAGGCTCGAGCCCGAGTCCACGGTGATGGTGGTCGTGTCGTTGTCCACGATCGTGTAGTCCTGGTGGTCCGAGCCTGCTGTGCCCATGCGCAGAGTCATGCCGATGAAGGCGTCGGCCGTCCACGAAGCGCCGCTGTCTGTCATCACCGAGCCGGAAATCCCCGTGGCGGATCCCGAATCCAGGGCGGTGTTGTCGTAGGGTTCATCCGTGTCGAAAGCCCAGGTACCCGTGAAGCGCTTCACTTGCGTGGCACGGCCGCTGCCGTCGAGGGTGTAGTCAGTGCGGTGCCCGGCGCGGTCCACCTCGATCACGTGGGTGCTGCTCTCGTAGCGCAGGCGGATGGTGGAGCTGCGGACGCCGTTGGTCTCTTCCACGTCGCCATCAACGCCCAAGCGCTGGTCAGTCACACGACCGCTGGAGTCGTAGACGTTCTCCAGGTAGGCCACGGGCGTACCGCTCTCGTGGAACTCGCGCGGGTTGATGCAGGCGGTCAGGCGGTGCTCAGCATCATAGCGGTAGGCGTAAGTGGTGCGGTTGCCGTCCGTGTCGTTGTAGCGCGAAGTTTCCGGCGCCGCCTGCTCGACCAGGTTGCCGTTCGAGTCATAGGTGTACTCGATTTCGCGCGGTGTGGTGTCGTCCCACACGAAGTCCTGGACCAGCGAGGTGCGGCCGCTCTCGTCGTAGCTGATGTCCCAGTAGTAGCCGCGGTCATCGGTGACGCGCACGAGCTGGCCCACGTAGTTGTAGCTGCACTCAGTGGCGTTGCCGTTGCGGTCGATGCAGCGCCACAGGCGGCCGTCGGCGTTGAACACGCAGCGGTAGCCGTGGCGGTCTTCAAGGGTGATGGTGTCGTGGGTGGACTCGTAGGTGGCCGTAACGTAGACGCCGGCAGGCCCCGGAATGACATAGCTGGAACCGCTGAAGAGTTCGGTGCGTCCGTCTGGCGTGAACCATGAAATGTAGTTCATGCCGCCGATCGCCAGACGAACACGCTGGTAGTAATGCCCGTTCCAGCCCTGACCCAGGGGCCCGTTGTAAGCGACGTCGCTGCGGTGGAAGCGCCGCCAGTCCAGCCCCATCATGCGGCCGCGGGTGGCCAGGTCCGTCTCCGACTTGAAGAATGCCCCGTTGGCCAGGAACACATTCACGCCGCCGATGGCCGGGTTGCGGGAAGGCTCGTCGTTGGTGGTGGTCGGGAAGATGTTCGTGGGGTACTCGACGATCGCGACGCCCGACTTGCCGCCGTTATTGGTGGTGAAGACGCGGGGGCCGCAGGCGGCCGTGTCGCTGATGGTCAGGTTCACCGTGATGGTTGAACCGCTGCCGCTGGCGCTGTTCACCGTGATGCCGCTGCCAAAGTCGATCGTCTGGGTTGAGCTGAGGCTCGTGCCGCTGAGATCCACATCCATCGTGGTTCCCTGCAGCAGGTAGACGGGCCCGCCTCCATCGTCGGCTACTTTCACGACTGTGGCACTTCCGCCTTCCACATACAGACGGACCCTCGCCCACTCCGAGTAGTTGCCGTTGTCGTCGGCTATTCGGGCGGTCAGCGTGTACTCGCCGTCAGCGAACTGTTCATCTCCATTAGAGTTCAGTTCCTGTTCCACGGTCCAGCTGGCTGCCGATTCGCTAAGCGAATCAATGACACCGAAGGCGCGCAGTTCCGTGCCGGCTGATAGCGTGGAAACACCTCCGTTGTAGATGTCGATGTCCCGCGAAGCGAACAGTTCAAGGGACGATGTATCTATGCCTCCCCCGTTGTCCGTAAAACTGATCGCGACTGTGAAGGAGCCGCTGGTATCGCCACCCCCGGCAAAGGCCAGCGTCGGGCGATCCTCAAGATCCCCGTCCGGGTTCGAAGCTGTGAACGATTCAGACACGGACTCGTCGTAGGACGTTATGCTCCACAGGTCGCTGCGGGTGACCTGGATGTTGCCAGAAGTGGCGCTCTCCCCGAGCGTCAGATCAGCGATGGCCAGGGTGGGACTGATGAAGATGGTGTCATTGATTGTGACGCCGCTGCCGCTGTAGGTCAGCGTCGCTTCGCCGTCATCATCCGTCCAATGGGTGCTGTCGCCCACCACGCTCACCGCGACCGGGTCGCCCTTGGCAGCGCTGGACGGCGAGAGCAGCTGGATGTCCGCCGCCGCCGGGGTCACGCTTTTCCGCGCCGAGCCTCCGCTTTCCACAGGGCTGGAACCCAAGGTGACCGACTTGATGTAGTACCAGTAGGTCGTCCCGTTGCTCAGGGAGCTGTCTATGTAGATCGTACCGCCATGGACCGCTGCGGCGTTGACCTGCGTGTAGGTGCCGCCCTCGCTGGTGGAGCGGTACAGGTTGTAGCCCATGCCGGAGACCCGGTAGGTGCTGCCGGTTGTCCAGCCATCGCCCGTCAGGCTGTAGGAGCCGTTGATGGTAATGGTGGTTCCGGTGTTGTCCGTGATGGGGTAGTACTTGTAGTTGCCGATGTTCGTGCCCATTCGCAGGGACATGCCGATCAGGGCGTCCGTGGTCCAGGTGGCACCGCTGTCTGTCAGGACCGTCGCCGTTACGCCGGTTGCCGTGCCGGAATCCTGGAATCCCTGGGTGGAGCCGAGAACCTCGGCCCATTCGATGTGGGCGCGGGTGTCGCCGCTCGTTAGTTGCAGGCTATGGGGCGGGACCGTCTCCCAAGTGACCCTGACGTCCAGGACGTCGCCCTCCGAGCCCAGGTTCTTGTCATACTGCTCGCCCGCGTAGGTGGTGGACTCGACGTTGTAAAAAGTCCCCGGGGAGATCGTGGCGTCGAACGAAATCTCGCGCATCACGTAGGCGCTTCGGTAGTCGCGGGTCTCCCACAGGATCATGGGGCCGGAGTAGAACAGCAGGTTCAGGTTGAAACTGTTCTTCTCGAACTTCGGGACAATCACGTCGATGTCGAACTGAACGACAGTGTTGTCAAACTCCGTTCCCAAGCACTCGAAAGTTCCGCCGGTCACATCGATGACGTTGGCCGCCGTACTTCCATCGTCGAACGCGGAGTTGCGCACGTTCATGTAACCACCGCTGATCGTGAGGGTGACGCCCACCATGTCCTGTACGAACAGCACGGTGGAATCGATCACGGTCAGCAGGTTGGAACTCTGCGAGTCGCTGCCCAAGGACAGCAACGCGCCGTCGAGCACCTCCAGTACACCCGCGTTGTCCATGACGGAAAGCGTCAATTCGGTGCCGGCTACGCGGACCAGGCCGCTGGACTGGATGTGGAACTCGTGAGAACCGAAGCCCCCTCCACCCCAGGTCACATCCGCATCCATGGTCCAATCGCCGGAGACCCAAACACCTCTGTTTGAGCCGTTGAGAGCACTTGCGAAGGTGATCTCTGCGTCGACGCTCGTAGACCAAGGGATACTTGAATCTACATCACTGTCATCATCGAAGTCCGAGTTTACGATGGGATCGGATGCTGTCTGTTCCACGTAGACTCTCTTGTACCTGAGGTCCATGGCAGACATATCGGTGCCGGTGAACTGCACCACACGACCCGCCTTTTGATCATCGGTATTGGTGTCGTTGAAGAATACAAGTGGCTCACCCGGAGAAAGTGCAGCGCTTGTGGTGATGGTGAAAACGCCACTTCCGTTGGTGGTGCCGTAATCGCCGAGCACGCTTCCGTTGCGAGCGATTTTGACCACGACGCCCGACCCGACTGCGGTTCCAGACAGGTTGTAGACGGTTCCGGTGAAAGCGTAAGTCTCGTCCAGGACGAACGACCAGGTCGCCGAAGCGGTCCCCTGCTCGAAACCGTCGTCGGAACTGATTCGCCAGTACCATGTGTCGTCAACCAGCCTCTCGACGCCATTCGGGTAGCTCTCCGGACAGGTGGCCCGGACCCGGATGCTGTCACCCACGGGTACCCCATCTTCGGGGAAGGGGATCCAGTTGCTGCCCGAGTCCGTGGAGAATTCAAAGTATTCCGGATTAGTGGCGGAGTTCAGCAAACGGTAGTTGCCGGATCCGTTGTCGAACGAGGCGTTGTCGTCGATCTCCACCAGGAAGTGCAGCGGGTCGCTGTCCGCGTCGCTGGGACGTTCCCAGATCATGATCGGAGTGGCGTCGTAGATGGTCGTGGAGTTCCCCGGCGAACGGTTGGTGATGTCAACCTGTCCCGGTTGTGAGTTCCGGACGAACATCAGGGTCCGCCAGGGGCCGCGCCGGTCGTTCTGGTTCCAGAGGGCTATGCGGGCGTAGTAGGCGGTGGCTTCGGAGAGCGCCGAGCCGTTGTACTGCACGCTGGTGGCGCTGCTGGTGGTCTTGGTCGATTCCCACAGCAGCGTACCCGTGAACTGGGCGTTGCTCGCGACCTGGATCTGGTAAGCGCTCTGGCTCTCAAGCGCGAAGTCGCTGCCGAACGTCCACACGAAGTAGGGCTGGGACGCCAGCACGTGCAGCGCGTCCGCAGGCGTGTCAGTACTTTCATTCACGGTCCACGCGGAAGCGCTTGCCGGGCTGCCGCCCAGCAAAACGTCAACGTAAGGCCGGGCTAGGAAGGGATCGGCGTCCACATTGGTGGCCGAGTTGATCGCGTCTCCGCTGCCCGGACCTGAACCTCCGGGGCCGTCACTTGCTCCCCAGTAGCAATTTTGCGCGTCGGCAACGGCCGTGCCGTTGTTGTCGTACACGCCCCACGGGTTGTTGCCCATGAAGGTGCAGTGGGTCGCCACGATCTTGGCGCTGATGCTTCGGGAGTCGCGGATCCCGCCCTCGCCGGTGCCGCCATCTCCGTTGTTCAAGAGCGCGCACTCTTCAAATGTGTACTCGCAGGTGTTGCTGGTGGACGTCCCGGCCTGGAAGCCGTATTCGCGGTTGTTCATGATGTTGCAGCGCCTGAACACCGCCGTGCTTGAGCTGTTGAGTTGTGTGGCCAGGATGCCGCGCTGCGTGGTTCCGCTACTGGTTCCACCGATGGTGGAATCCTCGAACAGGAGCGAGGCGACGGAAGCTGTGGTGACGTTGATGCTCAAGCAGGTGGTCAGGCCTGTCACGCAGGAATTCCGCACGGTCAAGGCACGCGCTGAAGTGTTGCCGCTCTGGACGAAGTAGATTCCCGTGGTCGCCGAGAAGATGCTGGTGCGTTCAATCGTTACGCTGCCCGCCGCGGCGCAGTCCGCCAGGTTCACCGAGTAGGTTGCCGCCACGTCCGACAACCGGCATTCGCGAATGGTGACGTCGTTGGTTTCGGCTGTCGCCGAGCCTACTGTGACGTTCGCGGAGGTTGCCCCTTCGATATTGCAACCCTGCAGGATGGCTCGGCCGTGCTCGACAAGAACGCAGGTGGTGCAGTCGGCGCTGGTGGTCGTGCCGCCGACCTGGGCCCCGTCGATGATGGTGGTGTAGCCCTCATAGGGAGCCGTAGTCTCCAAGGATGTCCGGATTCGGATGCCCGTGCCGCACATGCGAACCACGAGGCCGGGGAAGCGCCAGGGAGTCGGGCCGGAGGCATCCGGCTCGTAGGTGGTTCCCTTGTCGATATCCAGGCCAACGCTGGCGTTGCGGATCTCCACAAATGCTATGGGCCCGTTTCCACCGAACAAGTTGGGGTACGAGTCCGTAGAGATGCGGATGCCGGTCCAGGCGGACTTTGAGGTTCCGCTCGTGGTCCTGAACACCGGCCGCTTTTCTTCCGTGCCCCAGATGCTCCCCTGTACCACGACAAAGGCCGGGGTGCCCGTGATCTCCACGAACTCCCAGGCGTCGTCGAAGCGCACGTGGCTGATGGCG
>JAJVIO010000009.1 GCA_022071975.1 Planctomycetota bacterium
CGCGCGGTGATTCAGGCGGGCATCCTGTACCAGATTGAACAATGTTCCACAAGCCCCGGCCTTGGGGTCACTGGCGCCGTACACCACGCGCTTCACGCGCCCGTTGACGATCGCGCCCGCGCACATCGGGCAGGGCTCGAGCGTGACATACAGCGTGCACTCATCCAGCCGCCACTGCCCGCGTGCCTCTGATGCGGCGGTCATGGCCAGCATCTCCGCGTGGGCGGTCGGGTCGTTCAGCGTTTCCCGCAGGTTGTGACCACGCCCGATGATGCGACCTTCGTGCACGACCACGGCGCCTACCGGCACCTCGCCCTTTTCATAGGCTGCAATCGCCTCTTTAAGTGCCGCGCGCATGAACGCTGCGTCGTCGGGCGGCTGTAACGCCGATGCAAGCTGGAAGGCTGGGTTGTCAGATTCCATGGCCATGCAACAATTCCTGGCGGTTCGGCAAATGAACGAACCGGGGCGTCAGCAGCGTCCTGAAGTTCAGTCAAGGTCAGGGTCAGAGTCCGGGTCGCCGGCTGCGGCCGTCTCACGTTCCTGAACCGGGATCGGCGCCGGCGACACAGCGCCCATGGCGTGCGCGGCGCTCGCGGCAAGCTCAGCCGCCAGCTCGGCTTCGGCGTGGCGGTTGATTTCTTCTTTCATTTTCTTGCCGGGCTTGATGGTGACGACGCGCTTCTCCGGCACGCGTACTTCGGCGCCGGTCTTGGGGTTACGAGCTTTTCGCGAACGGCGGACTTTTACCTCGAAGACACCGAAGTCCCGCAATTCCAGCCGGTTACCACGCGCAAGTTCGTTGATCACTTCGTCGATGAAGAGTTGAATGATGTCGCGGGTTATCGTCTGCTTCTGGTGCGTGTTCTCCGCGATACGGAGGACCAGCTCTTTCTTCGTGATGGTACGACGGGCTGTCATATCGAACTCACCAAAATGAAGCGACGCCAGCGGGACGAATCATCCTAAAGCATAGAAGGCACAAGACTTAGTGTAACCCATCAACGTAATATTGCAAGCCGCTATTTTCGCAAATCAAGCGCTTCCGAAACGGTAAGCCATTGAGTGATAAACCCTTACAACAAGATGGCCAAGCTGAGATTTCGATCTCAGCCGATCCGTGGGAGCAGTTTCACGCCGGCTATCCCATTGGGATGCTGCGTGCAATCTGCTGGATCGCTGCATTTGCTTTCCTGCCTGGTGGTATGCGTTGGCTGATTGAGCAGGGTCATGCCACGCCCCCGGCGTGGCTGCCGGCCGACGCACCTCACCTGGCAGTCATGCTGACGCTCACACTGGTCCTGCTTGTTTACTGGAAGTTGCTGCGTAAGGCCGAGTTACGCTCGCTGGGCCTCAGCCTCAACCGCCTGGGCGGTGACTTGAAGTTCACTCTGCTGGCTGCCGTGGGTATGGGCGCGTTCTACCTTTTCGCGGCGTTTGTGTATTGGGCAGCACTGCACCTGTTTGTGGAAGACGCCACGTTGGCTTTCAAAGACCACCTGCGCGGCGCGATGTTCCGTGACCGCAGTTGGCCTGCGCTGATTGGCGTGGTGCTGCTGTACCCGGTCCTTGAGGAAATCTGGTACCGGGGCCTGATGTACCCTCCGATGAGACGCGAGCTGGGGCGCTGGCCCGCGATCATCATTTTGTCGCTGCTGTTTGCCTTCGCGCACTCAAACAAGTTCCCCGTCAACCAGTTTTTCGGCGGGCTGATCTTTGTTTGGGCCTACGAGAAACGGCGCACGCTCGTGGCGCCGATTATCCTGCACATTCTTGGCAACGGCGCGCTGGCCGTGCTGGGCTGGGCGCTGGTGAAATGGCAGTTGGTGTAGTCCCGCCGTTGCATCTCCCGCCCGTTGACACTGGCAAAGGGTCAGCTACCTTGCTGCCGCGATCCATCTGTAAACGCGGAGAGGTGGCAGAGTGGCCGATCGCACTCCCTTGCTAAGGGAGCGTCCCTTAACCGGGACCGTGGGTTCGAATCCCACCCTCTCCGCCATTGAAACGCCCCGCACGAAGCGGGGCGTTTCAATGGCGCCCTGCCTGCCCTGAGCTTGTCGAAGGGAGCGAGCGCAGCGACTCGAAGGGCCCGTAACCGCCGAGGCCAGTTCCCCCGTAACCACTGGAATTCCCCCACCGTCTTCACGCATTATCTCTCCATGAAGCACGCCCCCGATGACGATCTGCCCGAGCTGCTGCGTCGGCGCATCCTGCGCCAGCGCAAACGCTTGAAGATCGCGCGCATATCCTTCGCCGTCACGGCGGTGATTTCCGTGCTGCTGCTGTTCGGGGCGAACCAGACCCAGACGCTGGCGCCGAATGCGCGCGTGATCATGGTAGTCCCCCATGGCGACTCGCTGTGGCTGATCGACCAGCACCTTGAACTCACCAACCAGGCCACGGCGCAGGGCGGCTCGTTCGCCCTGGTGCGCGTGGCCGGCGAAACCGTGCTGACCGGCACCCGATACGACGGCCTGGTGCGCAGCGCGACGCCCCTCGACGCGGAGCACGTGGGCATCGCCACCTCCTCACGTTTCATGGTGTTCAATACCGCGGGTGAGGAGTGGCAGCGCGACAAGCTGGAAAACATCGGCTTGAACGACCCCGAGGCTTCGCCGGTAGTTGTCAGCTTCAACAACGTCCTGTGGCTGTGCTGGGCGCGCGGCAGCGAGATCATGGTGCAGCCGTTCGGTCGGCCGGAAGTCGAGGCGCGGTCGGTGCACAAGGCGCCTTCTTCCGGCATCGAGCTGCAGGCCCACGCAGGGCGTGATGCGATCTGGCTTTCGATCCGCGAGACGCGCGGCGGCAACCTGTCGCTGCTTTCCTTCACCCCCGGCACCGAGGCCGTCACCGCGGCCAACCCGCCCGATGAAGATGCGGACGCCACGCCCGAGCCCGCGCAGCGCACCTCTGTGCAGCGCCACTTCAGCGCTGAGGTGACCTCCAACGTGCTGCGTTCATCGTTTACTGTGCTGGAAGCGCCCGACGCGCGGCCGGTGGTGGCGTTCACGCGAAAGGACGACACCAGCCGCGCCTGGCACCTGATGGTGTGGACCCGCGACGCGCAATCCGGCAAGGGCGCATGGGTGGATGCTGCGCCCCCTGCCCGTGAAAAACCGGTGGCGGGGCTGGAGTTGACGAACTTCGTGACCGTCTCCGCGCGCGGTGAGACGCTGCGGGCGGTTTACAGCGAGGCCGGCGAAGTACGCGACAGTGAGACAAAGCCGGCCGCGGACGGCAGCCTTGACTGGTCAACACCAAAGGTGCTGGCGCTGGACAAGACCAACAGCCCGACCATCTACATCGTCTGGATCTCACTGTTGTTTGCGGTGGTGCTGATCATGGCCAGCCAGGGCGTCTGGCTGCTGCTGAATCGCGAACGCCCGCTGGATCGCACCCTGGTGAACCTGCTCGAGAACCAGGAGAAGGAAGCCGGCGTAAAAAAGGAAGAGACTCCCAAGCTTCTGTATGCGAATCCGCTGGCACGCGCGGTTTCGCTGCTGCTGGACATCGCGATGACCAGCCCGGTGGTGATCCTGCTGCAGAGCATTTACGGGTATTCCTGGGAGCAGGCCTACGGATTCCTTGCGATCGGCACGGTGACCAGCTTCGACGCCGACCTTCTGCCCACCCTGCAGGCCACGCTGGTGACACTGCTGGTGCTGTCAATCTATGGCATGGTCACTGAGCTGGTCTGGGGCCGTACCTTCGGCAAGGCGCTGTTCCGTTTGCGCGTCGTGGACGCCGAAGGCGAACCGCCCGCGGCCTGGCGCATTGTTGTACGCAACTCGCTGAAGGTGCTCGAGCTGATCCACTGGGCGATACTGCTGATCCCCATGGGCCTGATGATGATGACCGGCAAGCAGCAGCGCCTGGGTGACCTCGCGGCCGGTACTTTCGTGATCGTGGATGTGGTGCCCGACGAAGCGCCGGACGACATAGACATTTAGCCAGGTTACAGGGGTGAGGTTTCAGGTTTCAGGGACTGGCCGAACCTTCGGTGGGCGTTCGAACTGTAACCCTGACAGCTGTAACCTGAAACCTGTAACCTGACTCCATGACTGAAACCATCCGACATCCGCACGTTGCCGGGCACTTCTACACCGCGGTGCCCGCGCGCCTGCGCGCCGAGATTGAGGGCTATATCGCAAAGCCGGCCGCGCCCCGCGCCAAGGCCTACGGGGTGCTGGTCCCCCACGCGGGCTACATGTACTCGGGCGCCGTGTGCGGCCGCGCGCTTGCAAGCGTCGAGATCCCGGGCACGGTGCTGGTCCTGCACACCAAGCACCAGGTGGGCGGAGGAACATTCAGCCTGGCCGGCTACCGCGAGTGGGAAACGCCGCTGGGCAAGCTCCCCGTGGACGAAAAGCTGACCACCGCGCTCGCCAATGTGGGCGGTATTGACGTGTCAAACCTTCCCCACTTCAACGAGCACGCCGCCGAGGTGGTGCTCCCGTTTCTGCAGGTGCTGAACCCGGCCGTGAAGATCTGCGTGATCAGCGTCAGCCACGCGCCCTTTGAGCGCGTGGAGGCAGTGGCGGAGGGGATCGCGCGGGCGATATTGGCCCAGGACGGCGACGACACGCTGATCGTGGCCAGCAGCGACATGAACCACTACGAAGACCACGACACGACGCTGGAGAAAGACAAGCTCGCGCTCGACAAGCTGAAGGCCTACGACACCCGCGGCATGCTGGAGGTGTGCTACAGCCGCGACATCAGCATGTGCGGCGTGCACGCCACAGCGCTGATGCTGGAGACCTGCAAGGCCCTCGGCGCCAGCCAGGTGGAGCTGCTCGAACACACCACCAGCGGCGAAACCAGCGGCGACTACAACCAGGTAGTAGGCTACGCCTCGGCCCGCGTGCTTTGATGTGACGCGGGCGCCCCGCCCGCGGCTTTTTTCTGACCCCCTCCCACAACCCGCCGCATTCCCGCGTTGACACCTTCCAGACGGGGATGCGATGCCAAAGCGGATTGCTGCGTTTGCACTGGCTTGCGTTTTGATCGGGCTTTACGGCTGCGCCGGTGACGGCGGCGGCTCCAGCGGCGGCGGTACGGTGCAGGTTGGCCCGCCCGCGCAACTGGCCGTGATCCAGCAGCCTGCGGGCGCCACGGCCGGCAACGTGTTCGCCACCCAGCCGCGCGTGGAAATCCAGGACGCCGCGGGCCTGCGCGTAAGCAGCGACAACACCACCCAGGTCAGCGTTGCCCTCAGCGGCGGCACCGGCGGCGCGCAGCTTTCCGGCACGGCCATGCTCACCGCCATCAACGGCGTGGTCAGCTTCAACGGTCTCAGCATCGACCTGGCCGGCACGGCCTACACACTGAACTTCACGGCCGCGAGCCTGATCGGCGCAAACAGCGCCGCCTTCGACGTCACCACCGCCAGCGCGGGCGGCGGCAGCGCGCCCTTTGTGCCGGCGGCGCCATCCGGCACAGCCACCTACTACGTCTCCCCCACCGGCAGCGACGGCAACAGCGGCACCACGCCGGCGCAGGCCTGGGCCACCTTGCAGCACGCCGCCAACACCGTGCAGGCGGGCGACATCGTCGAAATCGCCGACGGCAACTACGCGCGCTTCACCCTCAGCAGCGTGACCGGCACCAGCGGCATGCCGATCATCTTCCGGGCCTCGGGCAACGCGGCCGTGATCAACAGCGGCACCAGCGCCAGCACCACGCCGGACAATCGCGACGCCATCAAGATCTACGACTGCCACTACGTGATCATCCACGGCCTGCGCACACTCAACGCCTACCGGGCCGGCGTGCGCGTGACGGAGAGTTTCAACATCACCATCCAGGGCGGCGTGTTCAGCAACGGCGGGCGCTGGGGCATTTTCACCGACTACTCCGACGACGTCGTGCTGGAGGGCAACGAATGCCACGACAGCGGCCTTGAGCACGGCATTTACTTCAGCAACAGCGGCGACCGGCCGATCATCCGCGGCAACTACTGCCATGACAACAACGCCAGCGGCATCCAGATCAACAGCGACCCCGCCCAGCAGGTAGCCGCTTTCGGCACCCGCGGCGACGGCATCACCGAGGACGGCGTGATCGAGAACAACTGGTGCGAAGGCAACGGCATCAACGGCGCGGCAGGGCTGAACTTCGCCAGCATCCGCGACTGCGACATCCGCAACAACCTGGTGGTGAACAACCTGAACCAGAGCGGCATCGCGCTCTGGGACGACGGCTTCAGCAGCGCCTACGGCAGCATGAACAACCGCATTTACCACAACACCGTGGTGTTCCAGTCCGGCAACGGTCGCTTCTGCCTCAGCATGCTCAACGGCAGCACCGGCAACGACATCCGCAACAACATCTTCATCGGTGGCGCGCGCGGCGCGATTACCTGGAGCAGCGACTCGCTGTCCGGCACCACGGCCGACTACAACATCTGCCGCAGCACCGACGGCTGGGGCGTGTGGGTGAACGACGACACCAGCCAGGCCTACACGCTGGCGCAGTGGCAGGCGCTGATCAGCGGCGCGGCGAACAGCGTAACCACCGCGCCGACCTTCAACGGCGCCAGTGACTTCAGCCTCGCCACCGGCAGCGCCGGCCGTGACGACGGGCAAAGCGGCCTGGGCCTGGCCACGGCCCACGACGGCGCCAGCCGCCCCCAGGGCGGCGGCATCGACCGGGGGTGTTACGAGAGGTAAGGGCGGGAGCGCGGGCGTCCCGCCTGCACCTGTCGTGGGCGTCTCGCCCACGACACGGCTGAGGGCAGGATGCCCTCAGCGCTTGCAGGCAAGATGCCTGCGCTCCCCGTTATCCCCACGTTGCAATCGCGCCGTTTGCCGCTAATCTTCCGCCCCCAACACGGGGAACGCGCATGGCCATCCTGGGCATCGGCACTGACATCGTGGAAGTCGCCCGCATCGAGAAGCTCCTGCAGGACAAGCGCAAGGAGTTTCTGGCCCGCGTTTTCACCCCCACCGAAATCGACTATTGCCGCGGCAAGGCGCGCCCGGAGATCCACTTCGCCGCCCGCTTCGCCGCCAAGGAAGCCTTCATGAAGGCCATCGGCACAGGCTGGAGCCAGGGGGTAGGCTTCAGCCAGATCGGCGTGTGCAACAACGAGGACGGCAAACCAACCCTCGAAATCACGGGTGCGGCAAAGGTGGTTCTAGACGGCCTGGGGCCGTCTTTTTTATGGCTCAGCATGAGCCACACGCGGGAGTACGCAACGGCCACGGTGGTGATAGAAAAGCAGGTTGCAGGGAACAGGTTGTAGGTTTTAGGGAAAAGCTGAAATCCGCCCCTACAACCTACAACCTAATCCCTACAACCTTGCGACGACCAGGCGCAAGATAGACGACAACACAGGACGTAGATGCCACGACGCACTGACATCAAGAAAATCATGATCATCGGCTCGGGCCCCATCATCATTGGCCAGGCCTGCGAGTTCGACTATTCCGGCACCCAGGCCTGCAAGGCCCTGCGTGAAGAGGGCTACGAGGTCGTGCTGGTGAACAGCAACCCGGCCACCATCATGACCGATCCGGAGATGGCCGACCGCACCTACGTTGAGCCCGTCACGCCCGAGATCGCCGCCAAGATCATCGAGAAAGAGCGGCCCGACGCGCTGCTGCCTACCCTCGGCGGCCAGACCGCGCTCAACACCGCCATGAAACTCGCGGCCATGGGCATCCCCGAGAAATTCGGCGTCGAGATGATCGGCGCCACCCCGGAAGCCATCCACAAGGCCGAAGACCGCGAGGCCTTCCGCGACGCCATGAACAAGATCGGCGTTGCCCAGCCGCGCAGCGAGATCGCCCACAACTGGGCCGAGTGCGTGGCAACCCTGAACGTGATCGGCCTGCCGGCCGTGATCCGCCCGGCCTTCACCATGGGCGGCACGGGCGGCGGCATCGCCTACAACCTTGAAGAGTACGAAGAAATCTGCCGCAAGGGCCTGTCACTCAGTCCCGTCAGCCAGGTGCTGATCGACGAGTACCTGGCGGGCTGGAAGGAATACGAGCTCGAGGTGATGCGCGACAAGAAGGACAACTTCGTCGTGATCTGCAGCATCGAAAACCTCGACCCCATGGGCGTGCACACCGGCGACAGCATCACGGTAGCACCCGCACTCACGCTGACGGACAAGGAGTACCAGCTCCTGCGCGACGACGCCAAGAAGATCATGACCGAGATCGGCGTCGAGACCGGCGGCAGCAACGTGCAGTTCGCCGTGGACCCGCGCACCGGCCGCCGCGTGGTGATCGAGATGAATCCGCGCGTATCGCGCTCCAGCGCACTGGCCAGCAAAGCGACCGGCTTCCCGATCGCCAAGTTCGCGGCCAAGCTGGCCGTGGGCTACACCCTGGACGAGCTGCAGAACGACATCACCAAGGCTACGCCCGCCAGTTTCGAGCCCAGCATCGACTACGTGGTGGTGAAAACCCCGCGCTGGGCCTTCGAGAAATTCCCCGGCGCCAACACCGTGCTGACCACGCAGATGAAGTCCGTCGGCGAGGCCATGAGCATCGGCCGTACGTTCAAAGAGGCGATGCAGAAGGCGATTCGCAGCCTGGAAATCGGGCGCATGGGCTTCGGCGCCGACCGCAAAGAGTCGCTGGAAACCCGCAAGCTCTCGCGCCAGGAGCTGAAGAACGGCCTGATCACCCCGGGCGTGGAGCGCATCTTCATGATCCGCCGCGCGCTGCGCAGCGGCATGAACCCCACGGAGGTCAGCAACTTCAGCGGCATCGACCCCTGGTTCCTGGAGAACTTCGTGCAGCTGCTGGAGCTCGAGCGCGAGCTGCGCCGCGTGCCGGCGTTGAGCCAGCTCGGCGCGGAGCTGCTGCGCGAGGCCAAGCGCGCGGGCTTCAGCGACGCTCAGCTCGCCGCGATCTACAACACCGACGAGCCCACCGTGCGCGCGCACCGCAAGCAGCTGGGCGTCACGCCGGTCTACAAGCTGGTGGACACCTGCGCCGCCGAGTTCGAGGCCAAAACGCCCTACTACTACTCGACCTACGAGGAAGAAACCGAGCTGGAGCCCAGCCAGCGCCGCAAGATCATGGTGATCGGCGGCGGCCCCAACCGCATCGGACAGGGCATTGAGTTCGACTACTGCTGCGTGCACGCCAGCCTGGCCCTGCGCGAAATGGGCTATGAGTCCATCATGGTCAACAGCAACCCGGAGACGGTGAGCACCGACTTTGACATTTCGGACGACCTGTTCTTCGAGCCGCTGACCTTCGAAGACGTCATGAACATCCACGATGTCATGAAGCCCGAGGGCGTGATCGTGCAGTTCGGCGGCCAGACGCCCATCAACCTCGCGCGCCGCCTGGCAGACGCCGGCGTGCCCATCATCGGCACGCCCGTCGAGAGCATTGACCGCGCATCCGACCGCGAACAGTTCCACGCCCTGGTCAAGGAACTCGGCATCCGCCAGCCCAAGGGCGCCATCGTCCACGGCATCGACGCCGCCCTCACAGCCGCGCGCGACATCGGCTACCCGGTGCTGGTGCGGCCCAGTTTCGTGCTGGGCGGGCGCGCCATGGAAGTCTGCTACGACGAAACCGAGCTGAAGCACTTCGTAGGGCTGGCCGTGGAAGCGGCCGAGGGCAAGCCCATCCTGATCGACCAGTTCCTGGACAACGCCGTCGAGGTGGACGTGGACTGCCTGTGCGACGGCGAGCTGGCGGTGATCGCCGGCATCATGGAGCACATCGAGTACGCCGGCGTGCACAGCGGCGACAGCATGTGCAGCATCCCCAGCCAGACACTCAGCGAGCACGTGCTGCGCGACATCCGCGAGACCACGCGCAAGCTGGCCTTTGCCCTCAAGGTAAAGGGCCTGATGAACGTGCAGTACGCCATCAAGGACGACCAGGTCTGGGTGATCGAAGTAAACCCGCGCGCCAGCCGCACCGTGCCCTTCGTGGCCAAGGCCATCGGCAAGCCGATCGCCAAGATCGCAACCCAGCTGATGTGCGGCCGTAAGCTGAAAGAGCTGGGCTTTACGGAAGAGATCATCCCGCGCCACTTCAGCATCAAGAAGCCGGTGTTCCCGTTCAACAAGTTCCCGGGTGCCGACGTGCTGCTTGGGCCGGAGATGCGCAGCACCGGCGAAGTGATGGGCATCGACAAGACTTTCGGCCGCGCCATGGCCAAGGCCCAGGCGGGCGCTTCGCAGGCACTGCCTAGAGCCGGCAAGGTGTTCATCAGCGTGAAACGCTCCGACAAGTCGCGCATCCCGCCCGTGGCGCAGAAGCTGCACGAGATGGGCTTCGAGCTGGTAGCGACACGGGGAACCGCACAAGTGCTGCAGGCGGCGGACATCCCGGTGCAGGTGGTAAACAAGATCCAGGAAGGCAGGCCGAACGTGCTGGACCTGGTGATCAACGACGAGATCGCGCTGCTGATCAACACGCCGAGCGGCAAAGACCCGCGCACGGACGAAGCGACCATGCGCAAGAAGTGCGTAATGAAGGGCATCCCCGCGCTGACCACGCTCAGCGCCGCCGAAGCGGCCGTGCGGGCCATAGCCAGCCTCGCCGGCCACGAAGAAGAAGTGAAGCCGCTGCAGGACTACTACAAGTAGACAGCACGACGAAAGACAGGGAGCCCCGAGCGTCAGCTCGGGGCTCGCCATTTCAGCCACTCAGTGGCGCGGACATTCTTGTCCGCGCGTGGCCCACACTTTCATATAATTGCGGCATGAGTGAGACGCCTCGGATCAAGCAGAGCTTTCGTTCCTCCATCCGCGAGTTGTCTGCGCACCTGCTTCGGCACGCGGTCAGCCATCTGGTGTTCTACGGTGCTGTTGCGCTCTGCGCAGCCATCGGCGCATGGCTGTGGCCTCTCACGATCGGAGGCAACTCACCAGGTGAGCATCATTCCCAGGCGCTAGGGATTGCGTTGTTTGGATCTTTGGCCGCATTGGGCATGATCGGGATCGGCGTCGTGTACGCCCTACGGCAGCAAACACCCGAATCGAAGCAAGCCTGACAGCAACTTCACTACTGTCTTTCTTCGCGGCTCTCGCGGTAGATGCCAGTCGAAAGCGCGGACAGCAATGTTTGCGCCACTTCATCACGGCCTGCAGCCCATTCAAAAAACTGGAACCACGAAGGACCACCAAGGGCCACGAAGAGCTAGCATCAGGCCGAATGGTTCTTCGTGGTCCTTCGTGGCACTTCGTGGTTGAAAAATGCTGTTAGGCGCGCACACATCCATCTCCGGCGGGCTCTATAAAGCGCTGGAACGCGGGGCTGAGATCGGCTGCGAGTGCGTGCAGATCTTCAGCAAGAACCAGCAGCAGTGGGCTTCCAAGCCTCTGCAAGACGACGAGGTCGCCGAATTCAAGGCCGCCGGGAAACACACCGGCATCACGCGCTTCTTCATCCATGACAGCTACCTGATCAACCTCGGCGCGCCGGAGGACGACAAGTGGCTACGCA
>JAJVIO010000071.1 GCA_022071975.1 Planctomycetota bacterium
CTCGGAGTGGGACAAGCCGCAGAAAGAAGCCGACGAAGCCGCCAAGGAAGTCCGTGAAGGCGAAATGCCGCCCTGGTTCTACCTGCCCACCCACCCGGAAGCGCGCCTCACCGACGCCGAGAAACAGGCCCTGATCGCGGGCCTGGAAGCCACCGTCGGCACAAAGGGTGAGGGCCACAAGGAAGAAGAGTAGCCTCATTCCGGGCTTGAATTCGACGCTTCCGGCTGCATCGGCCTGCAAATCGCGCCGGGGATCAGCTACAATTCACTCCGGAGGTTCAAATGGCTGAGGTCACCATCAAGGCGACGGTAACGCCTGACCACAAGCTCTCCGGCGTGGTGCCCAAGGAACTCCCTGCCGGAGAGGTTGAGGCCACTCTGCGACCGGTGCTTTCCGAGCAAGAGCGGCGTAAGCGCAAGGAAGCGCTGCGGCAGCTGTTGAGCGCGCTGCGGGACTCGGGTCGCCACGCTGATCCGGATGTGATGGACGCACGCATCCGCGAGCTGCGCGATTCCTGGGACTAACCATGCGCGTCTATCTGGACTCCTGCCTATGGATCTATGCGGTCGAAGATCCAGCCGGGAAAGGTCGGAGCGTCCTTGACCGGCTGTTGGCCGACATCGAGTCGCAGGACATCCTCTTGAGTCACCTGATCCGCATGGAGTGTCTCGTTGAGCCGATCCGAGCCCAGCAAGCGGACCTGGTCAATCAGTACGAGAGCATCTGGGCCCTGGGCGACGTGGCCGACCTCACGAGAGCTGACTTCGACCTGGCCGCGAAGCTCCGCGCGAACTTCCGGTTGAAGACGCCCGATGCGCTGCACCTTGCGGTGGCAGCAAACAACCGATGCGACGAGTTGTGGACCAATGACTCTAGGCTATCTTCGGTTGCCACCGGCGTGACTGTGCGGCGTGTCCAATGACTCAGACCCACCCGAAACTTCCCCGTGGCAAGACACAGCTGGGCCCGCGGCCCGCGTGGCTGAAGGTGCGTGTGCCGACTTCCGGCCGCATCCTTGAGCTTGACCAGCTGGTGCGCGACGAAAAGCTGCACACGGTATGCGAGTCGGCCGCATGCCCCAACCGCGGCGAATGCTGGACCCGCGGCACCGCCACCTTCATGATCCTGGGCAACGTTTGCACCCGTTCATGCGGCTTCTGCAATGTGCTGACGGGTCGCCCCACGGAGCTTGACCTGGACGAGCCCCGCCGGGTCGCCGAGGCCGTCCGCAAGATGAACCTGAAGTTCGCCGTGGTCACCAGCGTGGACCGCGACGAGCTGCCCGACGGCGGCGCATCCGTTTGGGTCGCCACCATCCGCGCCATCCGCGAAGCGGCGCCCAACTGCGGCCTGGAAGTGCTGATCCCCGATTTCCAGGGCAACCACGCCGCCCAGGACGCCGTGTTCGCCGCGCGCCCCGACGTGCTGAACCACAACATGGAAACCGTGCGCCGCCTGTACGTGCCGGTGCGGCCGCAGGCGCGCTACGACCAGTCGCTCGAGCTGCTGCGACGCGCCAAGGCGGCCGGGCTGACCACGAAGTCCGGCCTGATGGTGGGCCTGGGCGAAGAGCCGGCCGAGGTGCTGGAGCTGCTGCGCGATTTGCGCGCAGCGAGCGTGGACATCATCACGATCGGCCAGTACCTGCAGCCCACACCCAAGCTGCTGCAGGTGCAGCGCTACGTGCACCCGGACGAGTTCGCCATGTACAAGGCCGAAGGCCTGCGCATGGGTTTCAAACAGGTCGATTCGGGCCCCCTGGTGCGCAGCAGCTACCACGCCGAAGCGGCCATGGAGTACGATTCACCGCTGGCGGAGTAGCGCCGGCCCTTGCACGCTTGGACCTGTTTGGGACACTTTCCCCATGGCCATGATCTACGTGCTCGACAAAGACGTTGAAGTGTACGCCCGTGAGGGCGAGCCGATCCTGTTCGTGCTGTGGGACAACCGGGTCACCATCACCAGCATCTGCGGCGGCAACATGTCCTGCGGCACCTGCAGCATCGAAATCGAGGAGGGCATGGAGAACGTCAACCCGCCCTCCGAAGACGAAAAGCGCCTGCTGTCGCGCATCAAGCGCCAGGGGCCCAACGTGCGGCTGGCCTGCCAGTGCGTGCCCACGGGCGACGTCGCGATCCGCATCGTGCCGGAAAAGCTATAGCCCGCGGAAGGCCTCGATCTCGTAGAAACTGAAACGGATGCAGCGCCCGCCGGCCTCGGGCTCCCAGGCCTCGGGCAGCAGCGGCAGCTTTTCGCCGGTCTGGCGCGCGTTGGTCCAGAGCCGGTGCATTTCCTCGAACAGCAGGTCGTCCTGCTCATCCACCGCGTCGCAGTGGCGGTCCGCGGCCTCGGCGGCCTTCTCGGCGTGCCCCGCGCGGATGTGGGCCTTCAGCAGGGCGTCCTGGCGCTCGATGCGGTGCTCAAGGCGGCGGAAATCGACAGTGAACTCCTGTGAAGCCTCCACCATGAAGGTGCGGTACTCGGGCATCGCGGGCTCCTTTCGCCCTTCAAGCTAGCGCAGCGGAACACCCGTGCAAGTATGCGGCCCGCCTTTCGGCGGGCCGTGAAGAAGGTGGGCGGCTAGACGGGACTTGAACCCGCGACCTCCAGATCCACAATCTGGCGCTCTAACCACCTGAGCTACTAGCCGCACAGCGAGGCGTAAGGTAGCCGCGCCCGCGTCTGCGTCAACTACCGGTTAGCGCGCGCCACCCAGCCGAAGTCCTGGTGCTCGATGGCGATTTCCGTAAACCCGGCCTCGCGCAATGCGGCCTCCATCTGCCCGGGTGTGTAGCAGCGCAGCCGCAGCACTTCGTCTTCCGTGCGCACCAGGCGGCCGGACTGCCGCAGCTCGTAGCGGTTCTCGTAGGTGTCGATCTGCGTGGCCGGGTCGAAGTGCTGACGCGACACCAGGCGGATCTGCGTGCCGCCCTTGTTCACCACCCGCGTCACCTGCCCCGGCCAGTCGCCGGCGCCGTAGGGCGGCTCAAACTCCAGCAGCAGCAGCCCGCCCGGCTTCAGCACGCCGCGCAGGCGCCTCAGCCCCTCGCGAGCCTCAGCCGTCTCATGCAGCAGGCAGAATGAACTGGCCGGTATCAACACGGCGTCGTAGTCGGCGGGCTCAAGCTCAGCCAGCGAGGCCTGCCAGACGCGAGCATGCAGCCCGGCCGCGGCCAGCTTCTCGCGGCAGCGCGCCAGCATGGCGGGCGAGGGGTCACAGCCTTCCACGTTGAAGCCGCGCTGCAGCAGCGGCACCAGGAAGCGCCCGGAGCCGCACATCGGCTCAAGCACACGGCCGCGGGGCAACGCGCCGGCGAACCATGCAAATGACAGCTCCGGCGCCGTGGGCTTGTCCAGGTCGTAGAACCACGCGCACAGCTCGCCGTAGCTGTCCATCAGCCCAGTAAAGCAGCCGGCCGCGCCGCGGCCATGGCGCGGCGTCGAAATCAAAGCCCCGCCCGCTGCTGTGTGACCCTCTTCACTTGTGGCGCCGCCAAACACGCTTCCGGGGCGGATTCCGCCGCCCCCCGGTTGACGGCACGTGCCCGCTGCCACAGGCTGCGTACTTGGCAAAGAAACCCAAACGCAAGAGCTTCGGCGCGAAGCTGATCAGCTGGGCGCCCTCTCGAGTCATCGTAAGCCTGCTGCTGAACGCGGTCGTCTTCGGCCTGACCGTGCCGGGGCCCCGCTGGGCCTACTGGTGGGCGCGCCGCGCCGCCACGCTGACCTGGTACATCATGCCGCGCCTGCGCCGCACGGCCTTGCGCAACCTGGACCTGTGCCTGCCCGAGAAACCCGACGCCGAGCGCATGCGCATCGCCAGGGCCAGCTTCCGCCACTTCTACTACACGTTCTGCGACTACATGCTCGCGCCCCGCTGCTTCAGTAACGGCCGCGGCGAGAAGTACGTGAAAGGCAGCCCGGCGGACAGCGAGTACATCCGCTGGGTGGGCGAGGGCAAGGCGGCGTTCATCCTGGCCGCGCACTTCGGGAACTGGGAGGTGGGGACCTGGAACGTGAACCGTTTCGGGTTCGCGCGCCTGATGGTGCTGGCCAAGCCGGTCAAGCCGCCGGCCCTGAACCGGCACATCCTGCGGGCGCGGGAGATTTTCGGCAACGAGGTGCACGAGCACACGGGCGGCGCGCGCGCCTTCGCCCGCGCCCTGAAAGAGAACCGCACGGTGGGCATCCTGGTTGACCAGAACGGCGGCGACTGGGCGCCCGTGGAGACCTTCTTCGGCGTGCCCTGCACCTGGCAGGCCGATTTCGCGCGCCTGGCCCTGCGCGGCGGGGGGCGGATCGCGCTGGCGGCCATGCGGCGCACGGGCGACCGCTTCGGCTTTGAGTACCTGCCCTCGAAGATTTTGAGTTACGGGCGCGAGGCCGACCCGATGCAGATCGTGCGCGATTACCGGGATTACCTGGAGGCGGTGATCCGGGAAAACCCGGAGCAGTACTTCTGGATGCACCGCCGGCTGAAGGCCCGCAAGCAGGGCTGGGGCGACGCCTACGCCGACCCGCAAACGCGCTGGCAGGCCGACCAGCGAGAGGCGCTGCTGGCCACCCGCCAGTCCCAACCGGCCTGACCAACCCGATCCGCAAGCCCAAACGGTGGGGCAGGCTGCCAGCCTGCCAAGGGCGGACAAGCTGTCCGCCCTACGCCCAAACGCGGCACAGGCGCCCCGCCCGTGGTCAGTGGCACGGGTGTCCTCACCCGTGGGCAGTGGCATGGCGCCCAGCGCCGCGGCAGTTGAGCCCCCGAAGGGTGCGTCAGAGATTAGCCCGGGGTGCAAACCCCGGGTGTGCGTCAACAAACGAATCAGAGCCCCGGAGGGGCGACACAGGTGGCTGCGCAATGCCGCCGATCAAAAAAAACTAGTTAGGCGCGTAAGTAACCACCCACAGTAATCCACAAAGGTATGTCGGAAAGACTTCCCGACGGAACGGAGTTCGCAATGCGAGTAGGTGCTAGCTGCTGGGCCGTAGGCACGGCGTTTGAAGAGCGGGTTGCGCACGCGCAGATGTTGATTCGTCCTGAAGACGTACGGCATTTGATTGTGCCCGCGCGCCCGCAGGGGCCATACGAGGCGATCTTCGGCCCCCGTGATGGCGTTGCGGATCGCGTCGCCGACTTCATGCGCACGTTCATCCACTACGAACCGGACCCGCCGACGTACGATCGGTGGTGCACTCCAGCTCGAACCTTAAAGAAACAAAGCGGTGACTGCGACGACATGGCGCTGTTGGCTGTGTCACTGGTGATCGCGGCTGGCGCGCATGGCGAGTTTGTGTTCGGCACGATGAACGGGGTTGGCCACGCTTGGGTCGAAGGACGCGACGAACTTGGCGAATTCCGGCTGGAGGCGACCAACGGCACCGTCGAACGTACACCCAGTTGGCTGAAGCTTTTTGACCTTTACTTGCCCGACGCTCATGTAACTCGCGACAACTGGCGGCTTGCCACCCGGCACCTAATGGCGGCGTTCTAGAATTCGCTTGGCTAGATCCGTTCAGACCCGTACGCGGTACATGAGCAGACGCAGTACTTCATTCAACGTCTGGATCGAAGGCGTCAGCCCAAGTGTCCAGATATCCTAGTCCTTGCATCGAACCTTCTGTCATGTACGCATCGGGATTAGGAAGTAGCGACACCAGTTCGTCATACTTTTCATAGGTTGTGCGTAGTTCCTTGAGCACACCCTCCAGTTTTACTTTCTCGATGCCGTCGAGCTCCATACGCCTGACCGCCAAGAAATGCCGTCGTAACATCTCCGGGTCAGCGGCAAGGCGCATAAACCTGTTTGGCTTACCGCGAATGATCTCTTTGCAAACTCGACAGTCACAAAGGAGTTCTGGCTGTTTCTGGACAATGACCTCGGTCTGACTAAGCGATCGAAACTCCTTGAAAGCCGGGATGTAGTACCTCTCTGGTGCCCCGCCACCGCCCGGCGTTAGGTACATCGACTTGTGTGTCGTGTAGAGGATGCCATGTGAAATCGCGTCCAAGCCGTCGAAGTGCGACATGACGCCTATGTAGCCGCCGTATAGAAGCTCAACCCGCACCCCTTTTTCATCAAACGCCTTGATAAGCTTGCGAAGTCGGCGAATGGCCGGTCGCCCGACTTGGGTCTGATTGAAGTCGTCAATCCAAATGAACACACACTCCGAGGTCGAGTAGTCCTCTACGATGGTTTTTATGCCACTGGTAGTCAGCGCCGCCACATGCGCGGCCACAACGCCAGCAACTGGTACCTTCAGTTTTTGGCTTTGTACAGTTTTTAGAGATGAGACTGAAAGCTTGTACCACTCATCGCCGACGTCATGAAAAAAGTAGTAAGGCGACAACACATACCTAGGCAGCTTGTATTCGGTCTTTGCATACCGCTTGAGGTACTTGGCAGCAGCACTTGTTGCAGATGCCGCAGGTACCTTGTCGAGTTGGAACTTCGCGATGCTTTTAGCCAAGTTGGGCACACTGGCAACTTGGGCAGCTGAGAGCGTGTCGTCTGTCCCAAGTCCTTCGAGTGAATCAACCAACTCCTTGCCATAGTCTACGCAAAGTTTTCGAACTGAGGGGCGCAGTTCGTCATCATCGTTGAAGTGCGTGCCTCTCGGGTTCTGGAAAATGAACGTCATTGGGTCGATGACATAGCTCTTGTCCGGCAAAGAAGTGACAAAGGCCGACGTCGACGCCTCTTGATATGAGAGGATGTGGGCGGGAATCACGAATCCGTCGTAGAGATCCTTCTCCTCATGCATCAGTTGAATATCTCGATGCATGCCAAATCTAAGGTGCATCTCCATTGCTCAACCTCCAGTGAGGCGACCCGCCATTTCAATTCGCAAGTACCGATTCACGATGCGACTATTCCCGGCCGGCAACACCACTTTTACGTCACCCCAAGCACTTCCTACCGCGAGGACACCGATGCCCCACTTTCGCAGCACGGCCTTGTCCAAGCTGCCCAATCGCTCTTTCCACAACGCAATGTACGACTTCTTTGCGACAACCTGATTGATGAGTGCCTGGCCAAACGCCCTGCGCCAGTCGTCCACCTTTGCCTCTATGGCCCACAACTCCCCAGTCGACTCGACGAGCACGATCAAGTCGATGCTCTTCTCGTACAACTTGGCTTCGCGCTTGAAACGGAAGTCAGCGCCAAAGTGCTCAACAAGAACGTCAACCAGTCGTCTTTCGGTAATCCTCTTTCGACGCCTGGGCGTAGTCTGCTTGCTACTTTTTGTCTTCGGGCTCTTCGAACTCTTCCTGGAGCGCTTCTGTCGTAGAGAGCGTTGTAGCGTCATTTCGCAACCATTCTTGGCAAAGGTGGCAAGAGATGAACAGCACGGCAGCTAAAACAAGACCTATGGCGCCTATGCCCAGCGCTACAAATGCGCAGTACTGAACGGCCTCGATGTCGAATAGCACGCAAGGGAACACTAGGGCGAAGGCGATAATCGTGCTGGCCAAGCAGATGACGATCCAACGATTGCAGAAGTAGTACCACTTCTCCCGACGCTGAGCCTCTGCGAGTTTAGCCGCCACTAGCGTTAGCTTCGTTTCCGTCTCTTCCTCAAACGAGACACGTATTTCGGCCGCTACACCAGAGGGCTTGCGCTCACCGTCGACATTCGAAGCGGCAATGGCAAGTATTCGGTCGACCTCGTCGGCTATTGAGGTCCCAACAGACTTTTGTAGCAGTTCCGCGAACTCGTGCTCCGAAGGATCTCCGTCGAGCTTCCGCAAGCCCCTACACAGCAGGCCGAAGGCCGAGTCGCCCCCCTTCGACGCAACTCGTTTTGCGATTATGGTTGGGAGGCTGCCCTCTACGAGTTTGAAGAAACGAGCGGCTTCCTCCAGAACGGTCCGCTGGAAGATGTTAACAAGCGATACGCGTATCTTTAGGCTTGCACGAATGACGTCATCATGCTTGCGTCGATGGAGCCACCAAATTGCTGGAATAAGGGGAACGATGATCCCAGCGAGGGGCCCGAGAAGGCCCCACTCTTTGTACAGCGCATTCGCCACTGTTGCGCTAGCGTCGGCCAGTTCCATAGTACTCCCGCAATCTACGTTAGGCCAAGCTGACGTTTGATCTTGCTCTCCGTCGTAAACTCTGGATACCGTCTATAGACGTAGACGAGGAGTTGCCGCAGCGGGATAGAGTTGAAAAAAGCCTTGAACTCGGCAAGTTCTTTCTGTGTCTTTTTCGGGATTCCTCGCCACAAATCGCGCCCAATCTCCATTCCTAGGTTGTCCGACAGCCTGTAGCGAAAGGACTCCACGCGACGCTTTGAAGAAGCCGTGTCATCAAAATAGGCGTCCGGATCGTCCATGTCATCCGAGTCATGGCTGACGTAAAATTCTAGACGATCGGTAGCAATGATCCCCGCCGCTTGAAGCTCATCGAGTTGTTGCCGAAGAGTCTTTGAGTACGGGCCCATCTTGTACGCGACGTAGTCATACGCCTTGGCGTCTTCGATTAGTTCAGGAAGGCTGTCGTCGTTCTGCAGAAGGAACAGGAGCTTTTGAAGGCGAGTGATGCCACTGACGGCCTCACCCGGCTCACCAGCCTTGCCTGGTGCATACAGTAACACCAGCAGCACATCAGTCGCGTCTTCTAGAATCTGTGGCATGGTTATCCCACTCCGTCCAACCGGATACAGTGTACATCACCACGCGACAAGGTTTTCGACCGCGTCAATGACCTGGTCCTTCTGAGGTAGCACGCCGTTCTCCAGTGGCTTGGCGTAAGGGCAGAACGAGTCCTTGGCTGCTACGCGCCTTACGGGCGCGTCTAGGCTTTCGAAGGCTTCTTCCATGATCCTGGCTGAAATCTCGGCGCCGAAGCCCATGGTTATGGTGTCCTCGTGGACTACCAGGGCTCGGTTGGTCTTCTGGATGCTCTTGAACACCAACTGCTGGTCCCACGGTAAAATCGTGCGCAGGTCGATCACCTCTACGCTGATCCCCTTGTCCTCCAGGCTGCGCGCGGCGTCTTCGCTGATCATTACCGTGTTGCCCCAGGTCACCAGCGTCACGTCTGAGCCCTCGCGCACGATGCGGCCTTTGCCAAACGGCAGCACGTAATCCTTGTCCGGCTCCGGGCTCTTGCAGCGCTCCTGCCGGTACAGGTTCTTGCACTCCATGAACAGCACCGGGTCATGGCCGCGAATAGCCGCTTTTAATAGGCCCTTGGCGTCGGCCGCGTTGCTGGGCATGGCTATGCGCAGGCCGGGGCGGGTGGCGAAGATGCCGTCGATGCACTGGCTGTGGTACATGGCTCCCTGGATGTAGCCGCCCACGGGCACGCGGATCACCATGGGCGAGGCCCAATTTCCCCCGCTGCGGAAGCGCGTGGTCGCCACCTCGTTGATGATCTGCATCATGGCCGGGAAGATGTAGTCGCCGAACTGGATCTCGCAGACCGCTTTGCGGCCTTCTTTATAGCTATAGCCCAGGCTGGTGCCGATGATGGTGGCCTCGGCCAGCGGCGAGTTGAACACGCGGTCGGCGCCGAATTTGGTGCTTAAGCCCTTGGTGGCGCCGAACACGCCGCCCTTGCCGTCCTGCACGTCCTGGCCCCAGCACACCAGGTGCTGGTCGCGCTCGAACTCCTCGTGCAGGGCGTGGTTGATGGCCTCGATCAGGGGGATGCGGTCGCCTGACGAGGCAGGTGCGGACGGGACGTCCGCGCTCCCGTCGAGCAGCGGGTTGTCGCCCTCGTAGAACACGTGCTTTGTGGCGTCCTTGGGGTCCGGGTGGGGCTTGGCGTCGGCGCGCTCGGCCGCCTCGTCGATCTCGTTCTTGACCTGGGCCTCGAGGGCGGTGATTTCGTCCTCCTCGGCGAGGCCGTTGTCGATGATCCACTCGCGCAGCTTCTTGTTGGGGTCCTTGGCGGATTCCTCGGCGATCTGGGCGTCGGTCATGTACAGCTTGCGGTTGTCGCTGCTGGAGTGGCCCCACAGGCGCACGACCTTGCTGATGACAATTGCCGGCCCTTTGCCCTTGCGGCACCATTCGTGGGCCTTCTTGAAGGCTTCATAGCTGGCAAACAGATCAAGGCCGTCGCAGGGGAAGATGCCGAGGTTGGCGTAGCCCTTGACCCACTGGTCGATGGGCTGGGCGCGCTCCTGGCTGGCGGGGGTCGAGATGCCGTAGCCGTTGTCCTCGACGTGGAACAGCACCGGGGACTTGTGGATGGTCGCCCAGTTCAGCGCCTCGTGGAACTCGCCCTGGGCGATGCCGGCGTCGCCCCCCGAGACGTACGTGACTTCGTCGGTGCCGTCGTGCTTGCTGCCCCAGGCGCGGCCGGCGGCCTGCAGCCACTGGGTGCCGACGCAACTGCTCTTGCTGATGATGCGCAGGCCCTTGTGCCCGAAATGGCTGGGCATCTGGCGGCTGTTGGACGCGGGGTCGCCCTCGCGGGCCATGAAGCCGGTGAAGATTTCCTCGGTGGTGACGCCGAGGCCGAGCACGAAGGTGAGGTCGCGGTAGTGGCAGAGGGACCAGTCATGGTTGGGGCGCATGACCATGGATGCGGCGGCCAGCACGGCCTCGTGGCCGGGGCCGGAAATCTGGAAGGTGCCGCCCTTGGATTGGCGCAGGATGATGGCGCATTTGTCCTCGGTCATGCGCGAGGTGATCATGAGCTTGTAGGCGTTGAGGATCTGCTCGTTGGAGAGGCCTTTGGTATCTACGGCGGCTTTCGGCATGGCTGGTTCCTCGCTGTGCACGAAACGCGGGCCGATAGGTGGCCCGCGCCGGTGCTGTGTGTTGTAGCCCCGATTGTGGCGGCTGGCTGGGGAGGAATCAAGTTGGCCGCGATGCAAGTTTCTGACAAGGTGTGCTTCGTGTTGCGGGCAGCTTGCCCGCACAGTGCGGGCGGGGCGCCCGCATCACGGAGACGTTATGGACTTCAACGAACTGATCAACGGCGGTTGGGCGCGCCACGAGAAAGAGACCGGAGCATTGGCCGCGGACCTTGAGGCGCACGTGGCCCTGGCGCAGACGCCGCAGCAGGTGGGCGCCTTCATGCAGCTCGCCAACCACGCCATCGGCCAGCACCTGAACGACTGGCCCCGCGCCGCGGCATTGGCCGAAAAGTTGATGCACGGCCGCGAAGATTCCCACGAACTGGCGATGCCGTACAGCGGCCTGGCCGTGGCGCAATAC
>JAJVIO010000088.1 GCA_022071975.1 Planctomycetota bacterium
GGCATCGGGCTACGGGCCGCCTTCGGTGCCCTGGAAGTGGTACGAGCCCGGCGCCGGCCGCATGGTCAGCGGCGAGGCCCCGGCGTTCAACGGCGTGCCGATCATCGTCAATGACATGATGGTTTCGGCCGGGTCGGCGGCGGCCGCGGACCAGCGCATCTACTTCATGGTACTGGGCGATGACGGCCGGTCAGGGCCGACCCGCGGCGTGGTGGGTTTCGTGCCGGAGAGGCTGAAGGGCGACATGTTCATCAGGCGCGAGACGATGGGTCTGACGGAGGTCGCGGCGCTCACGCTGGATATTCCCTCCGTGCCGTACCTGGGAACGCTTGAACAGACGGTGAGTGTGCGGACACAGAAGACGGTGTGGGTAAGCTTCCCGGCGGGCCTCGGCATCGGCAGCCAGGGCGCGCTGAGCATGATCCACAACTTCACACCAGTAGCCGACTGCACGGTCGCGTAATTCCAAACAGGAAACTTCAATGGGAACTCCAACAAACTCCCCTTGCGGCTGCGGCGATGAGCAGGCTGCGAAGAAGGTTATACGTCTTCGGAGCGAAGGCCTCATCGCACCGAAGGGCATGCCACTCCCTACCGGAACTCACATCCGGGGTGAATACGTGCATCCGGACATTGAAAGAGAAGCAAGAGAAGGACTCCAAACACCCGATACTCGACATACGCCACAAGTCTCAGGCGCTTTGGTTATAGAGTTAGAAAACGGGAAATCGATTCCGGGACAAGTATCTTACTCATTTCGAGAATCGACTATGCCCTACCTCCAGGATGGGGTTGAACTTTATGTTCAACCCCTGAACCGCAGTGAACTCGGACCAAAGTTCACCGGAAATACGAAGGAAAATGGTTGCACCTTCTTGGCCTACGCACGTTCTCCCCAACTTGAGGCCATTGGCGGACTTCCCATACCTGGTGCGCACCTGTTGAGCAGTGAGTGCGTGGTTGAAGGTCGGCGATCGCGGAAAGAGTGTGATGGGAAAAACGTCTGTCTTCGAGAGGCGCTTGGTGACGACGACTGCAATCACGAAAAGATCAGGAATACCATTGTCGAGTTATGCATGGTTGGCTGGGATTTTCTCTGCCACGACGACTATGCCGGGCCCGGGACAGATGGGGTTCAATATGATTCGTCAGACGGAGGCATCCTCACCATAGGCAAACAGGGGTCGTACCAGATAGTACTTGAGCAGCGTCGTATACTTATGAAGAAGTCCCCGAGCTGTGAGGACGTGCTTGAAGTGTTGAACGCGTTGGATGAATACACCAACCCCAGTCATCCGGAATACGACCGCGTCAAGAGAAGCATACAAGAGTTCGGAGGTACATGCTCGACTACTTCCACTCGTAAGGCGATGCAGGACTACATAAATGCAAGAGTGCTTTATGACGCGATCAAGAGCATCGTGGAAGAGTTGGGAGACACTCTGGAAGATGAACTTGACGACGCTATTGAAGAGCTTGAAGACAATGACGGTGGTGCTGACGAAATCAAAAAGCTGAAGAACATACGCAAGGGAGTGAAGGGCCTCCTGGCGGGGCTAAAGGGCGTCGATTCGATTCTCAAAGTATTGGACATGATAGAGGCATATGAAGGATGTGCCGATTACATGCTGAGCATGTCCAAATGGGTTCGTTGTGAGTTGAATTGGCCATACAAAAAAGAAGATGTCAAGCTGGAGGGAGTCGGATTGGGGAGCCAAGCCGTCAAGTGCTTCTATGGCTTATTGGATGCTACCGGGGCGTTGGGCCAAGTCGGTGGTGATACATGGGCAACGGCTGAGTACCTTGCACAGAACATGCTGAAGAAGCTTTGGGACGGTGGGGTAAAGAACTGTGGCTATAAAAAGTAAGTCAAGCGAAGGCTGGAGGTGTCGAATACTAGTCTTCGCGGCACTCGCCGCGGTGATGCCGGCATGCGCTACCAAAACCGTGGCGATCGAGCCCCTGAGTACTGCCCGAATTCCGATCGACCATTCCACACTTCGGCCCTCAGAGAATACCACTTGGCGCATCGGATCGAGCGATTGGAAGGTTGTGCGGGAAGCCGAGCCCGACGCAGAGGGGAACGTTCACTTAGGGGACGGCGAGGAACTCGGCTTGTTTGTCAACCGCGTACTCTCTGCCGAAGCGCTTCAAACGTTAGCAGAGGTGCCAGAACTTCGTCGTCTGAACCTCGTCGTTGATCCAATGATGCCATTGGAGGCTTGGGCGGCGTTAGGAGCAATTGAATCGATCGCCTGGTTAGATGTGAAACTGGCGGAAAATGGCGATCCGTCCGCGATGAGTGACGAGCATCTGAAGTACCTCGCTGCGCCTCCCAACCTGCAAGTCTTAAAGCTGTGGGATATCGCTCCCGCCGAGGAGACGTGGCGTGCAATCTGGAAGTTGAAACACCTTAGATCTCTGTCGATCTATGAGATATGGAGCGACATCGCCAACAACTTCTTTCACGCAAAAAAGGCGTTCGCGCGTCCAGCGTCGTTGGAGATGGGAAGGCCCCATTTCAGCCTGGACGAACTTACGCTGAAGCTGAGTGGAGGTGACTTGGCGCTTTACACTGACCAAGACATCATTGCGCTCTGTGGACAGGACGGCGTCAAAAGTCTCGAGTTGTCGGGACTTCCGGATGTCCGCGGTGATGCGATCGACGCCGCCTTGAAGTGGAAGCGTCTGGAAAGGCTCCATATCTGGTCCATGAAGAATGCAATGGGTCCGATAAATGCAAGCCAGAGTATGCCTGCTTCATTGACTGAGTTGCGAATCTGGAACTGTGACGGTTTCGATGCGGGAACGTATTTCACACTTCAGCAATCAAAGAGCATTGCAATATTGGATCTGCGGTCGGTTCCCGTAACGCAAGCGAGTATAGCGGCTCTGGCCACGATGACTCAGTTGGAGTCTCTGTCGTTACGGAGCGGCAAGACGGTAAACCAATCCTCTCTCGATGTTTCGCGCCTGCTGTCGATGCCCAAGCTGAAGTCGCTGAAACTGGGAAAAATTGGAGTGGCGCAGATTGCCAATGGGCCAGAAGTCAACGATCTGGCGCCCCTCGCGGAGTTGTCATTCGAGTCCTGCAAGATCGAAGGTGACCTGCGATGGTTGCCGCAGTTTAGGGGCACGTTGGAAAAGCTGGAACTCACCCGCTTTGATCGGCTGGACGACGCCACGGTAGAGTGCATCCTCAGGTTGGCGAAACTGAAGTACCTAAACCTGTCTGATGCTTCCGAGCTAACCGTGGACGGGGCAAAGCGGCTCGCCGCACTGAAAGGTTTAGAGACACTGGTGCTGGCTCGCACACTTCCCGAGAAAGAGCTGATCAAACTTCAGGTTCTCTACCCCAACATCCAGGTTGACGACTAAATCCGTACTTGGAGCGAACACAACGAAAGGTTCCAACCGTCGAAACGCGTTTCGCATGGCTCATGTCCCTGCTCACTTGGCCGGGCGAAGTCGCGGATATCAATTTTGTGTGTTCCGACCCTTGAGCTCAGAACATCCACTGCAGTTGCAGGCGGACTTCGTGGAACACTCGCCAGTCGCTTACCCTTACGGTGCCAGCCGTCGCTCCGCTGCGTGAGTTGCCGTGGGGGAGCTGCTGCGCCACGTACCTGTAGTCGGCCTGCAGTTTCAGGTTGTCGCCGTGGATGAACCAGCACAGCCCGCCGCCGTACTCGTAACTGTCTGCCCCGAAAGCGTCGCCGTCGATCGGGTTGTTGGTGGCCGCGTCGCGTGACTTGAACTCGTCGAAGTCCACATAGCTGAAGCGCGTGCCGATCACCAGCTGGTCGGGCAGCACGAAGTAGCCGACGTCAATCGTCGCGCCGAAGTCCTGCGTGCTCTTCACCACGTACTCGTCCTGCGCCAGGTTGAACTCCTGCAGCGCGCCCCGTGCCGAGAAATTCACCGTGCGCAGGTGCAGCGCCCAGTTCACGCTCAGGCCGATCCAGCGGAAGTGGCCGTCCACCGTGCCGTGAAAGATCTGCGCGTCCGTGTGCCTGCGCCCGCTGGCCGGCGCCGGCAGCGTGGTGCCCTGCGGGTTGCTGTAGTAGATCGCCCCCAGGAAGGTGCCCACGCCGTCCACCCGCGCGCTCATCCAGTTCGCGGCCAGGCCCACCATCACGAACCAGGCGGCCGTGTCGTCCAGGGCGCCGAGGTCAACCATGTGCTTGGGCACGCGGCCCATGGGGTGGAACTCGACGCGCGCGGCGACCATCATCTGGCCGTCCACGATCTGGCTGAAGTTTTCGGGGTTCACCTGCCAGTCGCTGTTTCGGAAGCCGCCGTTGAATTGCTCGGTGGCGGCCTGGTCGGTTACGTGCACGCCGTCGGGTGCGATCACGCCGCGGCCCTGTGAGCCGTCGGAGTTCGCGATCGCGCCGTTGAACAGGCCCACCTGCCAGGTCAGCAGCGCCTCGTCGAAGTCGGTTTCGTACAGGCCCAGCATGCCGGAAATCTCGATGCCCTTGCCCCAGCCCTGGCTGAAGGCGGCGTCGGCGATGGCGCGGTCCGGCAGGGCGGTACGCTCGTGGTCAACCAGGTACTCCCAGGTTGCGGGCACGCGCATCTGGCCGACCGTGACGTTGAAGTATTCCTCAGGCGCCCAGCGGAAGAAGGCATCCTCGATGCGCACGCCGCCGCCCCAGTTCCAGACCAGCCATAGCCGGTACTGGAAGCTGCGGTCAAACAGGTGGCCGTGAAAAAACGCCCGCACGCCTGCGAAGCGGAAGTTGTGGTAGTCGCGCCCGTTGTCGCCGTTTTCGCCCTCGCCGCGCGTGTCGTGGTAGGTGTACCGGAACTGCACGGCCGTGATCAGTGTGAACTCGAAGGCCTCGTCGGCGCTGGTGATGCGCAGGCCCGATGAGCCAAGGTCGGACTCGGGGGCTTCGTTCTGGGCCAGCAGGGTGGGGGCCAACAGCAAAGCCGCGGCCAGCAGCAGGATTCGCATGGGAACTCCTTTCCGGCGCGTGATTGTAGTAACCCCCGGAAATGTCGCACGCCTTGTTAGGCTTTTCGTATCGCACGGCCGAGTCGGCTGTGGGGTACACAAAGTGAATGAGGTGAAGCGATGGGAAGGAAATCTCGACAGAAGCGCATGCGGCAGATGCTGCGGCCGAGCATGGCGAAGGCTTCCTCCTTCGCCGAGGCTTCGGCAGCCAGGCCGGCGGGCAGGCCCGCGCCGGCGCGGCGTTCCAGCGCCAAGGCCAAGGTGATGAAGCTGCTGGAGGCAATGGTGGACGCGGCCAACGAGGACCTCGCGAACGGGGTGGAAAAGCCGCGCGTCAGCTACGGGCAGGCCCTGCGCGCCGGCGAGCTGCTGGTGCGTTATGAAGAGGAAGCGGCCGCGGATGAGACAGAGCAGCAGCAACCAGAGCCGCTGCCGTTTACGTCGGTTGAACAGGAACTCGACCGCCTGGATGACGTCCTGCGCAGGTTCGAGCAGTCGGAACAGGAGGAAGCGGCCCCAGCGGCCCAGACCGGGTAGCGCGGGCCGCTCTTTGACAACTGAGCCTCCCCAGAGCCCATCGTGTAAACGATGGGCCACCGCGCACCGCAATCTTCAGGCATCATGGCCGGCAAGTCCGCCCAGGTTCTCACCTTGTCCGTAGCGGATGTAGCGGTCGATGCGGTTGAATGACTCGCGATCCCATACGTAGATGGTGCTGCCACCATCGGTCCAGACTGGCCTGTCGGGTTCGATCAGTTCTTCGACTCGCAGTCGGCGAGTGGCGTAGCGCTTGAAATCACCGAGCAGCTTTTCGGCCTCTGCGTTGGCTTGTACCAGTGCGTGTACATGGTTGGTCCGTACGTTCACTCGCACCAGCGTCCAGCCGCGATGGTCGCACACCTCGCGGATGGCTTGCAGCACTGCATCAATCATCGGTGCGGACAGCGTCACCGCGGGGTGCTTAAGGCCGCGCCTCCGGATCGCATGGAGCAGCGGGTTGTGAGTCAGTCGTTCCGTGCCGAACTCGTTGTGTTCCCGGTCAACCCAGGTGCGGATGTCGCCATGCAACCAGGTGCCATAGGACGTGAAGGTGATGAAGTAGGCGAATGGTATCCGACGTGGCATTGAGGGCATGATATCTGATTAGCGGCGGCACGCAAAAGCCCATCGTTTACACGATGGGCTCTGATGGTTGGGTTCTTTCTGGACGCCCTACACCTTCATCACGTCCTTGGTCTTCTTGTCGAGCAGCTCCTCGATTGCCTTGTTGAACTTGTCCGTGAGCTTCTGGATTTCGTCCTTCAGGCCGCGGTGGTCGTCCTCGGTGAGGATGCTGTCTTTCAGGCCGGCGTCGCCGTGCTTCATGGCCTCGTGGCGCGCGTTGCGGATGCCGACCTTCGACTTCTCGGCCATGTCCTTGCACTGCTTGGCCAGGCGCTGGCGGTTCTCCTGGGTCATGGGCGGAATGCGGCAGATGATCACCTTGCCGTCGTCGCTGGGCGTCAGGCCGATGTTCGCCTCCAGGATCGCCTTGCTGATGTTCTTGGTCTGGCTCTGGTCGAAGGGCTTGATGGTGATGGTGCTGGCGTCCGGCGTGTTGATGGTCGCGGCCTGCTTGAGCGGCGTAGGCGAGCCGTAGTAGTCGAACTTGACGTTCTCGACCATGGCCGGGCTGGCCTTGCCGGCGCTGATGCCCAGGAACTCGTGGCGCAGGTGCTCAAGCACCTTGTCCATGGCTTCTTCGGTCTCAAGCATGATGGTTTCGTAATCGCGCGTCATGGTCGGCTCCTGTAGTCCGGCTCTAGGTTATAGGTTTTCAGACTTGAGGGTAAACCAGCATCGCATGCCGGGGTGATATTTCAGGCGGCAGAACCGGAGCCCGCTATTATCATGGGGCCATGGACCGCCCCCGGTTTCCTGCCTGCCTGCTGCTTCTGGCCTGCCTGCTGGTCGCCGGGCCGCTGCTGGCCCAGGTCAACTCAGCGCCGCAGATCTCGGCCCCGGCATCCGCCCAGACCACCTGGGCAACCCCCTTCGCCTTCGGAAACACCGTCACCATCAGCGACGACGCCGCACCCGCGGACACGCTCAAACTCACCATCGAGGTGCAGAAAGGCGCGATTTCACTGGGTGGCACCGGCGGGCTGATCTTCACGGCCGGCGACGGCCAGGACGACGCGCTGCTGAACTGCACCGGCACGCTGGCCGCCATCAATTCGGCGCTGGACGGCCTGGCGTATTCGCCCGCCGGCGGCGTCACGGGCACGGACGTGATCTGGATCGGTGTAGACGACCTGGGCAGCGGCGGCACGGACGGCCCGCGCCAGAACTCGGTGTACGTGCAGGTTGCGATCATCACGCCGGACGGCGAAATCCAGCTTGAGCACGCGGGCTTCGTGCTGCCGGACGACAGCGTGGAGATCATCCAGCTGGTGGTCGAGCGCGCCAACGTGTTCATCTTCAAGGTCGGCAATATCGGCCCCGAAGAGTTGTACGTGGCGGGCACGTCCGTCACGGGCACCTACAACTGCGCGGTCAGCGTGACGACCCATCTGCCGCCGACCATCGACTCGGCGGCCCACGAGTTCCTGATTCTTGAAGTCACACCCGCCGCCGTCGGCAACTTCGCCTTCGAGCTGGTGATCGCCAACAGCGACCACGACGAAAACCCATTCGAGCTGTACGTAACCGGCCAGGCCGTGCACAGCGGCTATCCGCCCGAAGACGCAGGCTGCAGCACCGGGGAACACAGCGGCTGGTGGTGGCTGGTACTGCTGGCGAGCCCGGCCGTGATGTGGCTGCGCCGTGAATCACCCCGCCTGGCGACGGTTACTCCTCGCGAATGATTGAAGTCGGAAATAAGCTTCCGCACTCTTTCCGAGTGTGGGGTGCCGATGCGTCTACTGATTCTTGCCTGCCTGCTGTGCGGCCCGCTGACTGCAGCCGACATTGTTGTGACCACGACATCGATGACGATCGACGTGCCGGGGGCAGCGTTCATCAGCCAGGACGCGAACGGCTTCAGCGGTCTGTATGAGCCAACGTCGCTCGAGATCAGCGACCTTCCCGGCACGGACGGTTTGATCAGCCTGCCCGAGGCCATCATCGCCGCCAACAACACGGCCGGCGCGGATACCATCATCCTGAGCGCGCAAACGTACACGATCAGCACGCCGACCAACTGGTGGTACGGGCCGACCGGCCTGCCGCCGATCACCAGCGACATCACGATTGAAGGCAACGGCGCGATCATCGAGCGCAGCAGCGCGGGCGGCACACCCAACTTCCGCCTGTTCTTCGTAATGGGCAGCTTTCACACGGGCGGCACGGGAAAGGTGGCCGTCAGCCCCGGCGACCTGACGCTGAGGAATCTGACCCTGGGCAACGGAGTTGCGCGGGGTGGGCAGGGAGGTGATGGGAACAGCACATCTTCAGGCGTGTCCGGCGGCGGTGGCGGTGGGCTGGGTGCCGGCGGGGCAATCTTCAATCAAGGGACCCTGCTACTTTCGGGCTGCACGCTGATCAACAACACAGCGCAGGGGGCAGACGGCGGAGACGTTACGCCCGGACCAGCCGGTGCAGGCTCCGGCGGCGGTATGGGGGGTGCTGGGACGACGGGAACCAATTCCCCGGCCGGCGGGTTTCGCGCAACCGCGTTCGTCGGGCCGGAGTCGGGCTCTTTGTCCGGTGGGGGGACGAGCCCGTTCGGCGGAAATGGCGCAACTGCCGGGGGAGGTGGAGGGTTCGGGCCCGGCGACGACGCTACCTCGGCGACTGGGGTCAACGGAGGTGGATCTACCCCGGTAGGAAACGTTGGCGGGGGAGCGTTTGGCGGTGGGGGCGGTTCCGCAAGTTCGGCTCCCAACACTGGCGGCGGCGGCGGCGTTGGCGGTGGTGGCGGAATTTGCCCCGGTAATGGGTCGGGCGGCGGTGGTTTCGGAGGTGGAGGTGCGGGCAGTCTGATATCTTCAACGGCGGGCGGGGGGAATGGCGGATACGGCGGCGGGGGCGGCGGAGGCAATTACTTTAACCCACTAGCGACCGGAGCAGGCGGCGGCACTTCCGCGTTCGGCGGCGGCGTCGGCGGCAATGGTAATACGGCTTCGGCTGGTGGCGGGGGCGGGGCCGGAATGGGTGGCGCCATCTTCAACCACAACGGCACTCTGACCGTCATCAATTCCACGCTTGTCCAGAACACCGCGCAGGGCGGCGACGCGATCAGGGGCCAGAGCGGCGGCGGCTTCGGAGGCGCAATTCACAACCTGAACGGCAATATCTTGATCATCAGCAGCACGCTTGTGGGCAACACCGCAACGCCGGGCGCGAGCCCACTGTCAGTCTTCCCACTCAGCAGCGGCGGCGCGGTGTTCAGCCACCAGTTAACCGGCACGGGTGTCCAGGACGGCACACCCACGGCCAGCTCCACGATTGAAAACACCATTCTTGCCGGCTCCATTTTCGGCACAGGTGCAACCAACTTGGATTACGACGCACCCACGGGCTCCAGCACCGTGGACAGCGCCAGCATCATCGGCGGCAGTCCGAACCTGGGCGCGCTGGCCGACAACGGCGGCTACACACAAACGATGCTGCCCAACGCGGGCTCGCCCGCCATCAACACCGGCGACAACGCGGCCGCCAACCTGCCCGCCACGGACCAGCGCGGCACCACGCGCGTGAAAGGCGCGGCCGTGGACGTTGGCGCCGTCGAGACGGGCCCCAACGGCGCGCCGGTCATCACCGCGCCGGCCAGTCTGCAGATCGCGCAGAACACCGCTCACTCTTTCAGCGGCACGCTCAGCATCGCCGACGACGCGGCGTGGGGTGAAGAGTTGCAGGTCACTCTCACGGCCGTCAACGGCACGCTTACGCTGGCACAGACCACAGGCCTGAACTTCACCAGCGGCGACGGCACGTCCGACGCGGCCATGACCTTCACCGGCAGCCTTGACGCCATCAACGCCGCGCTGAACGGCGCGCAGTTCGACCCCACGCCAAGCTACGTGGGCGCGGCCGGCCTGCAGATTGACGTGGATGACCAGGGCAACACCGGCGGGGGCGGCGCACAGCAGGACACGGAATCCGTCGGCATCACCGTGCTCGCGACCGGCGAAATCGACGTGCAGCACGGCGGGGCCAGCATTCCCGACGGCGGCAGCGAAATCGTGAACCTCACCACCGGCCGCGCAAACACGCTGATCTACGTGATCAGCAACGTCGGCACCGGCGACCTGTTCGTTGGCGCAGTCAGCTTCGCCGGCCTGGTGAACTGCTCGGCTGTCGTCAGCACGGCGCCGGCAGCCACGGTGGCCACGGGCTCCGACACACAGCTGATCATCGAGGTTACGCCCGCAGCGGCAGGGGCCTACAGCTTCGAGTTGCTGATCGCGAACAGCGACGGCGACGAGAACCCGTACAGCATCAGTGTCAGCGGCACAGCGGGCGCGGCTTCCGGCGGCGGCGGCGGCGATGATGACGACGATGGCTGCAGCACCGGCACGGGCCGGGGCTGGTGGTGGCTGGTACTGCTGGCGATCCCGGCCGTGATGTGGCTGCGCAGGGCGGGCTAGAACATTTTCATGGTTAGTTTGCAGGCTTCCGCTTGCGGCGAACTTCGCAGCTCTGCGTCGCGCTACCTCGGCGTGGCCTCCAGCCACGCCTGCGTCCGCGCTCCTTGATCTGCTCGCTCGGCGCT
>JAJVIO010000080.1 GCA_022071975.1 Planctomycetota bacterium
ACACCGATTCCCGTGCCGCAAACTCGCCAAATCGCACGGTAATCGCTTCAATAGGGGCTGAAAGAATGAAAGGGCGGTCCCCAATAACGGGCAGCCGGTCGGACACGGGTTGTGCGTATTTGGAGGGGGCCAACACCCATGCGGGACAGAACCTCAGTAGCGGAGATGGACAGCGCCGAAGCGCGTACCCGGGCAGGCGTTGAGCCCCCGCCGCGCCGCCGCCGTGGCCCCCACGTAAGCTGGCGTATGTCCCCGCCCGGTGAAAAACCTCCGCTGACCCTGGGCAACGTCATCCATTTCGTGATCGCGGTGTTTTTCCTGTGGCCGATCTTCCTGGTGATCGCCGCCATCTGGTCACTTGGCGATGCCGTCAACTTCGTGCGCCACACCATCGAAGCCTGCATCAGCAGCACCTTCTGGTTCGGCCGCCTGATGCGCGAGTGGATGGGCAGCTTGTACCTGCACAAGAACTCGCCGGGCATGCTGCGCCTGCGCGGCCAACGCCGCGCCTTCGGCGTCGAAGCCGCCAAGGACTGGCAGAACGCCGGCAGCGCGCTGATGGGCGTCGGGCGCGCCTGGAGCCGCACTTTCGGCCTTGGTGGCCTGTTCAGCAGCCTTGAGAAACGGATCGACAAGGCCAATGAGGATTGGCGCCGCTACGTTGCCACGGAGGCATACGACCACAGCGAAGCGCCGGCCGACTTTCCCGAAGAGTACGTAGTGGTGGACGAGCTACCCCCCGGCGGCAGCAGCGCGAAGCTTTACGTGGTGCGCAAGTCGTCTGAGGGCGAAACCGGCCAGCTGTACGTGCTCAAGTACTTCAACCTGCGCGCGGGCGGCAACCTGGAAAGCGTTGTGCGTGAAAGCCAGGCCGCGCAACTGGCGCAGAAACTGGGGCTGATCATCGAGAGCAAACTGGGCGACGCGGCTTTCTGGTACGTGATGCCCTACTACCACGGCGAAACGCTGACCGGCGGCGTGCTGCGCAACATCAAGCAGGCGCGCGACAACGGCGGCCTGAACGAGCACTACCGAGTCAGCCTGGGCTACGTGCACCAACTGCTGCAGATCATCGCCCAGTACCACGAGGCGGGCGTGTTCCACAAGGACATCAAGCCCGACAACCTGATCATCAACGGCGAGCGGATCTACCTGGTGGACATCGGCCTGATGACGCCGCTGGGCAGCATGAGCCAGCTGACGACCCACGGCACCGAGTACTTCCGCGACCCCGAGATGGTCAAGCTGGCGCTGGAAGGCCGCGAGGTGCGCGAAGTGGACGCGGCCAAGTTCGACGTCTACAGCATCGGCGCCGTGCTGTTTTTTGCCCTCAGCGGCGAGTTCCCCACCAGCGGCGCGCTTTCCCGCCTGCCGCGCGAGGTGCCGATGGCCGCCCAGTGGGTGGTGAACCGCGCCATGACCGGCATGCATCAGCGCTATGAGAACGCCCGGGCCATGCTGACCGACGTGGATTTCCTGTGCTGGGCCGCCGCCCAGGGCCAGCTCGAGGGCGTGAAGCCCGCCGACCTGCCCAGCTTCAAGGGCATGCCTGTGCCGGCGCACCTGCAGCCACAGGCGCCCGTCGCCGACACCGAGTACCGCGAACGCCTGGCCGCCGCCCCCGGCGGTTATGGCGCCTGGTACAGCGCGCCTGCCTACCTGCAGCCCCGGCGCAGATCATGGCTGCGCACGGCCGGCACGGTGGTGATCGTGCTGGCAGGAATCGGCTTCATCATGCTGATGGCGTTTGGCGCCGGCGCCAAACTGCAGGAACACAGGCAGACCCAGGACACCGTGGCGGAAGACAGGCTGCGGGACCGGCTGCCCGGCGAAGCAATGGAGTTGCGACCTCTGTACGACCAGATCGACCGAGCGCTGGATGCCGGGGTGCACACGGACAGCGTGAACTACCGCCAGCCCCTGCCGCGCATCGAGCTTACACCCGCGCTTGTGAAGGGCGCCGGCGACATCGCTCGCGAATGGGACTCGGCGATACTGGCCGACCTGCGCCGCGCCAACGGCCGACAAGCCGCGCTGCCCACTCCGCGCGAAGTTCTGTTCCTGAGCGTGGAGCAGGACGACGCCGACCTGGAGCTGGCCAAGGGCATCGAGCTTGAGTTCCAGCTTGAGGCTGGACGGCAAAACCTGCCGACCAGCAGCTGGAGCAGCGCCGAGCAGGACGAACTGCGCGGCACCATCACGGCCATCAGCGACAAGGTGGCCCTGCACCGCGAGCTGGCGGCGCGCTTTGCCAGCGCAGGCCACGCGCCGGCATACATAATTCTGTTCACCATCGAGCACACCGCGGCCGGCGACCAGGTCAGCCTGCGCGCTATCTATCCCGGCCGTGAGTATCGCGTGACGGTACCCTTCGGTGAGCAGGCCAGGATCGAGCCGACCACGCCGGAGATCACCCGCGGCGACTGATCGGCGGAACGGCGTGATCACTTGAAATCCGGCGCGTCGCGGTTGGCGAGAAACTGGCGGACGCGCAAAGCGGTGGGAAATTCCTTGAGGACCAGAGACCGCTTGCCGCCCTTGACCAGGCGCTTGATCAGCTCGGGTTGCCGTGCGTAGCGAGTCTTGCCGCCGGTCATGTCGCGCAGAAGCATCAGCATGTCGAACACGTCCTCGCGTTTGCGCTTCACGGTTGTCGGCCCCAGGTGCAGGAAGTCGAGAAAGCGCACCTCGTAGTGGATGCCGGTTCGGCGCACCATCACGTTGTCTTCATGAACGTCGCCGTGGTACATGCCCTGGGCGTGGATGGCATCCAGGCCGGCGGCGATCTGCTCCACGATCAGCAGCGCCTCCAGGGGATGCAGGCGGTTGCCGCGCTTCCTGATGTAGTAGCTGAGCTGCTTGCCGGGCGCCCGGGTGCTGACCATGAAGTCCAGCCTTTCGCCCCGGAAGCGGATGCTGTCGCTGTGCATGTAGCGTATCACGCAGTCAAGCTCGGACAGCTTCTCCAGCCGCTTCGCGTACTCTTTCAGCGACTTGCCCTTCTCGTTGCGCTCGGGGTAGTAGAACTTCGCGACGCGCGGAAAACCCGTTGTGCGCTCGTGAACCAGGTACGCTTCGCCTTCCCAGCCACCGCCCAGGAACTCCGCTACCACGTACTTGCCGGCCAGCACGCGGCCGGGTTGAAAGTCAAAGGGCTCCGGATCACTTCGTGCCATGCAGTCCCCGCCACCGTTGCGAAGCGCGGACTATGGGCAATGCCCGCGGGAAAGCAATGCGCAATGCCGGGATTTGGGCTTCTTACACACCGGGGCTGTTTTTGTAGATTCCCCGCCTGTCCGGTGTTTCTAGTCTGTTCGCGGGGGTGAGCCATCGCCAAGGCACTGCGCAACCGTGTTCTGCTGCGTGAAGCGGCTCTCGACGCCATCGAGAAGGCCGTCGCGGAAGCTGAAAACCAGACCAGCTGCGAGTTCATCGTGGTGCTGGCGCCGGCCTCAAGCCGCTATGAAGGTCGTGCGCTTCGCGCAGGTGCCGCCGCGGCCGTCATCATGTTCGTCGGCCTGTACTGGCTGAACACGCTGGTCTTCGAGTTCGCGCCCGACGCCCTGCTGATGCTGCTGGAAGCGGCGGCCGTCGGAGGACTGCTGGCCTGGCTGGCGTCGCGCGTGGACCCGCTGCGCCGCCTGCTGATTCCGCGCTGGGCCATGAACGCGGCCGTGGCTGTAGCCGCCCACGCGACCTGGAGCGAGGAAAACGTCAGCCTTACCAAGGACCGCAACGCAGTGCTGCTCTACATCAGTGTGCTGGAGGGCGCGGTACGGTTGATGCCGGATATCGGAATGCAGCAGAAGCTGCACGAGGGCAAGCTTGGAGAGATCGAGGGCGCGCTGGTGAATGCCGACCAGGGCGATCCCGTTGAGCTGGTGTGCAGCGCAGTCCGCAAGCTTGGCGAGTGCTGCAAGGAATGCTTCCCGATCCAGGACGACGACAAGAACGAGCTGCCGGACAGGCCGCAGATCCGCCTGCCGTAAGGACCGACGACCGGATGCGACGAAGCCGCTTCTATTTCTGGTTTCTGCTGCTGCTGCCCCTGGTGGCGGGCGTGTTCGCCCATGAGCTGGACGCCCGCTTCGGCGGTGGCGGCGGGTACAGCGGGGGCGGTGGTGGAGGTGGCGGCGGTGGCGGTGGAGGTGGCGGCGGTGGAGACGGCATCGGCGCGCTGATCTACCTGCTGGTGCGGCTGTTCATCCTGCTCTGGAGTTCCGGCCCGGTCGGCAAGTTCTTCGCCATCCTGCTGTTGGTCGGCGTGGTGGCCGGCGGCATCTGGTACAGCAGGCACAAGAAAAAACAGCAGGAGGTGATGACCACCCGCGGCCTGATCCTTCACGGCCAACAGGCCCAGCGCCGGCAGTCGCAGGGTGTGCAACAGATACTGCAGTTTGACCCGAACTTCTCGCGCGTGCTGTTCCTGGACTTCGCCCGGCTGGTGTATGTGAAGTTTCATGAGTCCCGCGGCGGCATGGCACGCCGCAACGCACGCGAGTTTGCTGTCGCCCCCTACCTGGCGCCTGCCATCCGCGAACAAGTACAGCAGTCCGGTACGACCGTCAGCGAGGTGATTGTCGGCGCGCTTGAAATACAGCGTGTATCCGTCGCCCAGGACAGCATCCACGTGGTCGTGAACTACCGCAGCAACGTGGTGGAAAGCGCGGCCGGCGCACCCACACGTTTCTTCCTGGAACAGCGCCTGACCTTCGTGCGCCCCAAGTCGGCGATCACCCAGCCACCCGAGAAGGTGCTGGCGCTGGGCTGCCCGAATTGCGGATCACCCGAAGAGCCCGGCCTCGACGGGCGCTGCCCGAGTTGCGGCAGCCTGACCGGAGGGGGCCAGCTGGACTGGCAGGTCAGACGCATCGAAACCCTGCGCCGTGAGCGCGTCGGCCCGCCGATCGGCCACAAGGGCGGCGTCGAAGTCGGCACGGGCAGCCCGACCGTTTTCGCCTCGGATCTCGCGGCACAGAAGCGCTCGCTGGCTATGCGCGACCCTGGCTTCCACTGGCACGTGTTCAACAACCGCGCCGCCCACATGTTCCGCGAGCTGCAACAGGCCTGGACCGAGCAGTCTGAGCCGCGCATGCGCCCCTACGTCACGGACACGCTGTTCGATACCGTGCGTTACTGGATGGCCCGCTACCGAGAAACCGGCATTCGCGAGATGATCGAGGGCCTGGAGATCTCCCAGATCGTGGTCGCCAAGATCGAACACGACGCTTGGTTCGACGCCATCACCGTGCGCATCTACGCGTCCATGCGCGAGTACCAGGTCGATTCTTCCGGCCGGCTGGTGTCCGGCAGCAAAGACAAGCCCCGGCGCTTCAGCGAATACTGGACGCTGATCCGGCGTTCCGACCGCGCGCACGGCGAAACGCGCGATCCCGCCAGCTGCCCGAGCTGCGGCGCGCCGCTGGACCGCATCAACCGCGCGGGCATCTGCGAATACTGCAACAGTAAGGTAGTGAGCGGTGACTTTGACTGGGTGCTCGCGATCATCACCCAGGACGAGGATTACGTCGGCTAAACCTGCAGAATGCAGAGATGCCGCTCGGCATCGAGGCCGGGCACATCGAAGGGCTCGACTTTCCAGTTGCGCTGGCCCTTGCGACACTCGGCGATCTCGGTCTTCACGGCCTCGAGCCGCCCCTTCCAGGCCAGCACCCGGGTTCCCGGCGCGCGCATGTTTGCCGTGGCCTGCAGCAGCTTGGCCAGCGTGCCGTAGGCGATGCTGACGATCTGGCCGAAGCTGCGCTTGATCTCGTGGGCGTCCTGCTGCAGCACTTCAACCCGCGGGGCAAACTTCGCGCAGGCCGCGCGCAGAAACTCGCACTTCTTGTTCTTGGTTTCCACCAGCGCCATGCGCTCCATGCCCAGCATGATGGCGAGCGGCACGCCCGGCATGCCGCCGCCGCTGCCGATGTCGGCCGTGGCCCTTGACGCGTCAACATGCCGCCAGGGGCCCAGCGCGTTCAGCAGGTTCTTGACCAGCGATTCGCGCTCGTCGCGGAAACCGGTCAGGTTGACCTGCTGGTTGTACTCGAGCAGGAAGTCGTGATAGCCGATCAGCAGCTCCAGCGCCCCGGGCGCGGCCTCAAGCCCGAGGGCGTCCAGGCCGCTTTCCAGCAACTCGCGGTTCTCGGTTCTCAAGCGCTAGTACTCCCGGCGGAAGATCATGCCCAGTTCGTCGTCAGCCAGCGTTTCGGATTCAAGCAGCGAGAAGTCCAGCGCGCTGATCACTCTGCTGAACTGCCCGGCGTTCCAGCGCGCGCGGTACACCATCCCGTGCGACGTCTGCTCAAAGCCCTCTTCGTCACCCAGCGGCAGACGTACGTGCAGCAGCCCTCCCGGACGCAGCGTGGCATGCACGGATGTCAACGCATCAGTGACGCCCGCGCGCGGAATGTGCGCCAGCACCGTGCTGGTCCAGGCCGCGTCAAAGGTGTTGCTTTCCACTGGCAGCCGGCGCAGGTCGCCCTGCAGGAACTCGCCCGCCGGGTACTGGTGGCGCGCAAGCGCGATCACGTTCGCCCCGCCGTCAACGCCGACGGCCGCGCCACCCTGCTGATCCACCAGCCGGCAGACCTGCGCCAGGTTGCGGCCCAGCACCACCACGCGCGGCAGAGGGCGGCCGGTCCGCAGGAGCAAGTGCTCAACGCGGCGTCGCTCCGGCGGGTCGTCTTCCAGGGGTTGCGGGTTGACCAGTTCCGCGGCCGCGATGCGATCAAACGTGCTGAAGGAAATTGCAACGGGGTCTTCCATGGCGTCATTGTTACCAAGGAAGACCCCGTGAAAACAGGCGCGAGCGCTTACGCGGCCGTGGGCTGGCTTTCAAAATACTCTCGCAGGAATGCCTTGGCGCGCGAAAGGCGTGACATCACCGTGCCGACCGGTACGTGCAGGGTTTCCGCGATATCTTTGTAACTCTTTTCGCCCACCACGTTCAACAGCAGCACGTCACGGTAGCGCTCATCCATTTCGGCCAGGCCGCCGCGGAAGCCGTTGGAGAGGTTTTCGATGAACGAATCCGTGTGCAGCATCTCGTCAGGCTGCATTTCCAGCAGTTCGGCGTCGTGCTCAACATGCTCGCGGTCGCGGACGGTTTCTTCCATACCGGCGATGCTTGCGCCATCAGGGCGCTTGCGGCGGCGGCGATACTGCGAGATGTAGAGGTTGAACTGCAGGCGCGAAAGCCAGGCCTTCAGGTTCGTGCCCTCTTCGTACATGTGGAACTTGCGCAGGCCCAGCGTGTAGGTGTCCTGTACGAGGTCTTCGGCATCATTGGCATTGCGAGTCAGTTTGAGTGCCTTGAAGTACAGGTAGTCCATCAGCGGCAGGGCGGCCGCTTCGAAGGCGTTTCTGTCCGCGCGCCCAATGTTGTGACTATCCACACGTTTCATGATTTTACCCCTTGGTCTAGGCGCCCGCCTCGGGTGACTGACCATCTAGTTAGACCATTAATACCGCCTTTACGTGAGAAATTGCACCAAAAACTACCCCGAAAACGAAAATTTTTGACCGGTTGGTCATTCAGGACCTACGGCACTGCTTTCTACTTCGACTGTTCCATATCACACGATTCCTCAAGCCCGCCCCGGGACGTTTTCGCCTCTCCCCTCTGTTACACTCAGTGCTACAGTGCCGCCTTTCACCGACTTTCGAGATGAGAGAACCATGACCAACGCCGTTATCTGCCAGGCCGTTCGCACCCCCACCGGCAAGTTCCAGGGCACCCTGTCGCCCTTCTCCGCGACCGAGCTTGGCGCGCACGTCGTCAAGGCCGTTGTCGAACGCTCCGGCATCAAGCCCGAGCTGGTTGACGAGGTCATCATGGGAAACGTGCTGCAGGCCGGCCTGGGCCAGAACCCGGCCCGCCAGGCCGCGCTGTTCGGCGGCCTGCCCGACAAGACGCCTGCATTCACGGTGAACAAGGTGTGCGGCAGCGGACTCAAGTCCGTCGCTTTGGCCGCCCAGGCCATCCGCGCCGGCGACGCCGAGGTGATCATCGCCGGCGGCATGGAAAGCATGACCAACACGCCCTACGCCATCCCGGCCGCGCGCGCCGGCCTGCGCCTCGGCCACGGGCAGCTGACCGACCTGATGATCCACGACGGCCTGTGGGACAAGTACAACGACTTTCACATGGGCATCACCGGCGAGCTGGTGGCCGAGGAGTACAAGGTCAGCCGCGCCGACCAGGACGAGTTCTCGTACCAGAGCCACATGAAGGCCCTGCGCGCCATCAAGGAAGGCGCCTTCAAGGAGGAAATCGCGCCGCTCGAGATCAAGGGCCGCAAGGGTGAGGTCACGGTGTTCGACACCGACGAAACCCCGCGCGCCGACACCACGGTCGAGGGCCTGGGCAAGCTGCGCCCGGCCTTCAAGAAAGACGGCACCGTGACCGCGGGCAACGCCCCCAGCGTGAACGACGGCGCCAGCGCACTGCTGGTGGTTTCCGAAGACCGCGCCAAGGCCCTGGGCCTGAAGCCGTTGGCCCGCATCACCGGCTACGCCACCGGCGGCGTCGAGCCCAAGTGGGTGATGATGGCGCCCGTGGAGGCCGTGAAGAACCTAGAGAAGAAGACGGGCGTGAATGTGAACGCTTACGACCTGCTGGAGTTCAACGAGGCGTTTGCCGTGGCCGCAGTCGCGCTGACCCGCGTGATGAAGCTGGACCCGAACAAGGTGAACGTGAACGGCGGCGCGGTGGCGCTGGGCCACGCGATCGGCAGCAGCGGCAGCCGCATTCTGACCACGCTGATCCACGCCCTGAAGGCCCGCAAGCTCAAGACCGGCCTCGCAGGCCTGTGCCTAGGCGGCGGCAACGCGGTGGCCGTAAGCATCGAGATGCTGTAAGTGGCACGCGCAGTGGCACGCGCTTCCCGCCTTCGCTGAAGCTACAGCGGGCAGGCCAGCGCGTGAGTAGTGCCATGTGCTTCAAGCACATGGCATCGCCCGTGAAGCCGCCAAACAGTGGCCTCGCAGTGCGGCGCGGAGCGCCGATACAATGGAAGCCCCCACCGACCGCGTCTCGCGGTCGGTGGGGGTTGTCGTAGACGGTGAGCCCAAGGCGCGGATGCGCCGACACACTGGCGGCTCGATCGCGGCTCCTGCGATACGCATGCGTTCCGCAGGTTCGTTTGCTGCGCAAACCGATCGGCCGCAAACGGCCGTTGTGCCGGCGCATCCGCGCCTCTCCATTTCTTCTGCTTATAACCCCCGCCTTGTTGGCGCCGCGCTGCGCTTGGCACCAACCGGCGGGGGCTAACATTTGTGACAGCGCTCCGCGCCTAACTGCCTTTCTGCCAATCCCGATTTGCGCGATATCGAGCGGGGACAGCCGTGCCACAGCCGGCTGACCGCCTCTGAGGAAGCCTCACTCCCCCTTGTACGCCGCGCGTTCGCGGTAGCTGATGCGCAGCAGGCGGCCGAAGAACTGCAGCCGCCAGTCGTCGGGGAATTCCGGCCGCGTGGGGTCGTCGTCCAGCAGCAGCGGCCCCCAGTGGCGCTCGATTTCATCCAGGATCAGGTCCTGCATCTGCTGGCAGAGTTCCGAGTGTTCCACGGCCGCGTCGCCCGCGTTTTTGGGCTCGCGCTTGCGCTTGTAGGTTTCCCCGCGCGCGCACGCGGCATCAATCAGCCCGTCCAATTCGCGGAAGCGGCGCAGGAACTCTGCGCTGGTGCGGAAAACCATCGACTTGTTGTCACCTTCAGCCATGCAAGTTCGTCGTAAAGACGCCACTGGTTCGAAGAGGAACGCAGGCAACAAGCAAAAAGTTGCACGGGGCGAATCCAGCCCGCCGCAGATGTCGCCGAGAAGATGAACGACATGAAGAAGCTCGGCAAGACAACCAACATGTGCTTCGTTGCCGGCACTCAGGTTGTGGTCCAGGGCGCAGACGGCGAGCAGGCCACGAAACCGATTGAGGAGATCGAACCGGGCGACATGGTCTGGTCGCGCAGCGACTTGACTGGTGAGCAGGGATTCAAGCCGGTGCTGCAGACCTTCGTCACGCGGCCGGTTGAGCTGGTGCACCTGACCTACCGGCGCGCGACTGGCAGGGCTCACGGCTCGGCCTTCCGTGGCGCGAAGTCCAGCGAATCGGGCGACGGAGACGCGGACCCAGACCCATCCGACGACTTGTCCGACAAAGCTTCAGCGGCGTCGGAAGCCTTGGCGAAGTC